>CAYYGO010000001.1:0-183563 GCA_964471635.1 uncultured Hyphomicrobium sp.
AGCGGCGCGAGACGACGATGTTGCCGCGGCGGCGGTCCATCTTGAGGATCTGGAAGGCCATCGGCTGGTGCATGAGCGGCCCGATGTCGCGCACCGGCCGGATGTCGACCTGCGAGCCGGGCAGGAATGCCACCGCGCCGTCGAGGTCGACGGTGAAGCCGCCCTTGACCTTGTTGAAGATGACGCCCTGGACCTTCTCGCCCTTCTCGAACTGCTTCTCAAGGCGCGTCCAACTCTCCTCGCGCTTGGCCTTTTCGCGGCTCAGCACCGCCTCGCCCAGCGCATTCTCGACGCGCTCGAGGTAGACCTCGACCGTATCGCCGACCTTGATCTCGCCCGGCTTGCCACCGATGCCGAACTCCTTGATCGGCACGCGCCCTTCCATTTTGAGGCCGACGTCGATGACCGCGAGGTCCTTCTCGATGCCGACCACCTTGCCGCGGACCACCTGGCCCTCGAAGACGTCATCCTTGGCCAGGCTCTCGGCGAGCATCGCGGCGAAGTCGTCGCGGGAGGGGTTCATCTCGTGGCTCATTGCTTGGGCTGTCATTCGCTCTCCTGGTCAACCTGGATTTTGTTGCGATCGCACCTGGCGTTGGCGCCGCGGCACGTGTTGTGTCTGGTCGAAAAGCGCCCGGCTTCTGATGGGAGGCAGACCGGCCGCACGCGAAACAACGTGCACCGACCTGGCTCGGGCGCTCGGCTCGTGATTGGGTTCTCACCGCGCAGACGGGCGAACTGCCCTGCCAACAGGATTTGGGGCGCGTGCCCGTCCGGTGCTACCGGATCAGGGCGCACCCCGTTGGCCGATCTTCCTCTCGATCAATCCGACGGCGGCGTCGAATGCGGCTTCTATATCCAATGCCGTCGTGTCCAGCAAGAGCGCGTCGGCGGCCATTTTCATGGGCGCATCGGCGCGCCCGGCGTCGCGGGCGTCGCGGGCATGGATCTGGGCCAGCACGGTCTCGAAGCTGGTCCCGACGTCGCCGCGGCCGCGCAGCTCGAGAAACCGCCGCTCCGCCCGCACCTCCGGCGCCGCGGTAACGAAAATCTTAACCTCGGCTTCGGGGCAGATGACGGTGCCGATGTCGCGACCGTCGAGCACGGCGCCGGGTGCCTGCCGCGCGAAATCGCGCTGATATTTCAGCAGCGCGCGACGCACTTCGGGGATCCGGGCAACGACCGAAGCGGCATCGCCGGCGGCGGCACCGCGAAGCGCTGCATCGTCGAGAGTGGCGGCGTCGAGCCCGCGTGCCGCGGCAACCGCGGCCCATGTGTCGTCGAGCTTGAAGCCGGAGCGCGCCGTGTCCCGAGCGACCGCCCTGTAGAGAAGGCCGGTATCGAGACAGGGGTAGCCCATTCGCTCGGCAATGCGCTTGGCGAGCGTGCCCTTGCCGGAGGCTGCCGGCCCGTCAATGGCGATGATCATCCGTCCCAACTCCCGCAGTGCGCATGCCAGTGCCCGAGCGAACGGCGCGGGTCAAGCGTGCGCCACCAGCGCTCGCGACGGAAGAACGAGCGTCCAAAAGCAGAAAGCCGTCCTCGGGGGAGGACGGCTTCCAAATTCCGACGGATGTCGGCGTGCCTCAGGCAGCCTGGATCCGGGCGACCGCGGTCTTGCCGGAGCGACGGTCCTCTTCCGTGTCGAAGCTGACCTTCTGGCCCTCCGACAGGCTGCTCATGCCGGCGCGCTCGAGCGCAGTGGCGTGGACGAACACGTCCTTGCCGCCGTCATCGGGAGCAATGAACCCGAAGCCCTTCTGGTTGTTGTAGAACTTGACCGTGCCCTTTTGCATGGGATGCTCTTTTCTCGCTCGCTTCAAATGCCAACGAGCTAGCGAGCGCCCAAGCGCTCACTAGCTCTCGATCTCTCGATTGTTTGGAGGGGGTTCTGAATCGCGCTCCTGGCTAAGCCTCGGAGCTGCGGCCCGGTTGTCCGGCCAAAGTCGATAATCGGTTAAATAGCCGAGATGAATGGGCATTACAAGACCGAATTAAAGAAACGGTCCATTTTGACAAAAAAGTGCTCCGCTCAGGGCGATCTGGACCCCAGCCAAGCCAAGACGGGATCCAACCCAGGCGGGCGTGCCTCACGATGCCGCCGGCCGAGCCAGCGGATAGTCGGCGCTGTCGTAAAGCCTGCGGATGTCACTGCCGAGAAAGCGATCCTCGCCGATCTCCATGATCGTGCCTGCGAGCATATCGAGCGGCAGCGTTTCGATCACGAACCGGATCGCCTCGGCCGCGCTGTCGAAGCGGTGGTACTTCACGGGCCGCTTGGACGCGCCCCGACCGCGGCTCGCGTAGACGTCGGCAGGCGCGGAGAAATCGAACTCGTTCATCTAGAGACAATTGGCGACGAACGCGCCCTAAATCAAGCAGGCTGCTCGGCCTGCCCGCTTCGTCAGCTGTCGCGATAGTCGGCGCCAAGCCGCTCCATGAGGCCGCGGAACTCGGGAAAGCTCGTAGCAATCATGCCCGTATCGTCAACGGTTACGGGATTTTCGGCGGCGAGGCCCATGGTCAGAAACGCCATGGCAATACGGTGATCGAGATGCGTGGCGACCGTTCCGCCCCCCGCAACTTTTCCGGTGCCATGGACGATCAGCGTATCGCCCTCGACGGTCGCTTGGACGCCGTTGGCAATGAGCCCCGCAGCGGTGGCTGCGAGCCGGTCGCTTTCCTTCACCTTGAGCTCGGCGAGACCATCCATGCGTGTCACGCCCTCGGCAAACGCAGCGACGGCCGCCAGCACGGGGTATTCGTCGATCATCGAAGGCGCGCGATCGGCCGGCACATGAACGCCCTTGAGCCGACCGTAACGCACCCGGATATCGGCAACAGGCTCGCCCCCCTCGTCGCGCTGGTTGATGAGAGCGATATCGCCGCCCATCTCGCGCAGCGTCGTGTAGAGGCCCGTCCGCGTCGGGTTGACCAGCACCCCCTCGATGGTGATTTCGGAGCCGGGCACGAGCAAGGCCGCGCACGCCAGGAACGCCGCCGACGACGGGTCGCCGGGCACGGTCACATCGCGGCCCGCCATCTCGGCGTCGCCTTGAACCGTGATGTGCGACTTGCCATCGAGCACTGCAGTTCGCACCACGGCACCGAAATGCCGCAGCATGCGCTCGGTGTGATCGCGCGTGGCCTCGGCCTCGATGACGGTCGTCTCGCCGGCCGCATGCAGTCCGGCGATGAGGATCGCGCTCTTGACCTGCGCCGACGGCACAGGCAGCTCATAGACGATGGGCACGAGGTGGGACGTGCCACGCAGCGTCAGCGGCAGCGTCTCCCTGCCCTCCTCGACGACGACGAGCCCCATCTGTCTCAACGGCGCCAGCACGCGTCGCATTGGCCGGCGCGAGAGCGAGGCATCGCCCGTCATCGCGACTTCGATGGGGTGGCCGGCCACAACGCCCATCATGAGGCGCGTGCCGGTGCCCGAGTTGCCGAAATCGAGTGGCGCGGCCGGTGCCCTGAGACCGCCGACACCGCGGCCCTTGACCACCCACACGTCGCCGTCCCGGGCGGTCGGGGCGCCGAGCGCGGTCACGGCCTTGGCGGTATTGAGCACGTCCTCGGCCTCGAGCAGCCCGCGGATCCGCGTGGTGCCGGTGGCGAGCGCCCCGAACAGCAGCGCACGATGCGAGATCGACTTGTCGCCCGGCACGCGAACGACGCCGGAAAGGGCACGCGCGCGGACGGCCGTGAGCGGACGCGGAGGGGCCTGGTGCAAGGTGATCGGTGTCCGTGTGAACCGGGTCGGCGGCAACGGCAGCGCCCGGCGGGTTTCGGTTCGGCGCCGCATTGAGCCGAGGCACCCCTAGCCTGTCAACGACCGCGGGTCGGAGAGCCGTCGATGTTCTCTGGGCAGGTTCTATGGGCAGGTCTCTGGTCAGACCTCGGGGCAGCGCAGGCGAGCGGCCGTTCCGAGGCTCTGCGGTGCGCCGTGTGCACCCGTTCCGGCCGCGCCCGTCGGCCGCGATATTGCTTTTGACAGCGCCGATGGCGTGTGGCAGACCGCCCGCTTCCTTTCATGTCCGAGGGCTGACGCATGGCCACTAAAGACGCGCGCGGCACGAAACGTACTTGCCAGAGCGACGAGTGCGGGTCGCGCTTCTACGACCTCAACCGCGACCCGATCGTCTGCCCGATCTGCGGCTCCATCTACGAGATCGCTTCGAACCCGGCAGCTGCCGCCGCTGCCGCGGAGGCGGAGGCGCGCGCCGCCCGCAAGGCCAAGAAGGCGGAGATCGTAGCCGAGGAGGCGCCCGCCGACCTGCCGCCCGACGCCGAAGAGGCGCTGGCCGACATCGAGGCCGAGGAGCCGGTGGCCGGCGCCGAGGACGAGACCTTCCTCGAAGAGGAGGAGGAGGACGGCGGCGACGTGACGACGATCATCGGCGGCGTCGAGGAAGGCGAGGAGGAGCCCTGATCGCGTGCGGTCGCGCAGCCCGTTCGAGCACCAACAAGCCGCTTGCGATTTGCAGACGAAAGGAATAATCACTGCGGTCTCGCGGGGGTCGATTTGCTCGCCTCCGCTCGTTCCTAAACGGCAGCACGCACTGCTTTCTTAGCTTGTCGCGGCTGCCGGATAAGGAACGGTTCCCATGGACTAAGGGGCCATAGCTCAGCTGGGAGAGCGCTTGCATGGCATGCAAGAGGTCAGCGGTTCGATCCCGCTTGGCTCCACCATCCAACGGCGCACGACCGCGCCGACCGTCGCGCCGGGTCAGGTGCTGATCGGGACATCGCCGGACAACCGCCGCGCAGCTTGATGCCAAGGTCTCGTCCGGCGTCGGCACAAAGAGGCGAATATGGCTCCGCCGCTCCTGGCGCTGCGTGACATCCACCTGACGTTCGGCGGCACGCCGCTGCTGACCGGCGCCGAGATTGCGGTCGAGCCCGGCGATCGGATCTGTCTCGTCGGCCGCAATGGCTCTGGGAAATCGACGCTTCTCAAGATCGCCGCCGGCCTCGTCGAGCCAGACCGGGGCGAGCGCTTCATGCACCCCAACGCATCGGTGCGCTATCTGCCGCAGGAGCCGGATGCAAGCGGCTTCGCGACCACGCTCGCCTACGTCGAGGCCGGCCTCGGGCCTGCCGACGATCCCTACACCGCGCGCCGAATGCTGCAGGATCTCGGTCTCGACGGCAGCGAGGATCCCGCCCGGCTGTCGGGCGGCGAGGCACGGCGCATGGCGCTGGCGCAGGTTCTCGCACCTCGTCCCGACGTGCTGCTGCTCGACGAGCCGACGAACCACCTCGATCTCGACGCCATCCTGTGGCTCGAGAGCACCCTGTCGCGGATGAAGTCGGCCGTGGTCCTTATCAGCCACGATCGCAAGCTGCTCGAGACACTGTCGCGCGCGACCGTCTGGCTCGATCGCGGGATTGCGCACCGGCTCGACAGAGGTTTCCAGCATTTCGAGACGTGGCGCGACGACATGCTCGAGCAGGAGGAGATCGAGCGGCACAAGCTCGACCGGAAGATCGAGCGTGAGAACCAGTGGATGCACGGCGGCGTCACCGCACGGCGCAAGCGCAATGTACGGCGCGTGCGGGAGCTGGCAGACATGCGCGAGCAGCGCCGCGAGCACCGCCGCGTCGAGGGCAACGTCACGCTCGAGGCTGTCGAGGGCGGCACATCGGGAAAGCTGGTTTGCGAGGCGAAGGCGATCTCGAAGTCCTACGGCGGCGTCGCGGTCGTCGCGGATTTCTCGACCCGCGTCGACAGGGGCGACAGAATCGGCCTCGTCGGCCCAAACGGTGCCGGCAAAACGACGCTGCTCAAGATGTTGATCGGCGCGCTCGAGCCGGACAGCGGCACGGTGCGCCTCGGCACCGGCCTCGAGATGATCGCGCTCGACCAGCGGCGCGACGAGCTCGATCCCACCTGGACCGTCGCCGACGCACTCACCGGCGGCCGCAGCGATCAGGTTGTCGTCAACGGCAAAGCGCGGCACGTCGCGAGCTACATGAAGGACTTCCTGTTCAAGCCCGAGCAGACCCGGTCGCCGCTCTCGGTGCTGTCGGGGGGCGAGCGCGGCCGACTGATGCTGGCCCGTGCACTGGCCAAGCCGTCGAACCTGCTCGTGCTCGACGAGCCGACCAACGACCTCGACCTCGAGACGCTGGACCTGCTGCAGGAGCTGCTCGGCGACTACCAGGGCACGGTGCTGTTAGTCAGCCACGACCGAGATTTCCTCGACCGCGTGGTGACGAGCGTGATCGCGGCCAACGGCGACGGCAGCTGGACCGAGTATGCTGGTGGCTTTACCGACATGCTGGCGCAAAGGAAGGGAGCTGCGGCGTCGTTCGCTTCGGCCGGCCCGGCCCACCAGGCGCGACCGTCTCAGACCTCGGCCAACACAGGTGAGAACATCTCTGGCGGCGGCGCAATACTCGAAGCGGGCACCAAGCGGAAGCTGTCGTTCAAGGAGAAACACGCGCTCGAGACGCTGCCGGCGCGCATTGCGACGCTCGAGGGAGAGATCATCGGCATCGAGGCGCGGCTCGCGGACCCGTCCCTGTTCGCTAAGGACAAGCGGAGTTTCGACGCAGCCTCTGCCCGCCTGACTGCGGCTGCGGCCGAGCTCGCGGAAGCTGAGACACGCTGGCTAGAGCTCGAGTTGCTGCGCGAGAGCCTCGACGGCTAGCCTCGGGCACTCTCATGAGCGTGGGCGGCATGTGAACGAGGGGCATTCGAAAACGATCGGCGGCCGGGGGACCCCGACCGCCGAAGAGACCTACTCCTGAGGAGCGGGCCGAATTCAGATAACGTCGATCTCGGCCGGCAGGTAGCTCGTGACCTCGAGACCAACGCCCTGCTCCTTAACCGACGGCTTGTTCCAGATCTTCATGGCGATCCTCCTAAGGGGTTCATGTTTCGCGATCTCGCCCGCACCGGGGCTTGATGACAAAACATGTAGTTCGGCCCGCAGCCGATGACCAATCGAATTTTTCGTGCGCCCGGATCAGTCCCGCTGATGGAATAGAGTAACATAACCTCGGCCCATCGACATGCTACAATGTTTCAATCAAATCCCGGGCGTGGCTCAGGCCGAGTAATTGAGCCGATTTACTTGCCCTCCCAGTCTGGCTTCACCTCGTTGCATTTGTCGCCGACGAAGTTATTGATATCCTCGACCAACATTCCACCCAAGACATTAAAAGTATTGTCGGTGGCCGTTGCTGGCCACATCGCGCCCTTAACCAGCGTTGGTGCTTCGATCTTCCCCCAGTTGATCTGGGCCTTGACCGCCTTGCCCTTCTCGAAGCTGACTTTTGGCGTCAACGCCACCTTGATCTCCGCGTCGCCGTCCTTGTCACGCGCCACGACGCAGGCGACCTCGTGCGGATCGAGCGAGAGGTCGGCCTTGTCGTCGACGAGCACGCGGCCGAGATCTGCGCGCCTCAGCTTGATGTCCGACCTGCAAACCACCTTCCCCCAGGGCCAGGAGATCTTGGCTTTCGAGACGATCTTATCAAGCTGCTCTTTGCGAAATGATTTCAATATCTTGCACGATATGTCCTGACCCTCCCTCCGATTGTGGAAGGCTGCACAGATCGCCGCCTTGCAGGCGCGCCGCCCTTCACGCTCAGCCTTTTCCTCGTCGGTGAGTTCGACGGCCGAGACGCTGGCCGCGGCAGTGGCGGTCGGCTCCGGAGGGGACATCGAGGGAGGAGCCGGCGCTGCCACCGTCGGCGGGGCAGTTCCAGACGGCTGCTCCACATCCGGATACTGGGCATTGGCGCGCGGCACTGGGCCGTTAAGCGTCGCAAGCACAATCGCGAGAATGATAGCGAACCGGCCAGAAGCGAGCTGACCGGGACCAAAGGCGTTCATCGGCTTTTTCTCCAAGGACCGAGTTGATGCCACATCGTTGCCCTGGGCGGCGCCCGGTCTAGAGCAGGTTCGACCCTGACGGAACCGCTTCCATCGAAGGCGATCAGGCTCCAGGCCATTCCGCTCCTCCCTCTGTATGCCGTTTCAATACCCGAGATGAGGCGCGCAAATGGGCGCGACGAGTGGGGCGGACTGATGACGACGGCCCGCCGCCCGGCTGCGCTCCCCTGGCCGTGCCAGGGCGCTTGAAGCCGCGTTAGCGGCCCCCATATGTTCTCTCGAGCCGAAGCCGGTGCCTCGCATGGGGGCCGGAAGCCACGGGAGGCCACGGGAGCGCGCCGCTCCTGGATCCCGGGGCGAGCCGGCTCGACGCCGGGATGCGTGGCTCAGCAGCCTTCGCTCACGGCGCAAGTCGCTTCATAGAAAGGACTTTCCAGCATGACACGCATGGGTCTCCTGTCCAATCCGCTGCTCCTCGGCTTCGAGGAAATCGAGCGGCTGATAGACCGTGCCGGCAAGACGGCAAACGAGGGCTACCCGCCCTACAACATCGAGCGCATCGCCTCTGGCCCCGATGCTCCGGACGTTCTGCGAATCACGCTTGCGGTCGCCGGCTTTACCGATCGCGACATCGAGATCACGCTCGAGGACAAGCAGCTTCTCATCCGCGGTCGCCAGCAGGACGACAAGGATCGGCAATACATCTACCGCGGCATCGCGGCGCGCCAGTTCAGCCGCACTTTCGTGCTTGCCGAGGGAATCGAGGTGCGCTCTGCGGAGTTGACCAACGGCCTCCTGGCGATTGACCTTGTCCGGCACGAGCCGGAACGGATGGTTAGGCGCATCGAGATCGGAGCCAAGCGAGAGCGCTGATTGCGCTCGGCCGGTCACACACAAGAAACCAGAATCATCGGATACTTTGCGCCGGATCGACGCTATGGGGCCGGAATTTTGCCCCGGACGCGATCTAGTCTCGGCTCCCGACCTCGCCCATCGAGAGGAGTGGCGTCATGAACCAGAACAACGCAGGCAAGCGATCCGCAACCCGGTCCGACGCGTCCGATATCGCGCGCATCATGACGCCCGAGGACCTTGCGATCCTGGGCGGTGGTCGGGTCGCCTATATCAAGACGATGTCGTCGGATGAGGCGCGGCGCATGTTCCCGGCCGTCGAGGGGCTGCCGCAGGGGATCAACCTCTACTCGCTGCATGCCGCCGACGGAACGCCGCTGGCGCTGACCGACACGATGCAGGCAGCGGTCGGACATGCGATCGGCGACGAGCTCGAGATCAGCAGTCTGCACTGAGCGCTCGAAGGTCGGCGCTCGGCTGCCGGCAGAGAGCGGTTGGAACCGCGGATCCGTGCCCGACGCGCCACGCATGACGATCAACACAGTCTTCTTTGAAATTGGGCGCTCCGGAACGTACCGGAGCGCCCTTCTCATCGGTCCAGTCGTCGCGCACCCCTTGCGCCTGGAAGCCCGCTGGCCTAACCCCAGATTGGCGTTGGGAGCGGTGGTCCTCGCCGCGGAGAGAGAGCGACGTTTTGGCGACGACGAAGCACGCGAAACCAAGTGCGGCGGTAAAGCGCCCGAAGCGGCTGCCGTTCGACGCCGATACGCGTGGGCTGCTCGGCCGCTTCGCGACGGACTGGGTCTGGCCGCGCTGGCGGCAACTTGCCCTGTCGTTCTTGCTGATGGCCCTGCTCGCCGCCGCAACCGGATCCTATCCGGCGATCATCAAGCACTCCTTCGATCGCCTGATGAAGGGCGACCCTTCGATCCTGCCGGTGATCCTCGGCGCGATCATCGGCATTACGGCCTTGCGCGGCACGCTCATGTATCTGCAGGCGGTGACGACGAACCGCATCGTGCTGCGCATGACGACCGACATTCAACGCAAGGCGTTTGCGCATCTTATGGCGGCGGATCTTGCGCGGCTGTCGCGCGAGAGCCCGGGTCAGCTCATGTCGCGGCTGACCAACGATATCGGCGTCATCCAGGGTGCCGTCATAGCGGCGCTCAACACGGCAGTGCGCGACGTGCTGACGGTGACGGCGCTGGTGGGCTCTATGATCTACCTCGATCCGCTGCTGTCGCTGATCGTGCTTGGCATATACCCCCTGGCGGCGATCCCGGTGGTGCTGCTTGGCAACCAGCTGAGGAAGGTGGCGTTCAAAACGCAGGGCGAGCTGCGCGAGATGACGTCGCTACTGGCCGAGAAACTCGGCGGCGCGCGGCTCATCAAGGCATTCCGGCTCGAGTCCTATGCCACCGACAAGCTCAACGGCAGCTTCGAGGAGATCTTCCGCCTTCGCATGAAGGCCGTGCGGACGAGGGCCCGCCTCGATCCAATGCTCGAGGCGCTAGGCGGCGTCGCGGTAGCCGGTGTCATCGGCTTCGCCTTCATGCGCATTTCGAGCGGCGGCGCGACGGTCGGCGATTTCATGGGCTTCGTCACAGCACTGCTGATGGCGGCGCAGTCGATCCGCGCGCTCGGCTCGCTCTCGGGCAAGGTTCAGGAAGGACTGGCCGCGGCGAAAAGCGTGTACGCGATCCTCGACGAGGCACCCGCGATCAAGGAGAAGCCCGGCGCCGCGAGCCTCTCGGTCGGGCGCGGACGGATCGTGTTCGAGCGGGTCTCGTTCAGCTACGACGGTGACGAGGCATCGCGCGCCGTTCGCGACTTCACGCTGACGGTGGACGGCGGAACGACGGTTGCGCTGGTCGGACGCTCGGGCTCGGGCAAGTCAACCGTTGCCAACCTCGTGCCGCGTCTGTTCGACGTCGATAGCGGCCGGATCACTATAGACGGCCAGGACGTGCGCGACGTCACGCTCGCGTCGCTGCGGGATGCGGTTTCGGTCGTCAGCCAGGATGTGACCTTGTTCGACGACACGGTGCGCGCCAACATCGCGCTCGGCGGGCTCGGCGCGGGCGAGAGCGACATCGTGGCGGCGGCAAAGGCCGCGGCCGCGGACGAGTTCATCGCAGCGATGCCGGGGGACTACAACGCCGTGATCGGCGACCGCGGGCACCGTCTGTCGGGCGGTCAGCGTCAACGGTTGTCGCTCGCACGCGCGATCCTCAAGAACGCGCCGATCCTGATCCTCGACGAGGCGACGAGCGCACTCGACGCGCAGTCGGAGCGGCTGGTCCAGGACGCGCTGGCGAGCTTCACGCGCGGCCGGACCACGCTCGTCATCGCGCACCGCCTTGCAACCGTGCAGGGTGCCGACATGATCTGCGTCATGGAAGAAGGCCGCATCGTCGAGACCGGCAAGCACGCCGAGCTGCTGGCCAAGGGCGGCGCCTATGCCGCACTGGTGGCCTCGCAGGCGCTGCGCGCGGCCGGTGACGAGGATGCCCCGGCCGAAGACGCCACAGCGGAACCGGCAAACGGCGCCCCAGCATGAGCGACATCTCCAAGCTGTTCCGCCGCCTCTCCTGGCGACTTGGCCTCGCGAAAGGCAAGAACGCCTTTCTGGCCGATTGCCGCGGCGTGATCCATGTCGGTGCGAACTCGGGCCAGGAGCGCGATCTTTACCGGAAGCACGGCCTCTCCGTGGTGTGGATCGAGCCAATCCCGTCGGTGTATCGGAAGCTCGTCGACAACATCCGCGGCTACCGCGACCAGATTGCCATCGAGGCGCTGGTGACGGACCGCGACGGGGCGCCCTACGAGTTCAAGGTTGCGAGCAACGCCGGCGCGTCGTCCTCCATCTTCGAGCTCGGCGGACACAAGGACGTGTGGCCCGACATCACCTATGTCGAGCGGATCGCCATGACCTCGCAGACGCTGCCGACGGCACTGACCCAGGCCGGCGTCGACATCGCCCGTTACGACACGCTGGTGCTCGACACGCAGGGCTCCGAGTTGATGGTGCTCGAGGGAGCGGCGGCGCTGCTGCAAGGGTTCCGCTACATCGAGACCGAGGCGGCCGATTTCGAGGCCTACGTCGGATCGACGAGCGCTTCGGCGATCGAGACGTTCCTGGCCTCGCGCGGCTTCGATCTCATTGTGAGGCACGAGAACGCCAAGTTCCGCAACCAGCCCGACGCCCGCAAAGCGGCGGGCGGAAGCTACTACAAGTTGCTGTTCAAGCGTCGCGATGGGTAGCCCTAGGCGCCGGCAGAACAGCGCTTGTGGACCGCGCGTTGGCAAACTCGATCTACTGGGCCGACAACGGCCGCGGCGGCTCCGCCGGAAAATCGCCGCGAGAGAGCTCGGCGACTGAGGCTTGGGCACGTAGGGCTCTGCGAGACCCGCCGATCAGGCCGAGACCGGGCCGACCACGACCACCTTTTGCTTCTTCCGCTGGTCGGGCAGATCGTCGATGACGGCGATGACCTTGCGCTCGGGCGCACCGAGCCGGTTCAGCATCGCGACCAGGCCGTCGACGCTGGCGCCGAACGGATCGAGCTCGCACACCTTCTTGGGCTCGTGCGTCTTGGTGTGCTCCAGCATGAGCAGCCCGCGCGGCGACAGGAATTTCAGCCAATTGCCGAACGCCTTTTCCGGATCGTAGGCGTGGTCCCAGCTGTTCGAGTAGACGAGATCCCACTGGCCGACCCACTCCGGGTTCATCTCGTGGAAATCCCACTGAACCGTGTCGGGGAACTGGGCGGCCGTATCGGAGATCTCGGTGCCGAGAATGCGGGGCGCGCCCTTGAGGTGCTTGCGGAAAAAGGACTGCTCGGCGCCATTGCGCGTCCCGTGACACAGCACGGAGCCGACGGTACCGAGCCGGCCCTCTGCAAAGGCGGCGATGCGGGCGATGTTCGGCTCCTTGACGAACACGTTCTCGATTTTGCGTTTGTTGCCCGCAATCTGCGCCGCGCGATACGCCTCGTAGGATTCGTAGTTGTAGAGCTTCGTCTTGAAGCCGAGCGCGTCCCGGACGCGGTAGTAGTGCCCGATCAATGCGCGAAACATCTGATCCTCTCCTCGACGAGGGCGGCAGGAACGTGGAGCGAAACCCCGGTACGGCACCGGAGGCTCGAAGGCGGCAGACCTAAGCACACACCAGCCGGCCACGACAACGCCGTCAGAGGATCACCCACCCGACCGGGAACAGATCGCTGATGTTGGTGGTCACGAGGCGGGCCGGCGTCAGGTACTGGCGCGGCGCGATGGTTGTGCCGCCCGGCCCGAGCCAAGCGCCCCACCAGCTGAACGAGCTGTTGGCATTGATATGATGGCAGCAGCGGCCGATGAGATAAAGATCGTCGATGGCCGTCTTGCCGCGCACGACCTCCGAGCCGGGGAAGCGCTCGGCCAGGCGGGCGGCAGCGGCCGGATCGTCGGAGAAGAATGTCAGGCGCGTCTTCGGGGCGATCTGCGTCATCAGCGCGATGGCGCGCTCGTAGTAGGCGTCGTCGAGAACCCCGATCTTGGCCATGTTGCGCGCGTCGGACGCATAGTCGCCGCGGCGGATGTGGACGCTGGTGCGATCCTCGCCGGCCCAGCCTGCCGAGAGCGCGCGTGCCGCGTCGCTGGCGTGGGACGCACAGTCGAAAACCCGGCGGACGTGGTCGGCGGCGCCCCTGAAATAGAGCTCGGACTGGAAGACGCCGAACAGGTACTGGTCTCCGGCCAGCGTCTCGAACGCCGGATCGTAACCGAAATGCGGCTGGCGGTAGACGCGGCCGTGCCATCCCCAGGGCGCCGGCTGGCGACCGAGCAGGCGGCTGGCAACCGCCGACGGCTGCACGAAATCGCGCGCCCCAAGGTTCGGCTCCCAGATCTCGGCGCCGGTCGGAAACGGCGACAGCTCGAACTTGCGCAGAGCGCCCGCCTTGTAGCGGCGGAGATCGAACGCCAGACGGCCCCCCAAGCGCCGGGCCAGCGCCATGGCCGCCGCAGCCTGGAAAAGCTGATTGCCCAGCCCGCCCGACAGGCGCTGGCAGACGAGCGCTGTGCCGTCCCGGCGCGGCCCGGCACGCTGCTGTTGTTGGTCCGCCTCGTCCATTACCGACCCGCTGCTTTCTCCGAGCCGCGAAACTTTGACATCGCCTCGCCCTGATGATTTAGCTCACCTCCGGACGCCGAGAGGATGGAGGCGGGCTCGCACCCGCTTCCATGGCCCAGCGTGAACGGCTCGGCTCGGCCGGTCCGACCGACCAATTTTGTCGGTCGAAACGATCCGGACGCCCGGTCTAGACGCTCGACGGGCAAGGCGCAACGAGACTTCAAACGGGTGGCGAATGAGCGGCAGCGGTCTGTTGGACAAGGTCAAGGCGCGTCTGATGCCCGGTTCCGGCAAATCCGGCAAATGGCCGGGCCCGCACCCGTTCGGCACCGAGCCGCGCGCCAGCCGCGAGGCCTATCTGGCACTCCACAGAGAGGCGAAATCGGCGGTCTATCCCGAGATCGACGCAGTCGAGGCGAAGCTCGGCTATGCGGTCGACCGGACGTGGCTCGACGAGGTGGCGTTGCACACCCAGATCGTGATCAAGAAGAGCCGGCTCAACTATGCACATGGACGGCTTGTCTACGCGTACCTGCGCGACTACGCCGCACGCCAGCCGGCCGGAACCCACGTGACGGTGCTCGAGACCGGGACGGCACGCGGATATGCCACGCTCTGCATGGTACGAGCGTTGGCAGACGCAAAGGTCGCCGGCCACGCGGTGACGGTCGATCTGCTGCCGCACAATACCGCCATCTTCTGGAACTGCATCGACGACCACGACGGGCCGAGGACGCGCCAGACGCTGCTCGCCGCCTACCCCGAGCTGCTGGCACGCATCGTTTTCGTGGAGGGCGCGACAGGTGAGGGCCTCGCTAAGCTCGGGCTCGCACGCATCGGCTTTGCTTTCCTCGATGCAGCGCACACGCTCGAAGACGTGTTGAGCGAATATGCCTACGTCAAGGCACGGCAGAGGCCGGGCGACGTCATCGTATTCGACGACGTGACACCCGAAAAGTTCGACGGCGTGGTGCAGGCGCTCGACCGCATCACGGCGGAGGGCGCCTACGCGATCGAACGCATCCAGCCGTCCGACCAGCGGGGCTACGCCATCGCCGTCCGCCGCTGAGGCGCACCATGGGCCGCGCCCTCGACGTGCTGCTGGTGGTTCCAAACCTTGCCGGAGGCGGGGCGGAAGGGGCGATGCTACGGTACGCGGCCGCGCTGGTGAAGCACGGCCACCGTGCGCAGCTGATGCTGCTCGAGGCGAAGGGCGACTACACGGCGCCCCCGGGCGTAGAGATCCATGTGCTTGGCCGCTCGCCGCTCGGATCGGGACGGATGGGCATCTGGCACAGCGGACGTCGGCTGAGGCGCTGGTGCGCCGCCAACCGCGGCGCGCGACCCTTCGATCTCGTCATCTCGACGCTGACCCTTGCGGATGAGGTGGTTGCGGCGGCCCGGATCGACAACGTCCACCACCGCGTCGCAAATACGCTTTCAGCGACTCTGGCCCGGTTGGCCGAGACGAAACCAGCGCTCGCCCGGCAGCGGCACGCGGCGCTGACCCGGCTCTACCGTGGCCGGTCGCTGATTTCGGTCTCGGCGGGTGTGGCCGCAGACCTCCGCGCCATGCTCGGTGCCGACACGCGCGTCGCCGTCATCGCGAACCCGTTCGACTTCACTGCCATCGCGGCCAAGGCATCGGCGCCGGAGCCCGACCTGCCCGCTGAACCCTTTATCCTCCACGTCGGCCGCTTCAACCCGCAGAAGCGGCACGATCTTCTGCTTGAAGCCTATGTGCGCAGCGGTGTCCCACACCGGCTGGTGCTGATGAGCGCCGACCGCGTGGGTCTCAGCCGCCTGCTGCAAGCCATGGGGCTGCTCGACCGAGTCACGCTGGCGGGATTCCGGGACAATCCGTTCCCGTGGTACAAGTCGTCGGCAGCGGTCGTGCTGGCATCCGACTACGAAGGCATGCCGAACGTTCTGATCGAGGCCATGGCCTGCGGCACCCCGGTCGTCAGCACGGACTGCCCGTCGGGTCCGGCCGAGCTTCTGACCGGCCCGCTTGCGCCGTTCCTCGTGCCGTGCCGCGACAGCGCCGCGCTGGCGGATGCCTTGCGACGCGTGACGGCGGTGCCGCCGGCAGTCGACCCGGAACGGGTCGCGGGCTACTCCGAGGCGGCATTCGTTGCTGCCATCGAACGGCTCGCAGCCGGGCAAGCCGGTGCAATGGCCGAGGTGCGGCCATGACCGAGCTCAGCTGCATCGTGTTCGTCGTCCCGCGCTTCCACACGAACCTCTATTTTGCGACCGAGGCGCTGGTCGCCGCGGGCATCCGCGTGGCCATCTGGTGCTCGGACGCTGTGGCGCTCGAAGACCACAGCGTGGTTGTGCCCGAGATCGTCACCGGGAGTGAGGCGGCGTTCGGACCCGTTTCGCGGCGGCTCGCCGCCTTGGCGCCCGACCTCATTGTGCTGCGCGAGACCGGCGAACTTTCGCGCTCAACGGGGTGGGCGGCCCGACTGCAGGGCCGCACCCTGGTGGCCTACGACCAGAAGCCGTACCGGCGCGCACCGCGCTCGACCTTCGTGGCACTGAGAGAGAGGCTGCGCGGCAAGCCCTCCCACCGCATGACGCCGGTGCCGGGCCTGCCCGGAGACGGTCGGACAGCCGATCCTGCCGCGACATACCTACCGTGGCCGGTTGGTATTGGACCGGATGTCGACAAGCGCGAGTATGCCCCGGGCGGGCGCACCCGCATCCTGTGCGTCGGCAAGCTGAGCCAGCCGCGGAAGAATCACGTCACGCTGCTCGATGCGCTCGAGCGGCTTTCGGCCGCCCACGATTTCACCGTGACGCTCGCCGGATCGACGGGCGCGGGCGTGCGGGACGGCTCGGATACCAATGTCGAGCGGGTGACGGCGCGCGCCGGCTCACTTGCGCTTGCCGGGCGGGTCGAGATGCGCAAGGACGTGCCGTTCCGCGACATGGCAGCGCTTTACCGTTCGCATGACATTTGCGTGCTGCCCGCCGCAAAGGAGCCGCTCGGTTCGGCGCCGGTAGAGGCCATGGGATGGGGGGTCGTGCCCGTGATTTCGTCCGATTGCGGCTCGGCAGGCTACATCGCGGGGTCGGACGCGGGGCGGATCGTTCCGCCGGGCGATGCAGTGGCGTTGGCATCGGCTCTCGAGCCGTTGCTCGCGTCGCGCACGCGTCTCGACGCCGCCGGCGCTGCGACACTGGATCTCGTGCGGCGGGAGCTGTCGCCCGAGGTTTTTGTCGCGCGGCTGCGCGCCCTTCACGAGCGGCTTGCGGCAGGACGTGGCTGATCGCAGGTCGCGGCCCTGCCTTAGACGAGGCCGTGCTCCTTCAGGGATTTGCCGACGTAGCTCGACGCCGGCGGCGTCGGCTTCAACAGATCGATCTTTTTCAGCTGGCCATGCCAGAGGTGCACGATCACGGTCTTGTCGGTGATCGCCGCGCGCGACTTTCTGTCGTCGCTGTCGACCAGGACGTGGGCGTCGGAGGTGCCGACCGGATAGAACACGTCGCGTGCGACTGCATGCGAGAGAACGCCGTGCTTCTTGGCGAAATAGGTCAATGCGCGGGGCCCGATGTTGGTCTGGACGGCCGGCGGCGGCATGGGGTGACCGGTGAGGATCTCGAGATCACGCCACAAGCGGCGGCGGAGCGTTGCCCACGGCGTGCGGAGCGGCACGGCGGTGATCGACGACATGTAGTCCTCGACCATCGGAGCGCCGGCTGGCAACCCGAGCACCGCACCATTGAGCTTGAGGCCTGCAACGCGGCCGAACACGTAGGGCGAAGTCGGAGCCAGCGGCTTCAGGAAAAGGCAATCGAGATCGACCCAGATGCCGCGCGACTGGCGCTGCAGCTCGAGCCGGAACAGATTGCTCATGAGAGCGAAGCGGCCGACCGCGCGATAGCGATTGATCGGGTGGTTCTCCGGCACGATGTCGCGCGCATCCTGCACATCCGCGCCGAGATCGAGCGCGCGGACGGCGTCCGGCTTGTAGCTGTAGATCGTCAGCGGATGGCCATGGCGCAGCATCGAGCGGACGCAAAGCCGCTCCATCCAGCCCGCGGGGCCTTCCCAGTAGGACGCTAATTGAACCAACTGGCGCTCCGCCCCGAAAAACGGACGCACTGCGTCCGAACCTTTCCATTAACAATCAATGTGCACCGCCCCGGTGCGGGCGTGAAACTGCAATACTTGATGCGGATGCACAAGTGCCCGCCGATGAATTCCTGGGCGGTTGCAGATCGACGTTAAGGCTGGTGGGCGGATGCCGATCGGGATCAGAACGGCACTGGACTCAGCCGCGGTAGCTCGCAAACTGGCCACGCGGCCGGAACCTCTCGAGATAGGCCGGAACGAGCGCATCGACAGCATGAGGCCGGACGACGCCTAGTGCCGCCAGCGTGCGGCCTTCGTCACTGGCGGCTCGGCTGACGACATTGTCGTGCTGGAGCATGCGCACCTGATCGACCGTGATCGGTCGCAGCGCGTTGGGCAGCGGCCACGTCAGAATAGCCTGCAGCTTGGCGAGCCAGAACGGCAGCGGCAAGTAGCCGCGCGTCCGTCCCGACCATGTCTGAGTGCGGTCGAGCAACTCCTTGAAGCTCATCACGTCCGGACCGCCGATCTCGTAAACCGTGCCGGGCTTGCCGGCACCCTCGGCGACATTGGCGATGGCGCGGGCGAGATCGCCGACGAACACTGGCTGAAAGCGGGTTCGGCCTCCGCCGACCAGCGGCAGCAGCGGCGCGTTCTGGGCCATGGCAGCGAAGCGATTGAAAAACTCGTCCTCTGGGCCGAACACGATCGACGGGCGCAGGATGACGGCCTCTGGAAACGCCGCCAGCACCGCCGCCTCGCCCTGGGCTTTGCTCCTGGCGTAGTCGGCACTCGACTTCGGATCGGCGCCAATCGCCGATACATGGACAAGGCGACCAACACCCGCGGCTCGCGTTGCCTGGGCGACAGCGCCCGCGCCAGACGCGTGCAGCGCGTCGAACGTCTGCCGTCCGCTGGCTGCCAGCACACCGACACAGTTGACGACGACGTCGGCGCCCTCGACCGCAGCGCGCACCGAATCGGGATAGCGCAGATTGGCCTGCACCGCGTGGATCTGACCGACAACGCCCATCGGTTGCAGATGGCCGGCCAGATCCGGGCGCCGCACGGCGGCCCTGACGCGCCAGCCGCGCGCCAGCAGCGCGCGTACCGTATGCCGCCCGACGAAGCCCGAGCCCCCGAACACCGTCGCAAGCCTGCCGCTGAGCTGTCCCGTCATCGTTCCCAACCATTCCCGAGCCGCACTGCGATATGCGCCGAGCAATACACACGCATCCGACCGCTGTGAAGCCAGACCCTCGTCACTCCTTCGGACAGCTTGCGGCCAGCGGCTGCGTAACTCCTACCGACGGAGGCGGGCGCGAGGTCCCCTTTCGGGCACGTGGCCGAGGGTGCGGCGCCGCAGGCACGCCCAGGTCACGCAATTGACAAGCGGTCCGGCGATCACTATTCGGGTGCGCTCTGGCCCAGATGGCGGAATTGGTAGACGCACTAGTTTCAGGTACTAGCGCCGCGAGGCGTGGAGGTTCGAGTCCTCTTCTGGGCACCACTAACCGAAGGCTCGCGCCGCAGCGTCATCCAGAGCACGAGCCAAAGTCGTTCTCTCGTCGAAATCGGATTGCCTTCGCATGAGCGGCGGCACGCATCGGCAGCTTAGTCGCGATACCGTGGAGCCACCACGCCCGGTCCGGACCCGGCGCAGGTGTTCAGACTGGGTGAGCATCGTGTAGCTGTCGGTTGTCAAGAGGCGCGTGTCAGGCCCCGGTGCGGTCGACACTGCCGCGCTCACGCATGCCGACCGAGGTCGCTCACGCATGCCGACCGAGGTCGCTCACGCATGCCGACCGAGGTCGCTCACGCATGCCGACCGAGGTCGCTCAGGCCGACAGCTTTCGCGATCGCTTGCAGTTCGCTACGCCCGGCTCACAATCATCGGAACCCACATGGCCGTGTCCGACCCGAATCCCCAGACCACCGTCACGCTCCACAAGGGCGACCTTCCGAATGGCCTCCGCTGGGGCACATCGGTCGCCATCGACACAGAGACACTCGGCTTGCGGCCGGCGCGAGACCGGCTATGCCTCGTGCAGCTTTCCGCCGGCGACGGCAGCGCGCATCTCGTTCAGATCGAGAAGGGCCGCTACGAAGCGCCAAACCTCAAGGCGCTGCTCGCCGATCCGGCGATCGAGAAGATCTTCCACTTCGCCCGCTTCGACCTCGCCGTTTTGAAGGCCTATCTCGGTGTGGAGACGGCACCCGTCTACTGCACCAAAATCGTTTCGAAGCTGGTACGCACCTACACCGACCGTCATGGCCTCAAGGATCTGGCCGGCGAATTGCTCGGCCTCGATATGTCGAAGCAGCAGCAGAGTTCGGACTGGGGTGCAGCAACGCTGAGCGAACAGCAGATCGCCTACGCGGCCGCGGACGTCCTGCACCTGCATGCGATCAAGGCAAGGCTCGACGTCATGCTCGATCGAGAGGGGCGGCGCGCGATCGCGGACGCGGCGTTTCGCTTCCTGCCGGTGCGGGCCGACATGGACCTCGCCGGCTTCACGGAAGACGACATCTTCGCTCACTGAGGCGGCAACCCGGTTGCAGTGACATCGGGGGCGGCCTGTCGCCGTGCATTCGCAACCGGGGCATCGAACGGATCGCGCGACCGTCGACAGCGGGACGCGTCCGTCGCCAGTATGTGGTTTTGCAGCCTTATCCCCGCGTGAGCGGCCGGCAGCGTTGCTGCAGCGCAAGAGGCGCTTGAGTTCGGTCCCAATATCACCCAAATTCCGTTGGAGTTTCGGGTTGGTACCACTGATCGGTTAGAGCGGAAACGGCGGCCCGGCATCAATGGCCCCCATGGTCGAACAGCAGACCGGCGCGTGGCGCGCGCACGGCACGGGTCACCCTGGCGGAGGCGCCATAGGCAGCGGCGCTGACCGGTCGCGGGACTTCCGGCGCGCCAAGCGCCACTCGCGCGTCGTCGCCGCAATGCGCTATGCGCTGCCGCTGGCCGCGTTGTCGATTGCCGGTGTCTATTTTTCCGTCGTCGCCCACAAGTCGGGCTGGATATCTGGCCTCCCCGACGCGCAGCTGCCGAAGATTCTGCCCGAGCATCTGACGATGCACGACCCGCGATATGAGGGCTTCAATGCCGATGGCGGCCGGTACGTGGTGACGGCGAGGACGGCGCAGCAGAGCCTGACCGACATCAATCTCGTCACGCTCGGCGGCATCGAGGGTTATCTGATCGATGCCAGCCAGGTGCGCACCGATCTCAAGGCCAAGAGCGGTGTTTTCAACAACGGCGCGCGCTTGCTGGAATTGACGGAGGAGATCGACATCGTCTCCGGCACCGGCTTCAAGGCTCGGCTCAAGAGCGCGACCGTCGAGATCAAGGACAGCATTGTCAGTAGCGAGGAGCCCGTGGCGGTCGAGATGACAGCGGGGCGCGTCGAGGCCAACGCCATGCGGCTTCGACACAAGGCGCGCGAGGTGACGTTCTCCAACGGCGTGCACACGTTCCTCAACGGCCGCGACGCGCCGGCACGACCAGACACCGCCGCCAAGATCGCCAGCCCGGCTTCCCGCGCGTTCGGCACCCAGTCTGGGCCGATCGACGTCGTGTCCGACCGGCTCGACGTCAACGATACGACCAAACTCGCTGTCTTCTCGGGCAATGTGCGCGCCACCCAGGGCGGTGCCACCATCGAGGCGCCCGATCTGCACGTCTCGTATGCGGGCCGCGCACCGGGCCTGCCAACGACCAGACGAACGCCGGCCGAAGGGGAGCCGAATGGGGAGGCGACTGCCGCAGCGGCGCCCGATCAGGGCAGGGTGCAGCGCATCACCGCCACCGGCCCGTTGGTGATGACCCAGACGACCGGGGAGCGCGCGACCAGCGATACAGCTGATTTCGACGCCGAGAGCCAGCGGGCTTATTTGGCGGGTCACGTCGTTATGACGCAGCTGCCCGACCGCCGCGTGAGTAGCGACCAGGCGGAAATCGACCAGCGAGCCGAAACCGTACTGCTGACCGGCAACGTGGTGCTGACGCAGGGCAAGAACGAGATCCGCGGACAACGGCTGACCAGCGATCGCAAGAGCGGCCGGACGCGCGTTGTATCGCCGGGGGGGGGCGCCGGCGGCGCTCCTGGTCGGGTCGCAGCGCGGTTTGTACGTGGGACAAGCGCAGCAGCACCTGGCGCGGCCCCCCTGCCCGTTGTGGCCGGGGGGGCTGCGGGCGGGCTCGGCACCTCGTTCAAGACCGACCCTGCGGCGCCGGTCGACATCGATTCCGACAGCCTAGACATCAACGACGGCAGGAAAACCGCGGTGTTTGCGGGCGACGTGAAGGCGGTGCAGGGCGAGATGACGCTGAGAACCGCCGAACTCACGGCGTTCTACAGCGGCGAGGCCGGGCTCACGGACGCGTCTCGCAACGAGGCTGGCGGCAAGGGCGGCGCAGATTTGCAACGCATCGAGGCACGGCGGGCAGTAGTCATGCAGGGTCGCGACGGTCAGACGGCGACCGGCGACTGGGCCACGTTCGACACCAAGAAGAACACGGTGATCGTGGGTGGCGAGGTGGTACTGACATCCGGCCCTAACGTGGTGCGCGGTTCGCGGCTCGTGATCGACATGACGACGGGGCAGAGTGTCATAGAGACCGATCCAGCGGCCGCATGGTCCGCACGGGCACAGCCGACGCCGACCGCTGGCACCACCGGCGCCGCGATCGAGGTTCCGGCCGTGAGCGGCCGCCCGAGCGCCATCTTCTATCCGAAGCGGCTCAACGAGCGAACGAAGCCCGGTGAGACTGCCAAGGGGGCCGCCCCGAAATCGACCGACGCGATCGAGGCCTGGGGCCCGCAAACCACCCGAGGCGGCGGCGCGTCCAATTGACCAGAGCGTGCGAGATGAGGTGGAATGAGGCGACGCGTCATGGCTGCCGTAGTGCGCTCTCTGTCGGGCGCACGGTGAGCCACCGGGGCCAATGAGCATCATGCGCATTCCGAGGATCTTCGCCTGGGGCGGGGCAAGACGCGGCACGGGAAGCCGACATTCGTCGGCTGCGAGGTCGGCGGCGCAGGCCGTGGACGGCGGCGACTACGTGACGTACGATGACTACTCTGGATCCGACGTACTGGCGCCCGAGCAGCTTGGCGCCGAGGGCTGGCTTACGGCCCACGAGATCAAGAAGACCTACAAGAAGCGCACTGTGGTGAAGGGCGTGAGTCTGGCGGTCGGCCGCGGCGAGTCCGTCGGGCTGCTCGGGCCGAACGGCGCCGGCAAGACGACGGTCTTCTACATGATCACCGGGCTCGTGCCGGCAGATTCGGGCTTCATTACCATCGACGGGCGGGACGTGACGCGTCTGCCCATGTATCGGCGGGCGCGCCTCGGAATCGGCTACCTTCCGCAGGAGGCGTCGATCTTCCGCGGCCTGTCGGTCGAGGACAATATCATGGCCGTGCTCGAGCTGGTCGAGCCCAATCGGCGACGGCGCAAGGAGGAACTCGACCAGTTGCTCGAGGAGTTCCGCATCACCGACAGGCGCAAGCTGCCCTCGATTGCATTGTCGGGCGGCGAGCGGCGGCGTTGCGAGATCGCGCGGGCACTGGCCTCACGCCCCGCCTTCATGCTGCTCGACGAGCCGTTCGCCGGCGTCGACCCGCTAGCAGTCGGCGACATCCAGCAGCTCGTCCGTCACCTCACCGAGCGCGGAATCGGCGTTCTCATCACCGACCACAATGTGCGCGAGACCCTGGAACTCGTCGAGCGCGCCTACGTCATCTACGAAGGTCGGGTGCTGACACAAGGTAAGCCTTCCGAAATCATAGCCAACGAAGACGTGCGGCGGGTCTACCTCGGGGATATGTTCGTTAATGGGCGTTGATTATACCTTCGCCTCGATGCGCGCGACGCGCGAAGGGTGAACCGGGTATGGCGCTGACGACAAAATTGGAGTTGAGACAAGGCCAGCAGCTGGTGATGACACCCCAGCTGCAGCAGGCCATTCGTCTCCTTCAACTGTCGAACCTCGAGCTCACCCAGTTCGTCGACCTCGAGCTCGAGCGCAATCCGCTGCTCGAGCGTGACGAGGCCGATGAGCCTCCCCCGCGCGCCACCGGGACGGACGAGCCGGTCGCCGAGCGTGGCTCGGATTCCGGCGGCGACGGCTCAGCCGATGACGTCGGCATGGGCGAAGGCACGGGGATTGGCGAAAGCTCTGGCATGAGCGAAGGACCTGGTCTCGACGAGCCGTGGCTCGACCTCGCGCGAGCACCGGCCGACCCGGCCGTCGCCCTCGACACCGATCTCGACAACGTGTTTCCCGATACCCGTGCCACCGACCCCGATCTCGCCGGCGGACCCGGCGGCCTCGCCGACTGGTCGAGTGTGCGCCAGCGGACACAGAACTTCGGCGAGGACGATGCGAACCTCGAGGAAATGTACTCGAGCGAGATGTCGCTCAAGGATCATCTCGCGGCACAGATCGCATTGGCGCTGACCGATCCCATCGATCGGCTGATCGGCGGCTATCTCGTCGATCTCGTCGACGAGGCCGGCTATCTGCGCGCCGAGATCGAGCCCGTGGCCGACAAGCTCGGCGCGACGGTCGAGACGGTGGCGCGCGTGCTCGATACGCTGCAGACATTCGATCCGCCGGGCGTGTTCGCCCGCTCGCTCGCCGAGTGCCTCACCATCCAGCTCAAGGACATGAACCGTTACGATCCGATGATCGCACGGTTCCTCGACAACCTGCACCTGCTGGCCAATCACGACATGGCGGGGCTCAAGAAGGCGGTCGGCGCAGGGCCGGAAGACCTGCGCGACATGATCGCCGAGATCAAGCAGCTCAACCCGAAGCCAGGGCTCAAGTTCGGCGCGGTCGAGATGCAACCGGTGGTCCCCGACGTGATGGTGCGACTGGCGGCCGACGGCGGGTTCATCGTGGAGCTCAACAGCGACACCCTGCCCCGCGTGCTGGTCAACCGCAGCTACTACACCCGCGTCACCAAGACGACAATGAACGACAAGGACAAGGACTACCTGCTCGAATGTCTGCAGACGGCGAGCTGGCTGGTAAAGAGCCTCGACCAGCGGGCACGAACGATACTGCGCGTGTCGGAGGAGATTGTCCGCCAGCAGGACGGGTTCTTCACCCATGGCGTGCAGCACCTCAGGCCGCTCAACCTCAAGACCGTGGCCGACGCCATCTCGATGCACGAATCGACCGTCTCTCGCGTCACGTCGAACAAGTACATGTCGACGCCGCGCGGCATCTTCGAGCTGAAATACTTCTTCACCTCGGCCATCCAGTCGTCCGGCGACGGCGAGGCGCATTCGTCAGAGGCCGTGCGCCACCGGATCAAGCAGCTGATCGACAGCGAGACGCCCGAGACCGTCATGTCGGACGACAAGATCGTCGAGCGCTTGCGCGGGGACGGCATCGATATCGCACGGCGCACGGTGGCGAAGTACCGCGAAGGCATGCGGATTGCCTCATCCGTCCAGCGGCGACGCGAGAAGAAGCTGAGCGACCGCTTCTCGACCGGGGCCACCGGCTGATTGGGGCACACCGGTCCTGCTGCGCCGCAGCATTGGCGAGACTGTTTTTGTTAACCTTTGGGCTGCTGTGATTTGACACACCACGCCCGGATCACTATTTTTTCCCAATCTGGTGGTGTCTTCGGCACTGCTTGACGCGCTTGGCATCGCAGTAGAATTTGCAATTAATATCAGTCGCTTGGAGTGGTGATGCGCGCGAATCGCGCGTCTGCGGGGCATGCCTCGGGATCCAGGATGAGCCGAACGCCAAGACACTGCACAACGCTCGCAGGTGCAATAATTCCCGGGTATACGGCTGTGGATGATCTCGGGTCCCGGCCGCTGCAACCGTTGCGGCTGGGCCAGACCGAGGTTGCCCGCGGGCCCGGGCGCCTCACGCTGCGAGGGGTAGCCGGCGCCCCGGTCGAGGCGACATGGGTCGTGTCTGCCGGAAGGCAGCGAATGATCGCGATACCGGCACGAAAACAAGCCCCGGCCGACACGGGACCAATCCACTGGTGGGACGCTAAAAAATGGACCTGACAGAACTGTTGGCGCCGGAGGGTCTCATCCCTTCGTTGAAAGCCAAGAGCAAAAAGCAGGCGTTGCAGGAGCTCGCACAGAAGGCGTCCGCGATCACCGGGCTCGACGCTCGCGACATCTTCGACACGCTGCTCCAGCGCGAGCGGCTGGGATCGACAGGTCTGGGCCGCGGCATCGCGATCCCACATGTCAAGTTCAAGTCCCTGCAAAACATGGTGTGCCTGTTCGCCCGGCTCGACGACCCAATCGAGTTCGACAGCCATGACAACGAGCCGGTCGACCTGATCTTCCTGCTGCTGGCGCCCGAGCATGCGAGCGGCGATCACCTCAAGGCGCTCGCCCGCATCTCGCGACTGGTCCGTGAGCCGGCGACGCTCGAGCGTCTGAGAGCGGCGAAGGATGCCGCGATGATCCGTTCGATTCTAGCGGGAGCAGCCACCTCGTCGCACGCGGCCTAGCTGTGGACTCTCTGGAGGTCGCCCATTCGGTCCGGACCGGGGAAGGTGAAGTCGCAACGCACCAACGTCGCGCCGGGGGACCGAATGGTCGTCCACGAGAATGCCCGTCTCGCGCCCAAAGGTCGAGAGGCCATGGTGCTCGCCGTCGTCGAGGGCGGCCTGACCAACGCCGCCGCAGCGAGGTCGTTCAACACCACGCCGAAGACCGTCGCCAAGTTGGTCGCCCGCTTCCGCGAGGGGGGTGCCGGGGCCCTGCTTGATCGCTCGTCACGGCCTCTGTCATCGCCGAGCCAGACGCCGCCCGCCACCTGTGACGCCGTCGAGGCCCTGCGCCGCCAGTGCCGCACCCAGGCCCACATCGCCGCCGAGATCGGCCTCTCGCCCACCACAGTGCGCCGCTCCTGGCGCGGCGCGGGCTGAGCCAGTTGTCCTCGCGCGAGCCGGCAACGCCACGGCCACGCGACGAACGCGCCGCGCCCGGCGAGATCGTCCACATAGACATCAAGAAGCTCGGAAAATTCAGCAGAACCGGGCATCGCATCACCGGCGACAGGCGCGGCCAGAGCAGCGGCCGCGGCGGCGGCTGGGAGTTCGTCCACGTTGCAGTCGACGATCGCTCGCGGGTGGCACGCATCGACATTCTCCCGGACGCGAGGAAGACAAGCGCTGTCGCCTTCCTCAAAGCCACCGTCGCCTACTTCCGTTCGCTCGGTGTCGCCGTCGACCGCGTCATGACCGACAACGGCTCATGCTACAGGTCCCGTGTCTTCGCTCGCGCCCGCAGCAGGCTCGGCGTCACGCACATCCGAACCACGCCCTATCCGCCGCAGACCAACGGCAAGTCCGAACGCGTCATCCAGACCGCACTGCGCGAGTGCGCCTACGCGACAGTCTTCGAGACATCCGAGCAGCGCCGCGACGAGCTGCCCAGATGGCTCCGCCGCTACAACCGGCACAGGCCACATGCTCGTCCCGACCAGTTGCCGCCCATCAGCCGTCTCGGCCTGACCAGGAACAACCTCTTGAGGCACCACAGCCAGAGCAGGCCACCGAGGCTGGAAGCTTACCCATCAGGGTCGAGCCTGATCTAGCTTCCAAGCGCCTCGCGCAGCGCCTCTGACAGATCCTGGCGCGAATAGGGCTTGCGAAGGATCTTGAGCTTCTGCTCGCCCGCATCCTCGGCCCGCGCAACTTCCGGCGTGAAGCCCGAGGTGAGCAGAACCTTGACACCGGGCCGATGCACGACCACCCAGTCCGCGAGATCGAAGCCCGACATGCCGCCCGCCATGACGATGTCGCTGAACACCAGATCAACGTGGCAACCCGTCTCGAGCACGCGCACCGCCGCCGGGCCGCTATCCGCCTCGATGACGGCGAAGCCGAGATGGGCCAGTCGCGCCATCGAGACCTCGCGCACCTCGGGGTTGTCCTCGACCACAAGGATCGTCTCGTGGCGCGGCGCCGGCATCTCCCCCGGTCGAACCGAAGGCCTTGCTGCGACCTTCGCTTCCGCGCTCGGCAGATATAGATTCACGGTCGTGCCGTGCCCGAGCTCGCTGTAGATCGTCACATGCCCGCCGGACTGCTTCACGAAACCGTACACGGTGCTGAGCCCGAGGCCGGTGCCGCGACCAGGCTCTTTTGTCGAGAAGAAGGGCTCGAATGCGCGCGCCAGCACCTCCCCGGACATTCCGGTGCCGGTATCCGACACCGAGAGCCTGACATAGTCGCCGGGGCGAATGCCGCCCGTCGCCTCAGCATCCTCGACCGCAAAGGTGACATTCGACGTCTCGACGACGAGCGAGCCGCCTTTCGGCATCGCATCGCGTGCGTTGATCGCCAGATTGAGCACCGCGTTCTCGATCTCGCTCTGATCCGCCCGCACCGTCCACAAATCGGACGCGAACCGGCAGGCGAGGTTGATGGGCTCGCCGAGGGTCCGGCGCAACAATTCTGCAAGTCCGGACAGCTGATCGTTGAGATGGACCACCGTCGGCTCGAGCTGGCGGCGCCGGGCGAAGGTCAGCAGCCGTCCGGTGAGCCGCGCCCCCATCTCGGCGGCATCTTGCGCGCGCTTGATGAGCGCCAGGTCGCGCTCGTCTTTGAGCCGCATCTCCAGCAGCTCCTGGTTGCCCATGATGATGGTCAGCAGATTGTTGAAATCGTGCGCGACGCCGCCGGTCAGGTGACCGTATGCCTCCATGCGCTGCGCTTTGCGCAAGGCTTCTTGCTGCGCGATCTCGCGCGTGACGTCGCGGATGATGCAGAGATAGCCGATGCGTGCCCCGCCGGGCTCGCGGATCGTCGCGGTGACGGTACGTGTCGGGAAGATCTCGCCCGTCACGCGGCGGAACGCGGCATCGACGAACTGGTGCGTGTCGCCAGCCGCTGCACCGCTGCGGCGCTCGCGAAGCGCCTGCATGCGCTCGAAGTCGCCAGTGGTGGCATAGAGCCCGGCGCTACTGCATCCGTTGAGGTCGACCGCCTCGGCGCCGAACATCCGCTTGAATGCGGCGTTGCAGTGCACGATCCGGTCGTCGTTGTCGGTGATCACGAGGCCGTCCGGCACATGGTCGAACACGGTCTCGGCCAGCGCCGCGCGCCGGTTCCGCTCGGAGAGATCGACAACAGTGCCTGTGAAGTAGTGCGCTCCGCCCGCTTCGAACGCGCTCACCGACAGGTGCATAGGGAACACCGAGCCGTCTTTCCGCTCGCCCTCGATTTCGCGGCCGATGCCGATGATCCGCCGGGCGCCCGTCGCAAGGTGGCGCCGGATGTAGCCGTCATGACGCGACCGGTGCGGCTCGGGCATGAGCAGGCTGATATTGCGGCCGAGCAAGTCCTCCATCTGATAGCCGAACATGCGCGTTGTCGCGGGGTTCGCCTGCAGGATCAGGCCGTCGGCATCGATGGTGACGATGGCGCTGACCGCCGTCTCGAGGATCGCAGCGAGGATCTGGGGCGCCGCGACGGGCCAACCGGCGGCTGATACTCCAGGGTTCTCATTGGTCATGATCGACGTCCGGCTGCTCGGCACCCGGCACGGCATAGCGCGCTTGCGGCGGATGAACCGGCTGGTGCGGTCACGCGGTGCACGTTCTCGAAACTCCTCTCGGTCGCTTCATGTGACGACGCGCAATGCTTGGCGCGCTCCGCAATGTGCGCGGTCTGGCACACCGGCATAGCGGTTCGACGGACCGAGTGCGGATTACGTCTCATCCGACTGACTCGCGTCAAGTCGGTCGGCCGCTTTGTGCGCCGGCCGCCTTTTTCGGCATCGCGCAACGTCGCGCGGGTCGACTGGCACGACGGCGACCGCCACCCTGCCAGACACGGCACTATTGTTTCAATATTTTCATATATTTGCATAGTTCCGGCATCGAGACCACCTCCGCTCGTGCCGGTGCCCCGCCCCATCGCTCACTCACGCCGTCAACCCCACTGGGATCTTCAAATAGTGCACGCCGTCCGCTTCAGCCGGCGGCAGCCTTCCGGCGCGGATGTTGACCTGGATCGAGGGGAGCAGCAGCAGTGGTGCCTCGAGCTTGGCGTCGCGCGCTTCCCGCATCGTGACGAAGTCGTCCTCCGTGACGCCGTCTTTGACGTGCACGTTACAGCTTCGTTGCTCAGCCACCGTCGTCTCCCAGGCATAGTGATCGCGGTCCGGCGCCTTGTAGTCGTGGCACATGAACAAGCGTGTGCTGGCCGGCAGAGCCAGCAGCCGCTTGATCGATCGGTAGAGCTGCCGCGCGTTGCCGCCGGGGAAATCGGCGCGGGCCGTGCCGTAGTCGGGCATGAACAGCGTGTCGCCGACGAAAACAGCATCGGCGATCTTGTAGGCGACATCGGCCGGCGTGTGACCCGGCACATGCAGCACCTCGACCGTCAAGCTGCCGATCGACAGGACCTCGCCATCATTGAGCAGCCGATCGAACTCGCTGCCGTCGCCCTTGAGGTCGGTCGCGTTGAACACGGGCCGGAAGATCTTCTGCACCTCCCGGATGTGCTCGCCAATCCCGACCTTGGCGCCGGTCTTGACCTTGATGTAGGGCGCACCCGACAGGTGGTCGGCGTGTGCATGCGTCTCCAACACCCAGTCGATCGAGAGCCCATCACTACGGGCCGCCCCCAGAATGGCATCCACCGACGCCGTCGACGCCTTGCCAGTGCGGTGGTTGAAGCCGAGCACGGGGTCGATGACGATAGCGCGCCGTGTTGCGCGGTCGTGCACCAGATAGCTCACCGTGTTGGTCGGCTCGTCGAAGAAGGCGCGGACCTCGGCCGCAGATGAAGCAGGGTTGTGATGGTTCATGGTGGCGTTCCTTTTCAATCCTGCTTGACAGCATATTAGTTTTTGCTTATTTAGCAACTACTAAATCATAGAGTGCCTACCATGCCTCGATCCTCTGCCGAACTCGCCAGATTCGAGGCCGGCGCTGCCGAAGTGGCCGGCATATTGAGAGCCCTCGCGAACGAGCGGCGGCTGATGATCCTGTGCAAGCTCGTAGAGTGGGGCGAAGCCAATGTCGGCACGCTGGCCGATGCGGTCGGTCTCTCGCAATCGGCGCTCTCGCAGCACCTTTCCAAAATGCGCGACGAGAACATCGTCACCTTCCGGCGCGAGAGCCAGACGCTCTGGTACCGCATTGCCGACGCGCGAACCGAGACGCTGCTTGGACATCTGCAGCAACTCTTTTGCCCACCGCCGGGCCGCGTCGCCAACGCCGACCAAGCATCGAAGCCAAGTCCATCCAAGCCAAGTCCATCGAAGCTGAAGCCGCCATCAAGCCGGAAGGAGTGAGACCACGTCATGAGCCTGCCCATCATTTCGCCCAGCGAAGCGAAGCGCCTGATCGACGACGGCGCCCTGCTGATCGACATCCGCGGCGCCGACGAGCACGCGCGCGAGCGTATCCCGGGCGCCCGCAGTGCACCCGTCGACGCCATCACCGCCATCGACAGCCGATCAAGCCCGGTCGTCTTTCACTGCCGGTCGGGGAACCGTACCGCTGCCCATGCCGAGAAGCTCGCCGCGTCCACGACGTGCGACGCCTATATCGTCGAGGGCGGCATAGAGAACTGGAAAAAGGCCGGTCTTCCGGTGATCGCCGACCTCAGCCGGCCCATCGAGATCCAGCGGCAGGTTCAGCTTGCGGCGGGTGGCCTCGTTCTGCTCGGCGTCGTGCTGAGCTTGCTCGTCGCTCCCGGGTTCATCGGCCTGTCGGCGTTTGTCGGAGCCGGGCTGATGTTCGCGGGCGCTACCGGCTGGTGCGGCATGGCGAAGTTGTTTGCCGTCTTGCCGTGGAACCGCACGCATAGCACCGCGGCATCGGGCTGACGGGACCCGGCAGGCAGCAATGGCTGGCCCGATTGGAGACGGCTCATGACGATCACACTGCTGCCGTTGCTCCTGACGGTCGGCTCCGGCGCGATCATAGGCGTGGTACTCGGCCTTGTCGGCGGGGGCGGCTCAATCGTCGCCGTGCCGTTGCTTGTCTACATCGTCGGTGTCGCGGCCCCGCACGTTGCCATCGGTACGGCTGCCGTGGCGGTGGCACTCAACGCAGCCATCGGCCTCATCGCGCACGTGCGGCACGGGACCGTGAAGTGGCGTTGCGCCGGGGTCTTCGCGGGCGCGGGCATCGTCGGCTCGGCCCTCGGCGCCGAGGCAGGCAAAGCGATCGATGGCCAGCACCTGCTCGCCCTGTTCGGCCTGCTCATGATCGGCGTAGCCCTGTCGATGGTGCGCGGCACGAGCCGCACGGGCAACGCGGATGTCCGGCTCTCGTGGAAGACCGCGCCTCAGTTGTTGCATTGGCTGGTCGGTATCGGATTAGCCGTTGGTCTGCTGTCCGGCTTCTTCGGCATCGGCGGCGGCTTTCTGATCGTGCCGGGCCTGATGCTGGCAACGGGCATGCCGATGGCGAATGCCATCGGCACTTCGCTCGTGGCCGTTACAGCCTTCGGACTGACGACATCGGTGAGCTACGCCGCGTCGGGGCTCGTCGACTTGCAGATGGCCGCGCTGCTCCTGGCGGGCGGTGCAGTCGGAAGCCTGGCGGGCAGCCGCCTCAGCCAGCGCCTGGCCCAGAAGGCAGGGTTGCTCACGCAGGTCTTCGCCGGAATCGTGTTTCTGGTCGGAGCGGCGATCCTGATCGGCGGCGCGGCAGCCTTCGCCGCTTGAGCACGTCGGCGCCGCTTATGCAAGGCGGATGGCTTACGCGGCCGCCGGGTCAGGCGCACGACGCTGTCTCGGCTCCGCTATGGCGGCGGCATCCTCTGCCACGGCGCACGCCCCTCGATCAGAACGGTCAGACCGACTTTCGCACCGAGCACCACGCCGAGAATCACGATCGGCGCTGTCATGGCCGTGGCGCTCGCAGCGCTGAGCCCCTGGCCGATCGTGCACCCTTTCGCGAGTACGCCGCCGACGCCCATCAGGAACGCGCCTCCAAGGTGGCGGCGCATCTCGCGCGCGTCGTCGAATGCTTCCCAGCGCAGCTCGTCCTTCAGCGCCGACGCACAGAGGGCACCCGCCACCACGCCCACCACCGAGGCCACGCCGAAACTCGCGAATGTCGCCGGCTGCCCCATCAGGTCGAGAATGAGCCTTCCGACCGGCGCGACAAACGACAGGCTCTCGATCCGAACCGGCTCGAGCATGCGCTCGGCCTCTGCCGTAACGAGCCAGCCGCCTGCAATCGCACTGCCAATCAGGATCGAAGCGATCAGCCGCTTCGGCTGCCGCCGCAGGCGCCGGTCTGCCAGCGCCGGCAAAACCAGCAGGAGCACCGCAACGCCACAGAGAATCGAGGCGGCGGAGCGGCCGGCAACGGCGGCGGCAAGCCCTGTCAAAAGGGCTCCCCCGGCGTCGGCCATGTCGAGTGTTGCATGGCCGGTCAGGGCGATGCGAACGGGCTCGAGCGTCCCTGCCGTGAATGCGAACGCGGTGATGCCGATCAGTGCCGAGGTGACGAGAGCGCGCAGATCGCCCGATCCCGCGCGCACGAGCATCCCGAAGCTGCAGGTTCCGGCGAGCGACATGCCGAGCCCGAAAAGGACGCCGCCCGCGAGCGCCGCGACCCAGTCGAGCCGTGCCGACGCGTGGATCGATGCCTTTATGTCCAATAGACCTAGCGCAGCGCTCGTCTGGGTAAACGCTATAGCGATGGCCAGGGCCAGCATCCAGAGCTTGGCGCTGCGATGGTCGCGGGCCATCGTGGCGTCCTCGATCGCTCCCATTGTGCAGAGACGCCCGTATTGAGCGGCGGCACCGGCCACGAAGCCGCATGCCAAGCCGCCGATGGTGGCAACCATCATGGGGCCCGCCCGGCTTCACCCGCGTCCGCCGACCGCAAGCCACGACAGCCGCCCGGGGGACGACCGCGCTGGCCCTCGCTCAGCAGTCGCCGCAGAACTTGTGGTAGATCGCCTCGATGAAGCGGCGCGTCGCCTCGTCCGCCAAATGGTAGTAGACCGCGCGTCCGTCGCGTCGCGTCTCCACCAGTCCGTCGAGACGCAGTCGAGCAAGCTGCTGGGACACGGTCGGCTGGCTCAGAGACAGCAGCGTCTCGAGCTCGGTCACCGACCGCTCGCGCTCCGATAGCAAGCACAAGATGAGCAAGCGGTTCTCGTGTGCCAGCGCCTTCAGGAACTCGCTGGCCTTGCGCGCCTTCTTCACAAGCTGCCGGAGCTCGGGCGAGACCTCGCCGTCGCTCCCCAGTGCCGCCATGATCTCTCGTGAGAGCAGGTTGTTCATCGTGGCCGTATTGCCTGTCGCAGTGGTTCACGGGCCAATTCCACTTCTCGCATTAGCATCGAGTCGGCACCGCGGACAGCGCCGGCTCCGCTGGCGGACACCGTGTCACGTCGTCGGAGCCCTGAGCGGCTGGCAGCCGCGCGAGAATGTCCGCGAGCAGGCCCCAAAAAAAATCGGCGCCGGGATAGCCCGTGATCCTCCCGACCTCGCGGCCTCCGTCGACGAGAACGAACGTGGGTGCGGCACGAATGCCCGCGATGAACGTCAGGTCCGCCGGGCGCTCCGCGTGCATGTCGACGACCCGCAGCGGTGCCTTGCGGCCCTCCTCCGTCTTTGGGTGTGCCGGCGCGACCTCCTCGTGGAACCGCTTGCACCAGGGGCAGCCCCGCTCCTCGAACATCACGAGTTCGGCCGCCCGCGCCGCACCGTGGCCGGCAGACGTTACCGCGGTTGCGGCGAGAGCGGAGACGATCAAGCCAAGCAGCGGGCTCTTCATATGATCCTCCGCTCCCGTCCGGGCGCCCTACGTCAACCTGCAGCAGCCGCTACTTGTTGACCGGACTTTCGGGATCGAACAGATAAGCGAGAACGTCCTTCATCTGCTGCTCGCTCAGCACCTTGTGATAGCCGAACCGCGGCATCGTCGAGCAGGCATTGGCCGCCTGGGCGTTGTAGATCTTCGCGTAGGCCGCTTTCGCCTCGTCCGGCTTGAAGTTGCGCAGCTTTCCGTAGCCGAGCAGGCTCGGGCCAAGCGTTCCGTACGAGACCTCCTTCGCGGCCATCTGGTGGCACGCATAGCAGTTGCCGCCGCTCACCGTGTCGGGCGTATCGCTGAACTGCCCGCCACGGCCGTTCTGCGCGACTTTCTCGCCGTCCTTCCAGTTGCCAATCAGGTTGCCGTCGGCGGGAAAGACAATCGAGGCCGCCTCGCGCGCCTGGATCCGGCTGGCTTGCTCGGGCGTAGGATTGTTGCGCGTCTCCGAGCAGATGCTCTGCGTCTCGTCGAGTAGAACGCGCTTCTCTAAGGTCCATCCCTCGGGCAGCTTCTTGAACATGCCCTTGACCGCAGCATCGACGGCTGCGGCAGACGGTTTCTCGACGGCCCGCGCACTGTCCGCACCAGACAGGCCGGCGGCGACGGCCGCGGCAATCACGAACTTCCAGAATGTCATGAGAACTCTCCTGCTCGTCATTGCTCAGCGCTTGATCGAGGGAACATTGATCGCACCGCCCTCGGCCTGCTTGGCGAGGTAGAGCGTCAGCGCGGTAACGCCATCGGACGCGTACTCCGGCGGCGGCGAGCGCATTTGGCGGTAACAGTCCCAGAGCCGATGCTGCATGGTGCGCAACTGGCTCTGCGATACGCGATAGGTGGGCCAGGAACCCATCGTCTCCTGGGCCGGCTTGCCGGGCTTCACCAGATTGGGCAGTCCCTGCAGCCTGATGCGCGCGCTCTCGTTGGCGTGGCAGGTCGCGCACGAGAAGTCCATGATGGAGGAGCGGCGGTGGAAGAGTTCCTCACCGATCGCGTAGAGGGCCTGCTCCTTCGGATGCGCGATGCTGACCGCGTACACCATGCCGTTCGACTTGTTGGCGATGAAGGCGACGAGATCCTCCATGTCCGAGACCTTGCCAGGGCCGCCGAACTTGCGGCTGATCACGTCCTTGGTGTCGAGGCCCTGGATCTTGTCCATGCACCACAGCAAGCGCTGCTCGAGGTCCATGACGCGGTCTGCATCCGCGAAGTAGCGCGGCAGCTTGCGGTAGGCACCTTCAAGCTTGCCCGGGCCCTCGCCGAGATCGCAGCCTTCGAGCGAGACGGCCTTGCTCCCCCGCGCTGTCTTCCAAAGCAGTTCGCCACGATCGACGCTCAGATAGCCGGGATTGGCCAACGGATCGTTGATCATCTCCCTGTACTTCTCGATCTCTTTCTCGCTATCGAGCGCTGCATTCTGCGCTGATACTGGAGTTACCGCAGTTGCGAACAAGAAAATCGATGCAACGAATTTGGTTTGCCACCCCGTCATGTCTGACATTTTCTCCCATTTTTGCTGCGCAGCAGCATAGAGTGCTGTCTTGGTGTCGGCGAAGTACGTAGCGCATCTGACGTTAATCTGCCAAAAGAGGCCTTGCAAGCGCCATTTGCAATATGCTAATTTGAATATGTATTGACGACCGGAGGCGGTCCGCCGAGCTTGTGCGGGCCCAAAAAAATGGGCTGCTGGCGTTGATGCCGGCCACTAGAGCAGATCGACTGACCGCCCATGCCGCTCCGGCAGGCGGAGCAGAGACAGGGAGAGGCCGAATGCAGAAATTGGGTGCCGCTTGCACGCGGCGGGAGTTCATCGTCGCAACAATCGGCGGCGTGGCTGGCTTGACTGCGCTTGCGCCGTCCCTGCTGGCCGGACCCGAGCAGGTTTCCGCGGAGCTAAAGAAGCTCTTCGGTGACAAGAAGCTCGTTGATGGAAAGATCAAGCTCGACCTGCCCTCGATTGCCGAGAACGGTCTCGTGGTCCCGCTCAACTTCGAGGTCGAAAGCCCGATGACCGAGAAGGACTACGTGAAGGCAATCCATTTCTTCGCCGAGGGCAATCCTAACCCGCAGGTCGCGAGCTACTATTTCACGCCGATGAGCCCCAAGGCGGCGGCGCAGATCCGCATCCGTCTCGCTCAGACCCAGAACATCGTAGCCGTGGCGGAGATGTCGGGTGGAGAGATCTACACCGCGAAGAAGGAAGTGAAAGTGACCATCGGCGGCTGCGGCGGCTGATGCCCGCCGGCCCGAAGATCGCTTTCAAACCTCACGATGTGATCCAGGAGATTTGCATACCATGACAACCGTCACGCCCACACCTCGCGTCCGGATGCCGGCCACTGCCAAGGCAGGCGAGGTCATTGAGGTCAAGACGCTGATCAGCCACGAGATGGAAAGCGGCCAGCGCAAGGATAAGGACGGCAAGCTGATCCCGCGAAAGATCATCAAGCAGTTCACCGCCAAGTTCAACGGCAAGGATATCCTGAAAGCCGACTGGCACGGCGCCGTATCGGCCAATCCCTATCAGTCCTTCTTCGTGCGCGTTCCCGAGAGCGGCACCTTCACCTTCGAGTGGCTCGACGACGACGGCTCCGTCTACAAGGCCGAGCAGAAGGTCGCCGTCGGCTGAGCCGGCGGGGGCGCACGTTCGCGCCCCGATCCTCTTCGACACCTGCAAGCTTTCAGCGCTCGGCAACCGCCGCAGCGAACGGGATTTCTGTGCATGATCACAAGGCGCGATTTCGTTGCGGCGACGGTATCGACGGCGGCGCTACTGGCAGGCACCGGGATGCCGCTCGCACGCGCCGCTTCCGAGGGAAAGATCACCGAGGCGGACCTGTTGCGCTTCGAGCCCATCGGCAATGTCACGCTGGTTCATCTCACCGATCTGCACGCACAGCTCGTGCCGATACATTTCCGTGAGCCGTCGCTCAATATCGGCGTCGGCGAGGCGCGCGGCCAAGTCCCGCACGTCGTCGGCGCAGAGTTCCGCAAGCTGTTTGGCATCGCGGACGGCTCGGCCGCCGCCCATGCCCTCACTCATGACGACTTTGCCGAGCTCGCCAGACGCTACGGCCGCATGGGCGGGCTCGACCGCATTGCGACCATCGTCAAATCGATCCGCGCCGAGCGAGCCGCCAACATGTTACTGCTCGACGGCGGCGACACGTGGACCAACAGCTGGACCTCGCTGAAATCGGCAGGTCAGGACATGGTCGACGCCATGGCCCTTCTGAAGCCTGACGCCATGACCGGGCACTGGGAGTTCACGCTCGGCGAGGCGCGCGTCAAGGAGATCGTGGATAAGCTCGGTTTCCCGTTCCTCGCACAGAACGTGCGCGACAGCGAGTTCGAGGACAAGGTGTTCGAGACCTCGAAAGTCTTCGAGCGCGGCGGCGTGCGGATCGGCGTGATCGGACAGGCGTTCCCCTTCACGCCGATCGCCAATCCGCGCTGGATGATTCCCAAGTGGACATTCGGCATCAGACCCAAGGAGTTGCAGGCCGAGGTAGACGCCGTGAAAGCGGCCGGCGCAGATCTCGTCGTGCTGCTGTCGCACAACGGCTTCGACGTCGATCGCAAGCTCGCGGGCGTCGTCGCCGGAATAGACGTGATCCTCTCTGGCCACACGCACGACGCCGTGCCGGAGGTCACCAAGATGGGGCGGACGCTCATCGTCGCGACCGGATCGAACGGCAAGTTCGTCTCGCGCCTCGACCTCGATGTTCAGGGCAAGGCGATCAAGAGCTTCCGCTACCGCCTGATCCCCGTGTTCTCCGATGCCATAAGGCCGGACGCCGAGATGGCGGGCCTCATCGGCAAGGTTCGCGCACCCTACGAGAAGGACCTGCGGCGCGTGCTCGGCAAGACCGACACCCTGCTCTACCGACGCGGCAACTTCGACGGCACGCTCGACAACGTGATCTGCGACGCGATCCTCGCCGGACGCGATGCGGAGATCGCCCTCTCGCCGGGCATCCGCTGGGGCACCAGCGTGCTGCCGGGCGACGACATCACCTTCGAGGACGTGACGAACGGCACCGCGATGACCTATCCCGCTTGTTACCGCATGACCATGACCGGCGAGCGGCTGCGCGAGGTCCTCGAGGATGTCGCAGACAACATCTTCAACCCCGATCCCTTCTATCAGCAGGGCGGCGACATGGTTCGCACGGGCGGTCTGTCCTACACGATCGACATTTCCAAACCGATCGGCAGCCGCATCTCCGGCATGACGCTCACGGCTTCGGGCAAGCCCATCGATGCGGCGAAGGCGTATGTCGTCGCCGGCTGGGCCAGCATCAATCAAAATACAGAGGGTCCCGCGATCTGGGACGTCGTGTCCGACCACATCACCGAGAAGAAGGTCGTCAGCGCTGTCGCTCGCGAGACGGTTCGGATCGTCGGCGCGTGATGCAGCAAGCCAACCAGTGGGAGGCAGAGAGGCACGAATGACCGACGCACCGCGCGAGACGCGCCCCACATCGCCCGCCATGGATCGTCGCCGCTTTCTGAGAACGGCAGCCGCCGGCTCGGCTCTGGCCGCCGCCGGCGGCAGCGCCATGGCCGCAACGGCCGCCAAGGCGCCACACGGCCCCAACCCGGCCAATGGCCCGCCCAATGTCGCGGATTGGAGCCGTCACCTCGGTCCGGGCGTGACCGACTTTCCTTACGGAAAGCCGAGCAAGCACGAGGCACACGTCGTGCGCCGCTCGGTCGAGTGGCTGACCGCGGATCGCCAGAGTTCCATAAACTTCACGCCCCTGCACGAGCTCGACGGCATCATCACGCCGAACGGTCTTTGCTTTGAGCGCCACCACGGCGGCGCGGCCGAGATCAACCCCACCGACTACAGCCTGATGATCAACGGCCTCGTCGAGCGCCCGATGATCTTCACGCTCGACGACTTGAAGCGCTTCCCGCGTGTCAACCGCGTCTACTTCCTCGAATGCGCGGCAAACTCCGGCATGGAATGGCGCGGCGCCCAGCTCAACGGCTGCCAGTTCACGCACGGAATGGTGCACAACGTCATGTACACTGGCGTTCTGCTCAAGCACCTGCTCGATGAGGCGGGGCTCAAGACCAACGCCAAGTGGCTGCTCGCCGAAGGCGGGGACGCCGCCGGCATGAACCGCTCGATCCCGCTCGCGAAGGCGCTCGAGGATTGCATCGTCGCCTTCAAGATGAACGGCGAGGCTCTGCGCCAGGAGCAGGGCTACCCGGCGCGGCTTGTCGTGCCGGGCTGGGAAGGCAACATGTGGGTCAAGTGGATCCGCCGCATCGAGGTCGGCGACGAGCCGTGGCTCGCCCGGGAGGAGACCTCGAAATACACCGATCTCTTGGCCGATGGCCGGTCGCGCCGCTTCACGTTCATCATGGATGCGAAGTCGATCGTGACAAGCCCGTCGCCCGAATCCCCCTTGAAGGTCAAAGGCCGCAACGTGCTGACCGGTCTCGCCTGGTCCGGTCGCGGCCCCGTCACGCGGGTCGACGTCACGATGGACGGGGGGCGGAACTGGCGCGAGGCGCGCATCGACGGTCCGGTTCTCGACAAGTCGCTCACCCGATTCTACGTCGACTTCGATTGGAACGGACAAGAGCTGCTGATCCAGTCCCGCGCGCATGACGCGACCGGTTATGTGCAGCCGACCAAGGCCGAGCTGCGCGCAGTCCGTGGCGTCAACTCCATCTACCACAACAACGGCATCCAGACGTGGCTGGTCCGCGCGAACGGGGAGACCGAGAATGTCGAGATCACCTAATAGGGTCGCGGCGGTCGCACTCCTTCTGGGCGCGTCGCTCGCAGCGGCGCCCGTCACGGCAGGCAAGCTCGGGCTGGGCCGCGAGGCGACGCCCGGCGAGGTGGCGGGCTGGGACATCGACGTCCGCCCCGACGGGCAGGGACTTCCGCCCGGCAAGGGCACGGTTGCCCAGGGCGAGGCCATCTTCATCGAGCAGTGCGCGGTTTGCCACGGCGAGTTCGGGCAGGGCAACGACCGCTGGCCGGTTCTCGCAGGGGGCCATGGCAGCTTGAAGCACGATCGCCCCGAGAAGACCATTGGTTCGTTCTGGCCGTCGCCTTCGACGATCTTCGACTATATTCGCCGCGCCATGCCGTACGGCAACGCGCAGTCGCTGACGCCCGACCAGATCTACGCCGTGACGGCTTACATCCTCTATCTCAACGAAGTGGTGAAGGAGCCGGCCTTCGAGCTCAACCAGAGAAACTTCGCGTCGGTGCGGTTGCCCAATGCAGCCGGCTTCCTCGACGACGACCGTGAGGTCGCCGAGAAGCGCTTCTGGCGGAAGGATGTCTGCATGAAGGACTGCAAGACGACGGTCGAGGTCACGGGACACGCCAGGATGCTCGACGTAACACCGGACAACAAGTCCGGGCCCAAGGTTGACTGAGGGGCGAACCGCCGAGAGGACGACATGCTTCGCATTAGTGGTGTCCGCGGCCGGCACCGGGGACGGTCCGGCGCGACGATCTTCTTCGTCGGTATGGCCTCGATGCTGTCCGAGCCCCCCGCCATGGCGCAGTCCGGCAACGGCGGCGGCGACATCGCCTACGGAGAATACCTCGCGTACGAATGCGTCACCTGCCACCAACGCTCGGGTGCCTATAACGGCATCCCGTCGATCACAGGCTGGCCGGTCGAAACGTTCGAGGCCGTCATCAATTCCTATCGCTGGAAAGACCGCGAAAGCCCCATCATGCAGACGATTGCGGGCCGCCTGTCCGACGCGGAGATCGGCGCGCTTGCCGCATACTTCCACTCGCTCGGAACACCCGTCGCCGAGCAATCGCCACCGATGTCCGGGCCTTGCCCCGGCGCGGCCGGTCAGGCAAAGCCCGCCTGTTGATCGCCATACCGTCTAAAAAAGATAGAAGCGGGAGGATTTAGATGCTGACGCGCCGTCAACTCGCGCTCATAGCCGGGGGCTCCGCACTCGCACTCGCAACTTCCCGACTGCCCTCGCCCGCCGTTGCGCAAGGCAAAGCGAAGGTCGTCGTCATCGGCGGCGGCCCGGGTGGAGCCACGACGGCGCGCTATATCGCGAAGGATGCCGCCGGTGCCATCGACGTGACGCTGGTCGAGCCGTCAAAACAGTTCGTGACCTGCTTCCACTCGAACCTGGTCCTCGGGGGGTTGAAGAAGCTGGAGCAGATCACCCATTCGTACGACAAGCTCGCGAGCGTTGGTGTTCGCCTCAACCATCAAGCGGCAGTCGCCATCGATCGGGAAAAGCGGATGGTGCGGCTGGCAGACGGCTCGACGCTGCCCTATGACCGCCTTGTCCTGTCCCCTGGTGTCGATCTCAAGTACGACAGTGTTCCGGGCTGGGGAAGGGCGCACGAGGAGACGATGCCTCACGCCTGGAAGGCCGGGCCGCAGACGGCGCTCCTGAAGGCGAAGCTAGACGCGGTGCCCGACAGCGGGATCATTGTCGTGATCGCACCGCCAAACCCGTTCCGCTGCCCGCCCGGTCCCTACGAGCGCGTGTCGATGATGGCGCACCTCCTGAAGACAACCGGCCGCGCGAGAAGCAAGATCATGGTGCTCGACGCCAAGGACAAGTTCTCCAAGCAGGCGCTGTTCCAGGAAGGCTGGGAGAAGCACTATCCCGGCATGATCGAGTGGCTGCCCCCGAGCGTGCATGACGGCATCAAGACCGTCGACCCGCGGACCAACACGGTCGAGACCGGCTTCGAGACGTACAAGGCGGCTCTCGTCAACGTCATCCCTGCCCAGATGGCCGGCGCGATCGCGCGCGAGGCTGGTCTTGCCGACACGACTGGATTCTGCCCGATCGACGCAGCCAGCATGGCATCGACGATCGACCCCAATATCCACATTGTCGGCGACGCTTGCGTTGGCGGCGACATGCCGAAGTCGGCATTCTCCGCAAACAGCCAGGCCAAGGTGGCTGCGATGATGGTGCGAGCGGCGCTGACCGGAGCGAAGTCGTTCCCGCCGCGCTATGCCAATACGTGCTGGAGCATGATCGACACGGAAGACACGGTGAAGGTCGGCGGCCGCTACGAGAACAAGGACGGCAAGATCACCGCCGTCGAGAACTTCATCTCGCAGACCGGCGAGACGGCGAGCCAGCGCAAGCAGACTCAATCCGAGAACATCGGCTGGTACGACGGCATCGCGGCAGACGTCTTCGGATAGGCGAAGCGTGGCGATCGGTCGGACGCGCGAAGCGAGGCTGCGGAGAACACCGACAATGGCCTTCTATGACAAGTCTTTCACCCGGCGGCGTGCGTTGCAGATCGGCGCCGCAGTAGCTGGTGCGGGCACCGCCGCCTCGGTTTTGGGGGCCCCCGCACGAGCCACACCGGTCCATCACACGCTGCGCCTCGGTCAATTCGAGATCGTCGTCGTGTCCGATGGAGCCCTGACGCTCCCGCTCTCGTTCCTGTTGCCGTCGACGCCGAGGACCGAGGCGGAGGCTCTGCTGGCGGCGAGCGGAGTCGAGCCGGGAGCACAGACCGGGCAGGTCAACGTCACTGTCATCAAGACATCCGGCGCCACCATCGTCGTCGATAGCGGCGGCGGCGCCGATTTCATGCCGACGCTGGGACGGTTCGCCGACAATCTGGAGCGCGCCGGCATCCCGGCCGGAAGCGTGACGCACGTCGTGTTCACGCATGCCCACCCCGACCACCTCTGGGGCGTGATCGACCCGTTCGAGGAGAACACGCGCTTTCCAAATGCCCGTCACCTCATCACCGGGACCGAGCGCGACTATTGGCTCAAGCCCGGCCTTGAGAACGAGGTGCCCGAAGGATTGCAGGGCATGGCCGCCGGCACCGTGCGGCGACTGAAACTTCTGGCATCCCGCCTCGAGACGGTAGCAGCCGGGTCCGAGATCTTGCCCGGGCTCGCGCTACTCGATACGTCCGGGCACACGCCCGGCCATGCGTCCGTGCTGCTGCGGTCGGGATCGGACACGCTGCTGATCGGCGGCGACGTCCTGACCAACCCGGTGTTCTCGTTCGCGCGGCCCGACTGGCCATGGGGCGCCGACATAGATCGCGAGAAGGGCATCGCCACGCGGCAGCGCACCCTCGACATGCTCGCGCACGACAAGATCCCGCTGATCGGCTACCACCTGCCGTGGCCCGGTGTCGGCCGCGTCGAGCGCAAGGACGGCGCGTACCGACTCGTCATGTACTGAGTTGCCGCGGGGAGCGCGACACACCATGTCCGCCATCGACAGAGCGGTCGAGCGTCTTGGCGACGGCACGGTGATGCTACTGGCGGGCCTTCTTGTCGGCATCGCGTTCGGCGCGCTCGGCCAGCAGAGCCGCTTCTGTCTGAGGTCGGCGGTGATATCGTTTTCGCGCGGCTCGCTCGGACACCCGGTCGCGATCTGGGCGCTGGCCTTCTCGTCCGCCCTCGCTGCGACGCAGGCTGCAATCTGGCTCGGTATGCTGGACGTCGCTGGGGCGCGGCAGCTTGCCGCCGCGGGGAGCCTGTCGGGCGCCATACTGGGCGGGCTGCTGTTCGGGGTCGGCATGATCCTCGCGCGCGGCTGCGCCAGCCGCCTTCTCATCCTGTCGGCGACAGGCAACATGCGCGCGCTCATGACGGGGCTCGTCCTCACCGTCGTCGCGCAGGCCTCGCTCCGTGGCGTGCTGGCCCCGGCCCGGGAGTATCTCGCCGGACTCTGGGTGCTCGAGGGCGGCTATGCCCGGAGCCTGCTCGCGGTGGTGAGCCTATCGTCGGGCGGGGGCCTTTTGATCGGCCTCTCGTGCCTTGCCGCCGGTGTCGCGGTCGCGCGACACAGTCACCTGTCCAGGGGTATGGCCCTCGCCGCCGCGAGCGTAGGGCTCGTCGTCGCAGCCGGTTGGGTCGTCACCTACTGGCTCTCGCTCACCACATTTGAAACGACCCGCCTCAGCAGCGTCACCTTCACCGGGCCGTCCGCCGATACCCTGATGGGCCTCATCAACGCCCGAAGCATTCCGCTGCAATTCGATACCGGTCTAGTCCCCGGCGTGTTCATCGGCTCGGGCTTGGCTGCGCTCGTCGCTGGCGAGCTGCGGCTGCAGGGATTCGAGGGTGGAGCGAGCATGGTGCGCTACCTCACCGGCGCCGTTCTGATGGGTTTCGGAGGCATGCTGGCGGGAGGCTGCGCGGTGGGCGCGGGGATGTCGGGCGGCGCGATTTTCGCGGTCACGAGCTGGGTCGCGCTGGCGGCGATGTGGCTGGGTGCCGGCCTCGCAGACGCCGCAACAGATCGACGTACCGAAGCGACTACCTCTCTGCCGTCCTCCACGATGAACGCGGCCCGATAGCGCCAGGGCCTGATCGTCTGAGATGGAAGCGGCTTCGCGTCCATCGAAGGTGTGAATCAGATCCTGAAACAAGGACCTAGCGCAGGCCATCGAGGCTGGGCTCTATTCCACCAGGGCCGAATTCCACCTGGGCCGAACCTGCTCCAGGGCCGCGGCGGCACTTCAATACCCTGACAAGCGAACCAATTCATTGGCTAGGCGTGGGGCAGTCCAGTCGACGAAAGCGCGAACCTTGGCAGCCAGAAGGCGCGAGTCGGGATAGACGATGTGGACCGGCACGCCAGCCGGCCAATGCGACATCAGCACGGGCACCAGTCGGCCCGAGCGAATGCCCTCGCCGGCCATGTAGCAGTAGAGGCAGGTGATGCCGTGACCGGCCTCGGCGGCAGCAAAGGCGGCCGCAGCATCGTTGACCTCGAGCATGGGCGAAATCGCAACAGCCACCCGCTTACCTCCGTCGAGGAACGACCACTCTCGACCGGACATAAGTCCGGTAAATCCGATCACACTATGAGCCCTGAGTTCCTCGAAGGTACCCGGTGCCCCGCGCCTTTCGATGTAGCCGGGGCTCGCCAACACCATACGCTGCACCTCACCGACACGGCGCGCGATGATGCTCGAATCGGGAAGCTCGCCTACTCTGATCCCTGCGTCGATCCCCTCCTCGATGAGATTGACCAGACGATCGACGAGCACAAGCGATGCGGTGATGCGGGGATGGGCTTCCAGAAACTCCGCCACTACGCGCGTAACGGCGACCCGTCCAAACGTCACGGATGCGGTGATCGTCAGGTGACCGCTCGGCACCAAGACCTGGCCGGCGACGTCCTGCTCGGCAACTTCCATTTCTGCGAGCAACCGCCGGGCACTCTCCAGGAACCGCTGGCCGGCCTCTGTTAGACCCAGACTGCGCGTCGTGCGGTTGATAAGGCATGCTCCAAGTCGCTGCTCGAGCTCGCTTACGGCCCGCGTCACTGCCGGCGGCGACATGTTGAGCCGGCGTCCGCCACCGGCGAAGCTGCCAGCGTCCACGACCGCAACGAAGACCTGAAGCGCGAGAAATCGATCCATCAATCATTCCGAGTAGTGGAACAATCCATTTCGCACAATCGATATTCCTACCAACCCGCTGCACCGGCAAGTTCTTGGCATGGATGGGCAACACCGCCTCTCCGTCCGGATCCTGCCCTTGCCATGTACCCGGCGCACGTGACCAACTGTTGGAGACAAAAATGACAGTCCATACGTCGCGAAGGGATTTGCTGACATATCTAGCGGCTGCTTCGGCCGCCGCCGTGCCGGTCTTCGGAATGCTGCATTCCACCGCACAGGCGCGCACACCGAAGGCGGTACAGTCACTCCCTCCGAGCGCCAGCATCAAGATCGGCCGCTTCGAGGTGACTGCTTTGACGGACGGCTATGCCGACATGCCGTACGGCTACTTCACCGGGCGGACACCGGCAGAGATCGAACGTTCCGCCGGTGAACTCGCGGCTGCACGTAGCTCTGGGCTAAGGCTGGCGTTCAACCAGTATCTGGTACGTGATGGCGACCAGTTCACCCTAATCGATACCGGGCCGGCCGGAGTGCTGGGCGAAACCGGTCGTCTGCCGGCCGCATTGGCGGCAATCGGCGCGAAACCGGAGGACATCGACGCGGTGGTGCTGACCCACATGCACTTCGATCACATATCCGGGCTCGTGGCCGGTGGCCGTAAGGTCTTCTCGAACGCCGAGGTCTATGCCGACCGGCGCGATGTCCTGCACTGGACCGACCCGGCAAAGCGTGCGGCCGCACCCGACTTCCTCAAGTCCAGCTTCGACGCATCGGCGGAAGTCGTTCGGCTCTACCCCAAGCTCAATCGCATCGACGGCGAGCGCGAGATCGCTCGCGGGTTGTCGATCGTCGATCTGACCGGACATACACCCGGCCATATCGGTGTCCGCATATCCGACGGCAGCGAGAGCCTGATCATGGTGTCGGACATGCTGTTCCACCCGGCAATCCATCCAGCCAACTCCGGTATCGGTTTCGTGTTCGAGCAGGATCCCGCTGCGGCCAGCCTGATGCGGGAGCGGTTCTTCCCGCGTGCCGCCGAAGAGAAGGCGCTGATCGCGGCGACGCACATGCCGTTCCCCGGACTGGGCCGGATCGTACGAGACAACGGCGCGCTTCGCTGGAGCACCGCCGACTGGGCACACGGCCGCTGAAGCGGAGCGCGCGAACATGAGCGAACTGCGGGGCAGGCTGGCTGCGACCCCGCATCTCGCCCGACGGTCGAGCCGTGCCGGTGCGCACGCTCCGGCAATGTCGGCGGCATGGTCGGTTGCCGCACCCGCGCGATCAGCGCCTCCGGCTCGGCGTCGACCGACCACATAGGTGCCATCATATGGCTGCCACCCGCCGTCGGACCATGACGGCGGGAACCGGGGGCAGCTGAGGCCGACGAAGTGATCACCTCCCTCGAAAGCTCATGGCGGAACGAGAAGCATCGCGCACAGTGGCGGGCGACGCTGGAAACCTACGCGCCGAAGCTGAAGCCAAAGCGCGTCGATGAGATCACGACCGAGGACGTACTTGCGGTGCTGAAGCCGATCTGGACGAGTAAGGCCGAGACGGCTTCGCGCGTGCGCGGACGCATCGAGAAGGTGCTGGACGCCGCCAAGGCCAAGAACCACCGCGACGGCGAGAACCCCGCCCGTTGGCGCGGCCTTCTCGATCATTTGCTCGGCCGACGCCAGAAGCTCCGGCGCGGGCACCATGCCGCCATGGGCTACAGCGAGCTGCCGAAGTTCATAGCCGAGCTGCGACAGCAGGATGGGCTCGCGCCGGCCGCCCTTGAGTTCCTGATCCTAACCGCTGCGCGGACCGGCGAACTGCTCCGCAAAATGCGTGACGGCGTGCCGTTGGGGGCGAAGTGGGGCGAGATCGATTTCGAGACGAAGGTCTGGACGATCCCGGCCGAGCGCATGAAGGCTGGGGTGGAGCACCGCGTGCCGCTCTCTGCCCGCGCCATCGCGATCCTGAATTCGGTGCAGCCGCTGGAGCGGGCCGATGGATTTCTGTTCCCCGGCCAGAAGCCAGGGCATCCTCTCTCTGAAATGGCGTGCGGTATGGTGCTGCGCCGCATGAAGTACAGCCACGTAACCGTTCACGGCTTTCGGTCGACGTTCCGCGACTGGTGCGGTGAGGAAACCGACTTCCCGCGCGACGTTGCCGAGGCAGCGCTCGCGCATGTCGTCGGGAGCAGCGTGGAGCGGGCCTATCGTCGCAAGGATGCCCTGGAGAAGCGCAGGACGCTCATGGAAGCATGGGCCGACTATTGCGAGCCGGCCGCCACTGCCACCGGCAACGTGCTCAAGATGCCCCAGCGCGGCAAAAGCGGGCGCGCTGAAAGCTGATCGGAAGTGCAAGGGCACTGGTGCGCTGGCATCCTATCACAATCTGCATTATGTGATAGGACATGCAGCGCCCTATTCCGCTCAATGCCCTGACCCTTTACGCCGACCTCGATCAATCGCTGGCGGCCGGTGCTGGCGTGCCCGGCACGATCTCCCGCCGGCAGGAGAACGGGCAGCGGCGGCTCTATGCGACCATCCGCGAGGGTTCGAGGCGGCGGCAGGTCTACCTAGGCACTGTTGGCGATCGGGAGGCCGAAGCGTCAGCCCAGCTCTACCGGGCCGACATGGAACAGGCTCGGCAGCGACGCAGCACTGTGTCCGCTCTGAAGCGCCTCGGCATCCCAGCGCCGCCGTTGGAGGCCGGCCGCGTGCTCGAAACGCTCTCTCGCGCTGGGCTGTTCGAGGCTGGCGGCGTTCTGGTGGGGACAACGGCCTATCAGTGCTATCCGTGTATTGTCGGGCACATGCTGCCCAGCGCATCGCTCGTGACCCGCGACGTCGATCTGTCGATCGCGAGGAATGCCGTTCCCCGATTGTCGGCGCTCGGTCGGCCCCTGGAGGAGCTACTGCACGAGGCCGATCCGAGCTTCCGCGCCGATATGCGAGGCGAAAAGGCGCCTAAGCGCTACCGGAACCGCGCCGGCTTCTCAGTCGATCTGCTCACCACGCCCGGCCGGCGCGATGAGCCCGTGCTCGTGAAGGGGCTCGGCGCTTTCGCCGTGCCACTGCCGTTCATGGATTTTCTCATCGCCGAGCCGATTAGCGCTGTGGCGCTCTATGGTCGCGGCGTGCGGGTGACGCTGCCGAGCCCGGCTCGTTTCGCGCTCCACAAGCTGCTGATCGCGCGACGCCGCACGTCGCAGCGCCAAAAGGCGCCCAAGGACGTCGCGCAAGCCTGGGCGCTGATCGAGGCGTTGGGGGCGTTCGACGCCGACGCATTGGCGGACGGGCTCGACGCAGCTCGGCGCCGTGGCGGCGATCTCAAAGCCATTGCCGCAGAGGTCGAGGTGAAGCTGGCCACTACGGGCCGTCGCAGCGATTGAGCGCCGTGTGCTGCCACCCTACCCGAAAATCGTGGTGATCTTGGTGATTGTGGGTATCGCCCTTTTATAACGCAGAAATAGCTAGTTCTTTCTGCCGGGCGTCGTCCCGTTAGGGTCCCAGCAACGAATTTCCTTCTCGGCAAACTCATAGTGTAATACCGAAGCCGCCCATCGAGCGTCCTTTCTGTTTCCAGCCCCGAGGTGGCGGCGGGTCACGCGAATGGAGTGGTGGGTCGATATGCTGTTGAGATGGCCGTCAGTCTCAATTCCCACACTCAATTCGCAAACCGTCTCGCGCAGAGAACGCTCAAAACGACCCCAGCCGTAGCGGCGATCATGATCGAGTTCACCGTCTCGCCGAGTAGAACGGCCGCGAGCGCCAATCCAATGAACGGTTGCAGCAATTGGAGTTGTCCAACTGCAGCAATGCCGCCTTGTGCGAGCCCCCGATACCAGAAGACGAAGCCGATCAGCATGCTGAACAGCGACACGTATCCGAGACCGAGCCACGCGGCTGGACCGACACCTGCAAACGTGCTCGGCATGAGAGTGATGGAGAGCGGCAGCGTCGCCGGCATCGAGAGCACGAGCGCCCACGATATGACCTGCCAGCCACCGAGGCGGCGAGAGAGCTTGGCGCCTTCGGCATAGCCAAGCCCGCAAACGACTATCGCAGTGAGCATGAGGCCATCACCGACAGCCGATGTCGCCAACCCTTGATGCATGGCAAAGCCGGCGACGAGGGCACTGCCGATGCAGGAGAAGAGCCAAAAGGCCGGATGGGGGGATTCACCTCCACGCATGACGCCGAAGAACGCCGTCGATAGAGGCAATAGCCCGATGAAGACGACCGAGTGAGCGGCGGTAACGTGCTTCAGTGCCATGGCTGAAAGTAGCGGAAAGCCAACCACCACACCGGATGCGACCACGAGCAGCGGGACGAGATCTGCTCTGGTTGGGCGCTTCTCTCCGGAAACAAAAAGCAGACTTAATCCCAGCACCCCGGCAATTGCGGCGCGCGCGGCAGTGAGGAAAAGCGGATCGAACACCGCTACGGCTGCCCGCGTCGCCGGAAGTGAGCCGGCAAAGATGCTGACGCCCAGCAAACCGTTGATGAGCCCGCTCGATGTCTTGTTCATGACGCAGCCTTTCCCCAAGTCTCGGGTATCCAGGAAAACGCATTGCCAGTACAGTGACAGTAGGCGTACAATTTGAGCTAACTGTATGGGTTCAGGCGGCAGTACGGATGGCGAAGCCAATCGTTCACAGCGAGGGAACGCGCGTCGCCGCGGTTATGTCCGTCGTTCGCCAGCGCATTGCCGCGAGAACGCTCACGACCGGAGACAGACTTCCCTCGATCCGCGCGATGGCCAGCACCATGGAGGTTTCGACCTCGACTGTCGTCGACGCGTACGACCGTCTGGCTGCGGAAGGAGTCATCCAGTCGCGGCCAGCCTCCGGCTTTTTCGTCGCCGGGCAGCCAGTTCCGTTGTCGCTCGCGGACATGGGGCGGCGGTCGAGCCGGGAGGTCGATCCTCTCTGGGTCTCGCGTCAGTCGCTCGATGCATCTCAAGGCGTGTTGCGGCCTGGTTGCGGCTGGCTCCCCGAAACTTGGTTGCCGCAAGCATCGCTTCGCGCTGCATTGCGCGCGGTGTCGCGCGCCAGCGACGCGGCACTGGCCGAGTATGGATCGCCGCAGGGCCTGTTGGCACTGCGCGACCTTCTCGCGCGAAGAATGGCGGAACGCGGCATCCAAACGTCGCCGAATGGCATCATTCTGACCGACTCGGGAACACACGCCATCGATCTGCTGTGCCGTTTTCTCGTCGAGCCCGGCGATACCATCCTGGTCGACGATCCCTGCTATTTTAATTTCCACGCGCTGCTGCGTGCTCATCGTGCAAAGGTCGTTGGCGTGTCATACACGCCCGAGGGTCCGGATATCGAGCAACTCGCGAGGGTGCTGTCGGAGAGTCGTCCCCGCGTCTACATCACCAATTCCGGCCTTCACAATCCGACCGGGGCGGTGCTTTCACCCGTCACGGCGCACCGGGTGTTGAAGCTCGCCGAAGCTGCCCAACTGACAATCATAGAAGATGACATCTTCGCCGACTTCGAGCACACGGCGGCACCCCGGCTCGCGGCCTTCGACGGCCTCCGGCGGGTGGTACACATCGGGAGCTACTCGAAGACGATTTCGGCGTCTATCCGGTGCGGGTACATCGCGGCAAAGCCCGACTGGATTGACGATTTGACCGACTTGAAGATCGCGACTTCGTTCGGCGGCGCACGCCTCAACGCCGAGGTCATGCTGAACATTCTTCACGACGGCAGCTACCGCAAACACATGGAGCGGCTTCGCCAACGTCTTGCATCAGCCAGGGGCGATGTGACGCGAAAACTGCGGTCGGTCGGAATCGAGCCATGGCATCAGCCGCAAGCCGGCATGTTCCTGTGGTGCAGGCTGCCCGACGGCACCAACGCCGCCGAGTTGGCCGGTGCGGCACTGAGCGCCAACATCGTGCTCGCTCCCGGAAACGTTTTCAGCTTGTCCCAGTCGGCGCATTCGTTCATGCGATTCAATGTCTCGCAATCACAGGACAGGCGATTGTTCGACTTCCTCCGGACCCATCTGATGCGTGGGTGTTAGCACACGAGGGGTCACACTACGAAGCCCGCTTTTGGCTTCAAAATGCCCCGCTCGGTGCATCGGCCACTCCCACTCCAAGCCGCTTCTGTCCGGTTTGACGGGATGGGACTATGCGGGTCGCTCGGTGCGGCCATGTGGCCACGAGGTCGCGCACGCCGTCGCCTGGCAGAAGCACCGAGCCCAGGCAAGCCGGAGGGATGGTTGCCGGGAACCTGGTACACCAACGCACGGGCCTGCCACCGCGCGAAGGCTGATGCTAGGATCGGTCTCTGGTAGAGATCCAAGAGGACAGCGACATGCCCCGGCGCGCAACGCACCCGTCCGACGACAGCCAAGACTCGAAGAGCTCGGTGCAGTCCGTGACGCGCGCCTTGCAGATACTTGAGGTTCTGTCGGAGGACGAGGAAGGCTATCGGCTGTCCGATCTTGCCGAGCGTTGCGGCCTGTCGCCCTCGACGGTGCATCGTCTGCTGACGACCATGGCGGAGCGCCGCTTCGTGGCTCACGATGCGACGGACGGAATGTGGCACATTGGCCGACAGAGCTTTGCGGTCGGGGCAACCTTTGTCCGGCGCAGGAACTACATCGCTCAGACCTTGCCATTCCTCCGGCGTCTTCGCGATCAGACGAGGGAAACGGTCAATCTGGCCGTTGCCGACAGTGGTCAGATCGTCATCCTGACGCAAATCGAGAGCCGCGAGATCGTCCGCGCCATCACGCGGCCAGGCGGGCGCGCCCTGATGACGTCCTCGGGATTGGGCAAGGCCATCCTCGCGAGCTACAGCGAGGAGGACGTCGCGAGCATCATCCAATCGTTCGGCCTGCCGCGCGTCACGCCGAACTCCATCACGCGCGCCAGCGAGCTCCGTGCCGAGCTCAAGCGGGTGCGCGAGCAGGGCTTCGCGCTCGACGATGAGGAAGCTACGATCGGTCTCCGGTGCGTTGCCGCCCCCGTCTACAATGAGCATGGCGAGCCGCTGGCGGCGATCTCGGCATCAGGGCCGACGGGCCGCATTTCGAACGAGCGCCTTCAGAGCCTCGGCCCGATTGTCGCGGAAGCTGCCGCGCAGATCACGGACGCCATCGGGGGCATTGCGCCGCCGCGCGACGCTCGCTGAGCAGCGCGGCAGAGCCGCTGCGATGCCGCAGGTCGAAGCGTTCGAACGAGCGCGCCGGCGGCCTCCGACGCGCCTTGACAGGTGCGGGGATGCCGAGAAGCAAGGCCGTCCGAGCAATCCTTGGCGAAGAATTCCCCGCAATTTGTACCGTTGAATCAGAGTTCTGCTGCGTCTTTTCCGCGGAGCGGAAAAACTCGAGGCGTACGTTGCCGCTCGCGATACGGCGTGCAGACTGCTCGTAAGAACAGAGCAGGAGGACGCTCATGCACGGTCAGAACCCGGTCTTCATCCCCGGCCCCACGAATATTCCGCAGCGCTTGATCCGCTCGATGAGCGTCCAGACGTCGGATCACCGGGCGCCCGACTTCGTAAACACGCTGAACCCCGTCCTCGCCGATCTCAAGAAGGTGTTCAAAACGGAATCTGGCCAGGTATTCCTGTTCCCGGCTAGCGGCACGGGCGGCTGGGAGGCCGCAGTGACCAACACTTTGTCGCCCGGCGACAAGGTGCTGGCTGCGCGTCATGGCATGTTCTCGCACCGCTGGATCGACCTTTGCCAGCGCCACAAGCTCGACGTGATCGTGATCGAGTGCGAGTGGGGCAAGGGCGCCCCCGTCGACCGGTTCGCCGAGGCGCTCGCAGCCGATAGGGCTCACGAGATCAAGGCCGTCCTGGTCACTCACAACGAGACCGCGACCGGTGTGCGAAGCGACGTTGCCGGCGTGCGCAAGGCAATCGATTCGTCGAGGCATCCGGCGATGCTCTTCGTCGACTGCGTCAGCTCGCTCGCCTGCATGGACTTTCGCATGGACGAGTGGGGCGTCGACGTCGCCGTGTCGGGCTCTCAGAAGGGGTTCATGTTGGCCACCGGGCTGGCGATCGTCGGGGTCAGCCCGAAGGCGCTGGCGGCGACCGGGACGGCGCAGTGCGCCCGATGCTTTTTCGACTTCGGCGACATGGTCAGCACCAATGCGAAGGGCGGCTATCCCTACACGCCGCCCTTACCGCTCATTCACGGGCTCCGGGAAAGCCTAGACATGCTGTTCGAGGAGGGTCTCGAGAACGTCTTCGCTCGTCACAATAGGTTGGCCGAAGGCGTCCGCCAGGCCGTCGGGGCCTGGAACCTGAAGCTGTGTGCCGCCACCCCCGACCTCTACTCCGACACGGTGAGCGCGATCTTCGTCCCGCCGGGACAAGACAGCAACGCGCTGACCAGCCACGCCTTCAGGGCCTATCAGGTCTCGTTCGGAATAGGGCTCGGCCAGATGGCGGGACGGGCGTTCCGCATAGGTCATCTCGGCGCATTAACGGACGTCATGGTTCTGTCCGGGCTCGCGGCGATCGAGATGGCGATGAAAGATCTGGACTATCCGATCGCGCTAGGCTCCGGCGTCGCGGCCGCGCAGGACTTCTTCCGTACCTCCAAGCAGGCCTTGCAGGTCGAGGCCGCCTAGCTTGGCAACCGCGCCGCCCGGAACCGACTTCCGGACGGTTTCGCACCCGGGCCCGAAAGCCCGATCACACGGCACCAAGAACGACAAGAGGCGATACGATGCCAGAGGCGATTCGATGATTGTTCCGACCTATGACGACGTTGTCGCCGCGCATGAACGGATCCGTCCCTACATACATCGGACGCCGGTTCTGACCTCGACCTACCTCAACGAGCTGACGGGGGCTGACCTCTATTTCAAATGCGAGAGCTTTCAGAAGGCCGGTGCGTTCAAGGTGCGCGGTGCCTGCAATGCCGTGTTCGGCTTGTCCGACGACATGGCGAGGAAGGGCGTGGCCACGCATTCGTCGGGCAACCACGCACTGTCGCTCTCCTACGCCGCCGGCCGGCGGGGCATCCCGTGTCACGTCGTCATGCCGCGCACTGCGCCGCAGGCAAAGAAGGATGCGGTCAAGGGTTACGGCGGACGGATTACCGAGTGCGAGCCGTCGACCTCTTCGCGCGAGGCCACCTTTGCCAAGGTTCAGGCGGAAACCGGGGCCGAGTTCGTGCACCCCTACAACGACCCGCGCGTGATCGCCGGTCAGGGTACGTGCTCGCGCGAGCTGAGCGAGCAGGTCGCTGGGCTTGATGCGGTGATCGCGCCGATCGGCGGCGGCGGCATGATTTCCGGCACCTGCCTCACGCTGTCGAACATTTCGCCGTCCACCCGGATCTACGCAGCGGAGCCCAAGAACGCAGACGATGCCTACCGATCGTTCAAGGCCGGTCACATTATCGCGGACGATGCCCCGAGCACGATTGCCGACGGATTGAAGGTGCCGCTGAAGGATCTTACTTGGCACTTCGTAGCGAGACACGTCACCGACATTCTGACGGCAACCGAGGACGAGATCGTCGATGCGATGAAGCTCACTTGGAAGCGCATGAAAATCGTGATCGAGCCGAGTTGCGCCGTGCCGCTCGCGACGATTCTGAAGAACAAGCCCATATTCGCCGGAAAAAAAGTCGGCGTCATCATCACGGGCGGCAACGTCGATCTCGACGCTTTGCCCTGGATGACGTCCTGAGAACCCGAACAGGAGTGAGCCCCATGAATGCCCCCATGAATGCCATGAACGAGAAATTCGCCCGACTAGAGGTCGGCTACAATGTTCCGGCGGCGATCGGCATGGATGCCGCCGATATACAGACGCCAGCGCTCGTCATAGATCTCGACGCATTCGAGCGGAACATTTTGAAGATGCGCGATTTCTGTCGCTCGATGGGCGTCAGGCACCGGGCCCACGGCAAGATGCATAAGTCCGCCGACGTCGCTCGTATTCAGATGGAGCTTGGCGAGGCGGTCGGCATCTGCTGCCAGAAGGTCTCGGAAGCGGAGAGCTTCGTGCGCGCGGGCATAAAGGACGTCCTCGTCTCGAACCAGGTCCGCGACCCGCAGAAGATAGATCGCCTTGCGAGGCTTCCGAAACTAGGCGCACGCACTATCTGCTGCGTCGACGATCTTGCAAACGTAGCCGATCTTTCAAGGGCCGCCGCAAGGCACGGGACCACGATCGAGTGCCTGGTCGAGATCGACTGCGGGGCTGGCCGCTGCGGCGTTACGACGACGCCAGCGGTTGTCGAGATCGCCAAGGCTATCACCAGCGCCCCGGGGCTCAAATTCGCCGGCCTGCAAGCTTATCAGGGAGCGATGCAGCACATTGACAGCTACGTCGATCGCAAGGCCAAGATCGACATCGCCGTCGACATGGTTCGAGATGCGGTCGCGGCCCTCGAGCGCGACGGGATCGCGTGCGATATCGTCGGCGGGGGGGGCACGGGCTCCTACTACTTCGAGGGCAACTCGGGTGTCTATAACGAGCTCCAGTGCGGCTCCTATGCCTTCATGGACGCCGACTACGGACGCATCCTCGACAAGGACGGGAACCGGATCGACCAGGGCGAATGGGAGAATGCTCTCTTCATTCTGACGTCCGTCATGAGCCATGCGAAGCCGGACAAGGCGATCTGCGATGCGGGACTCAAGGCCCAATCGGTCGACAGCGGCCTGCCTGTCGTCTACGGGCGTACCGACGTGAAGTATGTCAAATGCTCGGACGAGCACGGCGTCATCGCTGATCCTGCGGGCGTGCTCAAGGTGAATGACAAGCTGAGGCTGGTACCCGGTCATTGCGATCCGACGTGCAACGTCCACGACTGGTATGTCGGGGTCCGTGGCGGCAAGGTGGAGAGCCTCTGGGCCGTGACAGCGCGCGGCCTGGCCTACTGAGTGCCCCGGCCCGAGCGAGGCGCTTCAATGAGACGAGCCCTCGCGGAATACTGAAAACGGCCTCGGCACGGCAGCACGGTCGAACGACAAGGCGAGAGAAATCGGATGAGCCAACTCAATCACTCAATTTTCGTCGTGCCCGAGGCCGTCTGCGCAGAGGTCGTTTCGCGCGCCGATGCCTTCGAGGCGGTGGAGAAAGTATTCGCCGCCATGGCGAGCGGCGATGCCTACAATTTCCCGGTCATTCGCGAGGCGATCGGTCACGCAGGGGCGCTCTACGGCTTCAAGTCGGGCTTCGACCGGTCGGGTCTTTTGCTCGGCGTGAAGTCGGGAGGCTACTGGCCGGCGAACATGGAGAAGGGCCTTACGAACCATCAATCATCGGTGTTTCTTTTCGATGCCGACTCGGGGAGGCTCTCCGCGATCGTGGGTGGCAACTACCTGACGGCGGTTCGCACGGCCGCGGCGAGCGCGGTCTCGATCAAGCATCTTGCGCGGCATGATGCCAAGGTGCTCGGGATGGTCGGTGCAGGCCATCAGGCGGGCTTTCAGCTGCGCGCCGCTGCCGAGCAGAGAGCCTTCGAGAAAGTCGTTGCCTGGAACCCCCATCCGGAGATGCTACCACGGCTCGCCGGTGTCGCGAGGGAGGCCGGTCTGCCATTCGAGGCCGTCGAGCGCGAGCGTCTATGTGCCGAAGCCGACGTCATCATCACGATCACGTCGGCGTTCGAGCCGCTCCTGAAGAAGGGTTGGATCAAGCCCGGCACGCATCTCGCGTGCATGGGCACGGATACGAAGGGTAAGCAAGAGGTCGACGCCGAGCTCGTCGCTGCAGCCCACGTCTTCACCGACGAGGTCGCGCAGTCGATCACGATCGGCGAGGCTCAGCACGCCATCGGTTTGAGGTTGCTCGATGCGGAGGCCATCACGCCGATCGGCGCCGTGGTCAACGGCACGAGCGCGGGGCGCAGGTCGGCCGACGAGATCACCCTGTTTGACGGTACCGGTGTCGGACTTCAAGATCTCGCCGCAGCGTCCGTAGCTGTCACTCGTGCTCGGGAGCTCGGCAAGGTGCAGATCGTTTCGTATTGACAGGGAACGGCTTGTTCGTGGTTTCTGGGTCCGACAATATGACCAGCCCTTAGTCGGAGCAATTGCCATGTCGCTCGTGATGCCCGAGCCAGAGGAGAGCATTCTCCGGAACCGGTCCGAACTGATCGAGCGGTTGAGGCGCATTGTTCCGACCGATAGCGTGATCGTGGATGAGACCGAGCTGCGCGCCTACGAGTGCGACGCGCTCACGATGTACCGCCAGTTGCCGCTGGTCGTCGTGCTGCCCGAGACCGTCGCACAAGTCTCGCAAATTATGGCGCTCGCCAATGAGATGAACGTGAAGGTCGTTCCGCGGGGCGCGGGGACGTCGCTCTCCGGCGGTTCGCTGCCGCTCGGCGACGGCATCCTGCTTGCGATGGGCAAGTTCAACCGCATACTCGAGATCGATCTCGCCAGTCGGGCCGTCGTGGTGCAGCCCGGCGTCACGAACCTCGCGATCACGCGAGCTGTGGAGGACGACGGCTTCTACTATGCGCCCGATCCCTCCTCGCAGATCGCGTGCTCTATCGGCGGGAACGTCGGCGAGAACTCGGGCGGTGTGCACTGCCTGAAATACGGACTGACAACGAACAATCTGCTGGGCCTTGAGGTCGTTCTGATGGACGGATCGGTGATCCGGCTCGGTGGCAGACACCTCGACTCGGAACTCTACGATCTCATGGGTCTGATGACCGGTTCGGAAGGTCTTCTCGGTGTCATCACCGAGGTGACGGTTCGCATCCTCCGCAAGCCCGAGACCGCTCGCGCCGTGCTTCTCGGCTTCCCCTCATGCGAAGCCGGCGCGGATTGCGTCGCGGCCATCATCGCGGCGGGTATTATTCCGGGAGGCCTCGAGATGATGGACCACTCGGCCATCATCGCCGCCGACGACTACCAGCAGTGCGGATATCCGCGCGACGCGGAGGCCCTCGTTATCTGCGAGCTCGACGGAACGTCGTCCGAGGTCGATCATTTGATCGTTATGGTGACGGGCATCGCCGAGACGCGCGGTGCGTCGAGCGTCAGGGTATCCGCCACCGAGGAGGAGCGGTTGCTGTTCTGGGCGGGTCGCAAGAACGCGTTTCCCGCAGTCGGCGCGATCGGTCCGGACTACATGTGCATGGACGGAACGATCCCACGCAACCAGTTGGCGCATGTGCTGACAGCTATGCAGACATTATCGAAGAAGCATGGCCTCAGGGTCGCAAACGTGTTCCATGCGGGCGACGGCAACCTTCACCCCTTGATCCTCTACGACGCCAACGTGCCTGGCGACATCGAGAAAGCCGAAGCCTTCGGAGCAGAAATCCTAAAATTGTGCGTTGAGGTAGGCGGCGTCCTCACCGGAGAGCATGGCGTCGGCGTCGAAAAGCGGGATCTCATGCACACGATGTTCAACGAGATCGACCTCAATCAGCAACAGCGCGTCAAGTGCGCATTCGATCCCAATCATCGTCTCAATCCCGGCAAGGTGTTCCCGACGCTTCACCGTTGCGCCGAGCTCGGCAAGATGCATGTCCACCGGGGCCGGATTCCATTTCCCCATATTCCAAGGCTCTGACATGTATGAAGTCTTGGCCCCGCGTGACGAGGCGGACATCAAGGACCTCGTTGCGGCAGCGATCGGCAACGAGACACCGATCGAGATTCGCGGAGGCGGAACGCGCTGCGGGCTCGGCCGCCCCATCGAGGCGGCGATCGCCGTCTCGATGGCGGGTCTGAGCGGTGTACGGCTTTACGAGCCGGCCGAGCTCGTCATGACGGTTTCCGCCGGAACCTCGCTTGCCATTGTGCGCGACCTACTGACTCAGAACGGGCAGGAGCTCGCATTCGAGCCGATGAGCCATGCCGGCCTCTACGGACGGTCCCGCGAGGCCGAGACGGTCGGTGGTCTCATGGCCGTCAATGCAAGCGGCTCCCGACGCATCAAGGTTGGTGCGGCGCGCGATCACCTGCTGGGCTTCCGCGCCGTCAACGGCCGGAGCGAGGTGTTCAAGTCCGGCGGTCGCGTGATGAAGAACGTGACGGGCTACGACATGTCGAAACTCATGGCGGGGGCATTCGGCACGCTCGGCATCATGACCGAGCTGACCTTCAAGGTGCTACCGAAGCCCGACTGCGAAAAGACCGTCGTGGCCATTGGACTCCGCGATGCGACAGCTGTTCGGCAAATGACACGAGTGACAGGTCTCTCGCTCGAGGTCTCGTCGCTGGGCCACCTGCCGAAGGCTATCGGCCTGCCCGAGGCGTTGCACGGCGCCGGGCTCGACGGCCACCCCATCACGCTATTTCGGGTCGAGGGTCCAGAGACCTCGGTCGATACGCGTTGTGAAGCCCTTCGCACAGAGCTCCGCGATGTCGCCACTGGTTTGGAGACGATCGATCCGCTCGGCTCGCGAGCGCTATGGACTCATCTTCGCGACGTAGGGCCGCTCGCGGCGGCCGACACGTCTCTCTGGCGCATCTCCACCGCTCCCGCCAACGGGGCGGACCTCGTGTCGGCGCTGCGCGCGCGCGATCTGCCGATTGGCGGCTACTACTTCGACTGGGCGGGTGGGCTGATCTGGCTCGCACTCGAACACGAGGATGAGACCCATGCCGCCGTCATTCGTGCCGAGACGCTTCGCCTAGGGGGGCATGCGACCCTCGTGCGCGGAAGCGAGCCCTTGCGACGGTCAGTGGCGATTTTCCAACCACAGGGACCAGCCCTCTCCGAGCTTTCGGCGCGTGTGCGACGGAGCTTCGATCCCGCCCTCATTCTGAACCGCGGTCGGTTGCGCGAGGACCTCTGATGCAGACGAACTTCAGCCTCGCGCAGTTGGCCGACAGCGACACGGCGGTCTCGGAGAAGATCTTGCGCACATGTGTCCACTGCGGTTTCTGTACGGCGACGTGCCCGACCTACGTGGTGCTGGGCGATGAGCTCGACAGCCCGCGCGGTCGAATCTACCTCATCAAGGACATGCTGGAGAATGAGCGCACTCCAAGCGAGAAGACCGTCAAGCATATCGACCGCTGTCTATCGTGCCTGTCGTGCATGACGACGTGTCCGTCGGGCGTGAACTACATGCACCTTGTCGATCATGCACGCGCCTACATCGAGCAGACCTATCGCCGGCCGTTCGCCGACCGTGCGATACGGTCGCTTCTCGCCGTGGTGCTCCCCAACCCTACCCTGTTCCGCCTGTCCATACTCGGTGCCTGGATATCGCGTCCAATCGCGTTTCTGCTTCCCGCAAAGCTTCGTGCGATGGTCGCGTTTGCTCCGGCCTCGCTCCCGCCGCCATCGTTGAACGACCGGCCACAGGTTTTCCGGGCAGAGGGTCAGCGCCGCATGCGCGTCGCTCTGATGACGGGATGTGCGCAAAAGGTCCTCAACACGGACATCAACGATGCGACGATCCGGCTGCTCACACGCCACGGCTGCGAGGTCGTCGTCGCACAGGGAGCCGGGTGCTGCGGCGCGCTCACCCATCACATGGGCAAGACGGACGCGAGTCACCGGACGGCAGCGCGGAACATCGCAGCCTGGATCCGCGAAATGCAGGGCGATGGTCTCGACGCCATCGTAATCAATACGTCCGGTTGCGGGACGACGGTCAAGGACTACGGACACATGTTCCGCGACGACCCGATTGCCGATCAGGCAAAAAAGATCGCCGACCTTGCGAAGGACATTTCCGAGATCATGGTAGAGCTCGGCCTCAATCCGACGGTCGATGTCGGCGATCTGCGCGTGGCCTACCACGCTGCGTGCTCACTGCAGCATGGCCAACAAATAAAGAAGCATCCGAAGACGCTTCTGTCGCGCGCCGGGTTCGCGGTCGTCGAGCCGCGCAATGCCCACCTGTGCTGCGGTTCCGCCGGAACCTACAACCTGATGCAGCCGGAAATCTCCGGGCAGCTCAAATCGCTCAAGGTCGAGAGCTTGCAGGCTACCACTCCGGATGTGATCGCTGCCGGCAACATTGGCTGCATGATGCAGATTTCATCCGGCACCGCGACACCGGTGGTGCATACTTCCGAGCTTCTGGACTGGGCGACCGGTGGTCCGCTTCCCCCCGCACTAGCGTCCCTGACCGGGAAGAGCGTTACTGCGACACGATGAGCTGGGCTGCCGCCTGCTCTGCGGACGCGAACCTAGACCGATCGCTGCCGTTGCTCGAAGGCGGCCGGGCTCGCACGGCAGCGGCGTCGAGTGCTGGCGCCAGGGATTGGAGAACCTCTCGGTTTCGTCGAACACATCTGCCCGGGCGGCGGGCTTTGGCTGCCACGCACCCGGTCCCGAATCACACGAGAAATTGTCCACCGCCCCGTCGTGCTCGCGAACCGCACCAGGCGACAGATGCTGCCGCAAGTCCTCGCCGGCTGCGCCTCATTTCCTCCGGCTGATCAACAGCGGACCGTAGACGATGACAAACCCGAGGAACGCCGCGACCCAGGCGAACGCTGCCAGATGCAGCATCGGCTCGCGCCAAACATGGAACGCCGCGACAATGCGCGCGACAACGGAGATCGTTGCCGCGGCGTAGATGGCCTGAATCGGGCGCGTCGCGGTGAGCGCTTGCCCCGTGTGGCCGAGGCTGGCACGCGTCATTACGGCAAGCGTCATTAGGCCGATGGCGCCGGCGGTCCATCCATGGATCGCGCCTGTCGGTGCGACGACTGTCGGCGACAGGATGGCCATTGCCAGCAGGGCAAAGCCTACTGGCACGAACGCGAAGGCAACGTGCAGGATCAGCACCAGCGGTTCGGCAGCGGTGCGCTCGCCCGCCCATCGCGAGAGCCGCCAGGTGTTCAGGGTAGCTGCCGCAATGGCGAGCCAGGCCGTCGGCCTGCTGTCGGGCGATGCGATCCAAAAGAGTAGTGCGACGGCGCTCGCGACCATCACCACCATATCGGCGTTGTCGAATGCGATAGGGAGCCGGCCCGGAGCCCGACGTGCCAGCCAGTTGCGGGTGAAGCTCGGGATGATACGCCCGCCGACGAGCATGATGAGCATCAGTGTCGCGGCCAAGCCTATGCGGATGCCGTAGCCGGAAGCGTGTCCGGCCACGGTCTCCCAATGAAATACCGCATTGCCGGCAAGCAGCACGGCCACAGCGGCCAGAACTTTCAAATTGCGCCAGTTCTTGCCCGCGACAATCTCACGCGCAATGACGGCGCCGAGTGCGATCAGGAACAGCAGATCGAACGCCGCGGCAATCACGGGCGTTACCAGCACCGAGGTCGCCACGGCGATACGGCCGGTGACCCAGATCGAGAACAACGCCATGAGCGGCATGCCCACGACGGGCAGGCGTCCGGTCCAGTTGGGCACAGCCGTGAGAAGGAAGCCCGCCGCGATCGCCGGCACATAGCCGTAGATCAACTCGTGGACGTGCCATTGAACCGGCGAGAAGGCTGTCGGCAGGATGAGATGCCCGCTCAGCATCGGTAGCCAAAGGGTAAGTGCGAGCGCGCCCCATACCGCACCGAAAAGGAAAAACGGTCGGAAGCCGTAGCTGAAAAGTGCGAGACCCTGGTAGGTGCGGATCTGCTGGGCGCTGCTGGTCATTGTCTTGTGCTCCGGCAAGAACAGGCGCGAGGCTGGCCGTCACCTGTCAGTATCCAATCCATCGCAATGTCGTGCGGCTGCGGATAGATCGTCGGAAGGGCCGCGCTCGGGTGTCCGACACCGATCGCAATTCGGGACGGAGTCATCGCCGCAAGCGTGCGATCGAAAAAGCCGCCACCGTAACCGAGACGAAAGCCGGCCGGATCGAAGCCGACGAGTGGTGCGATCACCACGTCAGGCACGATGGGCTTCCCCTCGGCCGGATAGGGGATGTTCCAGATGCCGCGCGCCAAGACCGCTCCCGGCCACCACTCGCGGAACTCGAGCGGATGCCCCTTCCCGACGACGACCGGCAAGGCGATGCGCAGCCACTTCTCGTGCGCTGACTGCATCCATGGCGTCAGGTACGGCTCGCCACGAAAGGGCCAGTAGAGGCTGATCGTGCTCGGAGCGACGCGCGCGACGACGGCATCCAGTTCGCCGGCGAGCCTTTCGGCATGGCCTATCCGCTCCCCGACGGTCACTGCGAGACGTGCAGCGATCAGGCGCTCGCGCTCGGCCTTGCGCCAGCGCGTGACGTCGCACGCCTGGCCGGGATCGACGAGGCCGCCATAAGCGGGATGGATCTCGTCCATATAGCAGGGCGGCGAAGCATACGTACCCGCATAGCCCTCCTCGTCGGCGTACCCGTCATCAGCTATAACCACGTCGCGCTCCCTTCGGCCACTCGGCCGTTCGGGCACTGACCCGGCTCGAACATTGGGAAAAGCACTTCGTTCTCGAGGCGCATGTGCTCGGCTAGGTCGTCAATGAATTCCTCCAGCCCCATGTAGAGTGCCGTCCAGATGCGGCAGGCGCCGTCTGGCAACGTCGGACCGCCGGTGAGGCGGCGGATCTCGGCCACGTCGTGGTCGTGACCTTCGTGATCGGCCCGCATTGCGGCGATGGGATGCTCGGTTCCGCTGCTGCCACCTTGCCGCATCATAGGAAAGAGGATCAGCTCCTCCTTCTTCATGTGCGCTTCAAGTTCGCCGATCATCCGGCGCAACAATTCAGCGAGCCCAGCAGGAACATGATCGTCGCCCGCGTGCACCTGAATTGGCCGGCCATGATAGTGGCCCGTCATCAGCATGACCGACGACCAGAAGGCGCACATTCGAGCGAGATGCGATTGCCAGTCCGCGATGCGCGCCTCGAATGGGGGGCCTAGCAAAGGATCGAAATGCACCCGATCATAGAAGCGGTGTACTAGGACGTCGATCTTCGCCTTGCCGATGCCGGCGCGTTTCTCGACCTCCGCTGCGAACGCTGCACGCCGCACAGTCCGGTCGTCCTGGCAGTTGCCGGTTCGGAGATCTGGCTTGCTCATGCGTGTCCTCAATTCGGTATTGCGAATGCGAATTATGGCGGCCATAATCAACATTGACAATACCTATTCGGGTGCGCCGTCATGCGACTGACTGCCTTCACCGACTACGCTCTGCGCGCGCTGATGCGGCTCGCCGGCGAGCCCGAGCGCTCGTTCACCACGGACGAGATCGCACGCGAGTTCGATATCTCGCGGAATCACCTAACGAAGGTCGTGCGCGAGCTCGCCGAGAGCGGGTTCGTTGCCACCCATCGCGGCGCGGGCGGCGGCTTCCGGCTGGCCCGTCCACCCGAGAAGATCACGCTCGGAGAGGTCGTCCGGCTGCTCGAGGCCCGCCATGCCATGGTCGAGTGCTTTCGTGCCGATGGTGGCGGCTGCGTTCTCACTCCGCGATGCCGCCTGAAGAGTAAGCTCGCACTCGCTGCCCGCGCTTTCATCGCCGAGCTCGACCGGACGACGCTCGCGGAATGCGCCTACATTGCGCCTCCGAGACGGCGCGCCACTTTCGGGTTCTCGAGATCCGCGCGTCGGACGAGAAGCTCGGCGTGAGGTTGGCCATGCGGTTCTTCTGGCTTGCACTTGGAATTGGCGCCACGGGCTGCGGTGTGGCCGGCATCGTTCTTCCGCTTGTGCCAACCACGCCATTCCTCCTCGTCGCCGTCTATGCCTTCGCGCGGTCCTCGCCCGCACTCCACGACTGGCTCGTCGCCCACCCTCGGCTTGGGCGGGCCATCGTGGATTGGCGCAGTCACGGTGCCATAGAACGCCGCACCAAGAGTTTGGCGGTCGCCGTCATGGTGCTGACGCTGCTGGGATCTTGGATCGCGGGGCTCGCAGCGTCGTTGCTGATTCTGCAGGCGGGCGCACTCGCCGCCGCGGCCCTGTTCATCCTGACGCGGCGAGATGCGCCGGCCAACAGGGAGTAAGACGCACATCATGGATCCGATTGCGACTGCCCGCGCATTGCACGTACTCGCCGTCGTCCACTGGATCGGCGGGGTCGCCATGGTCACACTCGTCCTGCTGCCCGGCATCGTACGCCATGTACCGGCGGAGAAGCGCCTTGCTTTGTTCGAGATGATCGAGGGTCGTTTCGCCGTTCAGGCCCGCCTATCGACGCTGATTGCCGGTCTCACAGGCCTTTACATGACGCACGAACTCGGGGCCTGGCATCGATTCGCTGATCCGGGCTTCTGGTGGATGCATGCCATGATCGCGGTCTGGGCGATCTTCACGTTCGTGCTCTACGTCGCCGAACCCCTCTTCCTGCACCAGTGGTTCCACCTTCGTGCTATGCGCGATCCGGAAGACGCCTTCCGGCTGGTTTGGCGCATGCACATATTCCTGTTGGCGGTCAGCCTCGTCACGGTCGGCGCAAGCGTACTCGGCGCACACGGCGCGATTTGATCGCCGCCTGTCCGTTGAGGACTGGAGATAGCTCGCCCGGGAACCGATCCAGGCAAGGGCTGTCGCCCTACCTGACTGGCCGTCGTCTAGGTGCAAGAAGCTCTTGTCGTGTTTCCGGTCCGGGTGCGACTCGTCGAGATCGGCATCCGATCGTTCCACTACGAGGGTCCATTCCTATCAGCGCGCGACGTTCGGACGTTCACCCGCTGATCGGCTTAGCGCGTCCGCTCAGTGACTGGTTCCTTCCGAGAACGTGATTTTGTTCCAGACATTATACTTGCCGGATGGTTTGCGCATCGGTATGCGGCGAACCTCGTCCAGCGTGCGAGCGTCGTAGACGATCAGCACGCCGTCATCCTCCCAGATGGAGACGAGCGCGTGTCGGCCGTGGCGGTCGAACTCGACGTGAGCCGCGGTTGAACCTGGCACCGGTCGCAGCGTCTTGACGATGGCGAGGCTTTGCTTGTCGATGACGTGCATCCTGTCCTTGTTTGGGCCGAAGAAGACATCGGCCCAGACATAGGGCGTGGCTTCATGCGAGCGGAGAAAGAAGCCCGGCCCATCGGTGGCGATCGTCGAGACGACCGACCAGTCGTCGACAGCGATGATGCTGAGCTTTCCCTCCTTGAGATGCGGCGTCGCCATCACGCGCCGCCCGTCGCGCATCCAACTTATGCCAGATCCGAGGTGCGGCATGCCGGGCAGTGGCAGCTCGGCGATCTCCCGTCCGATGCCGAGGTTTACGACCACGGCCTTGCCGCCGTCCCGCGCCGCTCCCAACAGATGGCGGTATCCCGGGTCGAAGAAGAAGTCGTCGAGCGGCTGCGAGGTGGTGATCCTCCGGCGTGCGAACAGGCCTCGCGTGTCCGACGGTGTCTCGTCGACTCCCGTTTCGCCGCTATGGACCAAGCCCTCGGATGCCGGCCCCGTATTCGTGTCAGTTGCGATTTCCCAGATTTCGGACACGTCCTTCAGCGCGAGTACGAAGCTGTTGCGCGCCGGAGCCTGGTACACCGCCGAGACGCGCGACGGAACGCCCGCCTTGTCGGCGACGTCGAAAATTCGCGCAACCGAGAGGTCCTCGGTTGACAGGATCGTCAGTGTGCGCGGAAGGTAATTCGCGACCGCCAGCCAGCGGCCGTCCTTAGAGATCGCGATGTTGCGGGAGTTGAGCCCGGCGCGCACCCGGGCGACTTCCTTCAGGGACCACAGGTCGTATTTCTGCACCCAGCCGTCGCGTGACATGATGAACACATGCCGGCCGTCGGGTGTGAACTTCGGTCCGCCGTGAACAGCGAACGGTGTGGCGAAGCGATCTAGGCGCTCGAAGTTGTCGCCGTCTAGAACCGATACATGATGGTCGCCTGTCTCGACCACCACGAAGAGATTGAGCGGATCGGCCTTGAAGATCGGTGCGGGCGCCGCGACGTAGTCGGTGGGCAGGATGCGGCTCGAAGCGATGTCGACGGCGGTCCAGGAAGGGACGGCGCCAAGCGGCGACTTGACGTACTCGGTCAGCATCGCGATGTCGTCGCCCGACAACGTGGCTGCGAATCCCGGCATCTGGGTCGCCGAGCGTCCGTTGGCGATGACCTTGGCAATCGAGGGGCCGTTCATGCGCGATAGCGTCTCGGGGATCAGGGCGGGACCGGTACCGCCCAGCCGGTCTCGGCCGTGACACCCGGAACACTGCTGCTCGTAGATCAATTTTGGCCGGTCGGAAGCCTCGGCCATCGCAAATCCGGCCGCGACAGCAACGCCCCACGAAATGACACTAGAGATAGCGATGCGCTGGATCATAGCTGTTGCCTCGAAACGGCGTGACCTCGGCTCGACCGTCAATCGCACCGGTCGGGCTCAATCCGATCTCGGCGTCGCTGAGATAGCAGGCCGGATCGGCGGCCCACGGATCGCCGGTCAGCTGCAACGCACGAATGCGCGTGTTGCCGCCGCAGACGGACTTGTGCGCGCAGGCGCCGCAACGGCCTTTCAGCGGACGGGGACGTGTACGCAGTACCGCAAGCATAGGCTCGCTCGCGTCCTGCCAGATCGCGCTGAATGGCCGCTCGCGGACGTTGCCGACCGCATAGCCCGACCAGTAGGTATCGGGGTGCACGACGCCCTGCGTATCGATGTTGGCGACGCCGAGGCCAGATGAATTGCCGCCCCAGGCTTGGAGGTGAGCCCTCACATGGGCGACGCGATCGGCGGGGAAGCGACCGGCAGCCCACTGCAGGAAGTAGACGGCGTCGGCGTCGTTGTTACCCGTGACGATCTCGAAGTCCTCGCCATCGACGACCGCCTTCCAGGCCCGCTCGATCAGGATGTCGACCCCGGCGCGGGTCTCGGCGCGGCGGGCGTCCTCGCCACGGTGCTTGTTGCCGCGCCCGGCGTAGACGAGATGCGAGAGATAGAATTTCTCGACGTTCTCATGGCTGGCAAGTTCCAGAAGCTGAGGCAGCTGCCGGGCGTTGTCGCTGGTCTGCGTGAATCTCAGGCCGACCTTGATGCCGCGTGATACGCACTCCCGCACACCGTACAAGGCGGCATCGAAGGCACCGTCCTGTCCGCGAAACCAGTCGTTGGTGGCACCGATTCCGTCGAGACTGATGCCGACGTAGTCGAAGCCGACCGCCGCGATCGCGTCCGCCACTCGGCCGGCGATCGGCGTGCCGTTGGTCGAGAGTGCGGTATAGAGCCCGTGCGCCTTGGCGCGCCGCGCCAGATCGAGCGTATCGGGTCGCGACAGCGGCTCGCCGCCCGACAGGATCAGCGCCGGAATGCCGAATGCCGCCAAGTCGTCCACCACCGCTTCCGCCTCGGCAGTCGAGAGCTCGCCAGGGAAGTGACGATCGGCCGCGACGGCATAGCAATGGCGGCACTTTAGGTTGCACCGCCGCGTCAGGTTCCAGATGACGACGGGGCGCACCGGCCCCTTGCGAACGCGGACCGGCGTCGGTGCGACGAGTTGCTTCATGTAGTGCGAAAGCCGGAACATCGAGCTAGCCTCTGCTGCGGGCAAGCCTGAGCCCGGTTTTCTTGAGTATGCGCGCCGAGTAGAGAATGTCCGAGGTGCGACAGGCGGCTCCGAGGCGCGCCGCGATCTCGGAGCGCTTGGCTTCTACCTCATCGCGGGTCGCGCCATGTACCATCGCGAAGAGATTGTATGGCCATGATGGCAGCGCGCGCGGGCGCAGGTAGCAATGCGTCACGTAGGGCATTGCGCCGATCGCTTGGCCGAGACGGCTGACCTGCGTATCGTCGACATCCCAGACGGTCATCCCATTCGCAACCATGCCCAGGGCGAAGTGGTTAGGCGCCGCTGCGACCCGACGCACGACGCCACGCGCCGACAACGCGGCGAGCCGCGCCACCACATCCGCTTCGCTCAATCCCGTGGCTGATGCCATGGCGGCAAACGGCTGACGCGACACCGGCAAGCCGCCTTGCGACGCGGCAACGAGCTCGCGATCCAGCTCGTCGATCATGCTCATGCCTCCACCTTGAAGCCGATGAAGTATTCCTCGAGCTTGGGAAACTGCAGCACCGCTATCCCTGTCGCCCGAGCAATGGCCTCCGCTGCCGGTGAGATTGCCTCCGGCGTCTCGGTCGCCAGCACGAACCACATGTTCAGCCTGTGCTCGCGCTCGTAGTTGTGCGCGACCTCGTCGAAAGCGTTGACTATCGCCGCAACGTCATCAAAGCGGTCTGCTGGCACCTCCATCGCACAGAGGCAGAACGCGCCGCCCATCGCCGCCGCATCGAAGAACGGTCCGAACCTCGTCAGCACCCCGCCGTCGAGCAATCGCGCGGTACGTGCGATGACGTCGTCCGGAGTGCAGCCGATCTCGCTTGCGATGGCATCGAACGGCAACGGCACGAGCGGTATGCCGTCCTGCAGGCGGTTGACGAGGATACGGTCCAACTCGTCGAGCGTCACGCTCCCGGCGGCCTTTGCACGTGCCATTATGCTGCCTCCCGGGGGAGGGCGACGAGCGCGCCGGTCTGCTTGAAGCAGCGGAGCGAGAACAGGATCTGCCTCGAGACCGCAGTGAGGCCGGCGGCCTCCGAGGCGTTTCCGAGCAATGCCAATGCCTCGTCCCTGGTCCGGGCGTGAACCATGCAATACAAATTGTAAGGCCATTCGCGCGCATAGCGCTTGCGCCGGTAGCAGAGGTTGATCCCCGGTGCACGCGCCAACGCCGCGCCCGTTCGATCGGCGTCGTCCGGGGCAATGTCCCAAACGACCATCGCGTTGGATCGCCAGCCGAGGGCGCGGTGGCGAACGATGACGCCGAGGCGAGGTACAATACCGCTATTGATCAGGCAGCGAAGCCGGTCAATGACCTCGGACTGGCACCGGCCCAACCGGGAGGCCACTTCACCGTAAGGCGTGGCGACGATCGGCAGCCCGTCGGTCAACGCCTGAACCAGCGGGCGGTCGCCGGGCTCGATCGCAAAAGGGTTTTCTGGCATCGGAGGTCTCGGCGCGGCCCCATGCGTCGCCGGGGCCTGTCTCGAAAGCGCGAAGCCGAGGTCGATATGATAGGCCTGCTCGAGACGCAGATCGAGAACGCGCAGTCCCGTCTCGTGTGAGAGGCGCGCCAGCACGCCGTCGACATAGGCGCGGTCAGGACCGGTGACAACGAACCAGATATTGAGGTCGTTCTCGCGCAGATAGACATGATTGACGCCAGGTTCGCGCGACAGCCGCGCCGCGACCTCGTCGGTCATGAATTCGGGTGCGGCGACGGCGGCCAACGTGCTGGCGCCCAGCGTGTTCGGGCGGACGACGCCCCCAACGCGGGCAATCGCACCCGAGGCCTGCAGCGCTGTGAGCTCGTCGAGGACCCGCTGCTCGCCGATCCTGAGTTGTCTCGCGATAACTTCGAAAGGGCGCGGAACCAATGGAAAGTCCCGCTGCCATTCTTCGAGGAGGCGCTCGCGCAATGTGGCGTTCCTCGTGGCTGGCATGGTCAGAACCCCGTCCGGTAGGCACGCGATGTCAGGAAGATGCCGCTCGGGCTCGCGGCGGCGAACTCGGCCTTCTTTTCGAACGTGCGTGTATCGTAGACTTGAACAGCGTTCGCATCGCGAACCGATATCCAGACCTCGTGACCGCGCGGTGTGAACTCCATATGCAGCACCGCCGGGCCGGGCTTGAACTCCTTGATGACGGCGCCACTCAGAGTGTCGAGCACCTGCACCGTGTCGTTGTTCGGATGGGCGAAGTTGACCCAGACGTGCCGACCGTCCGGGCGCGCCACGGCGAACACCGGCTGCCCGTGAACCTTGCTGCGGCCCAACTCCGCGAATGATCGCGAGTCGACCCACAGCACTTCCTGGCGGCCGATGGCCGGAAGCGCCAGCCGATCCCCGGCGTGGGCCCACCCTTCGAGGTGCGGCATCTTGTAGACGGGCAGCTTCGCTTCGGCATTGCCGTAGCCCTGGAGGATGCGCTGCGGTGCGAGGTTGTCCCGCCACATGTCGATCAAGGTCAACCCGTCCTCGCCGAACAAACCGGCGATGTAGTAGCGGCCGTCCGGCGTGATCAGTGCGTCATACGGCCGGTCGCCGATTCCCGGAATGCGGGTCACCGATGGCGTCGATCCTGCTGAGAAGTCGGCCACCCACGTCTCCCCGCCATCCCAGAGCGAGAAGACGAAGCGGCGTCCCGGAGCGTCCTCGAGCCCGACGACCTTCGAGCGCCCTCCACGCCAAGTGGCGGGAATGTCAGCGACGGCATCCAGCGTTGCGGCATCGAACACTCGGACACCGCCCGGCTCGTAGTTCGCGACCGCGACCAGCGCGCCATCGTCCGATATTGCCCCGCCTATCGAGTTGCCGGCCTGAACGACACGCTTGACGATCGAGTTGGTCAGGAGGTCGACCTTCGACAACCCGCCGTCGCGGCCGAAGACGAACGCATAGCGCGCGTCGGGCGAGATCACGGCAGAAGCATGGGACAGATCGCCCAGTCCCTCGACGCGCCCGATCGGGACGCGACGGCTCGCGTCGAATACGACGAGCGATCCGCTGGCGCGCTCGACGACGATCCCGAGGTCGCCCGTTCCCCGGTGCTCAGCCAGACCGGTTGCGTCTGCGGCGGCATCGCCTGAGCCGGCTATTCCAATCCCAATCAGCAGCAGCGCCGCGAACCAACCCCTCATGGCTCCGATCCCTTCGTCAGAAAGGTGGCAATCCATTGCGCCTCGGCGTCGGTCAGCAGGGGCCTCCACGGCGGCATGGCCGTGCCCGGAACACCATCCAGGATGAGCGCCGCGATCGCGCTAGCCGGAACGCCATTGAAGCGGCCCGATCGGATATCGGGGCCCAGTCCGCCCTTGAGCGTCATGCCGTGACACGAGCCGCAGTCATGCCGGACAAGCCGCTCCAGTTCCGCTGCTCGCTCTTGCGAGACCGGCTCAGCGCACGAGGCGCCCGGCCACGAGACGAGCAACATCATCGTCGCCAGAAAGCCAACGACGCTAGGCATGAACAACCCCCTCGGCCAGCAGTCTCTCGAGTGAGATGGCCTCGCGAGCGAGCGGGCGGACAGGTACGGCATCGTAGAGCGACACCACGGCGCCGATCACAAATAGCAACGGACCTTCGAACTGCGCTTCGTCTGCGGCGCGTGCGACCGACCCGAGTGTCGACACCATGCGCCGCTCCCGCGTCGTCGTTCCATTGTTGACGGCGAGCACCGGTGTCGAGGCAGGCAGACCAGCCTCGACAAGGCGGCTGGCGATGAAATCGATGCTGGCCGCGCCCATGTACACGACAAGCGTCGTATCGGGATCGGCCAAGCCGTGCCAGTCGAGGTCGAGCGGTTCGTCCTGGCGGCAGTGCCCCGTTACGAGGCGGACGCTCGTGGCGAGGCCGCGATGCGTCAGCGGCACGGCGGAGCTCGCTGCGCATCCCTGCGCTGCCGTAATCCCGGGGACGACCTCGAACGCTATGTTCGCGTCGCGCAGTGCAAGCGCCTCCTCCGAGCCGCGGCCGAATATGAATGGATCGCCGCCCTTGAGCCGGACGACGCGAAAACCGGCGCGCGCCTCCCTCACCAGGATGGCGTTGATCTCGTGCTGCGGCACCGGATGATGCCGCGTCGACTTGCCGACGAAGATGCGCTTCGCATGCGGTGGCACAAGGCTAACGATCTCGTCGGAGACCAGGCGGTCGTACACCACCACCTCCGCCGCTTCGATGCGCCGCATTGCCTTGACCGTCAGCAGATCCGGATCGCCGGGGCCTGCGCCGACCAAGTGCACAATTCCGCAAGGGCGCTGCGGATTGGTTCTAGTACGCGTGGATGAGCTGCTCATAGCCATCTCGAGATGACTCCCGTTTCGTGAAGCGGACGTCCTGCACAGGCTGATCACGCCAGGGGCTCGCGTCATTGACTTAAGTCAGGGTTCGTTGGGAGATCAGGGCTTCACGGTGATCTCGCCGATCATTCCTTCGCGCTCGTAGTGAGGACCGCACAGGTAGACATGCCGCCCTGGCGGGAGGTCGACCACGAAGTCGGCGCCCTCCCCCGACAGAAACCGCTCCGATTCCGGCTTGCCCGCGTCTCGGAACCAAAAGCTGTGCGTCGTTCGCTTGTCGACATTGACGAAGCGCAGCGTGCTGCCGGCCTTGACGTCGAGCCGGGTGGGGCAGAACGTGTGCTTGTACATGGCGATGACATTTACGGGCTCTTCGTCCATCGCCTTGCCCCGCAACTCGCGGTAGCGCTTGGCGGCCTCGGTGCAGATCTCGGCCTGCCTCACGGGGTCGGTCGGGTGCGCGTGCTCCTGGGCCGACGCCCCAACCGCGGGCGCCGCCGCCAGCGTTGCCACCAGTGCCGCCCTGGCTGCCGTCGCACCGATCCCGGCCAGCCGCCAATTTGCCGCCCTCGGCACCATCATGCCCCTCAATGTCCAGTGGCGATCCCGGTCACCGCTTCACGGCGATGATCTCGGCGTCCTTCGCATCCAGACCAAAACGGTACTCGAGCGAGACGTGATGGAAGCGCGCCGTCGTGTGGTCGTCGTGGAGCGCGATACTCATGGTGTAGGTCTTGCCGGGCTCGAACGACACGTCGCCGGGCTTGTCCGACTTCAACGGCCGGCTCATCACGACCGTCCACGTGTCGCCTTCGAGCTTGCCTGTCGCGGCAGCCGGGACGCCGCTGGTCATGGTGCGCTGCTCGGCGATATGACCGTTCTCGGCCGGCTCGCCCGAGCGGAAGCGGATCAGGTCCATGAACGCGCCGCTCTTCATCAGGCCCGCGATGTCGTCGGCGCTTTTCAACTTGTCGCCGCCTCCGCGTGTACCGCTGTCCCCCTTGATGTCGACTGCGGTACGGCTTTCGGCGAGGTACTTCGTGAGGCCGTCGGTCAGGTCGAGCCGATCTTTCGCCGGGCTTTGCGCGAGCGCATCCTTCTTCGGAGCGTCCGGCATGTAGCGGCTATCGTTGTGACAGGTCACCCAACAGCCGGCCTGCTCGACCTTCTCGATGCCGGTGCCGGCGAACATGATGGCGAGCTTGGCGGCGTTCTTCGGATCCATTTTTCCGCCGTCGACGAAAGGCACTGGCGTGTGGGGGCCGTTCGGCCACTGGAAGCGGAAGTGAACGGCGTCGGCGGTATAGGCCGCTTGCACCTTTAGGTCGACAGAGCCGCGCTTACCCGGTATCGGCGTCGTTTCGACCTTCTCGCCCGACACGATTTTCTGGCCCATTTCCCTCGTTTCCTTGGCATGGCACTCGGAGCACCGTTCGCCCTTGTTGAATGCGCGGGCTCCGCCGTGATCCTTGCCGACCTGGATCCATTCGAACGAAGCCTGGCCTGGATAGAAGAGCGCCACGGTCTTGGCCTCGACACCGCTCCAGTCTACGCCGCCTGCCGCCGCCGCGCCGCCGGAGGCGTCAGCCACCTTCTGAGCCGCGGGCGCAGCCGCTGGCGCGTGTGTCGTTGCGACCCCGGCCGCTGCCGCGGCAGGAGCAGCAGCAGCGACCGCAGTCGGCGCCGACTTGGCATACTCGGCGAGCGCCGCCTTGACCTTCTCGCTGGCGAGCGTCGCAGCTGCTTGTTGGATCTCCGCGTTGCGCTTGGTTGCGGCATCTGCGTCACGTGCCTCGGCGCGCTTGAGGCCGGATAGATAGGTTTGGGGAATAGCCCGCGCGAAGTGCGGCTTGGCAGCCTCCATCTGCTCGAGTTCGTCCTCCGGCACCAGGTGGCGCACGCTCTTGTGCGCAATTCCCTTGTGGCAATCGATGCAGGTGTTTCCGGACTTGAAGGCGTCGAGGTGGACCTTACGGGCGCGCGGCTTCTGGAACTCGGGGTTCATCGATTCGAGCGTATGACAGTTCCGGCACTCGCGACTGTCGCTGGCCTTCATCGAGCTCCAGACGCTGCGCGCCAGCGTCAGCCGCTTGGCGTCGAATTTCTCTGGGGTGTCGATGCTGCCGAGCGCCTTGTGCAACAGCTCGTTCGAAGCCTGGATCTTGCGCACTACCTTGTGCACCCACTCCTTGGGGACGTGGCAATCGGAGCACGAGGCGCTTACTCCGGTGCGGTTCTGGTAGTGGATCGTGGTCGAGTATTCTTTGTACACATTGTCGCGCATCTCGTGACATGAGATGCAGAAGGGCATGGTGTTTGTCGCCTCCATGGCGGTATTGAACCCGCCCCAGAAGACGACGCCGGCGATGCCGCCGAAGGCCAACAGCGACAACATCGAGTATTTCATGCTCGGCATGCGCAGCATGTGCCAGGTGTTCAAGAGCCAGCCGCCGGGAAACATGCGCTTGCTCTTGGGGTCATGCTCGGCCATCGGTTTATCCTCCACGTGGCCTAACGGCGGCTTGGGGCCATCGGCTCGGCGAATAAGGCTTGGTTCGGCTGCGGTCTGAGCACGGCGCCAGCACCGGCTTCGGCGCCCGCGTGGCGCAGCGAGCCCGGCTCGGCCGCTATGACGATGCGCCGAGAACCCGGGGCCACGGCAGCCCCGGGCCGGTTCAAGGCAGCATCAATAGATGTCGTGCTGTGTATTCCAGACGTTGAATTTACCCGTGGGCGTGATGAGCTTCGGGTCCTTGACGACGGCTTTCACTTTCCGCGACTTGTCATCCATGACGACCACTGCCGAAGGCTCGGTCTTGCCTGCCCAGATCGAGATCCACACCTCGTCGCCCGCCTCGTTGTACTCGGGCTGGACGGCACGCTTGATCGCCTTGGACTCCGGCAGACCGGCAAGCTTGGCGACGTTGATGATCTCGGGCTTCTTGGTAAGGTCGGCGAGGTCGTAGACGGCGACCGACTCGGCGATGTCCTTCTCCGGGTTCTGCGGCGCATCCGCCCACAGGTTCTTGGACTTCGGATGCGTCTTGACGAACAGGTTGCCCGCCCCCGGCATCTTCAGCTCCTCGACGACCTTCCACGCGAAGCCTTTGTACTTCGGGTCCTCCGGCGCCGTGCCGATCAACGTCACGACATCGTCGCCGAGATGCCCCGTCGCCCAGACCGGCCCGAACTTCGGATGCATGAAGTTGGCGCCGCGTCCCGGATGCGGGATCTTCTTGGTGTCCACCAGGGCGGCGAGCTTGCCCTCCTTGGTGTCGACGACCGCGATCTTGTTCGATGCGTTCGCAGCCACGAGGAAGTAGCGCTTGGAAACATCCCATCCGCCGTCGTGGAGGAACTTCGCCGAATCGATCTGCGTCGTCTTGAGGTTCTTGATGTCGGAGTAGTCGACGAGCAGGATCGAACCCGTCTCCTTAATGTTGACCACCCACTCGGGCTTGATCTGCGAAGACACGATCGATGCAACACGCGGCTCGGGATGGTATTCGCCGTCGACGGTGATGCCCCGCGTCGAGACGATCTTCAGCGGCTTCAGCGTGTCGCCGTCCATGATCACGTACTGCGGCGGCCAGTAGGAGCCGGCGATAACGTATTTGTCCTCGAAGCCCTTGAACTTGGAAGTGTCCACCGAGCGCGCATCGAGACCAGTCTTGATCTCGGCGACGACGGCAGGCTGCTCCAACCAGAGGTCGATGAGGCTCAAAAGACCGTCGCGGCCGATCACGTAAACGTAGCGGCCGGATGCCGACAGACGCGAGATGTGCACGGCATAGCCTGTCTTGACGGTCGAAATGATTTTCTTCGTATCGCCATCGATCAGCGCAACCTCGCCCGCGTCGCGCAGCGTGACGCTGAACACGTTCTTGAGATTGAAGTTGTTCATCTGCTTGGTAGGCCGCTTCTCGGGCGGCACGATGCTTTTGAGGGAGCCCAGCATGTCCTTCATGCCCCACTCGGGCGGCACGTCGGGCGGCATCTGGACATAGGTGGCGAGGTGCTTGATCTCGTCCTTCGAAAGAATGTCGTCGAAGTTCACCATGCCGCCGTCGGTGCCGCCGGCAATGATCTTCTCGAGACGCGACTGCCCGAGCTTCAGCGTGCCGCCCTCCGTGACCTTGCCGTCCTTGTCCGCCTTCTTCCATGACGGCTCCAGGCTCTTGCCCGTGGCGCCTTTACGCAGAACGCCGTGACAGCCGGCGCAGCGCTGGAAGTACACGTTCTTGGCGTGCTCTTTGTCTTCCTTGGAGAGTGTCGGCGTCGCTGCCTCCTGTGCAATCGCTCCCGGCGACTGCAGCGCTAAGAGGGCCGTCAGCCCCATCGCGGAGCCTCCGAACGATAACTTCCTCATGATGCGAGTTCCTTTCCGGTCGGCTGTTGGATGCCTTCCGCATGCTAGGCACCTCGCCGCCCGGCATCTTGACTTTTGTTAAGGTCAAATGCCTCCGGCTGCGAATTTTAGCTTAAGTCGCATTCCGCTGGCGTAGGTCGGTGCGATGCGACGCCCCGCCGCCGCGATCCGGAGCTTGGACATGGCCGAATGGGCATGCGAAATCGCAGGCGGATTTGCCTTTCGTTAAGTGCGCCGCTCGGCTTTGGATCAAAAGTGCGGCGACGACCACCGTCGCGAGGAGGGAAGCGCCCATGCGCGAAGTTATGACGAAATCAATGGCCCGAAACATCTTCTACGGCGGATCGATTTTTTTTATCGTGATCTTCCTGGGCCTTTCTGTGCACAGCCACTTGTATGTCGTGAACACCTCGACCGCCTCGATGCCGCTGACGGCCTCCGTCGCGCGGGGCAAGCGAATCTGGGAGGAGCACGCCTGCGTCAACTGTCATTCTCTGCATGGCGAGGGCGCCTATTTCGCGCCCGAGGTCGGCAATGTGATGACGCGGTGGGGCGTGATCGACAAGCCGCAGGAAGCCTTTGAGACGTTGAAGGGCTGGATCGAGGCACAGCCCTCGAAAATCGCCGGACGGCGGCAGATGCCGCGCTACAAGCTCACCGACGATCAGATCCGCGATCTCTCGAACTTCCTGATCTGGGCTGACAAGACCGACACCAAAGGCTGGCCGCCGAACAACGCCGGCTGATGCGGAGCACAGGGGACGAAGCCATGAAATACCAAACCCAAAAGATCGCTTATGCCTACTTCCTGGCAGCGATGATTCTGTTCGTCATCCAGGTTTCGGGCGGATTGCTTGCCGGATGGATCTACGTCGCGCCGAACACGCTTTCGGAAGTCCTTCCATTCAATGTCGTGCGCATGCTGCATACGAATTCACTCATCGTATGGCTGCTGCTCGGGTTCTTCGGCGCGGCCTATTTCGTGATTCCGGAGGAGGCAGAGCGGGAGATCCACTCGCCCGCGATCGCCTACTATCAACTGGCGATCCTGGTGCTCGGAACGCTCGGCGTCGTCGTCACGTACGTCTTCGATCTGTTCCGCGGCAACTTCCTGCTCGGCAAGGATGGCCGCGAGTTCCTCGAGCAGCCGTTGTGGGTCAAGATGGGCATCGTCGTCGCGGCGCTCATGTTCCTCTACAATATCTCGATGACGGTGCTGGCGGGCAAGAAGACGGCGATCACCAATGTGCTGCTCATTGGCCTTTGGGGAATTGCCATCCTATTCCTGTTCGCCTTCTACAACCCATCGAACCTGACGCTCGACAAGATGTACTGGTGGTACGTCGTGCACCTCTGGGTGGAGGGCGTCTGGGAGTTGGTGATGGCCTCCATCCTCGCCTACCTGATGCTCAAGCTGACGGGCGTCGACAGGGAGGTGGTCGAGAAGTGGCTCTACGTCATCGTGGGCACCTCGCTGTTCACGGGCATCCTCGGCACCGGCCACCACTACTACTGGATCGGCACGCCGGGCTACTGGCAGTGGATTGGCTCGATCTTCTCCACGCTCGAAGTCATACCCTTCTTCCTGATGATGGTGTTCAGCTTCGTCATGGTCTGGAAGGGCCGGCGCGACCATCCCAACAAGGCGGCGCTGCTCTGGTCGCTCGGCACGACGACGCTGGCCTTCTTCGGCGCCGGCGTGTGGGGCTTCCTGCATACTTTGCACGGCGTCAACTACTACACTCATGGAACGCAGATCACGGCGGCGCACGGGCACCTGGCGTTCTTCGGAGCCTATGTTTCGCTGAACCTCGCGATCTTCACCTATGCCTTCCCGATCCTGCGGAACCGCGATCCGTACAACCAGGTGCTGAACATGGCGAGCTTCTGGCTGATGTCCGGTGGTATGGCGTTCATGACGTTCGTGCTCACGTTTGCCGGCACCGTGCAGACGCACCTCCAGCGGGTCCTGGGCCAGCAGTACATGGAGGTGCAGGACCAGCTCGTGCTCTTCTACTACATGCGGTTCGGCGCCGGCATCGCCGTCGTCATCGGCGCGCTCCTGTTCGTCTACGCGATACTGGTGCCGCGGCGCGAAGCCATCGAGCCCGGCAAGCGCGAAGTTCTGAGCCCCGCGGAGTAACCGGCCATGCATTCAGCGACCATCATGCAAGCATCGGGCGAGGGGAGGGGGGCAGATGCCCCCTTCTACCTTTCCCACGGCGAAGAGTGCGAGATCTTCACTGCGGCATTCAAAAACGGGATGCCGCTCCTGCTGAAGGGACCGACCGGCTGCGGAAAGACGCGCTTTGTCGCCCACATGGCGGCGCGTCTGGGCCGGCCGCTGTATACCGTCGCCTGCCACGACGACCTGTCGTCGGCCGATCTCGTCGGACGCTTCCTCCTCAAGGGCGGCGAGACCGAGTGGGTCGACGGTCCCTTGACGCGCGCCGTCCGCGAGGGCGCGATCTGCTATCTCGACGAGATCGTCGAAGCCCGCAAGGACGTCACCGTGGTGTTGCACCCTCTGACTGACGACCGGCGAATCCTGCCGATCGAACGTACGGGCGAGGTGCTGCAGGCTGGCCCGCAGTTCATGCTCGTCGCCTCCTACAATCCCGGCTACCAGAACATCCTCAAGTCGCTGAAGCCGTCGACACGACAGCGCTTCCTTGCGATCGAGTTCGACTTCCCTCCGGCCGCACGCGAGATCGACATTGTCGCCGCGGAAACTGGGCTCTCGAAGGATCGCACGGCGCCACTCGTCCGGCTCGCCGGGAAGTTTCGTGCGCTGAAGGGGCAGGATCTCGAGGAGGGTGTCTCGACGCGGCTTCTGGTCTATTGCGCGACGCTCATTCGTGCAGGGATGCCGATCGACCAGGCAGTGCGCACGGCGCTCATCGAGCCGCTGTCAGACGATCCAGATACGAAGCGAGGCCTGCTCGACCTGGTCGCGACCGTCTACGGCTGAGGGACGCCATGTCTGCGATAGCATTCGAGCCCTGGGAACCCGAGGAAAGCATCGGGAAACTCTGGCATTCCTACGTGATCGGACTCGATAACCCGGCCGAACACCTCGACGCCGCCGCGACGCTGGATGAGATGCGCGGGCGGATTGGCGTCCTCTTCCGCGGTCTCGGCGGCGCGCGCGACGTCGAGTTCAAGACCGCTCCCGTCGAGCAGCAAGCGCATCGGCTGTCCTGGCGCCGCTCGCTCGGGCATCGCGCGGACGAACTCGCCAGGCCGAGTTTCGACGGCGAGGCTATCCGGCTTCCCGAACGCATCGCCATTTTCCCCGAGCGCGAAGCCAATATGGCGCTCTATCTCTGGCTCACCGCAACCGCGTCGTCGGCGCATGCCGTTGCCGCCGAGGCCGACCCGCTGCGTGCGGACATTCGCGCCTTGCAGCACGCCCACGCCCTAACGCTCCGAACGCTGGCCGCCTGCCGGGGCTTGCGAAGCACACACGCGGCCCTCGCCATCCGTGCTCGCCAGCTCAGGGCCAACCACGCCCGACCGGCTTTGGAAGCGGCTGTCGAAAGCGTCGTGCGACACCTGCTGGCAGGGCCGACCCCGGATGATCCGTTGGCAGTGAAGATCGCCGCGGCGGTCCGCGACCAAGCTGACGATCTAGCCGCCTTCGCGGCTCCGCGCGGATACAAGCCCTTTGCGGCGGTGCCGATATGGATCGACGGGCGCGCACCCCCGCCGCGCACAAGGCTCGATCGCGACGATGCGAGCGGGGATGGGTCGGCGAAGCCGGCCGATCCGGACGACAAGTCGCTGAAGGCCAGCCGTAAGGACGCCGATCAAGCCGCACGCAACGACAGTCTCATTCTGCACAAATTCGAATCCATCCTTTCGTGGGCGGAGTTCCTGAACCTCAATCGCCGCGTCGACGACGAAGACGAGGACAACGCCAGGAAGGCAGCCGACGACCTGGACGAGATCAACCTCGCGCGTGTGCCACAGAAGGCACGCGCCCGGCTGCGCCTGCATCTCGATCTCTCGCCCACGGAGGCCGACTTCGAGCACATCTCCGGCAAGCACATGTATCCCGAGTGGGACCACCGCAAGCGAACCTATGCACCGGCTTACTGCCGAGTTCTCGATGGTGTCGCCGCCGAGGTCCAGTCGCTGCCGGCATGTCTCGACGCCGCCGCCTCCCGCCGACGCATCCGGAGCGTCCGTCGGCAGTTCGAGGCGCTGCGGCCGCGCCGTGTCCCGTTGACGCGACAGATGGACGGCGATGAGATCGACATAGATGCCGCTCTTGCAGCCCGCGTGGCCTTCGCAGCGACGGGCGAGCAGTCGGACCGCGTGTACCGCGCAACCCGCACGCAAGAGCGAGACCTCGCCGTCTCGATCCTGCTCGACGCCTCACGCTCTACCGAGAGCTATGTCGGTGGGCGGCAGGTGATCGATGTCGCCCGGGAAGCGCTTGTCGCGCTTGCCTGGGGGCTGCACGCGTGTGGTGACGAGACCGCCATTGCTGGCTTCTCGTCGTTGCGCCGGGACCGTGTGTTCTTCCAGGTCTGCAAGGGTTTCGACGAGCCGATGGGAGCCAGCGTCGAGCACCGGATCGCCGGACTAACGCCCGGTCACTACACCCGTCTCGGCGCTGCGTTGCGGCATGCGTCGGCCGGGCTCGCAGAGCGCACCCGTCAGCGCCGCTTGCTGCTGGTCGTCACGGACGGCAAGCCCAACGACCTCGACCACTACGAGGGACAATTCGGCATCGAGGATACGCATATGGCTGTCCGCGAGGCGCAACGGCGCGGACAGACGGTATTCGGCGTGACCATCGACATGAAGTCGCAGGCTGCGTTCAGCCGCATTTTCGGTCCGTACGGGTTTATCGTCGTTCCCGACCCAGAAGCGCTGACCGCTGCCTTGCCGAAACTCTATCGTCACTTGGTCGGCGGATGAACGGCGCACAGCGGCCAGACGGACTTCAGGACGGCGCGGGCCTGCTCTGCGAGCTGCCCGGCGACCTCATGATGTGGGTGTTGATCGTCAGCGAGCTCCTGGTGTTCGGCGGCGCGTTATTGTCGTACATGGCAGTGCGAGCGGGTAACGCCGCGGCTTTCGACGCCGATCAGGCGCTGCTCGATCAGACCGCCGGTGCCGTCAACACGATCGTCCTCGTCACGAGTGGTCTATGCGCGGCCCTGGCTACAGCGGCGCGCTCGGCCGATCGGCGTGTCGCCGCGCGCCGCTGGTTGCATGGGGCGATGCTGCTTGGCGTCGTCTTTCTGCTCGTCAAGTCGGCCGAATACTGGAGCAAGGCCGAGCTCGGCATCGGGATCGAGTCAAGCCCGTTCTTCATGTTCTATTTCCTGGTCACAGGCTTCCACGCCCTGCACGTCGTCGCAGGCATCGCAATTCTCGGGGCCGTCACTTGGTTCGATTCCGAACGCAACATCGAGACCGCGGCAGCGTTCTGGCACATGGTCGATCTGGTCTGGGTACTGCTGTTCCCCATCATCTACCTCTTGAGATGACCGCCATGCCCGCTCGCCCGCTGATCATAGCCTGGTTCACGCTCGCCGCCTTGAGTGGGGCGACCGCCCTGCTGACGGTCTATCGGCCGGAGAGCGAGATGCGATCGGGTTTCGCCGCAGCCGTGCTGGTCCTCGCCGGTTTCAAGGCCCGCGTAATCTTGCAGCGCTATCTCGGCCTCGGCCAATCTCGCTTCTGGATGCGCGCATTCGATCTCGCCATCGGTGGCTTTCTAGCTGTCGCCTTCGGCATCTATCTTGCCGGGAGGAACTTGTGAACGGCTCGGAGGATAAGAGAGCGGAGCCCAAGTGCACGCCACCGCTCTGGCTGTCGTTGTTCTCGTTCGCGCTGATGGGCCCAGCCTGCGCGATCAACGGAGCGTTCATTGCGATCAGCATTCCGGCATTGGCACCCTACGGCTTCACCGCCCTTTATGTGGCGGCGGCGATCGGTGCTGCTTGCGGTCTGTGGCCCGCGCGCTGGATGGCCCGCAAGATCGGCGAGGGCATCGGCGACGGCCGCTGAACGCTACTCGGCCTTCCGCCAAGGCGCGCTGCGATCCTCGAGTACGTACTCGCGCAGGTGGGCGACATCGGCAATCGTCGCGAGATTGTGAGAGATCTGCACGCCGTGAGGCTCGAGCCGGTTGAATGCTCGCGACAGGCTCGGCGGCTGCATGCCGAGCCGACCCGCAATCAGCGACTTGTCGTAGGGCAGCGTAATCGTGCACGATCCGCTCGTGCAGTCGCAAAGCTCGAGCAGAAATTCGGCGACCCGCTGTGCTCCCGTGTGCGCCTTGAGCTGCTCGACCTGCGCCACCAATGCCTGCAGGTGTCGAAACGTCGACGAGACGATCGCCATGGCGACTTCCGGCCGTTCGCGCATCATCGTCGCCATCAGGCTGGCTCGAACCAGCAGCAGCCTGCTGTCCGTCACCGCCTCGGCCGTCACCGGGAAGGGAACGTCCTCGAAGGCGACGGCCTCGCCAAAGCTGCGTCCCCTGGTGAACACCCCGACGACCGCTTCCGCCCCAGTCGGCGTGATCCGGAACAACTTCACCCAGCCCTGAATAACGACATAGATGTGCTCTGCCGCCTCGCCTTGAATGAAGATCGTCTCGCCGCGCTGGAACGTCTTGGTCACGGACTGCTTGAGTATGGCGTCTGCAAGTGGGGCGGGCAGGCCCGAGAACAGGACGGTTGCGCGTGCGGTGTCGAGATCTGCGCCGTAGGCCATCACAGTTCTCCAGATTTGGTAGGGACCGGCACGGCCCGTATGATAGCGCTCGCGACACCACGCGGCACGTCGCAATTATCCGATCGGCAAGATAACATATCGTAGCATGCCCCGTCCGGTCAGCTAGCCGCGTTCAATGTCGTTCCGCCCCCGTGTTGAGGTGGTCCGCGGCTCGAGAGGCGTCGGCAGCAGCTTCGCCACGGGTTCAGCCGATGGTCGTAGGCTATCGAGCGGCACGCGGTCTCGTTGCGCAACACGCCGCTGGCCGGCTCCTTTCATGCGCGCGATCGGGAACGCCGATCCCGGGTCGACGGTGGTGTCAGATTGACAGGTCATGGATTGAAAGCCAGCTGCGCCTTGAGACGCGGCAACAGGAAATCAATGAAAGCGCGGAGCTTCTGCGGCATGTGGCGGCCGCTCGCGTAAACCAGATGGACGGGAAACGGCGGCGGCTCGAAATCGCGAATGAGCAGCTTCAGCTTGCCCTCCTCGATCGACTTCGAAACCTGGTAGCAGAACAAGTGAGTGAGCCCGACGCCAGCAACGGCAGCATCGACAGCCGTCTCCGCCGTCGCAACGGTTAGCCGCGAGCGGACGGGATATCGATCGATTCGCTTTTCGTGCATGAAGACCCACTCCGTGGCCGTCTCGTGCGGGACCAAAGTCACGCACTCATGGTCGACGAGTTCGTTGGGATGCTTCGGTACGCCTCGGCGTCTCAGGTAGTCGGGGCTGGCGCAGACAACGTGCTTGACCTCGCCAACCTTGATCGCCTTCATGCTGCTGTCAGACAGCGCGCCGATCTGCACCGCAAGATCGATCTGCTGCTCGACCAAGCTGCCATCGGTCGTACCGAGCCGGAGATCGATGTCGACCTCGGGATAGACGTGCAGAAACTCGGCAGTGATCGGCGCCAGATAGGCGCGCCCAAGAACGAAGGGCGCGCTAACGACGAGCGTGCCCTTGGGGGCCCGGTACTCGCCCGAGACCAGCCGTTCCGCCTCGGCCAGTTCTTCCAGCAATCGCCGGCAGCTGAGGAGATAGTCGTGTCCCACGTCGGTCAAGGTGACGTTGCGGGTGGTTCGAACGAGCAACTGAACGCGCAGTTCTCTCTCGAGGTCGGCCACGCGCCGGCTGACGGTTGCGAGCGGCTTGCCGAGTTTGCGGGAGGCGGCTGAGAAGCCACCAGCATCTGCGACCGCCACGAACGTCGCCATGGCTTCAAGTCGATCCATTTCCGTCCTCTCGCCAAGTGGGATAGTATCTCTCATTTTATCTGAATATACACGGAATTCGATAGTATGTAGTTCCATCCCCGTCGGTGCGCCGCACCAGCCATCGCAACGCACGGGAGAACATAAATGAGCCGAATCAATACTTTGCCATCCATCGAGTCAGCCCCGGCTGCATCTCAGCCACTTCTGGAAGGCGCCAAAAAGTCGCTCGGCAGCGTCCCCAACCTGTTCCGCGTCATCGCCAACAGCCCGGCGGCGTTGGAGGGCTATTTCGGTCTCAACGGAGCGCTGGCGAAGGGTGCGCTGGACGCCAAGACCCGCGAGCGCATCGCCCTGGCTGTCGCCGAGGTCAACGGCTGCGGCTACTGCCTCTCGGCCCACACCTATCTAGGCCGCAACGTCGCCAAGCTGGACGACGCGGAGATTGCCGCCAACCGCAGCGGCGCCTCGAATGACCCCAAGGCGGATGTGGCCGTGCGTCTGGCTACCAAGATCGTTCGCGAGCGCGGGCGCGTCTCGGATGCCGACATCGCAGCGGTCAAGGCCGCCGGCTACGACGACGCACAGATCGTCGAGATCGTGGTCCACGTCGCCCTCAACACCCTGACCAACTACGTCAACGAGGTCGCCAAGACCGAGATCGACTTCCCGAAGGTCGAGGTCAAGGGCGCTCGAGCCGCTTGATCTCGAGATCCGCCGATAGCGGACCGACGCCCCAACTCGCACCCCCTCTCGCCTGCAACCCAAAGGATACAGAACATGCGCAATAAACTTCTCTCGACGATTGGCCTCGTCGCCATCGTGGCGGGCCTTGCCACGAGCCCGGCTTTCGCTGGACCCGAAGTGAATACGTCCACCGGCATCGTGCTTGCCGACGGCAAGCCCGCCCCCGGTCTCGCGGTTCGCGGATATGACGTCGTCGCCTATTTCACCGACGGCAAGCCGGTGGCGGGCGACTCCGCGCTCGCGGTGGTCCACGGGGCTGCGACCTATCGCTTCGCAAGCAAGGCGAACCTCGAGACGTTCAAGGCCAACCCGACAAAGTACCTGCCGGCCTACGGCGGCTACTGTGCCTATGGCGTTTCTGTCGGCGCCAAGTTCGACGCCGATCCGAGCCAGTGGAAGATCGTCGATGGCCGCCTCTACCTGAACCTCGACAAGGGTATCTCCGAAGCGTTCGCGAAGGACATTCCCGGAGCGATCAAGAAGGCGGAGGCCAACTGGCCCAGCCTCGAGAACAAGGTTCCCGGCGCCAAGTAATCACTCGTCGCAAGGTTTCCGCTGCAGCAACAGACGACGCGCGGCCCGTCTACGGACAAGCCAATGACGGGCCGCCGGAGGAAAATGACGAGACACGGTCACCGAACCCAAGGGTCTCCTCGCTCGATACCGGACGCAATCATCCACCCACAAAACGAGCCTCCCAACCTTGGAGAATTACCGTGCGCTTCGTCACTCGAAAGATCCACGCCTATCTCGACTATCCTGTCGCTCTGAGCCTGATGGCCTTGCCATTCGTCCTCGGGCTTGGCGCCACCAATCCGGTCGCCAAGTGGCTCGCCGTTGCGACCGGCGTCGCCGCATTCATCCTCACGCTCCTGACGGACCATGAACTGGGCGCCTTCAGGGTGCTGCCGTATTGGTTCCATGTGGCAGTCGACCGTCTCGTCGGCGTGACATTCGTCGCAGCGCCGCTGCTGCTCGGCTTCAATGGCCTCGACGCTTGGTACTATTGGGCCAACGGTGCTGCGGTTCTACTGGTGACGGTGGTGCTCGCCGCACCCGACAACAGTAGTGCAGCCAAGACGGCGGTCTGACGACGATGGCGACCGCGATGGCGACCAGCGCCGTCGCGGTGCCGCGTCGAGATGAGTATAGCCGCGATGCGATGAAAGCCTGTCGAGGAGTCGGGCGCATCACGACTGTAGCGTCGCGTGGCATTCGGTATGCTTCGGCTGGGGCCGGTCTCGTTGCCCCGCCTCGACGCAGATCCGAGCGCGAGGAACGCGCCGTTTATCCAATAGTGGCCAAGTCGACGTCGCGCCCGGCCGGTCTTGCCGTCGGCCCCGGAGAAGGGTAGCACGCCCGTGAGGCAGCCGGCACAAGGGGAGTTCAGACGATGGCCGATACCACCCGGGACGAGACGATCGAGGCACTGAGGCGCGAACTGGCGGAGCTCAACGGCCTGTCGCTGGCCACCGGTGTCATCCTCACGCAGCTCCTGCAGACGATCTGCAGGCGCGAGATGAACCCGCAGCAATCGGCGGGCCGCATCATCGGCGCGGCACGAGAGGCAGTCGAGGGGTTCACCGCGGCGACGAACGCCGATCCCGCGATGAAGAAGCGCGCGCTCGAGGCGGTGCAGCAGTACGAGGAACAGATCCGATCGGTGCTGGCGGTGTGACGGTCGGTGACGGGGAAGCCCAGGTCGGCGGTCAATGAGACAGGCACTCAAATTCCTGCACACCGTTGGAGCGTCCGGGTATGTCGGTGCGCTTCTCGCCTATGCCGCTGTTCTGGCTTACGCTCCGCAAGGCTCGCCGCGCGCCTATGCCGACATGCGGGCCACCATCGACGTGATCTGCAGCTACCTGCTGGTGCCCATGCTCGGCCTCGTGATCGTAGCGGGCCTGCTCGCGATGGCGGCGCACAAACCGTTCCTCGATCTGCGCTGGGTATGGGTCAAGGCCGCGCTCGGCATCGGCACGTTCGAGGGCACGCTCGTCGTCGTCAGCGGCCGGGCGCGGAGCGCGGCCGATCTTGCCGCCGACATCGCGGCGGGCAAGGCCGAGCCGGCCGCGCTGTCCGCCGTGATCGCCTCCGAGTGGGGCGGGCTCGCCGTCATCGGCGCATTGGCCATAGCCAACATTGCGCTCGGCGTCTGGCGGCCCGCGTTACGGTCGGTGAAGCGGTAGTCGGGCGCTACGCGGTCTTCTCGGGGAAGCGGTCCGTCACGACCACTTCCGACATCGGGATGAACCCCGGTTTCGGCCACGCCGGCTTGCTCGCCTTGCCGACGGCCAGCATCATGGCGATGGCGTGATCGGCCGGCACGCGAACCAGCGCCGACACCTTGTCGAGGTCGAAGCCGATCATCGGGCAGCTGTCGTAGCCCATGGACTTGGCGGCGAGCATGATGGTCTGCGCGGCGAAGCCGACCGAGCGCATACCCTCGTCGCGCGCGAGCCAATCGCGGCCCGAATAGAACGGCGTGATGAGCGGCACCAGAATGTCCTGCGCCTCCTTCGGCGCGTCGGCCCAGTAGCGGGCCGGGTCGCGCTCGTGCGCCCTGAGGTCGGCGGCGAGCACGAACAGCAGGCTCGCGTCGGTCACCTGCGCTTGGTCCCACGCTGCAGCGCGGATCTCGGCCCGGAGCGTCTTGTCCTTGACGTTGACGATGCGCCAGTTCTGGAGATTGAACGAGGTCGGCGCTTGGCGGGCGAGCTCGAGCAGTTGCGCCTCGTCGGCGGCCGGCATGGCGAAGCTCGCGTCATAGTGCTTCACGGCCCGGCGGGCGCGGATGGCATCGAGGGTGTGCATCGTGGCTCCAGGTTCTCTTTCCTATAGTTCGGAAATAGTGAACAGGTGCGGGGGCGTCAAGAGATGGTGAGGGGCGGCGACTGGTGGGAAGCGTGAGAGGGGGGGGGGCGGGTGTCTGCGGGGGGGGCGAACGACTGCTGCGCAGGCAAGAGTGTGGGGACCAGTCCCAGCGCCCCAGCTGAAGGGCGCCACTGCGTCAGTTCAAGCTCATGGCCTACATCTTTGTCGACGTCGGCAGCACGGGTGGGACTATCTCGCGCGCTGCTGCATATGGCGCTGACCGTAGATAGTCGCTGGGCCACCAGTCGGCTATCCAATCATCGTCGTCGCTGTCTTCGAACCAGGCCAACGGGCCGGGTGAGCGGCAGTCCGTGCCGTCAAGTACAGGCACGGCCTCGGGATGCCTCCGCAGCCACCATTCGAGAATCCGCCTCGTGTCGACCTCGCGGTCGCGCACGAGCACCCCGCCCTTGAAGGTCATGACCCTTGCTCGCTCGAACCAGCTCGACCAGCCGTGGTGACTGTAAACCAGCCGGCGTCCGATCTGAATGCGCAGATGGCCACTGAACCAGCTCGCAAACGCGGGAAAGCCGCTCGCCGGTACGGCCCTGAGCAGCCGGCGGCGCAAATCCGCGGGTAGCGGACCCTCATCGGGCCACATGGTGTTGAGGTGCATGAGATGAAGCCTGCCGTCGATCACCTGCCAAGTCCCGCAGTAGCCACGATAGCAAGCCGTGCTCCAGCCGACGTCGCAGTTCTCCAGCGACATGCGCCGAGATGCGAGCGGTCGGTAGAGTGGATCGGCATACAATACGCGGGGCCGGCCATCCAGAATGATGCGCTAGGGCGTTTGTGCGGTCATGGGTCCCCTTTGGCATTGGCAAACATGCCTCCCCAGAGCCGAGCAAAGGCCCAGATTGGTGAAGGCGGTGTTTTCGATGGCTCAGAACAATCGCTTGATAAGCTATTCATAGCAGATTGACCTCATAAACACAAATCGATGGATCTCTAAATTATTGATTTTGCTTGTGAAAATATGACTTTTTTGCGCGAATAATTGCGCCGGGCGGTTTGTCGATCGAGCTCGACCGTGGAACCAAAACAGGCCGCCAATCGTGTGAGGCGCTGCGCTTTTTTCAGTCGGCAGGCAATCCCGCGCGTGGCTCGAGGGCATTCCGCCTCGGCTTCAGTTGAGCCACTGACGGAGCGGATTGGACGGGTCCGAGAGCAGCTTCAGCGCCAGCGCGACACAGATCACGACAAGCAGCGGCCGGATCAGCGCCGCGCCGAACCTCATGGCCAGGCGCGAGCCGATCTGGGCGCCGGCAAATGCGCCGGCCGCCATCACGAGCCCGATGCGATAGTCGATGGCGCCCATGGTGGCGAACATGGCGAGGCTGCCCAGGTTGCTGCCGGCATTGGCGATCTTGGTGTGCACGGTCGCCCGCAAGACGCCGAAGCCGAGCAGGGTCACGAACGCGAGCATGAAGAATGTGCCTGTGCCCGGACCGAAAATGCCGTCGTAGAAGCCGACCGCGGGAACGAGCGTCGCGCCGAAGGTGACGACTCCCATGCGGGCACTGCTGTCGGCGTCAGAAAGACCGCGGCGGAGACCGAAATAAGTGGCGATTGCGATCAGCATGACCGGTATCGCGCCTTCGAGCACGGCGCGTGGAATGACGCCGGCCGATAGCGCGCCGGCCACAGCCCCGAGTGCCGAAGCGAGCCCGAGCGGAAGGGCCGTCCGAGGCTCGACGAGACCGCGGCGCCAGAACACGAGGCTCGATGTGACGGAGCCGAAGGTGCCCTGTAGCTTGTTCGTCGCCAGCGTCTCAAGCGGTCCGAGGCCGGCGAGCAGCAGCGCCGGCACGGTGATGAGCCCGCCGCCGCCGGCGATGGCATCGACCGCAGCCGCCACGAGGCCCGCGAGGAAGAGGGCAGCGAGCAGCTCGAGATCAGGGACGAGCCCGGCTATGGCCATGATGCGCGGATGCTCAACGGCCGCCGGAGCGGAGCGCGGCGAGAAGCTCGGGCGTCGGATAGCTGTCGGGGATCTGGCCGAGCTTCATCTGCATCGCCTTGACGGCGGCTCGCGTGCCCGCACCGATCTTGCCGTCCGGCTCGCCGACGTCATAGCCGCGCCGCGCCAGATGCTGCTGAAGCTCCTTCACCTCGTCGGCGTTGAGCGACGGGATCGGCTGCCCGTTGCCCTTCGAGACGGGTGGCGCGCCGTTGATGCGCGACGCCAGATGCGCGGCGGTGATAGCGTAGGTCAGCGATTGGTTCCATTTCAGGTAGACATCGAAATTCGGATAGGCGAGGAACGCGGGGCCGTTGCGCCCCATGGGCAGCAACAGCGAGGCGGGCTTCTGATCCGCGGCAAGCTTGCCTGCGACCCCGCTGACGCCCCACGCCACCCATTTGGCGCGCGGATGCTTGATGGCGAGGTCGGCCTGGTCCCACGGCAGGCTCTGTGGAACGCGCACCTCCTCGAGCCACGCCTCGCCGGGCCGCCAGCCGAGCGACTGGATGAAAGCGGCTGTCGATCCGATGATGTCGGGGATCGAGCGGATGAGATCGCGCTTGCCGTCGCCGTCGTAGTCGACGGCGTGGTTCAAGTAATGCGCCGGCAGGAACTGGGTCTGGCCAAGCTCACCCGCCCACGAGCCGATCATCTCCTCGGCCGTGAGGTCTCCGCGCTCGATGATGCGCAGCGCGGCCTTGAGCTCGGCGCGGAACATCGGGCCGCGCCGGCAGTCGTAGGCCAGCGTGGCCAGCGACTTGAGGACGGGGAGGTTGCCCATTCCGACGCCGAAGTCGCTCTCGAGCGCCCAGAAGCCGGTGATGACAGGAGCGGGCACGCCGTACTGCTTCTCCGCGCGATCGAACACGGCCTTGTGCTGTGCCACGCGCTTGACACCGTTGTCGTAGCGGTTGCGCGTCGCGAGCTTGCCGTAGAAGTCGAGGAAGGTCTGGTTGAAGAACGATTGCCGGCGATCGCGTGCGATGATGCCTGGGTCGAGCTGCATGCCCGCAAGCGTCGCCTGGATCGTCGCCGGGCGGATGCCCTCCGCCTGCGCCTCCTTCTTGAAGCCTGCCAGCCACGTATCGAAGCTGCCGGTGTTCTGGCAGTTGCGGTTTGCCGCGGGCGGCGGTGTGTGGCTGAGTGGTTCGGCAGCAGCAGGCGCAGCGGCAGCTGCGGCAGAGGCAGCACCGGGGGCCTCTGGCTTGGGCCGCGTCTTGCTCGGGGCGCTCCGCGTCGTGGTCTTGGCCGCGGGATCGGCCGCCAAGGCAGGAGTGAACGCCAGCAGCGGAAGCAGTGCTGCGACTGCGATGCCCGCGAAGGCCGATCGTGTGAACGTCATCGCTCTGTGTGTCCTGGTGACTGACGCCGGCCCCGCCGCGCAGCGCCCCTAGTGCCACCCGCGGCTCGCGGCCGTCAAGTGACCGGCACCGGGTCAACGAAAATGGGCCCCCGTTTCCGGGAGCCCAGTACGCCGATTGGAGTGCTGCACGGATCAGGTCGACGCGACGGCCCGAGGGGACAGACCGGCGCGACGGGCCTCAGAAGTTGATCAGTGCACCGAACTTGACGAGATCGAAGTCCTCGAGCTGGACCGCGGCGCCGTTCACCAGACCATCGATCTCGGGCTCGAAATGACGCCAGGAGACCCACAGCGACATCGCGGCAGCGTCGATTTCCTGCACGACGCCCACACCATACTGCTCGAGGTTCGAGCCGGTCGCGCCGGCCTGCACGAGAGCAACCGAGAGGCGGTCGTCATTCTCGCCGTACTCGCCGTAGATCACCGTGTGACCGAGCGGCGACCAACGCCGGCGAACACCGGCCTTAATGTACCACTGGTCGCCTTCGGGCTTGTTGTCGAAGGCCGCGACGCCCGTGTTGGAGTCGACGTATTCCTTGCTGTAGGCACCGTAGACGAACAGACCTGTCGGCACGTGCTGAAGATATGCGCCCAACTGGAGCCCAGCGCCGTCGAAGCCTGCAGGCCTGCTGAGGCCGGCGGGACCGTTCTCGTCGGAGTTCTCGCTGTAGGCGATGGCGGCAGCAACCTTGACGCCGTTGAACTCGCCCGCGTAGCGCGCCGACACCGCCCAGGTGTCGTCCTCGCCCCAAGAGGCGGAGGCGGAGAAGCCGGCAAACGTCGGCGAGTCGTATCGGATCACGTTCGACGGGTAGCCGTCGCAGTCGCCGGCCACACCGCCGCCGCCCGCGAGGGGATAGCAGTTGGCAAGGTCGCCGAAGTTGAAGCCGAGCAGCGCGCCGTTGGTCTGACGCAGGAAGAAGCCGTTCACGTCATAAAGAATGTAGTTGGCCTGCACCAGCGAGCCCGAGGCGTCGGGCAGAACGGCGGCGTTATCGGCCGCGGTCGACTGCTGGCCGATCGACAGGCGGCCGAGGTTCTTGTTCTTCAGGAACCAGTAGGAGCTCTCGATCGCGATCGGGCTCGACGAGCGGCCGGCGACGGCGCCGAGCGCGTTGGCGCCAGGATCGTCGTTGTTCTGGTTCACGAGCAGCGAGTCGTTGTTGATCACCTCGACCCGGAGCACATAGCCCGCCGACCAGTCGTTGTTGATCTGTGCCTCGCCCGTGAACTTGAAGTGCGAGCCGATCGACACCGAGCCTGTGTCGGTGATGTAGGCGTTGCTCTCACGCCCGTCGTCCCAGACGAGAAGCTGCTGGGCAACGAAGCCGGATACCGTGAGCGAGACCTTCCGGTTGCCCTTGCGTGCGGTGGTGGCCTCGAGCTCGGCGATGCGCTCCTCAAGGTCGGCGCAGCAGCTGTTTCCAAGGTCGGCGGCGGAGGCAGGTTGGGCGATCGCCAGCACAGCCACCGCGGAGGCGGCCAGCACGTGCGCGCCTACCCATGTTCGGTGCGACATATGGTGTTTTTCCTTTTTCCCGGTTTTGAACCGACGCAGAACCATGAGGCGGTTGCACGGCTCGGCCCGACGAGCCGATGCCCTTGCATGACGAGGCGGACGCGGAACAAGAGGGAGTGGCACGGCAGGGATCGACGAGACGATGCCCTTGCATCACGAACCAGACGCGAAACACGCGAGAGTGGCACGGCACGGCCCAACGGGCCGATGCCTTTGCACGACGAGCCGGATGTTCAATGAGATTCGGCCGCGGCTCTTTCAGAAACACAACACAATCAGAACTCCGCGCCAGCGTTGCCATTGAGACACATCGAGTCACCAAGGCAACGCCTCAGCCCCGCGGACTCACGAGCAGAGGCACTCTGATCGGACGTCGGGGTTGCTGCTTCGACTGCCGGTGGATCGTGGCGTGGCTTCCGGTGAACGACTGTGCCGCCTGGAGCCTGATCGTCTGAGATGGAAGGGGCATCGCTTCCATCGAAGGCGCGAATGAGACGCTGGAACACAGACGTAGAGCGGGCCATCGAGGATCGAAGCCGTTCTATCGGGGCCGAACTTCCTCTAGGCGCTGCCGATGAGGACGCCGACCGCAAACACGATGGCGCCGCCGAGCACGACCTCGAACGACGCCCGCCAGAACGGCGTGTCCATATAGCGGGCCCGGATCCAGGCAATGAGCCAGAGTTCGACGGCGACGACGGCGGCGGCAACGCCCGTCGCGGTCCAGAAGCTCGGGATCAGGTAGGGCAGCGTGTGACCGAGCCCACCGAGCGCGGTCATGAGGCCGGTGATGGCGCCGCGAAACCAGGGGTGACCGCGCCCCGAGATCATGCCGTCGTCCGACATCGCCTCGGCGATCCCCATCGAGATGCCGGCACCCACGGATGCCGCCATGCCGACGAGAAAGGTCTGCCAGGTGTTCTGGGTTGCAAAGGCCGCGGCGAAGATCGGTGCCAGCGTCGAGACGGAGCCGTCGATCAGACCAGTCAGGCCCGGCTGGACATATTGCAGCACGAATGCGCGCTGTGCGGTGGCCTGCTCGCTCGCCTGTACGTCGCCCGGCAGGTGCCGCTCGGTGAGCTGCTGGGCGAGGCTCGCATGGCCGGCTTCCGCCGCTGCCAGATCGCCGAGCAGCTTGCGGATCGAGGCGTCGGACACGCGCTCCAGCGACTTCAGGTAGAACTGGCGCGTCTCGTCCTCGATTGCTTCGGCCTGGGCGCGCACTTTCTCGAGCGACAGCGGCTGGATTGTCCAGATCGGCTCGTGCTTTAGGAAGCCGCGGACGTCCGACCGCCGCAGCAGCGGGATGTGCTCGCCGAACTTCTGTCGATGCAGCTCGATCAGCCAGCGCCGATGCTGGTTCTCCTCCTCCGCCATCTCGTCGAAGACCTTTGCGGAGGCGGGATAGTCGGCGCGCAGTCCGTGAGCGTATTCCGCATAGATGCGGCTGTGCTCCTCCTCGAGTCCAATCGAGAGCGCCAGGATCTCCTGCTCGCTAAGATCGGCAAAACGGCGCACGCGGCCTCCTCGGGATATGTCGCTTGTCCAGGCTGAGGCTTTGCCGTCGCCTGCCGATTTTAGAACGTTTCCAATATACGTTCGGATTGCCGCCGAAGCAAGAAAAGCGGCGGAAGGATGGGGCACCTGCCGCCGCTATGCTGGGGCGTAATCGGCGCCTGAGCGCCGAAGGACCTAGTGTTGCGCTACTGACGCTTAGTTCCCGAGTGCTGCCGGGTGATCTGCCAAGCGTCAGTGACCAAGCAACACTAGAATCATGGAGTTGCTAGTTTTCCTTGTGTCTCAGACTTTTGCTCGGAACCGAGCCGGAATGGGAAGCAAATGTCTGAGACGGAACACTAGCGGCTGGCCAGCGAAACGAACCGATAGCCGATGTCGACATGGATGTGGCTCATGCCGGAGTAGGTCATCACACCGCCCGAGCTGTGATTGGCGACGAGCCACTTCACGACCTCACTCTTGCGGCCGCGCGGCGCGTTGAAGTCTATGGCGTTGCCGGACGCGTGGCGCGAGGTCTTGCCGGTGCCGGCGATCTTGGCGCCGGGGCGGCACGTCGAGACGATGTCGACGCGACCGAAGCGGGACTCGATGCGGTCGAGCAGGGCGCGCGCCGAGGACGTGAGGCACGAGCGCGATGTGCCGGACGAGGTCAGGGCACGTTCGGACAGGTCGCCCTTGTAGCGCTTGGCCTCGGCTGTGGGGGCGGCAAGCGGCAGGATGGCCGCGGCGAACATCAACATGCAAACACGCCACTTGGACATGGATAGATCCTCAGAGATTTCGATGGGTGATTGTGCAGTGATCGCGAGCGGGTGCCGCTGCAGAGCGCAGAAGCCGCTGTCCCGGTCGCGACGTGGCGGGGCGGACCGCAAAGCGCCAGCCGACCCCTGACCCCGGCCGGGCGCGCTCCCGCAGCGGGGCGCATCGGATCGCTCAAGGGATCCGTAACCGGCACAGGCGATTCCGGAGCCAAACTCCGGTGACGCTCTAAGGCTGGGAGCGAAAGGCGGACGGTTTGTGGCCTGAATAGGGCCGATCCCGCGGCGGAACCCGGCGTGCGGCGATGTGCGCCACCTTCCCCCTCCTCCGGTTCGACTAAAGGCAGAGCCGACGTCCAGCCAAGCGCCTGCTGCGTCACACGAGTGCCTTGGGTCACAATGACCGGCGCCGCCGAGGTTGGTGCGGCCGAATCGCAACGGCTGGATTCCTCGGCCGGGAGACACAGCAAGCCGTGAGCATTCCGATCGTCCCGCTCGTCGTCGCAACCGCGCTGTTCATGGAAACCATGGACTCGAGCCTGATCGCGACGGCGCTGCCGACGATCGCGCGCGATCTCGGCGTCGATCCGATCGCCCTGAAACTCGCCGTGACGAGCTATCTGGTCAGCCTCGCGATCTTCATTCCCTTAAGCGGATGGGTCGCCGACCGTCTCGGCGCCCGCACCACCTTCCGGGCTGCGCTCGCAGTGTTCATGGCCGCGTCCCTCGGGTGCGCTACGGCTCAGTCGCTCGAGGCATTCGTGCTCTGGCGTTTCGTGCAGGGCATGGGCGGTGCGCTGATGGTGCCTGTCGGCCGCCTCGTCATCATTCGCGCGACACCAAAAGCCGATCTGGTGCGTGCAATGAGCTTTCTGACCATGCCGTCTCTGCTGGGTCCCGTGTCGGGGCCGTTAGTCGCGGGCGTCATCACAACGTACGGAGACTGGCGCTGGATTTTTCTCGTCAACGTGCCGGTGGGACTTCTCGGGATCGCGCTGGCAACCCGGCACTTCGACGACGAGCGCCACCCGTCTCGGTCGCTCGATGTCACCGGCCTCGCGTTGACCACCGTCGCGCTGCCCGGGCTCGTGCTCGGCGCGGCCGTGTTCGGGCGCAGCGTCGCGCCGCCGTGGGTGGCGCTGGTACTGGTCACAGTCGGTATCCTCGCGCTCTGGACCTACGTGCGCCACGCCCGCCGCACGCCGCGACCGCTGCTCGATCTGTCGCTGTTGCGCATTGCCACGTTCGATGCGGGCGTCATGGGCGGGAGCCTGTTCCGGATCGGCATCGGCGCGACGGCGTTCCTGATGCCGCTCATGCTGCAGCTCGGTTTCGGCCTCGACCCGCTATCGTCGGGGCTCATCACCTTCGCCGGAGCGGTCGGCGCGCTGTTCATGAAATCCCTGGCACCCGTGCTCATCCGCCGGATCGGGTTCCGCTCCATCCTGATCTGGAACGGTCTCCTGGCCTCGGCTGCGATCGCGGCGACAGGGCTGTTCGCGCCGGGGACGCCGGCGATAGCCATGTCGGCCGTGCTGCTCGCGGGTGGGCTGTTGCGCTCGCTGCAGTTCTCGAGCCTGCATGCCATCACCTACGCCGACGTGGAGTCCGAGCGCACCAGCGCGGCCACGAGCCTCGCCAGCGTCGCTCAGCAGTTGTCGCTGAGCTTCGGCGTCGCGATCGGCGCGGGCGTGCTCGAGATCTCGGCTGCACTTGCCGGTCGCACGTTGCCCGCGCCCGCCGACTACTCGTCCGCGCTCCTCACCGTCGCAGCGCTGTCGGCACTGGCGGTGTTGTGGATGCTGCCGCTCTCCGAGGACGCTGGGGCGAGCATGCGCGGGTCCTCGCGCGAAGGCCGCGACGACGGCTGAAACGGCGGATTTCGCGGCGCGACCTTATCCCCGCAGCGCCGATTGCGCTTAGCCTCGGACGCGATACCAGCTTCCGGGAGCCGCCATGGACGACACGCCCAACCTCAAGCTTCCCTACATCGCTGCGGCCCAGGCGCAGAAGCACGTCACCCACAACGAGGCCATCCGCGCGCTCGACGCTCTGGTGCAGATCGCGGTGGCCGACCGGAACCTCGCAACCCCGCCGAGCTCGCCCGTGGAGGGCGCGCGCTACATCGTCGCCGCCTCGCCGACCGGTGCCTGGGCTGGGCACGCCAACAAAATCGCCGCATGGCAAGACGGCGCGTGGATGATCTATCCGCCACTCGAGGGCTGGATCGCCTGGATCTCGGACGAGGACGTGGCCGTCGTGTGGAGCGGTGCAGCGTGGACGACGCTGACGGCCGGTGCCTCGGTCAACCCGGCGCCGCTCGTGGGCGTCAACACCGCGGCCGACACGACCAACCGGCTCGCCGTGAAATCAAATGCGGTGCTGCTGTCGCACGACGACGTGACACCTGGGACCGGAGACATACAGGCCAAGATCAACAAGTCGTCGGCGGTACGGACGGCGACCTTCTTATTCCAGTCCGGCTTCTCCGGACGCGCCGAAATGGGGCTGGCGGGAGAGGACGATTTCAGCTTCAAAGTGTCGGCCAACGGCTCGGCATGGGTCGAAGCGCTGCGCATCGACCGCTCGACGGGGCGCGTGTCGATGCCGCTGACACCCGGCCGCGATCTGCTCACCTCAAACCGCACCTACTTCGTGCGCACGGACGGCAACGACTCGAACAGCGGGCTCTCGAACTCGCCCGCCGGTGCGTTCGCCACCATCGGCGGCGCCTACAGCGCCGTTGCTGCGCGCATCGATGCGGCCGGCTATGCCGTGACGTTTCAGATCGCCAGCGGCACCTATGCGGCCTCGATCCTGCTCAATCGGTCGATCCCCAATGCGTCGGCGGTGATGATCCTCGGCAATACCGCGGCACCGAGCAGCGTCGCCGTGACGCCGTCGGGCTATGGCGGCTTCACGATCGACGGGCAGGCCGTATCCATATCCGGCATGCGGATCTCGAACGCAGGCGCGACCGGACAGGGCGTCCTGATCCGCAACCGCGGCACGCTGAACGTCGAAGCAGGCGTCGAGTTCGGCGCCTGTCCGAACCGGGCGCACATGGAGGCCATCGGCGGGTCGAGCATCAACTCGACGCAGAACTGGTCGATCGTCGGCGGCGCGCAATCGCACGTGCTTCTAAGCGGGCAGAGCACGTGGACCGCGTCGGGGCGCACCATCACGATCGGCGGCACGCCCGCATTCACGTCCGCATTTCTGAGCGCTGCACAAGGCTCGAGTGCGGTGCTGTTCTCGAACACGTGGTCGGGCGCAGCCACAGGCTCGCGGTACGCGGCCACCGGAAATTCTATCGTCGATACGTTTGGGGCGGGAGCGTCGCACCTGCCGGGCAGCATCGCAGGCACAGTGGCGAGCGGAGGCGAGTATGCTTGATCAATTCACACCGGCCGCCTGGCACTGGATTGTCGGAGACGATCCGACTCGGGCCTGGTCGAGCGCGACCTCGGGCTGGGTCGCGAACTGGGGCGACCTGCCGGCGACGCGGATTGCGAGCCTCGACGAACTCGACGACGTGCTGCGCCGATATGGATTGCCGAGCCCCGTCGTCCGAGCCGGGGACGTCAGGGCGGAAGCCTCGCGGCGGATGCAAACGCTGTTCGGCGCACGCGACGCAGACCACCTCGGAGTGCTGATTTCGAACGCGCAACGCGAGGCGGCGCGGCTGCACACCCTGCGGCTTGGCATTCCGGGTCTAGTCACGGGGCGGGAGTGGACGGCGGATGAGGCCAAGCGGGCGAGTGAGCTCTACGCCGCCGATGCGGCCATCGAGGCCATCCGGGCGGCGTCGAACGCCATGGAGCCCGACCCGCCTGCCGACTTCCGCGACAACGCCCGATGGCCTTGAGCGTCGGACTTCAGCGAGACACGTCGCTTGCCGGCACCGGGCGCGGCTCGACGCGGGCGAGGGGGCGATCCTCGTCGCGCCAGCCGTCGGTTCCTTCGGGATACCAGTAGAGCCGCGTCAAACCGTAGCCCGCAGCGCGCTTGACGGCGTTCCATGCCATCCAGCAATCCGACTGGCAGAACAAGATCAACGGTCGCGGCGGTCCGCCGGGCGAGGCTGCGGCCGCCAGCGTCTGGAGCGTGGTGCGGAAGGCGGCTTCCAGACGAGGGTCGACATGGCCACGGCCGACGTCAGGTAGCCAGACCGCGCCCGGAATGCTGTCGCGCGGCGTGACGATGCGCCAGGCACCCGTTGCCGGATCGTAGCCTGCGCCATCGGACGGCATCACGTCGACGAGCGCAGCGCCCTCGCCGGACACCAGGCGGTCGAACATCTCGAGCGTGATGCGCTCGCCGCCTTCGAGCGGCAGATCGACGGGCGCCCGGTAGCGGGAGATTCGATAGCCCGTCACGGGATCGAACGCGGTCTGGGCCGGGGCTGGGGCCGGGGCCGGGGCTGGAGCCGGGGCCTGGGCCTGGGCCTGGCGCACCGCCTCGAGCCGAGCCGGCGTCCCGGCATGGCTCGGCTCAGACGTCACAGGCAGCGCCGGAAGCAAGAGCGCGGCAACGGCAAAACCGTGGAGCGCCATCCGCGTCATGGCCGCGGCAGGGGCTTGACCGCCGCCCCCCAGGGATAACGGCCGACTTTGATCGATTTCACCGGCTTCAAGGTCTTCACGTCGATGACGGTCACATCGTTGGAGACGCCATTGGTGGTGAAAAGCAGATCCTGCGCCGGCGTCATGGCCACGTGCCAGACGCGCTGGCCGACGATGATGTACTTCGTCACGGCGAGAGTCTGTACGTCGACGACGGCGATTCGATTGGCCGGTCCGAGCGCCACGAAGGCCTGGCTGCCGTCGCGCGTGAACCTGAAGCCCACAGGCTGGACGCTGTCGCTCGACACGCCTTGCACCGCGAAGCGTATCGTGCCCTCGACCTTCCCGGAGGCGACGTCCACGATCGAGATCGTGCCGCCGATCTCGGCCGAAACCCACAGCTTGCGTCCGTCCGGCGTGAACTCGGCGTGACGCGGACGCTGATCGACAAGAACATCCGACACCGATGCGAACGTTGTCGTATCGAAGATGTGCGCCATGTTCGTCGTCTCGGAGGTCGCGACGGCAAGTCGGCTGTCGGGCGAGATCGCCATGCCCTCGGGCTCGACGCCGACCGGGATCTGCTTGACGACCTGGCGCGTCTCGACGTCAACGACTGTGGCAATCGCGTCGTCCTCGTTGGCGATATAGAGGCGTTTGCCATCGGGTGCGACGACGAACTGCTCGGGATCTGCACCCGACGGCAAATTGTGCAGAAATGCGTCGGTGCGAGCGTCGTAGACCTGCACCGCGTCGTCGTCGCTTGCGCACACGTAGAGCCGCGTTCCGTCCGGCGAGAAGGTGACGCCGCGGGGCCGCTTGCCAACCTTCAATGTGCGCACGACCTCGAGTGATCCGGTGTCGATCACCGAGATCGTGTTGTCCTTCTCGTTGGTGACGTAGACCTCGTAGGCTGCCGCACCGCCGGCGGTGAGCGCGCACGCAAGAGCGAGACCGCTGGCGGCGAACGCCCAACCGGCGGCTCGCTGGCGTGCTGCACTGAAGCGCAGGCCCGCCGGCACCCGTGACGATATCATCTCCTGCGTCCTTCCCTTCGGATCGGATCCTGGCCAGTCGCTTCGGGTCTTGCTGCCCGATCTCGACGGCCTCGATAGCTGAACCCTACAGGCGCGGGACGCCGGACCCTATTGCCACTTGGTACAAAGTTACATCAGAAAATTGCGCGCTGCGCGCGGCCGACCACTGTCGTGCCACGACGGCAGCGCGGGGGAAACGTGCCGAATTGTGTACGAATTGACAATTTGGGAAGCCGGACTCCGCAACTACTGTCAGCTCAAAAAATATGAGGAACAGCACCCTGGAGCCGCTTTTGAAATGAAATACTCCCGAATGCTGACGGGCTTCGTTGCCGTGTCGGCCCTCATCGCAGTCGGTCTCGCCGACGTTCATGCACACGGCGACGTGACCCCGCAGCCGGTCGACACGACCGGGCTCGAGCCGATCAAGGATGGCTGGGCCGCCGAGAACCCCTACCGGGGCAATGCCACGGCCATCTCCATCGGCGCCTCAGGCTACAATCAGAACTGCGCGCGCTGCCATGGCCTCGATGTGATCTCTGGCGGCCTTGCGCCCGACCTCCGCTTCCTCGAAAAGGGCAAGACGGGCGACGATTGGTTCATGGAGCGCATCCGCCGCGGTGCGACCATCAACGGCGCGACCAAGATGCCCGCTTTCGAGGGGCTGCTCAGCCAGGAGGCCATGTGGGCAATACGCGCGTTCATCGAGTCGAAGCACGAAGGCTGACCTCCGTGCGGCATGTCGCAGCGCTGCTCTGGGTGGCGCTGCTCGCCGTCTCCGTGGCGGCAGAGGCAGTCTTCGCACGTCCCCTCGACGAGGTGAAGGCCAGCAACCTGCTGCGTGTCGTCGCCTACGACGACAACAAGCCGTTCTCGTGGACGGACGGGGGAGTGGCGAAGGGGATCGACGTCGATCTTGGCCGCGCACTGGCAAGGAAGCTCGGCGTGGAGGCCGAGATCATCCTTCGGATGCAGGGGGAGAAGGTCGACGACGATCTGCGCGCCAACGTCTGGCGCGGCCCGCTGACGGGCGGTGCCGTCGGCGACGTGATGTTGCACGTACCGATCGACAAGGAGCTCATCATCCGCAACAAGGAGGCTGTGATCGGCAATCCGTATTTCGAGGAGCGGGTTGCCATCGCGATCGATCCAGCGCGGACCGGCGACAACCCATCGTTCGAGGTCTTCAAGCGCGAGCGGATCACGGTCCAGCTCGGCACGGTCGCCGACTATTTCCTGATGTTCGCCGAGAGTGGCGCGCTGCGCCCGAACATCGACCATTGCGTGCGCCCGGCGGAAGGGCTCAAAAGCTTCATCGACGGTAAGGTGGCGGCGATCATGGGCGTGCGGTCCAGCCTGGAGGGGATGCTGCACGAGGCCGGACGAAAGGCGCCGTTCGCGGAGCCGGCCATGCCGGGCATCGTGCGGGCACGCTGGACCGTCGGCATGGCGGTAAAGGAGAACAGCCGCGACCTCCACTATGCGATCGGCAATGCGATTGCCGAGTTGCAACAGACCGGCGACATGGCCCGGATTTTCGGGGCGTACGGCGTCACCTACCGGGTGCCGCCGCTGAACTGAGGGCCGCCGCGGGCATTGAGCCCGGGGCGCGAAGCGGATAGCGTCGTCGAAGTGCGCTTCGGTACGCCCCCCACCGGGGTATACCGCGAGCAATCGTCCGGGAGGGACGAGGATGGGCCGCAACGCGAGACAGACGAGGTCGATCAGCGCCGCACTGGCACTTGGCGCGGTGCTGGCGACCGCAACCGCCTGCGCGGCGGACACCCCCGTTCCGGACGATCCGCTCAAATCGCCGATGTGGCGCGACATGGCGCGCCAGTTCTTCGCCACTGGCCGCGTCGTGCACGACCCCTTGGTCAAGGTCGTTGTGCCGACGATCGTCGAGGATCAGGCGCAGGTGCCCGTCACGGCCGATGCGCGCAGTCTCGAAGGGGTGGTGCGGCTCGTGGTATTCGCCGACCTCAACCCGATCCAGCATGTGCTGACGCTGACGCCGCGCAAGGCGGCGCCGTACGTCTCGTTTCGCATGAAAGTGGAACAGGGCACACCGGTGCGGGCGGCGGCACTGACGGCGGACGGTGTGTGGCACGTTGGAAGCGTGTTCCTCGATGCATCGGGCGGCGGCTGCTCTGCCCCGGCCGTCGCGCGCAAGGATCGCGACTGGTCGGAAACCGTCGGCATCGCGCAGGGGCGGGCCTGGCGGCAGGCCGACGGGCTTTCGCGCGTGCGCCTCAGGGTGCAGCATCCGATGGACACCGGCCTTGCCAAGGACAACACCCCGGTCTTCATCATCGAGGAGCTCGACATCCGCGGCTCGAGCGGAGAGGGCCTGGCGACGGTCGAGATGCACGAGCCCGTGAGCGAGAACCCGACGCTCACGATGATGCTCCGCCTGCCCGGCCGCGATAGCTCGGTCGAGGTGCGCGGTCGCGACAACAACGGCACGACCTACCGCTCGACGATCCCGGCAGGGTGGGACCAGAGTGCGCTCGGGGGCGCCGGGGTTTCGGGCGCGCCCGGCTCTTTCCCCAACTGAGGCGCGGAGTGCCGCCCATGCGCGTGGACCGCCGCAACCGCCGCGAGGCGCTGGCTCTCATGGCTCTTTCGAGCGCGGCGTGGCTGATGCCGGCATTCGAGATCGCGGCGGCCCCCAAGACCTATGCGCTAAAGCCCGAGCGCCTCGACGAAGGCGTCTGGCTGATTGCCGGTGCGCAAGAGGCGATCTCGGGTTCCAATGGCGGCGCCATCGCCAACATCGTCATCCTCGATACGTCGGCCGGCGCGGTGATCGTCGACACGGGACCGTCGAAGCGATTCGGAGAGCAACTCGCCGCCCTCGCGCGCGAGCTCACCGGCAAGGACGTCGCGCGCGTCTACCTGACCCACATCCACCCCGACCACGTGTTCGGCAACCAGGCCTTCAAGCCCGATGTGCTCGCCGCGACCCAGGCAACGGCGAAGGGGCTCAAGGAGATGGGCGACGGCTATGCGGACGCGATGTACCGCACCGCGGGCGACTGGATGCGGGGCACCGAGGTCGTGCTGCCCGCAACGATCGTCAACGGCGGCACGGTAGAGGACTTCGGAAGCCGCCGCCTGCGGCTCCTCGCGATGCGCGGGCACACGGCATCCGATCTCGTCATATTCGACGAGCGCTCGGGCTTCGTCATCGCGGGGGACCTCGTGTTCCTCGATCGCGCCCCGACCACGCCCAATGCCACGATCGAGCACTGGAAGATCGCGCTTGCGAACCTCGGCGCCATTCCGCACCGCCGGCTGGTTCCCGGCCACGGCCCGGCGGAGAACAGCGCGCGCGGCATCGACGAGACGGGGCGTTGGATCACCCTCGTCGACGACATGGTTCGCGGCGCGTTCGAGAAAGGTCTCGACATCACGGAAGCGATGGCGCTGCCGATGCCCGACTGGACCCGCCACGTTGCGCTGGCGCGCTACGAATTCCAGCGGTCGGTCATGCACCTCTATCCGAAGCTGGAGGCGGAGCGCCTGCCCGCCGTCGGCACACGGGGCTGAAGCCGCCACGGTGCGACGTGACACATTGGGCCGGCTTGCCGTGCACTAACTCTGCCATCGGCTATTTCGATCGATCGCATTGCGCTGCACCTACTGCGACGATCTGTACTATTTGGCAATAATGGCCTCGAAGACGGTGGGATAACGTCTCCGCCAGGACTGCTCCGGTCGCGCCAACGATCGCGAGTGCCGGAGCAGCCGGGAAACCTGCCAAGGGGAATGCCTCATGAAAACGTGGAAGAGCCTCGCCACCGCGAGCGCTATTGCGCTGACGGCGGCGCTGTCGTCCGCCGCACTGGCAGACGTGAAGATCGACGAGATCGTCAAGGACGCGTCGTCGGTCGGAGACGTGGTCAGCAACGGGCTCGGTCCGCAGGGCCAGCGCTACAGCCCGCTGAAAGCGGTGAACAAGGACAGCGTCGCGCGACTCGTTCCGGCGTGGGCGATGTCGATGGGCGGCGAGAAGCAGCGCGGACAGGAAAGCCAGCCGCTGGTCAAGGATGGCGTCATGTACGTCACCGGCTCCTACAGCCGCGCCTGGGCGATCGACACGAAGACCGGCCGTGAGCTGTGGCAGTACGATCACCGCCTGCCAGAGGGCATCCTTCCGTGCTGCGACGTCATCAACCGGGGTGGCGCACTGATCGGCGACAAGTTCGTGTTCGGCACGCTCGACGCCAAGATCGTCGCGCTCGACGCCAAGACCGGCAAGGCCGTCTGGACGAAGGAGATCGACGACTTCAAGGCCGGCTATTCCTACACCGCCGCGCCGCTCGTCGTACCGTCGAAGGCGCACGGCCCGCTGATCGTCACCGGCGTCTCGGGCGGCGAGTTCGGCGTCGTCGGCCGCGTCGAGGCCCGTAAGGCCGACAACGGCGATCTCGTGTGGTCGCGCCCGACGATCGAGGGCCACATGGGCATGCTGAACGGCAAAGAGTCGACGATGACGGGCAAAGCCGGCGAGAGCTGGCCGGGCGACCTGTGGAAGACTGGCGGTGGCGCAACCTGGCTCGGCGGCACGTACGACCCCGACACGGGGCTGATCTTCATCGGCACCGGCAATCCGGCGCCGTGGAACAGCCACATGCGTCCGGGCGACAACAAGTGGTCGTGCTCGCGCATCGCCCTCGATCCCGAGACCGGCGAGATCAAGTGGGGCTTCCAGACGACGCCGAACGACGGCTGGGATTTCGACGGCGTCAACGAGGTGATCTCGTTCGATGCCGACGGCAAGAAGCTCGCGGCGACCGCGGATCGTAACGGGTTCTTCTACGTGCTCGAGCGGGGCAACGGCAAATTCGTCGCGGCCTATCCGTTCGTGTCGAAGATCAGCTGGGCCAAAGAGATCGGCAAGGACGGCCGCCCGGTCTACGTTCCCGAGAACCGCCCGGGCGATCCGACGAAATCGGCCGACGGAAAGAAGGGCGCGCCCATTTTCGCCGTTCCGAGCTTCCTCGGCGGCAAGAACTGGATGCCGATGGCCTATTCGAAGGACACCAAGCTGTTCTACGTGCCTTCGAACGAGTGGGGCATGGACATCTGGAACGAGCCGGTGACCTACAAGAAGGGCGCGGCCTACCTCGGAGCGGGCTTCACCATCAAGCCGGTGTTCGACACGCACATCGGCTCGCTCAAGGCGATGGACCCGCTGACCGGCAAGGTCGTGTGGGAGTACAAGAACAAGGCTCCGCTGTGGGGCGGCGTTCTGACGACGGCCGGCGGCCTCGTGTTCTTCGGCACGCCCGAGGGTGAGCTGAAGGCGCTCGACGACAAGACCGGCAAGGAGCTGTGGTCGTTCAACACCGGCTCGGGCATCGTCGGCTCGCCCGTGACCTGGGAGCAGGACGGCGAGCAGATGATCTCTGTCGTATCGGGCTGGGGCGGCGCGGTTCCGCTTTGGGGTGGCGAGGTCGCCAAGACCGTCGCAGGCCTCAACCAGGGCGGCATGGTGTGGACATTCAAGCTGCCCAAGCAGCTCGCCAAGGCCAACTGATCGCGGCACCCGTGGGTGCATCGCGGAAAGACAAGGGGCGGGCGGCAGTGCCGCCCGCCCCTTTGGATTGTCATTTTGGAATTCATGACGGGTCTATTGCAAGCCGCAGTGTGTGATGAAACGATAGGCAGGCTGTGTCGAAACACATGACACGTCCCTTCGAAGTCGCCGTTCTGGAGGTAGCTGCGGTGCCAGCGAAGTTCCTCGTCGTGGACGACCACCCACTGTTCCGGGAGGCCATCCAACTCGCCGTTCTGAAGGCCTACCCCGATGCCCGCGTCGTCGAGGCCACGTCGGTCGAGAGCGCGAAGTCGGCGCTGGCAATCGAGGCCGGCCGGTTCGATCTCGTGATGCTCGACCTGACGATGCCGGGCGTGCGCGGCTTCGAGGGGCTGCTCGAGCTCAGGACGCAGTACCCCAAGCTGCCAATCGTCATCGTCTCGGCCATCGACGACGCGGCGATCATCCACGAGGCCATGTCCTACGGCGCGGCGGGCTACATCTCGAAGGCGGTGCGCAAGGACGAGCTCGCCGAGGCGATTCGCGACGTAATGAGCGGCTCGGTGCATCTGCCGAAGGGCTACGTCCCGCCCACCGCAAGGCCCGGAACGGAAGCCAAGGCGGCGTTCATCGCCAAGCTGTCATCGCTGACGCCGCAGCAGTTGCGCGTCCTCATGATGCTGCGGCAGGGCATGCTCAACAAGCAGATCGCTTTCGAGCTCGATGTCGGCGAGACGACGGTCAAGGCGCACGTCTCGGAGATCCTCCGTAAGCTCAACGTCGCGTCCCGTACGCAGGCCGTGATCGAGGCGCAGAAGATCAATTTCGACATGGCTCTCGGCGCTCACCGCACAGACGCCGATTCCGGTGGAGGCGGGCTGAAGCGCTGATCCGCGCGCGGCTGTTCCGGAAATCGCCGCACGATGGGCGTTGCCCGAAGCTGGCCGGCGCTCGGCGTGTCTCACGCCAAAAAATGCGACATCAGAGCGCGAAGCTCGGCGGGCTTGACGGGCTTCGTCAGGAGCTCGCACCCCGCCGCCCGCGATTGCGCGGCTATGGCCGTCGAATGATCCGCGGTGATGACGATCGCCGGCAGATCCGCCCGCGCCGTCGAGCGCACGAGCCGCACGGCTTCCAACCCGCAGATACCGTCGTCGAGATGATAGTCGGCCAGAACGATATCGGGCACGAAGGCGCCGGAGGACAGCGCGGCCTCGATCTCGGACAGCGTGCGCACGGCACGCGCCTCGCAACTCCAGCGGTCGAGCAGGCTCAGCATAGCATCGAGCACGGCGGCGTCGTTGTCGATCACCAGCACGCGGGCCTGGGCGAAGCCATAGGCGGAGCGGGCCAGCGATGCATTCGCCTCTGCGACGCCGGGGCTTGCCTCCGCCGCTGGAGCCATGCCGGCAAAGGGCGCCTCAACCGAGAATCGCGTGCCGCGCCCGACCCTCGAGCAGACGCCCACCTCGTGGCCCAACGCCTCGGCCATGCGGCGGACGATCGACAAGCCCAACCCGAATCCGACCGCCGGCTGCCGCTCTGAAGCCGCGCCGCGCTCGAACTCCTCGAAGATGCGTGCACGCTCGCCCGCTGCGATGCCGGGCCCTGTATCCCAAACCTCGATACGAACCGATTCCCCGCGACGCCGTGCAGCAAGCAGTACCGAGCCCTTCTCGGTATAGCGCACCGCATTGGCGAGCAGGTTCTGCAGGATGCGCCGCAGCATCAAGGGGTCGCTCACCACCGCCCAGGAGTTGGACCGCACGGCAAGCGCGAGGCCCTTGGCATCGGCTGAGGGCGCAAGATCCGTGGCCAACGACCGGAACAACCCCGCCAGCGGCACCTGCTGAAGCGAGGGCTGCACCACTCCCGCCTCCAGCTTCGAGATGTCGAGTATGGTGCGGAGCAGCTCCTCGATGGTGGTGAGGGCATGGCCGATCTGGCCCGCGAGCCGCGCCTGCTCGGCGGGCTCGGCCTGCGCGTCGAGTGCGGAGGCGGTGAGGCGAGCGGCATGCAGCGGCTGCAGGAGATCGTGGCCGACGGCAGTGAAGAATCGCGTCTTTACCCGGTTGGCGCGTTCTGCCGCGTCGCGTGCCGCAACGAGCGCGGCGTTCGTCTCCTCGAGCTGGCGCAGCGCGCTGTTGAGCTGCTCGGTGCGCAGACGGACCTGCGCCTCGAGGCCGATCGCTGTCTGGAACAACGAGAAGGCGTTCTCCTGCTGCTCCATCGACCGTTCAGCGCGCTGGATGAGGGCAGCATTTATCTTGCGCAGCTTCAGAATCTGCCGCTCGGCCTCGTCGAGCTGAAGCGACAGCGGCAGTCCGCTTCTTGCGCCGGTGCCCGCGCCGGTCGTCATGCGGTCGACTCGGCCGCGATGCCGAAGGCAATGCCGGTCAGCGTCTGGTTGAGGTGCATGGCCTTGTACTGCTCGCCGTAGGTGTGGAAGCCGACCACGCCATACCTCTTGTAGAGCTCGTCGAGCGGGCGGCTGATTTGTCGGTTCTCGGCATCGAGCCTGCGCAACACGCAATCGAAGCCAAGCACGAGATCGATGCGACCGAGATCGGCAGCAAGCTGCTCGAGCGTTCGCGCGGTCGAGCTCACCATGTCCTCGGGCCGCGCGACGGTGAACACCAGGCCCTCGTCGATGGCGCAGAAGAACGACAGGCTGCCGTCGGGGTTCATGTTGCGGATCGAGCGGCAGTAGTAGTCGCCGCCGACTTTCACCACCAGAGGATAGGACGCAAAGCTGAACGGCCCGAGATCGTCGGGCATTAGGCCAATGGCGGCGGCGTATTCGCGGGCGGCAGGCTCGGCGTTGAGCTCGTGCACGATACGGTTCTCGCTGTCGGCGGCGGTGACAACGAGCTTGATCGAGGTCGGCTCGAAATTCTGCGTCTTGAAAACGCGGAATGGGACCGACGTCTCGACCATCACCAGCACCGCGCCAGCCGGTGCTACGCGGCCATCGTGAAGCAGGGCGGTACGCTCGAAACGCAACCCGTCGCCTGCGGACCCGCCGATGAGCTGTATGTCATCGATGGCCCAGTGCACGGCCGCCACGAGCCGCTCCTCGCTGTTCGACAGGCCGTCCATCAGCAGCATCGCGAACGCCCGGTCGCGCGGCGGCCGAACGGCGTCCGCGGCAAGCCGCGACTTCAGCTCCCGCACGATCTCGCTCGCTCGCTCGACGCCCTGCTCGCTCGCCGCGTCGATCAGGGCCGCGTGGACGCGAAACCGATCGGCCGGAAAGGCCATCACCATGACGCAACCCATGAGGGCGCCGGCCGGTGTGATCTCGCCGGCCGTCGAGCAACCGCTGACCGGGACGGCGGGAAAATGCTGCGCAAGGCCATTGCTCACGGCGGCGGCGTCGTGCTGACCCGAGAAGAACACGAGGATATGCCCAAAGGGGCCGGCTCCGAGCGCCTGGCGAATGGCGCCGATGGCCTCGCCGGTCTGCACCAGACTGCAGGCGGCGGTGCGGATGCCGCACGCGCTCTCGGTCAGCGACACGGTGGTCACCCGGGCGATCTCCCCTTGGTACGCAGGTTCGGCCCTGTCCGCTCGTCGCGGCGGCCCACCCGTCATATTCTTGTTATGGGGACGAAGCTGCCACAGGCGTCCTGGCGAGTAAATCGGCCTCGCTCGCCAAGCTCCGGGAATCGCTCGATGGAACCGGCGCGCGTCAGCCGCCGGCCACGGGCGGCCAAACCGCGACCGCGTCGCCCGAGCTGAGCGCCACGGTGCCCCGCACCGACGGCGCCTGAAAGTGACCGTTGAGAAGCACGAGATGGCATGCAGCGCGGGGCACGCCATAGCGGTCTAGGAGGCCCCAGATGGTCGTGCCCGCCGGAACCTCGGCGCGCGCCTCGTTGCGCGCCGAGCCCGCCGGCAGATGCACGCCGAGCGAGGCGTAGAGCTTCAGCGTGACGGGGATGACGCCGGCCGATGCCACATCGCTCACGACTGCCTTGCCTCCGTTCTTGACTGCCGATAACGCCCTTCACATTCGCCAAGGGCAGCGGAGCCGGAAGGCACGGGCTACCCGCTGCGCGAGAGAAGAGCCGCTGCGCTACGCCGCGACCGGTGCCTTGACGTGCGGACCGTTCGGCCCGGACTGCGGGAGCCCTTGCGCGACCGCGACATAGGCCTCACGCAGGCGCTCGGGCGCCACGATAAGCTTGTCGCGCCAGCCGCCGAGCCGGAAGCCGGTCTGGATCAACCCACGCAGCATACCGACGTGATCCGTCATACCGACGCATTGCGCCCCGACCATCCGGTCGCCCTCGAATTCGAGCTTGAGGTACTTGTAGTTCTCGTTGTCGATCAGCTTGCCGGTGGTGCCGATCGAAGCACCCTGCCAAAGCCCGAACGAAGACGAGATGAGGCCCATCGTATCCAGAACGTTCATATTCAGCGAGCCGCGATGGGGCGTCACGACGCCAGCCATGTTGAGCGCAGCAATTCGGCCGTGCTCGACCGCGACCGGCTGGATCGCCAGCATATCGGGCTTGCCGGTCGAGATGTCGATCGCCTCGCAGCAGTCGCCAGCCGCATAGACGTCGCGCGCCGTGGTCGCCAGGAAACGATCGACCTTGATCCCCTGGTTCACCGCGATGCCCGAGCCGGCGAGAAAGCCGGTGTTGGAGCGCACGCCGATCGCGAGCACGACGAGCTTGGCCGGCACCGTACGCCCACTCGACAGCCCGACATAAAGGGGCTCGGTCGGGTTCCACGTCCGCGAGATGCTTTCGACCTTGGTGCTCGTCAGTACCTTGACGCCCTTCGACTGGCACCAGCGGGTCAGCATGCCGCCCGCCGTCTCGTCCATCATGCGGGCGACCATGCGCGGAGCCACCTCGACGACCGTAAGGTCGCAGCCGCGGGCATAGAGCGCCTCGAGCACGATCGAGCCGATGAAGCCCGCGCCAACCAGAACGACGGCCGTGCCCTTGTCTGCGAGTTTCAGGATCTCGCGCGCATCCGACAGCGTCCAGCAGGTGTGCACGCCGTCGAGATTGGAGCCCGGGATGCGCGGGATGATGGGCGAGGCCCCGGTCGCAATTAGCAGCTTGTCGTAGGCGAGGTCGCTGCCGCTCGTCATCCTGAGCCGCTTCGCCGTCGTGTCGACGCTCGACACCATGCCGTTCACGAAGCGGATGCCGTGGCGATCGTAATGATCAGGCTGCTGGCGGAGGAAGGTACCCTTCTCCTCGATGTCGCCTTCGAGGAGATAGGGGATCGCCATGCGCGAGTAGGGTTGCTCGGGCTCGCCGCCGATCATCGTGATACGCGCGTTCTTGTTGACCGAGCGCAACGTCTCGGCCGCCGTCACGCCGGCGGGTCCGGCCCCTAGAACGACGAACTCCACGGCGTCTCTCCCTCGTGTCTCGGTGATTGAGGCCGGGCACGTGCAGGCCGGAACCTGAACGCACACCGGCGGAACGAACGTTGGCTAGACGAACCTCGGCCGAAAGACTCCGGCATGAAACGCAACGCCATCGCTCAGCCGCCCACTTGGACGAAACGGGGCCGGAGCCACGGCAGGCGACACGGCGGGCGACCGACCGACGGCCCGCCGCGCGTCGCGCGCCCGATCAGACGGCGAGCCGAGACAACGTCTCGTTCGTCGGCACACCGTCCGTCGTCCAACCGCGCAACTGGTAGTACTCGGGCAGCATGGTTTCGAGCCCGTTGACGAGACCTTTTGCCGGCCCGGTCTTGGCTGCCTCCTTGACGAGGCGCGGCGGCAGGTTGTCGTCCTTCGAGGTGAAGCCCGCGCGGTTGTTGAAGACGCGTTCCATGTTCCAGATGCGCTCGCCAACCTCGAGCATCTTCTCCGGCGTCCAACCGCCCTCGCAGCCGGCATCGACCTGCGGAGCGATGTCGTTCAGCGTCCAGGCGAACGTGGTGAAAACGCAGAGCCCCGTACTGTCGACGGCAGCCGTTGCGTCCTGGAACGCCTTGACGAGCGCCGGCTTGCCGGTTGTGACCAGCGGGTCGGTCTTCTCGGGGATGCCGAGGATCTCGGACGAGACCGTGTAGGAGCGCAGATGGCAGGCGCCGCGGTTCGACGTCGCGTAGGTGAGGCCCATGCCCTGGATGCCGCGGCTGTCGTAGGCCGGGAACTCCTGACCCTTGACCGACATCGACAGGTCCGGCCGGCCGTACTTGGTGCACAGCCTGAGCGAGCCGAGGCCCAATTCGCGACCGAAGCCCTCGGCCTTGCCGGTCAGCTCGACACACTTGACCAGTGCCTCGGCCGAGCCGAACTTCATGTCGATGCCGCCGGTCGTCTCCGTGGTGATGAGGCCGAGTTCGTAGAGCTCCATCGCCGCCGACACCGTGGCGCCGAACGAGATCGGATCGAGGCCCTGCTCGTTGCAGATGAAGTTGACGTAGGTGAGCGCCTCGAGATCCTTGACGCCGGTGTTGGAGCCGAGCGCCCACGCCGCCTCGTACTCGAGCCCGCCCGACGCGTGCCAGTACTCCGGCTTATTCTTGATCGTGAAGTGGCTTTCGTCGATCTTCGAGATGCGACCACATGCGATCGTGCAACCGAAGCAGGCTTGGTTGGTGACGAGATTCGGTTTGTTGTCGGACTTGCGCGGGCTGGCCATGGCCTCGGCCGATATATCGTGCGCGCCCTCGAACTGCACTTCGCGGTGATTGCGGGTCGGCATAGCGCCGGCCTCGTTGATGACGTTCATCAATACCTGGGTGCCGTAGGTCGGCAAGCCGGCACCCGTCACCGCGTTCTGCTGCAGAACCTTCTTGCCGGCCGCCGTTGCCTTGAGGAACGCCCCGCCATCCTTCACCTTGACGCCCCGCGTGCCGCGGATCGCGACGGCCTTGAGGTTCTTCGAGCCCATGACGGCCCCGACGCCCGAGCGTCCGGCCGCGCGATGAAGGTCATTGACGATGCATGAGTAAAGCACCTGGCTCTCGCCGGCGACGCCGATGGCGGCGATGTGGATCATGGGGTCCTGGTGGCGCTTCTTGATCCACTCGTCCGTGTGCCACACGCTCGTGCCCCACAACGGGGTGGCGTCGTGCAGCTCGACCTTGTCGTCGAAGATGGTGAGGTAGACCGGCTTCGGCGCCCGGCCCTCGAGGATTACCATGTCCCAACCGGCAAACTTCATCTCGGCGCCGAAGTAGCCGCCCGAGTTGGAGCAGGCGATAGCGTTGGTGAGCGCCCCCTTGGTGACGACCGAGTAGCGACCGCCGGTGGAGGCAGCCGTGCCTGTCAGAGGGCCGGTCGCCATGATCATCTTGTTGGCCGGCGACAGCGGATCGACCTTCGGATCGATCTCCTCGACCAGGTATTTGGTCGCGAGGCCGCGCTGGCCGATGTACTTCATCGCCCAGTCCATATTGAGCGGCTCCGACTTGATCGTGCCGCTGGTGAGGTCGATGCGAAGAATTTTTCGTGTCCAACCCATAGGTCGTCTCCCGAGTCAGCGTCGGCCGCTTGGTGGGCCCGAAATTCGAGGAACCGGCCGGGCTCGCGAGCGGCCCGGCGCTGCGCTTCAGTGCTTGGCCGCAGGCGTATTGGGGCCCGACCTGTCAGTGCCCTTTGCGGTAGCGGCAGCCCACATCTTCATCTTGTCGTAGCCGGTCTGCTCGATGTCCTGGTAGGTGATCGCCGCTGTGGGGCAGGCGTCCGCACAGGCGGGAGCGCCCTGGCACAGGTCGCACTTGATCACCTTGCCGGTCGAGGCGTTGTAGTTGATCGTGCCGAACGGGCAGGCGATCGTGCACACCTTGCAGCCGACGCAGAGGTTTTCGTTGACGATCTTCACGCCCGAAGCGGCGTCGGTGGTGATGGCATTCACCGGGCAAGCCTGCTGGCACCAGGCCTCGGCGCACTGGGTGCAGGTGTAGGGCACCATCCGCCCTGTCTCATGAAAATCGAAAACGCGGATGCGCGACTTGGAAACGTTGAACTCGCCCTCGTTCTCGTAGGAGCAAGCCATCTCGCACTGCTTGCAGCCGGTGCATTTGCCAGGATCGATCACCAACGCCTTGAGCATTTGTCCTCCAGAATCTTCGCACCCCGTAGACCGGAGCATTGGGACCAGTTCGCGCCGAACTCATACTAACGGTCAAGTGTACTTAGGTGGAGCGGCAGCACGAGGCAAATCATTGAGCGCTATGATTTTTCCACCATAACGCTCGCCCGACCGCAGCAGCCTTGGCGCGGACTCGGCACCGGGTGAGCACAAACAACGCAAGCGGGTGGCAGGTCGTCGCGGCGGTTGGCGCCCGCTGTTGACAGCGCCGGTTCAATCGCGCGAAGAGGGCGGTCCGTTTTCCGACTGCCTCCGACACGGGTGGCATTCGGATCGCGCGACGGTTGATGCCTCTGTGGCGGAACGGTAGACGCGGCAGACTCAAAATCTGCTATCCGCGAGGGTGTGGGGGTTCGAGTCCCTCCAGGGGCACCACAATTGCTGGCGAGATGCGGCTCACCCGTCCAACGCACGGGGTGTGGCGGATGGAACGCGCGCCGTCTTGCAGCATCCGCAACACCGAGTTTACCGCAACGTGTGGCGGCGCGGCGTTTGCGGCTACCACGGCGAATATGCTACCTGATTTCCAACTGTGGGCGCGGAGAGGTTGCATGCCGCATCTGTCGCGAACGGCCTCGGCCGTCGCACTAGTGATGTTGCTGACCCTGGCGTCAGTGACGATGGCACTGCTTGGAGCCGCTCGGCCCGCGCATGCAGGTCCAAGCCTGCTGTTCGACGCCGGCAACGGCAACGTGCTTTACGCTGAGGACGCCGACAATCAGTGGCATCCTGCGTCGCTGACCAAGATCATGACGGCATACGTCGTGTTCCAGGCGATGAAGGCGGGCAAGATCCAGCTCGAAAGCAAGATTACGTGCAGCGAGGCCGCCAACCTGCAGCCACCGAGCAAGGTGGGACTGCCCGTCGGCGCCGAAATGACCGTCGACATTGCGCTGCAGGCTCTGATCGTCAAATCCGCCAACGACGTCGCGGTCATGCTGGCCGAGGCGGTAGGCGGCAGCGAGGCCGCCTTTGTCGCGGAGATGAACGCGACCGCCCGCCGACTGGGCATGACCCGCACCAATTTCGTCAATGCGAACGGCTTGCCGGCACCTGAGCAGGTGACGACCGCCCGCGACCTTGCCCGTCTGTCTCGCGCCATCGTCCGCGACTTCCCCGAGCACAAGCACTATTGGTCGGCTTCGGACGTGCGAATCGGCAAGATCCGGCTTCGCTCGCACAACGCACTACTGAAGACGTTCGAGGGCGCGGATGGTCTCAAAACAGGGTTCATCTGCGATTCCGGTTATAACGTCGTCGCCAGCGCGACCCGCGACGGCCGCCAGCTGATGGCGGTTGTGCTCGGTGAGCCGACCGGTCAGGAGCGCTCCGTAAGGGCCGCCAGCCTGCTCGAGCATGGATTCCAGAGCTACGATTGGAAGACGCTGTTCACCGCGAGCACGCTCGAATCCATGCCGTTGTCGAGCGACGCCAAGAGCGTCATGACCGTTCGCGAGACGGTCCTGGCCTGGGAATGCGGCACTCGGCGGCGCGGCCGTGTGGTCGCCAACGCCAAGCGCATAAAGGCTAAAGCGGCCGCGGTTCGTGCCAAGGCGGAGGCGGCCAGGGCCCAGAGTGCCGGCGGCGCTTCAGCCGCGGCCAATGGACAAGCGGACAGTGCGGCAGTCGCCGGCGCCGCTGCCGCCGCTCCGGCGCAGAGGTCGACGGCTGCGGCACCGGTCGTAAAGCGCTCGTCCGAGACGGCGGCCCCGGCCGCCGCTCAACCTGGTGCGGCTCAGAAGACCGCGGTCCCGACCGGAGAGAAAGCCAAGCCGACCAAGGCCGCCACTTCGGTGTCGCCGCCCAAACCCCAGCCAGCTGCGAAGGCGGAATAGCTGGCTCACCCAGCTGTCGCGGCACATTGATCCATTGTGACGTGGGCTGGCCGACCGGGCCGACCGAGTTACGACGGCGGCAAGTATTTTCGAGCAAGGGCGGACCCGGATCCTAGACGATCAGCTCAAGCGTCCGACCGCCCCGGAACGGGCAGCCCGGATCGGCCGGCGCGGCTCGACCGCCCGGCCCCGACGGCGGGGCGCGCTCCGGCGCTCGCTCAGGACCGCCCTCGGGCACCGCGCGGGGTCTATCGGAACCCGCCCCGCTGTTTCCCCCAGATTCACCGGAACCCGTGCCCGACATCGTATTGCCGCCAGTTATCGTGGGCGGCGGCGCTGGCGGCGCCTCGGCAGCCGCGTATCCGCTTGCGACGCAATTCGCCATGAGCAGGACCGCGCTCGCGGCAGTGAGCACGCCAAGCTTGGCAGGCCGCGCCGCTCCGCGACCTGGTTGCCGAACTCCGTCCAACAGAGCCACATCCACGCGCCGGCTCACTCCGGTCTCGCGGTTGGTTCCGGTGCTAACGGTCATGGTAAACGCTCCCTCCGGTGGCGTGCGGCGGCTGGCCGTCAACCAAGTCTACGGCGGTTTGACTGTCGTCGATACGGGCAACCGTGGCCGGTCGATCTCAGAGCCGAAGCCAATCGAAAGGACACCCGGCGCGACTGGCGTCGATCTTGCTAGGGATCGGTCCATGAGACTCGGCAGAGCGACCGGACCGTGCATGGCGACCCGCTCTGGTACATCCATCCGGACCGTTACGTAGAGAGACGCACCAATGACAACCTGCTGGCACCCCGACGAGGATGCGACCCCGACCCCGCGCGAGGTGGAGTTCATGGCGGCGGTCCTCGAGGGGCGACATGGGCGCCATGCTGCCGAGGTCGCCGACTTCTTCTCGACCTACCACAGCCAGTCGGGCGACGCGGGGCGGTCATGGGCCTGGGCCGGCGTCGCGGAGCTCGTCCGCAAGCGCGAGCGCGACAGGATCGAGCGCCATATGGGTGCCGGCGACGCCCACTACTGACACGGCCGGGGCGGACGACCACCCGCCCGAGCCGAGACGCATGCCTGCGCAAGTCCTGCCCGTGAAGGCCCCCCCCTTATGATCACGACGCCTGCCGCCGACGCGACCTCCACACCGGGGCAGCACCCGCTCGCGCATATGTTGGTGGCCGTTCGCGCCATCCTCGCCGCCGGCGACGATCGCACGCGCACCCAGCGCGACGCGCTGTCCGCGTTCCTCGTTCGCATCGTGAGCGCGGGCCTGCTCTATGCCACGCAAATCGTGCTGGCACGCTGGATCGGCATAGCCGAGTACGGAATCTATGTGTTCGTTTGGACCTGGGTGCTGGTGCTGGGCGGCCTGAGCCACCTCGGGCTGAACCTAGCCGTGATCCGCTTGCTGCCCTCCTACCGGGAGACCGGACAGGTAGCCTTGATGCGCGGACTGGTCCGCGGCAGTCGCCTCGTGGCGCTCGGGCTCGGCACGCTGGTCGCCGCGGCAGGGCTTCTTGGCCTCGTGCTGCTCGGCCCGACGGTCGCCAGCCCTTACGTGATGCCGCTCTATCTCGCGCTCGTATGCGTGCCGCTCTATGCACTGACCGACGTGCAGGACGGCATAGGGCGCGGTAACGCCTGGATGGACCTCGGACTCCTGCCGCCCTATGTGCTGCGTCCGCTCACGCTCTTGGCAACGATGGCTGGCGCCTACGCCGCCGGGTTCGAGATGCGCGCCCAGACGGCTGCCGCCGCGGCGATCGTGGCGACCTGGACGACCGGCATCGTGCAGGCCGCTCTTCTCGGCGCCCGACTCGATCGCAGCCCCGACACCGCGTCTGGCCAGCACCGGCAGTACGCTTTCCGCGACTGGTTCGCCGTCTCGCTTCCGCTGACGGCGATCGCAGCGTCCGAGCTCGTGCTTCAGAACGCCGACATGCTGGTGGTCTCGCGCTTCATGACGCCCGCCGATGTCGGCATCTATTTCGCGGCGGCAAAGACGATGAGCCTCATCCTGTTCGTCCACTATGCTGTGGGCAGCGCCGTGGCGAACCGGTTCGCGGCGCTCCACGCCCGCGGCGACCGCGAGGCGCTCCGCCTGTTTGTCCAGGACGCCGTCAACTGGACGTTCTGGCCGTCGCTTGCGAGCGGACTACTGATCCTCGCCCTCGGCCTCCCGCTCTTGTCGTTGTTCGGACCCCAGTTCGAGGACGGCTATCCGGTGATGCTCATCTTGGTTTTGGGTTTCCTGGCCCGCGCGGCGATGGGGCCGGCCGAGTTCCTGCTCAACATGCTCGGCGAGCATGCGCTGTGCGCCGCAGTTCTGGCGGCTTCGGCCGCGCTCGATGTGGCGCTCTGCTTCGCACTGGTGCCTCACCACGGTCTGATGGGGGCCGCCGCGGCGACGACGATCTCTCTGTCGATGGCCGCCGGCCTCAACTACATCGTCGCGCGGCGGCGCCTCCAGCTCGAGATCGCCATCTGGCACAACCTGCCGCGGCGCTGAGGGGCCGCACGAGGGCCGGACGCGACTTGGCTTGCGCCGGCGCCTGAAATCGGTACCTTGCCCCGACGGTCGACCCCGACGCAGTCGACAGCCGGGACGCGAACATGACCCTCGACGACAGCAAGAGACAACCGCCGGTCGCCGATCTGATCGACCCCTTCGGTCGCAAGGTCTCCTACCTTCGCGTCTCGGTGACGGACCGCTGCGACCTGCGCTGCGTCTACTGCATGTCCGAGGACATGACATTCCTGCCGAAGCTCGACCTGCTGACGCTCGAGGAACTCGACAGGCTGTGCTCGGCGTTCGTCAAGCGGGGCGTGAAGAAGCTGCGCATTACCGGCGGCGAGCCACTTGTGCGCAAGAACATCCTCTGGCTGTTCCAAGCTCTGTCGCGTCACCTCGCGTCAGGCGCACTCGACGAGCTGACGCTGACCACCAACGGCACCCAGCTCACCAAGCATGCCGCCGACCTCGCTGCATGCGGCGTGAAGCGGGTCAACATCTCGCTCGATACGCTGCGGCCAGACCGCTTCAAGGCCATCACCCGCTGGGGCGACATCGGCTCGGTTATGGACGGCATTGCAGCGGCCGAGAAGGCCGGGCTCGCCGTGAAGATCAACGCAGTGGCACTCAAGGGCACCAACGAGGACGAGATCGAGGATCTCGTGCGTTTCGCGCATGGGCGCGGTGCCGACCTCACGCTGATCGAGACGATGCCGCTCGGCGACATCGACGGCGACCGGACCGACCAGTACCTGCCGCTCTCGATCGTGCGCGCGCGGTTGATGGACCGCTTCACATTGGCGGATATCCCCTATCGCACCGGCGGACCCGCCCGCTACGTCGAGGTCAAGGAGACCGGGGGACGGATCGGCTTCATCACGCCGATGACGCACAACTTCTGCGAAAGCTGCAATCGGGTGCGCCTCACCTGCACCGGCACGCTCTATATGTGTCTCGGACAGGACGATGCGGCCGACCTGCGCTCGCCGCTTCGCGCGTCAGCCGACGACGGCGTTCTGCTCACTGCGATCGACGAGGCGATCGGGCGCAAGCCGAAGGGCCACGATTTCGTCATCGACCGGCGCACCGAAAGGCCGGCCGTCTCGAGGCACATGAGCGTCACCGGCGGCTGAAGCTCTGCCCTGCGCCGGGACCCGCTCAGCGCAGCGTGTCCCGCACGATGGCGCGGATCTGCTCGAGCGTGAAGGGCTTGGTCAAGATGCCGAGCCGGACGGCACCAAGCGAGACCGCACGTTTGAACGCATCGGCATAACCTGACATCAGCACGATGCGGAGTTCGCGGTCGATGGCCAAGGCGCGCCCGGCGAGTTGGATTCCGTCGATGGCCGGCATCTGGATGTCGGTCACCAGGAGATCGAACCGCAACGGCCCGCCCTCGATGCGCTCCAGCGCCTCCGCCCCGTCCTCGGTCGCCTCGACCGAGTGACCGTCGCCCTCCAGTGCCCGCCGCACGAGGTCACGCGCGGCCGCATCGTCGTCCGCCAACAGGATGTTCGCCATGTCGTCCCCGCTTGCCGCGCCTTGGGGCGCCGTTTTTCTGGAGCCCGATCCGGCCCCGGTCCCGACAACATCACCGCCAACTTCCGCCTTGACAAGGCTCACAACCAAGCTAACTTTCAAACAAAACGCAAATAGAAGGCAATCGCCTGCATCTTAGTACGCATTTGCACTTCGCCCAGAGGCAAATAAGATGATCGGAGACGTTTCTTTTCCTTTTGTAACGATCGTAGGAACGGTGCTTTATCTCTACTATGATATACACATCGATCGGGCAACAGGGAATGAAAGTCGGGATGCCCAGATCGATGCGCTCATCGATATCACTCGGCTCGAGGATCCCAAGAATCGTGAGGTGACCGAGGAGCACTTCATTCAGGTAATTCAACTTTTCGAAGGCCACCTCAACATCCTCGACGAGAAGATTCAGAGCCTCTCCACCTATTCTCTGAACTTCCTGGCTTTGATATTTCCGATCCTCTATTACACGTCATTTTTCAAGATGAGCCAGAACCATCACCTGCTTGGCGCGCTCTCCCTTACGTTCCTGGCAGTCGGACTTCTTTCCTCGTTCGTGTTCATTAACCGGATTGTCTGGCAGGACTACTCCGGAAAACGTCGGCCCGTGCTGACGCAGCTCTTCCACGCCCGACTACGCAGAACCCGGGCTTTCGGTCTCGCCAAATTGTTGCATTTCGTGGCGATCGTGCTGTTTGCCGACTATCTCGTCTATTTTGTCCTTCGTGATGGCGCTTTCCAGCCATCGTTTCCCGGTGGCTGACCTTGGCTGACTGCAACCATGCCGTCTAAGACCTTGCCCGCTCCGTGTCGTCACGTCTTTCGATATTGACCCGAAAGCCGCCATTTGATCACTAGGCGCGATAAACATTACGCGCGCAAGCCATTGCCGCAAGTCAGTCCGTCGAGCCACGAGCTTCTTGCGTTCATGTTGTCATGCGACCGACCTGGCACTCATCGCCTCCAGCAGGATTTCCTCCACAGCAGCGATGCTGGACGGGCGCTCCATGATCTCACGATGAATAGGAGTAACATAGCCTTCCAAGGAGAATTTCTCCATCAGGGCGTCGATTTGGTTCCAGAAGCCGTCAGGTGAATAGAGCGCGATTCGGGCGCTGATTTCGCCGTGATATTTCATCTCGACGACCTCGAACAGCTCGTCCAGGGTTCCGATCCCGCCCGGCAATGCGATGAACAGTTCAATTCCCTCGATCATCCTCCGCTTGCGCTCGTAGATCGTGGGCGTGGTCACGATCTCGACGCCCGCGAACGCTTGATGTCGCTCCTTCATGTAGAGATCTTCAGGTACCACCCCTGTGAGGCGCGCACCGCCCGCGAGATACCCCTGGGCAAACGCTCCCATGAGACCGGCCGGCCCACCGCCGTAGACGGCTTCCCAACCGAGCCTGGAGAGCAATTGGCCTACATCACGAGCCGCATCGGCGTGTTCCGAATTCCTCCCGATCCTCGAAGCTGCGAAGATGCAGGCGCGGGGCCTCTGACCAGCACGAAGACGTTGACCAGAAATCTCACTCATTGCCCCTCGACATGGAAACAGGATTCCACCATTCACGCGGTAAATGCGCAGCTCTTCCCTCCGCATCCCTTCACCCAGGGTGGCGCACTTTGCTCTATCACTTACAGCCGCGTCCGATGCGGGCCACGAAGGGATACTGCCGATACTGGTGCGCGACATCCATTCCATAACCTACGAAATACTCATTGCGACAAGCGAATGCGCAGAAGTCAGCCACGATGTCGACGCTGCGCGGAACCTGCTTCTCGATGAAAACGCAGCAGTGGATCGTTCGCGCGCAGCGCGCAGCGATGAGGTCCTTGACATAGGCGAGCGTACGGCCCGAATCGAGCACGTCGTCGACGATCAGCACGTTTCGCCCGGCGACATCGAGGTCGAGGTCGCGCAGGATCTCGACGGCGCCAGAGGACGAGGTGCTCTTCCTATAACTCGAGAGCGTGACGAAATCGACCTCGGGCTCGAGGCCGGCGCGGTGCAGAGCACGAATGAAGTCGGCGGCGAATACGAAGCTACCCTTCAGGATGGCGACCACCAGGAGATTCTCGAGCCGCCGCCGCGCGATCTCCCGCGCCAGTTCCTCGAGCCGCGCGGCGATCTGGTCGGGGGAGAAGATGACCTCGAGGCCCGGTGTCGCCTCGTTCGATTGTTGCATCGGCTCCACTCTGTTCGCCCGTCTCCGTCGACCCCGGGCACCGTCGCAACTTAGCGGATGCGGCCGCACCTGGAGCTGACCTCGCACATGAGACTGCCACATTGCCAAATTAGTACCCGAAAGACCATAGCCATAGTTTTCGGATAGGGGCACGCCGCGTTTCGCTGTTGCGACCCGTCGCAACGATTGCCCAGAACCCGTGTGAAGCAAACCGTGATTCGCCTCCAGAATGTGGCATTGAAGTACGACAGCGGCCCGGAGGTGCTCTCTGGCGTCAACTTCCATCTGCGGCCGGGCTCGTTCCACTTCCTGACCGGGCCATCGGGCGCAGGCAAGACGTCGCTGCTCAGGCTGTTGTTCATGTCGACGCACCCGACGCATGGGCGCATCGAGATGTTCAACCAGGATGTCTCGAGGATTGCGACCTCGAAGCGGGCGCAGTTGCGCCGGCGCATCGGCATCGTGTTTCAGGACTTCCGCCTTCTAGAGCACCTGACGACCTGGGAGAATGTAGCGCTGCCGTTGCGCGTCGTCGGGCGCAATATCGCCGACTACAAGGAGGACGTGACGGACCTCCTGCAGTGGGTCGGCCTCGGCGACCGGATGCATGCCGCTCCCTCGGTGCTTTCGGGCGGCGAGAAGCAGCGTGCCGCCATTGCGCGTGCCGTCATCGGCAAGCCGGAGCTGCTGCTCGCCGACGAGCCGACAGGCAACGTCGACCCGCAAATGGCGCGGCGCCTCCTGCGCCTCTTCATCGAGTTGAATCGCCTCGGCACCTCGGTGCTGATCGCCACCCACGACCATCAATTGATGCGGCAGTTCAAGGCGCCGCGGCTGGAGCTGCACGACGGCAATGTCCGGATCGTATGACAGACCGCGCGGCCCGCCGGGACCACGGCCGGCCCAGCAGCCGGTCGAGCGCTTTGACGACGTTCTGACGGGCCCACCGACAGGTCACGCGGCCCCGCACTCGCTCGAGGCAAGGCTCGGCGACCCGCGCCTTGCCGGCCCTCACCCGGCCGCGCCGCGCGTTGCCGATCCGCTTGCCGAGCAAGGCCCGCCGGTCGCAGACCGCGGCCGCCTCGACGCCCAACGCTTCGACGAGCCTTCTCGCTCCCTCCGTACCGATCCCATCTACGCTCCCGCGCGCGAGCAGAAGTCGGAACGGGCGCAGGGCAACACCCCGATCGTTCCGGCGGGCTCGGTCACCGGCCGGTCGCTGACGCTCGTCATCTCGATCATGTGCTTCCTGGCCTGCCTGACGGTGGGTGCTGTCTACCTCATCAACCAGTCTGCAAGCGCCTGGCTGCGCGACATCGCCAGCGAGGTCACCGTCCAGATCGAGCCGCGCGAGGGCGTCGATACCGAGAAAACGGTGAAGGACACGGTCGCCTTCCTCGCGAAGCAGCCAGGTGTGGCCAGCGCCAAGGCGCTGAGCCTCGAATCGTCCGCCGGCCTGCTCGAGCCGTGGCTCGGGCAATCCGACGCGCTCAAGTCGCTGCCCGTGCCCCGCCTCGTGGCCATCGCCGTCGATCGAAATTCGCCGCCGGACCTCGACACATTGCGCACGACTCTGTCCCGCCAGTTCAAAGGCGTGAGCCTCGACGACCATCGCCAGTGGCAGCAGCAGATCCGAACCGTCACGCGCTCGTTCGCCCTCGGCGGCCTCGCCATTCTGGCCCTGGTCGCGGCGGCCACGACAGCCATCATTGTTTCGGCGACGCGCAGTGCCATGGCCTCGAATCGCGAGATCGTCGAGGTGCTTCATTTCGTCGGCGCCACCGACCGCTTCATCGCCCACGAGTTCGAGAAGCATTTCCTGCGGCTCGGCATCCGGGCGGGGCTTGTCGGCGCGGTTTCGGCGATGGCTGTGTTCGCCGCAATGCCGCCGGCCATGGAGCTGCTTGGCGGCGGCTCGGTCACGGCCGCGGAGCTGACCCGGCTCATCGGCGCGAGCGGACTCGATCCGGCCGGCTACGTGCTGCTCGGTGTCGTGGTGGTGGTGGTTGCCGCGCTGTGCATGCTGACCTCGCGGCTGGGCGTCTTCCGCATACTCAACCATCGCGGCTGACGCAGCGCCCGGCTCGCCACGGACCCATCAAGCTTGGCTTGGCCAAGATCGACCCAACCGCCGGACCCGACCCAACAGGGCGCCATGGCCGCGACCGGCAGGCCGCGCAAGCCGTTGACCGTTGACGAAGTCAGGAACGATGTTCAAACGATATCGGCGCATCTTCTTCCGACGGGAGCGATTTGTCAGATGCGGATGCCGAGGTAGTCTTGACCGTGTGCTGCAGGCTTCAGCCGGGTCGCGGCCTCGTTTGAAATGGCTCGGAAACGGCGATGGGTTGGGCGACGCGAGCAATGCTGGGTTTGGCTGGGGCGGCGGCTGCGCTCGGCGTGCTTGGCTTCGTGCTGTTCGCAACCAGCGTAACGCGCGAGCTTCAGGACGAGGATCAGCGCGCCGACGGCATCGTGGTTCTGACCGGCGGCGATTTGCGCATCGCCGAGGGCGGGCGATTGCTCCATGCCGGCCGTGCCGGCCGCATGCTGATCTCGGGCGTCAACACCAAGACCAGCCGACATGATCTCCTGGCGCTGACCGGTCTCGACGAAGGCCGGTTCGACTGCTGCGTCGATCTCGGCTATGGCGCACTGGACACCGTCGGAAATGCCGCCGAGACGCGGCTATGGGTCCGTCAGCGCCGGTTTAGCAGCCTCATCGTCGTTACATCGCGCTACCACATGCCGCGCGGGCTCGCCGAGCTCAAGATGGAGATCCCCGACGTGAACCTTATCGCCCATCCCGTCACGCCCCGGCATCTGCGGCCGCAGTCGTGGTGGCTGCACCTGCCTACCGCGCGCGTACTCGTTTCCGAGTACGTCAAGTTCCTGCCGACCGCCGCCCGCCTTGCCGCGTCACGCCTGATGAGCACTCTGAACGGCAGCCTTGTCGCTGCCGCTCCCCCGCCTTTGGCGGGCCGGACCTGAGCGACGGAGACCAGCCATTCCATGCTGCGCTCCGCTGTCTTTGCGCTGGTGTTCTACCTCAACACGGCGCTGTTCCTCATCCTGGGCTCGCCGCTGCTCCTCGCTCCGCGGCGTTGGGCGATGTTGGGCCTTGTTGCGCATTCGCGCGTGTCGCAATGGCTGCTGGCTCGGGTCTGCGGCACGCGGATCGAGGTTCGCGGTCGCGGAAACCTGCCGCCCGGGCCGTGCCTTGTCGTCGCCAAGCACCAGTCGGCCTGGGATACCTTCGCGCTCGTGCCCCTGCTTCACGACCCTGCGATCGTGCTCAAGGACGAGCTCAAGTGGATACCGGTCTACGGCTGGTTCTGTGTGAAGTTCGCCCACATCCTGGTCAAGCGCGACCGGGCGGCGGCGGCATTGCGCTCGATGCTCGAGGAAGCCAGGCTGCGCGTCGCCGACGGTCGCCAGATCCTGATCTTCCCCGAGGGCACCCGACGCCCGCCGGGTGCGGAGCCCGACTACAAGCCGGGCTATGTCGCGCTCTACGAGGGCCTCGGGGTGCCCTGTGTTCCGCTCGCACTCAATTCCGGGCTCTACTGGCCGCGTCGCAGCCTGATGCGCTTCCCGGGCACGATCATCGTCGAGTTGCTCGAGCCGATCGCACCTGGCATGCCGCGCAAAGCATTCCGGCAATTGATCGAAAGTCGCATCGAGCAGGCATCCCGCCGGCTGCTCGCCGAGGCTGCCGCGGCCGACCCGGCACCCCCGCTGCCCGAGACAGCAGCTCTGCACGCCAACAAATCGAACAAAAATAGAATTTAAGAGGAACTTTTGTTGACCGGTGGGTGCGAGTGCGTAGAATGACGGGTGTGTGTTGAGGCCCGACATAGGCACCATCATGAGTGAGAGTACGAACCGGTCTGACGCCCTCGCGGCTCCCATCGCCCGCTCGATCTGGGACCAGAAGTATCGCCTCAAGGCGTCCGACGGCACGCCGCGCGACATGACGTGGCACGACACGGTGGAGCGCGTTGCACAGGCTGGTGCAGCAAATGAGCGGGGCGGGGCGAAAGCTCGGCGCCGGTGGGCGCAGCGCTACGGCGATCTGATCGGCAACTTCGCCTTCCTGCCCGCAGGCCGCATTCTGGCCGGCGCAGGCACGAGCCGATCGGTCACGCTTTTCAATTGTTTCGTCATGGGTGAGGTGGCGGACGATCTCGGCGGCATTTTCGATTCGGTCAGGGACGCCGCGCTCACAATGCAGGCGGGTGGCGGCATCGGCCAGGATTTCTCGACACTGAGACCCAAGGGCGCGCTCGTTCGGAGCATCGGCGCCGACGCGTCCGGGCCTGTGAGCTTCATGGACGTGTGGGACGCGATGTGCCGGACGATCATGTCGGCTGGGGCGCGGCGCGGCGCGATGATGGCGACGCTGCGCTGCGACCACCCCGACATCGAGGACTTCATCGCGGCCAAGGCCGATCCGGGGCGGCTCAGGAATTTCAATCTCTCGGTTCTGGTCACTGACCGGTTCGTCGACGCGGTCCGGGCGAACGGGGCCTGGGACCTCGTATTCGAGGGCACCGTCTATCGCACCGTGAAGGCGCGCGCGCTCTGGAACGATCTGATGCGCGCGACCTATGACTTCGCCGAGCCCGGGGTGATCTTCATCGACCGGGTCAATCGGGCCAACAATCTCGCCTATTGCGAGGAGATCCGCGCCACCAATCCGTGCGGCGAGCAGCCGTTGCCGCCTTATGGCGCTTGCCTTCTCGGCTCGGTCAATCTGGCGGCTTTGGTACGCGAGCCGTTCTCGCCGGCGGCCGGCATCGACAGCGACCGGCTCGAAGCCGTGGTCTCGGACGCCGTGCGCTTCCTCGACAGCATGATCGAGGTCTCGAACGTCCCGCTTCCCGCCCAGCGGCACGAGGTCGAGGCCAAGCGGCGCATCGGGCTCGGCGTCACAGGGCTCGCCGACGCGCTCATCTACTGCGGGCGGCGCTACGGCAGCGGTGAGGCCACCGCGCTCGCCGGCCAATGGATGGCGACCATCCAGAATGCCGCCTACCGCGCCAGCGCCGCACTCGCAGCCGAGAAAGGAGCGTTCCCGCTCTACGACGCGGCCGCGTTCCTGGCGCGTCCCAACGTCGACGCCCTCCGCGCAGAGACGAGACGCGACATCGCCACATCGGGCGTTCGAAACGGCTGCCTTACGTCGATCGCGCCGACCGGCACCATCTCACTTCTGGCCGGTAACGTGTCGAGCGGCATCGAGCCGGTTTTTGACCACGTCTATCGCCGCCGGCTGCTGGAGCCGGATGGGTCGAGCCGCGAGGAGCTGGTCGAGGACGCAGCCTACGGTCTGTTCCGTGCGCGCTTCGGCGCGGAGGCGCCGCTGCCGGATACTTTCGTGCGCGCCAGCGACCTTGCGCCGAGCGCCCATCTCGCGATGCAGGCCGCGCTGCAAAGGCATGTCGACAGCGCCATCTCCAAGACCATCAACTGTCCGGCGGACATCGCCTTCACCGACTTCGAGGCGATCTATCTCGATGCCTACGATCGGGGGCTCAAGGGTTGCACGACATTCCGGCCGAACGCCGTCACCGGGGCGGTTCTTTCGGCCGCGCCGGCCGGGGCGCCGATGACGACCGGCATGCCGCAATCGGGAACGCAAGCAGAGGTGCAGCGCGGCGGAGATTGCGCATCCGCGCGCCCCGCCGAGGCTGCGATCCGGCTGGTCGATACAGCGCCCGGACGGAGCGGAGAGGTGGTCTATATGGCCCGTCCGCTCGAGCGCGATTCGGTGCTCGACGGCTTCACCTACAAGCTCAAGTGGCCGGCCAGCGACCATGCGATCTACGTCACCATCAACGACATCGAGCGCGACGGCAGGCGCCGGCCATTCGAGATATTCATCAACACGCGCAATCTCGAGCACTATGCCTGGACGGTGGCTCTGACGCGCATGATCAGCGCCGTGTTCCGACGCGGCGGCGACGTCACGTTCGTCGCCGAGGAGCTCAAGGCGGTGTTCGATCCGCAGGGCGGACATTGGATCGGAGGACGTTACGTGCCGAGCCTGCTCGCAGCGATCGGTGACGTGATCGAGACGCACATGAACCGCATCGGCTTCCGCAATCCTGCAGGGCAGCCTGGAGGCGAGCGACCCGAGCAGCGGCGGAGCGCAACAGCCATTGCAGCTGAGCCGTCGGGCAAGACCGTGCCCGGCGATGGCAGGGGGGAGGTCGCGCTGACGCGCGGAGGCGAGGCTACGGGCTTGATGCCTCAACACAGCTCAGCCCGCAGCTGCCCGCGCTGCTTATCGCTCGCAATGGCCCGACGCGAAGGTTGCTGGGTCTGCACAGAGTGCGGTTATTCGCGCTGCGGATAGAGGCAGACGGTAGGCTGCGGCCAACCGGTGTCAGACGACAGGCTTGGCACGCGACGCCTCAAATGATTCACAACCTGGACGATCAGACACTTTGACGCACGTTGCTGACTTGTGTAAAGATGAGCCACGCAGTGGTGAAAATGTAACCGTGATCAAATTTCAAGGTTAGTGGGCCACATTTGCGATACGATTTTCGGTCCACACTCATCGCATGACGTCCGGCAGATCTCCGGCCCACCGGCTCCTCGGAGCGGATTAGGCCACGTGATCGGGCGGATGGCGGCGTGGGTGGCGTCGACTGACCTCCAGCGGTGGAGGGGTCTGGGAGTCGAGTAGAGGGTCGAGTGTCATGGGTGCGCGTATCATCCAGTTGGCCGAGGTCAGGGCGAAGCGTTTCGGCATTGCCGCCGCACCGGCCAATCGGCCGCTGCCCCGTCTCATCGAGCGTTTTCACTTCTGGCGCGGCGCGTCCGGCAAGCGCTATGTGCACTCGGTCTATGCGCTCGTCGAGTGCCCCGAGGTCGACGGCTGCAACTATATGCTGGTACGCCGCGACGAGGCAGGCCGCCGCCGCTTGCTGTTGATCGGTCGCTTGAGCCACGATGCTGCGTCGCTCAATTTGGCCGAGATCCGGCAGCGTGGCGCGACACTTGGCGCGAACGAAGTGCACGTCCATCTGCTTGCCACGTCCGAGCACGACATGAAGATGGTCGAAGTCGATCTTCGCACGGCGCTCGCTCTCGAAACTCCCACAACACCAGACGAATCGTGTCGGCCGGAGATCACGGGCTGATCGTGCGAGCCCGATATTGACAGTGCAGAATCTGTCCACCGCGGCGCTACGAGGCATGGCGCGCAATTTGTTTCCAGAGCGACATGCGCAGCTTAGCCTGCAGATTTGCTGTCGAGTGCTGAAGTGCGCCGCGCTCTCGAGCCTCGCACGCTTCCGCTTCACAAAAAAAGCGGCTTGATCTGAGCAACAGTCGGCTGCCGCGCACCGCGCCTGGTCGCACGCTGTGCAGTTCCGAACGGGAGCGGCACAGAAGGACGACGAGCGCCTTCGCGACGATACCGTCCGAAACGCTTCACACCGCGAGCCGAAGTCGAGATATCGACGGCGTGAGCGGTTCATATCGCTCCGATTCGCCGGGCCAGCGTGCCCTCGAGCCCAAGACCGCAGCACTTACGAGACGTTATCCGATAACGGACCGAGCGCTGCGGAAAGCTGTTAAACTGGTGTGTAGGACGCGCAAAATTTTTTTGGGCCTGTGCCCCACATTTCACTTGCGTGGGGGGGGGGTTGGCCTCATATACGCCCTCTCCGTTCGTCCACCTGCCCTTAAGGTCAAGGACACAATCCCCAAACCCCCAAGGTAAGGAGCGGACGGGTTAAATCTGTCTGCTGGTTGGGGAGGGTCATATGGCCTTTAATGACACCCTCTTCCAATTGGGGATGGACTTGACTCGTTCAAGCCCCGCCCAAAAGGAAGATCATGGTGATGTCTCGCGCGTGATGCACGAGGACAGGAAGGACTTCTTTATCGAGCGCGACGGCGTTCGATATGCCGGGAACCATCTGCTGATCGATGTGTTCGGCGCCCGGCGTCTCGACGACCTGAAGCACATCGAGCGCGCTCTGAAGCGGTGCGTCGAAGTCGCTGGTGCCACGCTCCTGCACATCCACCTGCATCACTTCACGCCGAATGGCGGCGTGTCGGGTGTGGCGGTGCTTTCGGAGAGCCATATCTCGATCCACAGCTGGCCCGAGGCCAATTACGCGGCCCTCGACGTCTTCATGTGCGGCGAGTCGAAGCCTGAGCTTTGCGTAGAGATCCTGCGCCAGGAATTCGACGCCCGCGACGTCGTGGTAAAGCCCTTCAAGCGCGGCGAGGAGCTCGACAACCTCGAGTGGAACGCCGCTGCGACCAAGAAGGCGCCGGTCCGCGTGAAGGCCCTGAAGCAGCCCAAGAAAGCCAAGGCGGCCTGAAAACCGCCACGGCTTTGGGCTCGCCCCTGCCTCGAACAGCGGGCCGAGCAAGGCGGAGCCGGATCATAGCCGGCTTCGACCCCAAAACCTGACAGACGGCATCCGCGTGTCCGGCGACAATATCCGGGCACGCGGACCGCTTTGTCGCGTCCCACCGCCAGGAAGCCGCGCTCGGACAGACCGTATCCGCAATGGCGGGTGCGTCTGCCGAGGCGAAGCGCTATTCCTTGCTCTTCATCGTGCTGTCACGCGCCGCTCGCAAAAGCGCATCGGCCGAATGCGGAGGTGTACATGGATCGCTGGATCGAAGAGACGTTCCACCCCCACTGGAAGGTGGGACTCAAGGCCGACCGGGTGCTGCACGAGGTAAAAACGGAGCACCAGCATCTCGTGATCTTCTCCAACGAGACGTGGGGCACGGTTCTGATGCTCGACGGCGTCTGCCAGCTCACGACGTCGGACGAGTTCGTCTACCACGAGATGATGGCTCACGTGCCGCTGTTCCAGCTCGAGAAACCGAAGCGCGTGCTGGTTGTCGGCGGCGGCGATGGCGGCGTTCTGCGCGAGGTGCTGAAGCATCCTTCGGTCGAGAAGGCGACGCTCGTCGAAATCGACCGCACGGTCGTCGACACCGCGTTGAAATACTATCCCGAGATCCCTGGCTCGGCGTTCGACGACCCGCGCGCCGATGTCGTCATCGCGGACGGCCTTCAGTACGTCGCCGACACGGACGAGCGCTTCGACTGCATCATCGTCGACAGCTCCGAGCCGATCGGGCCGTCGGCCGTGCTTCACACGCGCGAATTTTTTACCGACTGCCGGCGCGCGCTCGGCGAAGGCGGCATCCTGGTGACGCAAAACGGCCTACCGTTTCTGTTCCCCGAGCACCTCGCCGGCACGACGAGGGTATTCGCCTCGCTTTTCAAGCGGGTCGCGCCCTACATGTGCACGCAGCCGTGCTACTTCGGTGGACCGTTTGCCTTGAACTGGGCATCCGACAGCAAGGATCACCTGAAGCTCGAGGCGAAGGAGCTCGCCAAGCGCCTGAAGAAGCGGGACATCGAGGGCCTGAAGTACTGGACGCCCGAAGTACATATCGGTGCATTTGCGCTGCCGGCCTACGCACGGAACGTCGTCGAGGCGGCCATCGATGCCGCCGAGCAGGGCGACGACCGTGCCTACGCCGAGCTTGCGCCGAAGACCTCGGCCAAGACGGCGGCCGGGGCCGAGCCGCACGCCGGAGGCAAGGCGGCTGGCAAGGATGGCGGCAAATCCACCAGAAGAGTGGCAGCAAAGTCCTCGAGGTCGAAGGACGCCTCTAGCGGGAAACCGTCGAAAGCGTAGGACTCTCGCCCCGTTGCAACAGCGATCAGCGCGCTGATGCTGCGACCTGGTCGTGACGCGACGCGACCCCAGAGGACCGCTCGGCCACGAGGTCGGCCGAGCGAGCCAATCCTGCCGACGCCACGCTGTGCAAGGCGAGTCCGGCGCCTAGCACCTGCAGTCCGGCGAAGATGATGGCGGCGAGTGCGGCGGTGCTCGACATATCTGATCTCCTTCGCTGGCGACCTATGAAGCCGGTCATGCAGCCAATCTGGCTCGGAGCCGGTGCCCGCGCTGTACCGCGAGTGACAGCCAGCGGCAGGGCCCGTCGCGGCACGAGCGACTTGGGTCAGCCCGTTCGCTGGCAGGCTTGACATTCCTCAAGGGCCCCATGCCGCCCTGCGCGGAGACTGCTTCTCGTCCATCAGAATTGGATCGGGGAGGATGAGATGTCGACGTGGGGTCTTGCACTTCTGATCTGGGTCATCGCGGGCGTCACCGTCGTCGGTGCCGGCCTGACCGTGATCGTCAGCGTTCCCGCCCTTTACGATCAGGGCGCAAAGCTCATCCCGCTGGTGGCTGCGGGCGGATTCCTGCTCGCCTTCCTGCCGAGCTGGATCATCGCGAAACAGCTGAGGGCCAACGCGCGCGGCTGACGCTATCGGGTCGGGCGGCGCCCGGAAATTCGCAAGCCGCTGCGCCCCGTCCGGCTCAGTAGAGTGTCCGTCGCTGCCGTGCTGGCAGCTCCTCGTCGTAGGACTTGGCATCGAACGGCTCGTTGTCGAGCGCCGCCGTGATCTCGCCCGCCGTCGGCAACGTCGCGCGGTCGACATGATGCGACGGCTCCCACAGCCCTGAGCGGATGATCGCGCGGGCGCACTGGAAGTACACGCAGGCGACCGTCACGAGCATCACGCTGCGAGGGCGCTTGCCGTCGACTGCGAACCGGTCGAGCAGAGCAGGCGCGACGGTGACGGCTGCCGTGCCGTTGACGCGCACCGCCTCACCGGCACCCGGAATGAGGAACATCAATGCGATACGCGGATCGCGGATGACGTTGCGCAACGTGTCCGTGCGATTGTTGCCGAGCCGGTCGGGCAGGGCCAACGATGTCTCGTCCAGCACGGTCACGACGGGCGCCGCATCGCCCCTCGGAGAGCAATCGAGACCCTCGGGACCTGCGCTGGCCACCGCCACGAACGGCGATGCCTCGATGAGCCGACGGTACTCCGCCGTTATTCGCGCGGTCTCTTTGACCAGAGAGCGGCGGTGGGGAGCACCGTAAAGGGCTTCCAGCGCCTCGATAGAGGTGATGCGATCAGGCTCGTCGGACATGTCGGTCTCGCGCTCGAAGTGAACTGAGGCGAGCGTTAGCACGGGACGGTACCGTCTTGAACCGCGGCGCAGCAGTTCAGTCGCCACGAGGAGCAAGCGTTAAAGGCGCCTGCGGCGGATGGGCAAGTACCGTCTCGACGTAGCGCACGAACGCGCGCGCCTTGGCAGTAGGCAGCCGGCCCGACGGATATATGCGCCAGAGGTCGACCGAAGGCAGCACCCAGTCGTCCAGCAGCGGCACGATCTCGCCCGTCCCTAGCTCGGGCGCGAACAGCCAGTCCGAGCCGACCGCGATCCCTAATCCGGCCTTCACTGCCGCCCGCACGCCTTCCGCCGCACTCATCCTGATGCGTGGCGCGAGGCGCACGAGTTGTTCGTCCGAGCCACGGCGGAAGCGCCACTCCTCACCCTCGGCCGACAGCGAGAAGCCGATCGTGTCGAAGGCGACGAGTTGGGTCGGATGGGTCGGTGCCTCGTGTCGGCGCAGCCATTCGGCGCTCGCGAGCAGTCGGCGCGCCGCCGTCGCAAGGCGCACCGCGACAAGGCTCGAATCGGCCAAGGTACCCGCCCTGAGCGCCACATCGATTCCCTCGGCGACGACATCCACCTGACGGTCGTCCATCGTCAATTCCAGCGATAGCCGCGGATGGGCTGCGAGAAACGGCCCGAGGCGCGGCACAAGGTGCAGCCGCGTGAACGTCACCGGCGCCGAGACACGGAGACGGCCTTCGAGACCGGCTCCTGCGCCGCGTGCCGCCACGGCGGCTTCCTCGACCTCGGCCAAAGCGCGGCGTGCGCGCTCAAGGTAGGTGGTGCCCGCCTCCGTCAGACTGAGCTTTCGGGTTGTTCGAACCATGAGGCGAACGCCGAGGTCCGATTCCAGCGCGGCCACGATCTTCGAGACCGCGGGCTGGCCGAGACCGAGCTGGCGCGCTGCGGCCGAGAGAGAGCCGGCCTCCGCGGCGCGGACGAACACCGTCATTGCTTGTAGTCGGTCCATCATATTATTCTAATGAGGAATGATTTATATGACAACTCACGATCTACACCCACAATCAGGAATGAGCGACTGTCCTCCTGTCGCCGCAAGCAAGCGGTCCGGAACCCCGGCGCAACGCCGGATGCCAGAGGAGAGACAAGATGAGCGCCTTCACCGTCCATACCGTCGCCACCGCGCCGCAGGGCTCCAAGGATCGGCTTGCTGCGGTCAACAAGGGCTGGGGCTTCATCCCGCAGCTGCACGGCATTCTCGCCGAGAGCCCAGTCACGCTCGAGGCCTACGACACGCTGTTCGCTCTGGTCGCAAAGTCGAGTTTCACCCCGCCCGAGCAGCAGGTTGCCTACCTGGCCATCAACGTGCTGCACGGTTGCGAGTACTGCACCGCCGGGCATACATGGCTGGCACGCAACGCCCATGTCGCGGAGGACACGATCCAGGCGCTACGCAACGGCACCCCGATCGCCGACCCAAGGCTCGAGGCGCTGCGCGCTTTTGCCGAGACCGTCGTGCGCGAGCGCGGTCTTGCAGGCGACAAGGCCGTCGCTGCCTTTCTCGCCGCGGGCTTCACTCGGGCACAGGTGCTCGAGGTGGTGACGATCGTCGCGACCAAAACGATCTCGAATTACACCAACCACCTGACGCACACACCGCTCGAGAGCTTCATGGCCGACCCGGCGCTGAAGTGGGTCGCCCCGGCGAGCCGCGCGAAGGCGGCTGCCTGAGCCCGCGCGGGCGGCGAAGCCGCCAGGCTCGCCGCCCGCTGCGATCGCCCGCCCTACGAAAGCCAATCGAAACACTACGATGGAGCTAACCTTGACCCGCATCGCATTCCTCGGTCTCGGTGCCATGGGCACCCGCATGGCCGCCAGACTGATCGGTGCCGGCTACCCTGTTGCGGTCTGGAGCCGCTCGCGCCCGGCGTTGGCTGGAGGCCCGTTGGCCGGGGCGACCACTGCAGCCACGGCGATCGCCGCAGCCTCGGAAGCCGACATCGTGATCTCGATGGTCACCGACGACGAGGCCGCCCGGAGTGTATGGCTCGACCAGGAAACAGGTGCGGCCAGCGGCCTGCGGCCCGGCACCATCGCCATCGAGTGCAGCACCGTCACACCGGGCTGGATCGGTGAGCTGTCACGCGCCACGGCCTCGAGAGGCGCCGGACTTGTCGACGCGCCCGTCGCCGGCTCGCGGCCACAGGCGGAAGCAGGTCAGCTGATTTTCATGGCTGGCGGCGACGCCGAAACCGTTGCGGCCGCTGAGCCGATACTGGCGGCCATGGGGAGCGCCGTGCATCACGTCGGCGCACTCGGTCAGGGTGCTGCGATGAAGCTCGCGGTCAACACGCTGTTTGCCGGACAGGTGGCGCTTGCGGCCGAGGTACTGCAGATGTTGCTGCGGACCGGGGTCGCGCAATCACGCATCGTGGATGTGCTGTCCGCGATGCCGGTCACGAGCCCCGCCACGGCGGTCGCGCTGCGCATGATGGCGGCCGGCACCCACGCCCCGCTATTCCCCATCGCTCTGGTCGCCAAGGACCTGCGCTACGCCACGCCCACCGAGGAACAGGCCCGCATGCCTGTCTCGCTCGCCGTGCGCAACCTGTTCGAGGACGCGGATCGCCGCGGCTTCGGCCGCGACCACATCACCGCAGTGGTTCACGCGGTGCGCTGAGGCGTGCGGCGATGCTGCCGGCGACGAGGTGCGTGGACCCGATCCATAAGCACCTCGGCCGGGACACATGCGGCGGCCGGACCACCGTCAGCCGCGCGACAAGCCCTTCTGCTCGAGCTCGGCCAGATAATCCGCCCAGCGCAAGTCCTTCTCGCTCCCGAGCAGCTCGAGGTAGCTCCATGTGTAGAGCCCGGTGTCGTGTCCGTCGTCGAAGGCGATGCGCACGGCGTAGTTGCCGACCGGGCGCAGATCTTTGATTTTGACGTTGCGCTTGCGGGCGACGGTCACGCGCTGGTCCGGCGAGTGGCCTTGCACTTCCGCTGACGGGCTCATGACGCGCAGCAGCTCTGCCGGAAGCTCGTAGGCCGCGCCGCTCTCGAAAACCGCCGTCAGGCTGTCCCGCGCGGCCGAGATGGTGAGCTGCGGCGGCTCCGGTCGCTTGCCCTCGGACGCCGCGACCTCGTTCCAGGCCTTGGCTGCCAGCTCGCGGTAGATCTGGGCGTGCAGGCTGTCGGGCCGCGTGGCGGTGATCGGCTGACCGCTGTCGGAGCGCGCACGGATGTCCATGTGCAACGGCACCGCGCCCAGAAACGGCACACCGAGCTTCCGAGCCTCGTTCTCCGCGCCGCCGTGGCCGAAGATCTCGCTTCGCTCGCCGCATTTCGGGCAGAGGTAATAGCTCATGTTCTCGATGATGCCGAGTACCGGCACGTCGGTCTTGCGGAACATGTTGAGGCCCTTCCGCGCGTCGATCAGCGCGAGGTCCTGCGGCGTCGAGACGATGACGGCGCCCGAGAGGGGCACCTGCTGAGCCATGGTGAGCTGAACGTCGCCGGTGCCGGGCGGCATGTCGATGACGAGCACGTCGAGGTCACCCCACGACACCTCGCGCAGCATCTGGTTCAGCGCTTGCACGATCATCGGGCCGCGCCAGACGACCGGCGTCGCCTCGTCGACCATGAAGCCCATCGACATGACCTCGAGGCCGTAGCCGTTCATCGGCATGAGCTTGTTGCCGACGGCATGCGGCTTGCCGCTGAGGCCGAGCAGCTTCGGCTGAGACGGACCGTAAATGTCGGCGTCGAGAATGCCAGTCTTGAGGCCAATCGACTGGAAACCGAGCGCCAGGTTTACCGCTGTCGTCGACTTGCCAACGCCACCCTTGCCTGACGCCACCGCAATCATGTGCTTGACGCCGGGCACCGAATTGGCGCCCCTCGCGGGTCCCGCCTGCGGCGCGGCAGGCGCCGCCCTTGCGGCCGCGCCGTCGCCCGCGATGCCGCGCGCCCGCGCCTCCGCCACGCGCGGATGCTCCGTGACGTTCGACGCGACCGTCGAGGCACCGCTCGCGGGGGGCTTTCGTGCGGCGCCCGCACCCGCCTCCGCCGTCAACACCGCGGTGACACCGGCCACGCCGTCGATCTCTGAAACCACTTTCTCGGCGGCTTTGCGCAGCGGCTCGAGCTCGATCGCCCGCGCGGCCGGCACCGTGATCGAGAAATAGACGCGGCCGTCCCGGATCAGCACCTCAGACACCAGGCCGAGGTCGACGATATTGCCCTCGAGATCGGGACCCAGTATCCGGCGCAACCGGTCGATAACGTCTGTCTTGGTGACCGCCATTCTCTGCTCCTCAAACGTCCCGACCCTGGCCTCCAGGCTGGAACTCGCCCGCGCGCCTGCTATGGTCGCGGAAATGGGCACGGCCTGGGGGAATGCGCAAGAGGCTGGGCCAAGGGGGCGCAGGATGAAGGCGTTGGTGGCGCTGAGCCGGGCGATCGACGGCTTGACGATTGCGATCGGCCGTGCCGTCTCGTGGCTCGTGCTTGCCGCGATCCTGGTCAGCGCCGGCAACGCGCTGGTCCGCAAGCTCCTCGACACCAGCTCGAACGCTTGGCTCGAGCTGCAGTGGTGGATGTTCGGCGCGGTATTCCTGCTTGCGGCTCCCTGGACGCTCCGGTCCAATGAGCACATTCGCATCGACGTCGTGTCGCAGCGTTTCTCCGAGCGCACTCGGGCACTCATCGACATCGTCGGCCACGCCCTGTTTCTGATCCCCGTCACAGCCGTTGTGCTCGTGACGAGCTGGCCCTTCTTCCTGCGCGCCTTTATTCAGAACGAGCAGTCCGCGAACGCGGGCGGGCTCGTGCAATGGCCGGCTAAACTGTTGATACCAGCCGCGTTCACGCTGCTGCTTCTGCAGGGCGTGTCCGAGCTCGTGAAGCGCTTCGCGAGCCTCGGCGGCCGCTCTGTCGCCGGCGACCCGATGGGCAGCGTCGGCGGCGAGGAACCCGCCGCGCGCCACCCAGCCCACGAGATGGGCGCTGCGGTCGACCGCGCCGATCGCGACCGCTGACAGGACCTGCGCACCATGGCCGCGGCACTCGCCCAGAACCTCGCGCCGATTATGTTCGCGGCGCTCGTCGCGTTCCTGCTGCTCGGCTATCCGGTGGCCTTCTCGCTCGGCGCGGTCGGGCTCTTGTTCTTCGTTGCCGGCGTCGAGTTGGCGCCGTTCTCGCGCTGCGTCGAGCTTTCGAGCGTCTGCAAGCGGATCGGCGATCCCGTCATCTCGCTCGACTGGCCGCTCCTGCAATCGCTTCCGGCCAGCATCTTCGGCATCATGTCGAACGACACGCTGCTGGCGATCCCGTTCTTCACGTTCATGGGCCTTATCCTCGAGCGCTCCGGCATGGCCGAGGATCTGCTCGAGACGGTGGGCCAGTTGTTCGGGACAGTCCGCGGCGGTCTCGCGTTGGCTGTGATCTTCGTCGGCGCGCTGCTGGCGGCCACAACCGGTATCGTCGCGGCCTCGGTGATCTCCATGGGCCTCATCTCGCTGCCGATCATGCTGCGCTACGGCTACGACCGACGGCTCGCGTCGGGCGTCATCGCTGCGTCGGGCACGCTGGCGCAGATCATACCGCCGTCTCTGGTGCTGATCGTCATGGCCGACCAGCTCGGCCGCTCCGTCGGCGATATGTACGAGGCCGCATTCCTGCCGGGCCTGATGCTGGCCGGATTCTATGCGGCGTACGTGCTGGCTGTGGCCGCGATCTGGCCGGCGGCCGCGCCCGGCCTGCCGCCCGAGGCGATCCGCTACCGAACGCCCGACGGTGGTCGCGGACTGACGTCTCTGGCCCTTCTCGCGCTGACATCGGGCATCGCAGGTTGGTGGCTTCTGCGCAACGCCGGGTTCGCAGGTGTCGACCACGTCGTCATGTGCCTCGCCGCCTCGATCGCGCTGGCCTTCGCTGTCGCCGTGGTGAGCCTTGCGACGCGCCGCCTCACCGGCATACGCCTCCTATCCCCGCTCGCCGAGCGGGTCACCTTCGTTATGGTTCCGCCGCTCGCGCTGATTTTTCTCGTCCTCGGCACCATCTTCGCAGGCATCGCCACGCCGACCGAAGGTGGCGCAATGGGGGCCGTCGGCGCGATGCTGCTTGCGCTTGGCAAGCGCGCACTCGACGGCGATCCGGGCCGGTTCAGCATGGCGATCCTGCGCTCGGCGGTCGAGCAGACGGCGCGCCTTTCGGCGTTCGTGATGTTCATCCTCATCGGTGCGCGGATGTTCTCGCTGACGTTCTACGGCGTGAACGGTCACCTCTGGGTCGAGCATCTGCTGACCAGCCTGCCCGGCGGGCAGATCGGGTTTCTGGTACTGGTCAACGTCCTGGTGTTCGCGCTCGCTTTCTTCCTCGACTTCTTCGAGCTGGCGTTCATCATCGTTCCGCTGCTGGCACCGGTTGCGAAGTCGCTCGGTATCGACCTCGTGTGGTTCGGGATCATCCTCTCGGTCAACATGCAGACGAGCTTCATGCACCCGCCGTTCGGGTTCGCGCTGTTCTATCTGCGCTCGGTGGCACCCAAAGCAGCGTATGCGGACAAGGTGACGGGCCTCACCATGGCGCCCGTCACGACAGCCCAGATCTATTGGGGTGCGGTCCCGTTCGTCGTCATCCAGCTCGTCATGGTCGGGCTGCTGATCGCGTTCCCGGGACTTGTCATCCGCGACGAGGCGGCACCACCGCCCGCACCGCCCCCTCCCCTAGCAACACCCCCTTCGGTCGGCCCCGAGGCCGGCTCGTCGGCGCTGCCCGGTCAGAAGGGCCCGGTCGCAAGCCACGGCGGCATCACGCTGCCCAGCCTCGGTCTTGCCGGCCCGCCCCCGATCGGCACGGGCGCGCGCGTCACCGTCTCCGACGGCCCGCTTCTGCCGCGAACCTCGCCGTTTGCCGGCGCGGAGGGCGGGCCGGTGCTGCCACGCCGAGCCCCTCGTTTCTGACGGAACGCCACGCTGGCGCCAAACGACATCCTCTGAAATAGTCTCCCGTGAGCCGCCGCTGCACCGCCGAGAAGGCAGCCGAGGGAGGTTTTGTCATGCCGACGCGCGTCGCAATTCTCGTTGGCACCCGAAAGGGTGCGTTCGTCGTCGAGAGCAGCCCCGACCGCCGGAGCTGGACGCTCAGAGGCCCGTTCTGCGCGGCCTGGCCCATCAACCACGTCGTCGGCGACCGGGCGACACGAACAATCTATGCGGGCGGCGGCAACGAGTGGTTCGGGCCGGCGGTGTGGAAGACGGCCGATCTCGGCGCAACCTGGACCCATGCCAGCACCGGGCTCGCCTATCAAGAAGGCGAGACCCCTATCAAAACTGTGTGGAGCCTGGCACGCGCACCCGACCGGATCTACGCCGGCGTTGAGCCGGCCGGCCTCTTCGAGAGCGCAGACGGCGGCGAGACGTGGCGCCACGTCGAGGCGCTGCGGCAGCATCCTTCGCGCCCGCAATGGAACCCCGGCGGCGGCGGCCTCAATCTGCATTCGATTATCGTCGATCCCGCCGATCCGCGACGGTTGTGGATCGGCATCTCGGCGGCGGGTGTCTTCTTCTCGGCCGACCAGGGCGGCTCGTGGGAGCCCCGCAACCGCGGGACGCGACAGGACTACGCACCCGAGGACCAGCGCTACCCCGAGTTCGGCCAGTGCGTGCACAACATCGCACTAGCGGCAGGCTCCTCGACGCGCCTTTACCAGCAGAACCATTGCGGCATGTACCGAAGCAACGACTCTGCCGCCTCATGGCAGAGCATCGAGGCTGGCCTTCCGTCGACGTTCGGCTTTCCCGCCGCCGCACACCCGCGCGACCCCGATACTCTCTACCTCGTGCCGCTCAACAGCGACATCGGCGGTCGCTTCATGCCCGAGGCCAAGGCCGCCGTGTGGCGGACCAGGGACGCCGGCCTCAGCTGGACGGCGCTCCGCAAGGGTCTGCCGCAGCAAGACGCCTACTTCGGCGTGCTCCGTCAGGCGATGGCGGTCGACACTCTGCACCCTGCCGGCGTCTATTTCGGCACCAGTGGCGGACAGCTCTACGCCAGTGCCGACGAGGGCGAGAGCTGGACCGCTGTCGCGCAGCATCTGCCGACCATCACGTCGGTCGAGACCCTGGTTCTCGACGATTGAGCCGTCGCGCATGTCGCCCGCATCGGACCCGCCCCCGCATCTGTCCAACAGCCTCGTGCGCGTCGTGCTGCCGCGTGCACTGCTCGATCTGTTCCCGTCGGCAACGTCCGAGGTCCGGCTCGAAGCGGCCGATGTCGATGCGCTCATGCGATCACTCGACGCGCGCTGGCCCGGCATGCGCGACCGGCTCGTCGACAGCACACCCGCCATCCGCCGCCATATCGTGGTCTTCGTGGCGGGCCGTCGCGCGGCGCTAGCGACGCCGCTCGCGCCCGGCACGACGGTTCACATCGCGACCGCTGTGTCGGGCGGGTGAGACTGGGACGGGCGGGTGAGACTGGGACGGCACCGCGCTCAAGGCTTGCGGATCGTGACCGAGAATGCGCCGCGCAGCTCGCCCGGAACAAAGCCCACGGCTTGATCGCTCGGATAGAGCCGCTTCACCGCGTCCATGGCCGCCTGATCGAGCTTCTCGGACGTTCCGTGGCAAGCGGCGCACGGCGCCTCCGCCATCGGGATCGCCTTCATGTAGCGAACCAGCGTGACGTCACCCTGTTTGATCTCCGCGACATGCTCCAGGGCCGCGGGATCCGTGCCTGCCTTGAGCTTGGCGACGAACTCCTCGAGGACGGCCCGTTCGTGCGCATCCGGCGAGTTTTGTGGATTGCGCACCTTGAGCGCGGTGCGCGAGACGATAAGTCCCGCAGTCGGAGTGGAGACGCCACGCGTAATCTCTGGCGCCACGCTCCGGCACTTCTCGACGGCGGCCGCGGCTCCCCCCGCCTTCAACGCTCCGGTGAGCTCGCTCTTGAGGCCTTCGGCAAGCGGCTTGATCGCCGCGCGCGCCCTCTGCACGTCGGGCGTCGGCGTGGTATCGGCTGTTGCGCGGTCGCCGGGCCACAATAAGACGACCGCCACGAGCAGCGGCAGGATGCGGAGAGGCTGGCTGATCATCTTGGGATCTCCCGGTCCAAGTCGATGTGCGAGATGTGCGTCACGTCACATTTGATATTCCGAATGTGAACGGCGCGCATGCCGAACCATCGTCGGGCGATCCCTGAAGTTGCCTCCCCTCTCAGAAGCGGATCGGAAAGCCGAGGGCGGCGAGAAGACAGACGATCGCCCCGAGGTTCAGGCCGGTGATCGTGCAGCCCATGCCAGCAACGCGCCAACGCAAATTCTCCTTCACCTGCGAGACACCATACGCGTGCATAAGCCGTCCGACGAGGAGAAGCAGGCCGAGGCCGTGCAGCACGAGCGGGGCAACCTTCAGGCTCTCCGCCAGCCCGATGAGCAACAACGACATCGGAACATACTCGACGAAATTCGCCTGAACGCGCATGCGCCGCAAGAGCTCCGGATCGTCACCGTGGCCGATGGCGACACGGGCGGCTCGTCGCTGGCCGATGACGCGTATACAGAGCAGCACGAAAAGCGGAACGAGCAACGAGGCGTACAGGGCCGTGATGGGCAAGGCGTGCTCCTGGGGCTGGGGCTTTGGTGGCGGGGTGAGGATCTGGTTTTGGGGATTCGGTTCAGGCTGGCCCGCGTTTCCAAGGCGAGCCGGATCGTGAAGACGCCATCTTGACGCTGCCAAGATAACGTCCGAAAACAGTCGTGTCCAGAGAATCGGCGGCACTCGCCGAGGACCTCCTGGGTAAACGCGAAATCCAAAGGGCAACGAGCGCCATGCGTTGCCGCTCCGCGCCATGGTGGCCCGCTCGCGCCGGGTCCGGCGTGCCCTCACTCTCCAGCACGGATTCGGTGTGGGGGCTGGCGGTACGGCGCGGGCCTGCGGCGGCGGATCGGGAGATGAGACATGGCCGGGATAAGGAAAGCGCCCGTCAGGTATCACCACGGCAACCTCCGCGCCGCACTCATCGCCGCCGGAATTGATATCATCGAGCGCGACGGGCTCGACGGATTGTCACTGCGCGCCGTCGCGGCCCTGGCCGGGGTCTCGCACGCAGCGCCGCAACACCACTTTCCGACGCTCAAAGCGCTGCTGACCGCCCTCGCGACGAGCGCCTTCGAGCGGTTCAGGGCCGCGCTAGACGACGCACGGCAGACGGCAGCTACCGGAGATCCGGCCGCGGGTCTGGCGCTTTTCGGCCGCGCGTACCTGGCGTTTGTCCGCAGCCACCCCGGCCTGTTCCGCCTAATGTTCAGCTCGACGAACCTCGACTGGCAGGACGAGGCACTACGGACCGCTGCCGCCGGCGCCTATGCCGAGCTTGCTGCAATGGCCCGCCCGTTTGCGGATGCGCTCGGCATGACCACCGACCAGGAGCGAACCGAGATCGAGTATCTTTTGTGGTCGAACGCGCACGGGTTTTCACATCTCGTCATCGAGCGGATGATCCCCAAGCCTGGTTGCCCGCCGCCTGAGGCGATGCCCGATCTCGGCCGCATACTTGTCGCTGCGGCAGCGACGCTGCCTCGAGCGTAGAGCCGCCGAGCCGAGCGTCTGCGTCCGTCAGTCGTCCTCGAGCATCGTGAGCGCGGCGCTGCGTTCGGAAGACTTGAGCTTCAAAAAGGCCGCGCGTGCTGCTTTGATGTCCTTGTCCGTGCCACTGTCGGCAGCGGCCTTGAGAGCCACCGTCGTCGGGTGACCGGCGCCACAGATGAAGACCAGAGCCTTGGCAAGGCGGCCCATCGCAGCACGATCGATCTTGGCGTCGTCCATGTGATCCTCCGACGTTCGCCGTCCCCCCGAGCCCTGGGGAGCGGGAGCTGCGATCAGAGCGCCTTCTTGCGCTGCTGGATCATCATGTAGGTGTCGAACGTGTACTCGGAGAGCTGAAACCAGAGGTAGTTGTCGGCGCGCTGCACTTTCATCGCCTCGTACACCTTCTTGAAGTCGGCATTCTTGGCACTGATCTCGTCGAATACCTCGTTCGAGGCCTTGAAACAGGCATCGAGCACGGGCTCGGAGAAGGGCGCGAGCAGCGCCCCCGACACCGCGAGACGCTTGAGTGCGGTCGCGTTCTGCGCGTCGTAGCGCGCAAGCATGATCGTGTTCGCAGTGTGCGCCGCAGCCTTGACGATCGCCTGGTAGGTCTTAGGCAACTCCTCCCATTTCGCCTTGTTGATGAAGAAGTGCAGCATGGCCTGCCCCTCCCACCAGCCTGGATAATAGTAGTGCTTGGCGACCTTGTAGAAGCCGAGCTTGTCGTCGTCGTACGGGCCCACCCACTCGGTGGCGTCGATGGTACCCTTCTCGAGAGCGGGATAGATATCGCCGCCGCCGATCTGCTGTGGGACCGCACCGAGCTTGGAGAGCACCGCACCCCCGAAGCCGCCGATGCGCATCTTGAGGCCCCTGAGATCCTCAGGCGTGTTGATCTCCTTGCGGAACCAGCCGCCCATCTGCGCGCCGGTATTGCCGCCGGGAAAGCCGACGATGTTGAATTTGGAGAAGAACGCGTTCATCAGATCGATGCCGCCGGCCTCGTACATCCAGGCGTTCTGCATCCGCGCGTTGAGCCCGAACGGCACCGCTGTGGCGAACGCGAACGTGGGGTCCTTGCCCCAGTTGTAGTAGGAGGCCGTATGGCACATCTCCACCGTGCCCGCGCCGACCGCATCGGCCGCCTGCAAGGCCGGCACGATCTCGCCCGGGGCAAACACCTGCACCTGGAAACGGTTGTCGGTCATTTCGCCGACCACCCGCGCGAATACGTCGGCTGCTCCGTGGATCGTATCGAGCGATTTCGGGAAGCTCGACGTCATGCGCCACTTGATCTCGGGCGCCGTCTGCGCGATGGCCGGTGCGGCGACTCCGCCGGCTGCCAGCGCTCCAGCGCCGATTGTGCCCAAGGTCCCACGCCGCAGGAACCCGCGGCGGTTCAGCATCTTCGTCGGCGGCATGTCGGCCTCCCCCTCCTGTCGCGCGTCAGGAACTATAGGGGGTGGGCGCCGCGGCCACAATTGCAGTCCCGGCCCCAAGATCATAAATGACGGCTAGGAACACACGATAAACTCAGGGGCCTGGAGGGGCGAGTGAAGGAATTCGAGGTACGCCCCACGCCGGACGATCCCCGCCTGTCAAAAGCGGTCGCCGGAATCGACCACGACGGCCAGCCGGTGACAACCGATGTCGTCACTGAGCGCCCGCTGACGCTATTCCTCAATGCCCGCGAGATCGTCACGATGATGACCATCGGCGATCATCCCGACCTATTGGCCATCGGCTACTTGTTGAACCAGGGCATGTTGAAGCCCGACGACGAGATCACCAGCGTCGAGCACGATGCCGAGATCGAGACCGTCGTCGTGCGCACGCGGCGCCAGACCGACTACGAGGACAAGCTGAGAAAGAAGGTACAGACCTCGGGCTGCGCGCAGGGCACCGTGTTTGGCGACCTGATGGACGAGCTACAGGGTATCCAGCTCGCGCCCGGTGCCCGCCTGCATACGAGCTGGCTCTACGCCCTGACCCGCAAGATCAACACCGAGCCGAGCCTCTATCTCAAGGCCGGCGCGATACATGGCTGCGTGCTGTGCGAGGCCGACAGGCCGCTGGTCTACATGGAGGACGTCGGCCGCCACAACGCCATCGACAAGATCGCAGGCTACATGTTCCGGAACGGCGTGACGGGCGCGGACAAGATCTTCTACACCACCGGCCGGCTGACCTCCGAGATGGTCATCAAGTGCGTCAAGATGCAGATACCGATACTCGTATCGCGATCGGGCTTCACGGCCTGGGGCGTCGAGCTGGCCGAGAAGGCGGGGCTCACGCTCATCGGTCGTGCCCGTGGAAAGCGCTTCGTCTGCGTCGCCGGAGCCGGGCGTCTCGTCTACGATGCCGATCCCAAGGCGGTCGATGAGGATGAGCGCCGGAACGCGCGCAAAGGAAGTCTGGCGGAGGCCGACTGATGGCACCGATATCGCCGGTCAACCGCGGCCGAGCCCCCGACGGCTGGTATCTGTCACTGGTCGAGGTGGGCAGGCCAGACGGCGGCGTTCTCTATGCGGAAGAGGTCGAAGGTGCGTTTGCATGGGCCGCCGTCGAGGCGCGGGGCCTGCGCGAGGCCACACGCGCGATTAGGAAGATTTTCGCCCGCGACGGGCTCCGCGTGGTGCGCCTCGAGAGCCTGTTCGCGTGCGAAATGGAGGACATCCGCCGCTACGATCGCCGCCTTGCCGCCGCACTGGAACGCAGCCCGGACGCGCCGCGTGGCGGTCGCGGCGCCCTCTGCTATTTCGCTGCCGAGGCCGAGGCATGATTGCTGAGCGTCACGAGATCGTCGGCGTCCTGTTGGCCGGTGGCCAGTCCCGCCGTATGTTCGCGGCCTCACCCACCGGGACGGGCGAGCAACGGCCGACCGGCTCTTCGCGCGACAAGGGCTTGCTGGACCTCGGCGGCACCTCGATGATGCAACGCGTCATCGACAGGCTCGCCCCCCAGGTCGGCCCAATGATCGTCAATGCCAACGGTGACCCGGCGCGGCTCGCACACTTTGGCCTGCCGGTGGTTGCCGATACCGTCGCGGGCTTCGCAGGCCCCTTGGCCGGCGTTCTCGCCGCCATGCAATGGACCGCCCGCGAGGTGCCGTGCGCTCGATTCGTCGCCACTGTCTCCTCGGACGCACCTTTCCTGCCCCCGGATCTGGTGGCCCGCCTTGCCGTGGCGCAGGCCAAGCGACCGGGCGGCATCGCCCTCGCCTCGTCGGGAGGCGAGTTGCATCCGGTGATCGGGCTCTGGCCCGTGGCACTTGCCGCCGACCTTCAGCGTGCGCTCGAAAGCGGCGTCAGGAAGGTGCTGTCATGGACGGATCGTCATGGTACGATCCCGGTCGACTTTGGTATGATATTTGTCGGCGGGGAGAGTATCGACCCCTTCTTCAATGCCAACACGCCCGAGGAACTGGCGGAAGCCCGCCGGTTGACGGCGGTCGTGGGCTGAAAATCCACAATCGACAAGAGCCGCAGGAAAAACCTTGGCCATGAGGAAGACGCCCGTCATCGGGATTGCCGGCTGGAAGAAATCCGGCAAAACCACACTCACCGTGAGGCTGGTCGAGGAGTTCACGCGCCGCGGCCTTAAAGTCGCAACCATCAAGCACGCCCACCACGAGTTCCAGATCGACGACGGGGAGACCGACAGCGCTCGCCATCGCCGCGCCGGGGCAGCACAGGTGGCCATCGTATCGGGACGACGCTGGGCCCTCGTGACCGAGCTTGCGGGAGCACCCGAGCCCAACTTCGACGAGGTCGTTGCAGCGCTTACGCCCGCCGATCTTGTCCTCGTCGAGGGCTACAAGACGGCGGCTATTCCAAAGGTCGAGGCACGACGCTTGGCGCAAATTTCCAAGCGCCCGCTGGCACCGGACGATCCGCTGGTGATTGCGATTGCGGCGGATCATGCCGTTTCCGACACGACGCTTCCGGTCTTCCATCTGGACGACGTGACGGCGATCGCGGACCATATCGCCCGACATCTGTCGCTCGCCTCGGCGGCGCAACGGGGTTGCAAAGGCGCTGCCGTGCCGCACGACCGGAAAGCCGACGCGTGATCGCTCGCCTGCCGCGGTCCCCATCTGCCGCCGCCCGAGTCGCGGCCGCCGCCTTACTGCTGGCACTGGTCGTACCCGCAGGCGCGCGGGCCGGCAACGACCCGAAGCTGCCACCCGGCCGCGACCCCGAGGGCGTGCCGGTCGCAATCATCGGGCCCGGCATCGACTACCGCATCCCGGAGGTCGCCGGTCGCATCGCGCGCGATGGCGAAGGCGAGTTGATCGGCTGGGATTTCGTCGAGAACGACGACCGGCCCTTCGAGACGCCTTCGTCCTGCGCCGGAGCCGGCTCGTGCACGTTCGCCGCCTACCGCGACACCGCGGTCGCGGGCCAGCTCGTCTCGGAGGCGGCCGGAGTGCGCCTCATTGCACTGCGGGTGGCGGACGGCGACCGTCAGGGGCAGGCGGCGGCCACACTTTTTGCTGCGCGAAGCCCGGCCCGCATCGTCGCGGTGCTGGTCGCCAACGGCAGCAGAACAGGCCCCGACTGGCAGCTCGCGGTCGAAGCCGCCCGCCGCTTCTCGAACCTGCTGTTCGTGGTGCCGGTCTACGGCGGCGCGACCTCGGCTCCTCCGGAGGTTGCCGGTCTCGTCGGCAACCTCGTCACCGCGGCGCCGGTCCCGTCCAGCGGAGAGCCGTTAACGGGATCAGGCCGCGGCGAGCCCATCGCCGACCTGGCGATACCGCTCACCGACATCGAGCGCGACGCCCTGGGCGACAATCGTGCACAGGCCGAGCGAGCTGCAATCCGCGTCGCTGCGCTCGCCGCCCGCATTTCGGCGGCCGAGCCGTTTCACGATGCGCACAGCATGAAGCAGCGCCTTCTATCGATGGCCGCCGGCGACACGAACGTCGCGGCGGGCCGCACCAGAGGCGGCGTCATCAAGGACCCGGCGGGCCAACCCCGCTGAGCCGACATTGCGACCAATCAAGAAAATGGAGGACGACCCATGGCAGGCCAGAACCGACACGAGCGCCGCAAGGCCGCTGCCAAGACCCCGGTGGATGGCCGTCTTGATGCTGCGGGCTACATCGCGACGGCTGGCAAGTTCATCGACCTCGCCAACCGCATCAACCAGAAGATCATCGCCACCGACCTGCAGAAGGCCTTTATGTGGGCCGCTGCACGCTACAATGCGCACGTCGCAAAAGCGGTGCTCGGCGTCCAGGACGAGGAGGGCTACATCCGCGAGATGACGCGCTCTTATGAAACCATGCTGCGCCAGCATATGGCTGACCCGACGCTGGCAACCGCGCGCGCCGGCACGGCGAATTGAGCGTCCCACGACGGACCGAACGACCGTTCGCGAGCATGGACGACCCGTGGCATTGGCAGGCTCGTTTGCCATGACCGCGACGCGCCGAACTAAAGGATTTGTTCCGCTCAGCGATGGCCCTTGTTGCCATGCGGACCCATCGCGGAGCCGTTGAGGCCACCGTGGCTTGCGCCGTTGATCGAGCCATTGGCCTGGCCGGTGGCGTACCCGTTCATGCCCCCGCCATGGGTCGACTTCGCGCCGCGGTCGATGAAGCCACGCACGATCTCCAAGAGCCGATCCGGCATCGGCACGCGCTCGATGGTCTGCAGCTCGCCCTGGCCTCCCAAAGCGTGCACGTCGAAGGGAGAAATGGTCACCCGCTCGACGCTGACCGGGACACTCGACCGGGCACCATTCGTCTCCTCGCGGATGACCACATAAACCGTCGGCTCACCGTTGGCGAGGTTGATCCGGTAGGCCATCAGATCGCGTGTCGTAAGCTCGAGCGAGGCAGTCGCGGCCCTGTACATGACCGTATCGCGGCTACGTTCGATCTCGCGCCAGATCCGGTCATCGGGTGGATCTAGGAGTACCTTGACCGCCCGCCAGCGAAACGGCTGCCAGGGGGCACCGATCTTTTCCCGGGCGACGACGACGCCCATGGGAACCGAAAGAGCGGTGTTCATTCAACGAACCCCCGAGCTTGCCGGCAACTGCTCCGGCTGCGATGTTCTACGAAGGTATATAGCCCATCGTAGAACCCACTCAAGCGCATTCGACGCCGCCGACAATCTCGGTCACCGCGAAAGCAATCTGATCCTCAAGGGAAAATTGGCCTGTACTGGACTTCCGAGCCGATCTCGCCGCGGTCGCCTGGCATACCAGATGCGGGCCCTGCCGGGCGTTCCGACCTCCGCGTGGCCATCGGGCATCGCACCGAAGCCCGCATCGGTCCCTGCCGCCGCTCCGGACGGTGCGGGACCGGGTTGTGGCTGCTATAAGCGCGACGGATGCTAGAGCGATTCTCCCGCTAAAGCGCGTGCGTCTGCCGGGCCGCGGAACAACCACGAAGGAATTGAGATCATGGGATTGAAGGCACCCGGAATCCTGACGTTCATGCTGTCCGTCATCATCACTGTCGTGGTGTTGGTCGCCATGTTCTTCGGCGCCGACATACCGCTGCTCAAGGGCAACGAATTCTGGGCCCTGCTCGTCGCGCAGACGGTGCTGATCACCGGTTGCATCATGCGCGGCATGTGAAGGGGTCGGGAAGGGGCAGCCGCAACCGTTGCTTCGCTGAGCGTGGGACTTGCGGGCTCCACGCAGCCGGCGGGCCTGCCGACCGTGCTTCAGTTGCGCGCGCACCGGCCCGATCCTCGAGCCAAGAGGCTTGCCCGGATCGCGGCCGTCACGCGGCTTGTCAACTCCAAGCGAGCCTATCTGTGCCCATCTGTCGCGCGGCACAGAGCAGTCTGGTTCTTCGCGAACGGGCATGGCCTTAATCCGGCATGATGGATAGACGGCTTTCTCACAAGGCAACCTTGGAGCGGCGCATCAAGCTGCCGTCGCGCGAAATTGCGGTGGCCGTTGCGCTGACCGTCGCTGCGCTGGCCGCGATCGTCGCGACGCGTTTCGGAGCGCCCGAAGAGCAGGCAACGGCCCTAAGCGATCCGCCGCGTGGGATCGGCGCACCGGTTGTTGGCCGCTAGGGAACTCGACGTCCGCCGGCACACTCCGGGCCCTACTCGGTCCCCTCTGGCACGCTGGGACGGGCGCGACGCGTCAGCGCATGTCCGTCCCCGCAAAGGGGTAACGTCGGCCGCAGAACTCGCAGGTCACGACAACGCTTCCGTCCGGCTCCCGGAGATCGGCGAGGTCATCGGCCGTGAACTGGGTCAGGAAGCTCTCGATTCGCTCGCGCGAGCACCGGCAATAGGCGGTCAGGGTGATCGCCGGCTTCACCCTCACGCCTTCCTCATGAAACAGCCTGAGCAGCAGCCGCTCCGAAGACAGCACCGGATCGAGCAATTCGTGATCTTCGACGGTCGATGCAAGGTGGCGCGCGCGGCGCCAGCTCTCGTCGGCATCGCTTGCGGCTGACGAGGGCATGGCGCCCGCTCCCGCCGCATCATGTGAGGCATTGGTGTCGTCCTCGCGCGCGGTCAAATGCTGGATCAACAGTCCACCAGCCCGCCAATGCCACTGGCCCCGACCGCCGCCGCGCTCTCCGGCGTAGTGGCGCGCAACGGCGAGGCGAAGGAAGGTCGGGAGCTGCTCCGACTGCCGGAAATAGGCTGCCGCGGCCTCGGCGACGCCACCAGCCTCGAGCGCCACTATTCCCTGATAGCTGTCGCGACCCGCACCGGGCTCGGCTGTGATCGCCAAATGGCCGGCACCCAGCATCGCCAAAGACTTGGCAGAACCGGCCGACGTGCGCTCGCGCTCGGCAGCCGCGAGCCGCTCGCGGTCGAAGTCGATGTAGCCGCGCAACTTGCCCGGAGCCTCGTAGTGGACGGCGAGGCTGCGCACGATGCCGGACGTGCGTGCCTCGACTATGAGCCGTCCCGTCGTCCCAAGCGCCGCGCCGAGCATGGCGGCGAGCGCCAGCGCCTCGCCCAGCACCCTTGCGGCGGGCTCGGGATAGTCGTGCCGCGACAAAACCTCGTCGACGACCGCGCCGAGCCGCACCACGCGGCCCTCGACGGACGAGAGCACTGTCCGGAAGGGAAGCAGCAGATCGTCGTGCGGATCGGCGGATGCCGCGCGCGCCGCCGCAGGCTGGCTGTCGTCCATCTGAACGCGGCCTCCCGTTTTCAACCGTTGCCCGACATACGGTCCGCGACCAGGGGGCTCCCCGGTTTTGGGCTCGTGTAACCGGCGGCGGTGCAGGCCTCGCCCACCCGCACGTGAGCCGCCGCTGCCCCGTTCAGCCCGAGGCCCCGAGGCACCACGCCAACACGGCCTTCTGCGCGTGCAAGCGGTTCTCCGCCTCGTCGAATACGACCGAACTCGGCCCGTCGATGACGTCGGCGGTCACCTCGTGTCCGCGATAGGCTGGCAGGCAATGCATGAAGATGGCGCCCGGCTGCGCCTTCGCCATCAGCCCGGCATCAACCGCATATGGCTTCAAAATCTGCTTGCGGCGCGCGGCGTCGGTCTGGCCCATCGACACCCATGTGTCGGTGACCACGCAGGCCGCACCGCGCACTGCCTTAACCGGGTCCTCGGTGATCGTGACGTCGCCCTTCTCGCGCCGGACCCAGTCGATCACGGCCTTGTCGGGCTTGAGCTCGGCCGGGCACGCGACCCGCAGGCCAAAGCCGAAACGCACGGCCGCGTGCATCCACGATGCAGCCACGTTGTTTCCGTCACCGACCCAGGCGATGGCCGCGCCCTTGAGGGGCCCCTTTGCTTCCTCGAAGGTCATGAGGTCGGCCATCACTTGGCAGGGATGGCTGCGGTCGGTCAGTCCGTTGATGACCGGCACGGTGGCATGGCGCGCAAGCTCGACCACGGTGTCGTGGGCGTTGGCGCGGATCATGATCGCATCGACATAGCGCGACAGCACCCGCGCCGTGTCGGCAATGGTCTCGCCGCGGCCGAGCTGCAGGTCCGTGTGGTTGAGCGAGATCGTGCCGCCACCGAGCTGGCGCATGGCGACGTCGAACGACAGTCGCGTACGTGTCGAGGGCTTCTCGAAGATCATCGCCAGCACGGCGCTTTCGATCTCCTTGGGGCGCAGCCGCGCCGGCGGCCGCTTGCCCGCGCGCTTCATCGCATGGGCATCGTCGAGGATTCGCCGCAGCGTTTTGGCGTCGATCGAATCGAGATCTATGAAATGTCTGACCGTCATGGCGCGCGGCCGTCTCTCCTATGGGACTGCGGGGTGCTGGCCAGGGCAGGTCACCGGCTGCACGGCTGCATGACGTCGGCCAGGACGGACGACGCGGCTATCGCTCGGCAAGACGAAACCGTCAGCGCCGACCGCCCGCGGTTCTGGCCCTGCGGGTCGTGCCACGAACCGCGCCCGGCGCTGCGCTTCTCTCGAGCTGTCGTCATGCTTGCCTCGGTCGCGCTCGCGCTGTGGTCATGGATAGGGCTCAGGACGCGGTGCGTGAGAGGCGCTCGCACAGCCGGGCCAAGCGGCCAAGCCCGTCAGCGATTTCGTCCTCGGCGACGGTAAGCGGCGGCAACACGCGCACCACGTTGTCTCCGGCGCCGACCACGAGAAGCCGCTCGCCGGCGCTTGCTGCGCGCACTGCGTCGGCCGCCGCAATGGCAGGCTTGAGCTTGATCCCCATGAGCAGGCCCTGTCCGCGCACGTCCTCGACGACCGAGGGATAGTGGTCCTTCAGCCCTTCGAGACCCTGCTTCAAGCGCAGCGCCTTGATCTGCACAGCCTCCAGAAACCCCGGCTCCAGCACAACGTCGAGCACGGCATTGCCAACGGCCATCGCCAGCGGGTTGCCGCCGAACGTCGAGCCGTGGCTGCCTGCGGTCATGCCGGCCGCAGCCGCCTCGGTGGCAAGGATGGCGCCGAGCGGAAATCCTCCGCCGATCCCCTTGGCGACCGCCATCAAATCCGGCACCACGCCGGCCCATTCGTGGGCGAAGAGCTTGCCGGTGCGGCCCATGCCGCATTGCACCTCGTCCAGCACAAGCAAAAGCCCGTGCCGGTCGCAGATCTCTCTGAGGCCGCGGAGGCAAGCCACCGGCACCGTCCGGACTCCGCCTTCGCCCTGCACCGGCTCGATCATGATGGCGCCCGTCTCGGGGCCAATTGCCGCCTCGAGCGCCGCGTGATCGCCAAAGGGCACCTGGTCGAAGCCATCCGCGGGATGGCCGAAACCCTCGAGGTACTTCTCGTTGCCGCCCGCCGCGAGCGTCGCCAGCGTCCTGCCGTGAAAGGCGCCGCTGAACGTGATGATGCGCCAGCGCTCAGGGTGACCTGCCACATGATGAAATCGGCGGGCCGCCTTGATCGCGCCCTCGCAGGCCTCCGCGCCCGAGTTGCAGAAGAAAACGCGGCGGGCGAACGTTGCTGCCACAAGCCGCTCGGCCAGGCGCTCCTGCCCTGCCACGCGATAGAGATTGGATGTATGCCAAAGCTTCCTAGCCTGCGCCTCGAGGGCTGCAACGAGGTGGGGGTGGGCATGGCCGAGCGCGTTCACCGCGACCCCGGAGGCGAAATCGAGATATCGGTTGCCGCTGACGTCAAAGAGCCAGACGCCCTCGCCGCGATCGAAAACCAAGTCTTGGCGGGCGTAGGTTGCCATCACGGCGGGAGAGGGACCCGCAGCGCGTCCGGGCGAGGCGCCCGCCGGAGCAACAATGACGTCACCAGCCGCGTGACGGCTGGTGTGGGCGGGTTCGGACATCGTCGTCCACCCCTGGCTCGGAAAGCAAAAAAGCCGCTATTCGCGGCCTACGGAAGCGAAAGCTGATAGCGGCGGCGCCAGCGGGAGTCAATGCCGGCACAGTGGCCAATCTCAGCGCACCGTGCAGCAACCTCAAGTACAGCCAGTGGCTGGCGTGCACTGCAAGCCAACATGCGCCACATCATGCCAATAACATACAGAGAACGCGAATCGTTCTGTTGCGTCGCGGCCACGACGCCATGTCAATGGCAGGCTACGGAGCGCGATCGACTTGTCGGCCGATTTCTGGATGTTGTACCTTCCCGAGACTAGGCCACGAGATGTTGCCCTGTTGGGATCTCATGATCGATCGAATATCGATCGAATTCGGTCGGCCGTCACTGCAGTCCAATCCGCGTCGTTTGGCGGGCTGCAGCCCTGGTGCCGAGGGTCCGCAGTGTAGGGATCTTCGCACTGAAGCCGGGCAGGCCCCGTTCGTGGCCTTGCCAGTAGCGTACGTGTCTCGTACCTGCGTTCAGTCCGTACCCGCGTAGCAGCGAGCAGACCGGCAGTCGACCGGCTTGCTGATGTGCTCAGCGTTCCCGATGTCGTTTGGTTTGGTTGGTCGCAGTCATTGTCTCGGTACGTGCGGGACTAGCCGATCTCCCTCGAGTACATCGCGTAACGCGTGTCGCTGAGCCCCGTCCCGCTGCCAGTCCGTCGCGAGTGTCCCCCAGTTCCGCGTCCGTAACCCGGCTTTGCTCCGGTCCACGCATAGCGCGCGTTTGTCGCTGCGTCCGTGCGGGCCTCGCAGGCCGACCTGTGTGCGCAGCAAGGCTCTTGGAGCTTTGCGTAGATGCGCGATTCCCTTTGGAGTGACAAGCATGTCTTGGACCGACGAGCGAGTTGAGCTCTTGAAGAAGCTCTGGGGCGAAGGGCTGAGCGCCAGCCAGATCGCCGGACGGATCGGCGGGGTGACACGCAACGCCGTCATCGGCAAGGTTCACCGCCTCGGCTTGTCAGGGCGCGCGACGACGTCTCGCTTGAAAAGCCACCGTCCGCGCGCCCGCATGGCCGCCAACGCGGCAAAGCGCCCGCAGAAATCCCGCTTTGCGACAGTCGGCAATCCGGCACTGCGCGCGCTCTATCAGCCGGACGCCGAACCGTTCGTACAGGCCGTCGAGGAGATCGAGATTCCGCTCGCCGAGAGGAAGACGATCCAGACACTGGTGGACTGCAGCTGCCGGTGGCCGATCGGCGATCCGCAGCTCGCCGACTTCCACTTCTGCGGCAAGACCAAGGTCGCCGGCCTTCCCTATTGCGAGTTTCACGCCCGCCGTGCCTTCCAACCGCCGCAGGCGCGCCGTCGCGACCGCGCCGATATCATCGAGGCTCCGCGGCTTGCACCGGCCGTCTCGGCCGATGCAACCGCTCCGAGCACAACCGAGAAGGTCTGAGAGCGAGCGCCGCCCAGCCATCAAAGAGGCCGGGAGACATCAAAGATTTCAAGGGCCCGGGGGGGCGGTGCCTCCGGGCTCGACAAATCGAGCGGGTGACTTTTGCTCGAGGCGGAAAGCACCATTGAGCGGAGGCACCGGCCCATTATTCGGCTCTTGGATATCCGCCGGTGGTCGATCGTCGGCGGTCGGTGTCCGGACTAGGCCGACACCGTCCGACTGACGGGCTCACCAAAAACGTAACCCGAGCCGCGCACCGTCCGGATCGGATCCTTTTCCTTGCCGCGGATCAGAGATTTCCTGAGACGCCCGATGTGCACGTCCACCGTTCGCTCGTCGACAAACGCGTCTCGGCCCCAGACGCCGTCGAGGAGCTGGGCCCGTGACAGCACGCGTCCGGGGCTCTCCATCAGGAACTCGAGCAGCCGGAATTCGGTCGGCCCGAGCCGCACGTCACGCAGCCCGCGCGTAACCTTGTGCGCCGAACGGTCGAGCTCGATGTCGCCGACGCGCAGAACGTCCGCCACCCGGTCCGGCGACGAGCGGCGCAGAATAGCCTTCACGCGGGCCATCAGCTCGGGAAGGGAGAATGGCTTCACGACATAGTCGTCGGCGCCGGTCGACAGGCCGCGGATACGGTCCGCCTCCTCGCCGCGCGCCGTCAGCATGACGATCGGGATGGAGCGCGTCTCGGGCTTTGCCCTGAGACGCCGGCAGATCTCGATACCCGATACCTGCGGCAGCATCCAGTCTAGCACGACGAGATCGGGGTGCTCCTCGCGAACCAGAAGCTCGGCCTCTTCACCTGTCTCGGCATGGGAGACGCGGAAGCCCTCCGCCTCGAGATTGTAGCGGAGCATCTCGGCCAATGGCCCCTCGTCCTCGACGATGAGTACCCGCGCGGTCATGTCCAACTCTCCCGGTTCATGCCCCGCGCCACTCAGTCACGAGAGATCAGCGTGGTGCTGGTCTGATCGAGCTTCGGCCGGTCATCGGTGATGTTGGTGCCGCGGACCAGGAAGTGGATCGTCTCGGCGATGTTCGTGGTGTGGTCGCCGACGCGCTCGATGTTCTTGGCACCAAACAAAAGGTGCGTGGAGATACCGATATTCCGCGGATCCTCCATCATGTATGTCAGCAGCTCCCGGAAGAGCGAATTGTACATGGCGTCGATCTGTTCGTCGTCGCGCCACACGGCGAGAGCCTTCTCCGCGTCACGCTCGGCGTAGGCATCGAGCACGACCTTGAGCTGTCTCAAGGCCAGCTCGACCATGTGGCCGAGACCGGTCATGAGCGGCTTCGGATGCGATTCATGAGCAATCGCCAGCGCACGCTTGGCAATGTTCTTGGCGAGATCGCCGATCCGCTCGAGATCGGCCGAGATACGCAGCGCCACCATGACGTGGCGGAGGTCGTCTGCCATTGGCTGACGCCGAGCGATCATCGAGATCACAAGGGCCTCGATATCACGCTCGAGCGTGTCGACCATCTTGTCGCTCTTGACGACGGTCTCGGCAAGACGCGGATCGCGCCGCTCCAGCGCATCGAACGCGAGGCCGAGGTTGTGCTCGGCGAGGCCGCCCATATGGGCAATCTTCTTGTCGAGTAGCGCTAGCTCCTCCTCGTAGGAGGTGACGATGTGCTCGTTCATTTCAATCCTTCCCGACGCAACCGCCGTGGGATCACCCGAAGCGGCCGGTGATGTAGTCCTGGGTCCGCTTGTCCTGCGGATTGGTAAAGATCTGGCTCGTCTCGCCTTCCTCGACCAGCAGCCCGAGGTGGAAGAACGCGGTCCGCTGCGAGACGCGAGCCGCCTGCTGCATGGAGTGCGTTACGATAATGATGCAGTAGTTCGCGCGCAGCTCGTCGATCAACTCCTCGATCTTCGCTGTCGCGATCGGATCGAGCGCCGAGCATGGCTCGTCCATCAGAATGACCTCGGGGCTGACGGCAATGGCGCGCGCGATGCAGAGACGCTGCTGCTGGCCGCCGGAAAGACCCGTGCCGCTCTCGTCAAGGCGATCCTTGACCTCCTTCAGCAAACCGGCCTTCTCGAGGCTCGACATGACGATCTCATCGAGATCGGTCTTGCTGCCCGCGAGGCCATGGATGCGGGGACCGTAGGCGACGTTCTCGTAGATCGACTTCGGGAACGGGTTCGGTTTCTGGAACACCATCCCGACGCGGGCACGCAGCTGCACCACGTCGAGCGAAGGATCGTAGATGTCCTGGCTGTCGATGGTGATCTTACCCGTCACGCGGCAGATCGAGATAGTGTCGTTCATACGATTGATGCAGCGCAGAAATGTCGACTTGCCGCAGCCCGACGGCCCGATGAACGACATCACGCTCCGATCCGGGATGTCGACATTGACCCCCTTCAGCGCATGCTTCTCGCCATAGTAGACGTTGCAGTCGCGGGCAACGACCTTCGAGCCGACCGACATACCAGCGCGCGGTGCGGCATTCGTGGAGACAGCGACCTGGGCGTCCATGGTGTCCTCTGAAGCTTGATACCGGAAGAGACGAATAGCCGCCCGGGGGCGGACTGGATTTGATCTTACCAACGACGCTCGAAGCGCTTGCGCAGCCAGATTGCGAGGCCGTTCATGACGAATAGGAAGACGAGAAGAACCAGGATCGCTCCGGCGGTCTTGGACTGGAACGCGGGCTCCGGCAGGTCGGACCAGAGGTAGATCTGCACCGGCATGACGGTGGCAGCCTCAGTAAACGACTGCGGCACGTCGACGATGAATGCGATCATGCCGATCATCAGCAACGGTGCCGTCTCGCCGAGGGCGTGCGCCATTCCGATGATGGTGCCGGTCATGATGCCGGGCATCGCCAGCGGCAGCACGTGGTGGAAGATCGCCTGCTGGTGCGAGGCACCGACGCCGAGCGCCGCCTCTTTGATCGAGGGCGGCACCGACCTCAGTGCGGCGCGCGCCGCGATGATGATCGTCGGCAGCACCAGCAGCGCCAACACCAGACCGCCAACCAGTGGCGCCGAGCGCGGGAGGCCGAAGAAGTTGAGAAACACGGCGAGGCCAAGCAGGCCGAACACGATGGACGGGACCGCCGCGAGGTTGTTGATGTTCACCTCGACGATATCGGTGATGCGGTTCTTCGGGGCGAACTCCTCGAGGTAGACTGCAGCCGCCACACCGACCGGCAAGCAGATCAGCAGCGTCACGAGAAGCGTCAGTGCCGATCCGACGAGGGCGCCCCGAACGCCGGCGAGCTCAGGCTCGCGGCTGTCGCCGGACGTGAAGAAACGCCAAGCGACAGATTTCTCCACGGCGCCGAGTTCCTTGAACCGCTCCAGGAACGCGACCTCCTGGTCATTCACCTTGCGGCCCGACTCGGGGGTCAGATAGGTCACAATTTTCCAATCGGCCGGCTTGGCCTCGGCTGCCGATTTGAGCGGCAGCAGCACCTGGCCAGTGATCACGCTGTCGCCAAGCTTCGTCGCCTTGACGAGGCCGCCGTTGATCGCGACGAGCACGCTCGGTACGTTGGTGTCGAGGGTCTCTTCGCCAGAGGGCCGCTCGGCCCGCTCGCGCAAGCTCTTGGCCTCGGCGACGAGTTCGACTGCGCGCGCCTGGTTGGCCTTGTCGCTCGACCTCTGGAGGCGGCGCGATTCAGCCTCGCTTTCACCGGCCCGCACGCCGAGTGCCCGCTTGATCCGCAAAAGCTCGTCCGCGAAATCGTTCGACGCCGTGAGCACCGTGATCTCGCCGGTCGTGCCAGACGGCGTCGCGATGCCCCGCGGGGCACGCGTCTCAATCTTGGTGCCGGACCCCTTGTAGTAGAGGTCGGCGTCGTCGGACAGCAGCAGCGGGACCTTGACAGTACCGCCGATCAACTTTGGGTCGGCGATCAACCGATCGCGCAGTTCATCGCCGGCTCCGGTCGACAGCAGGCGCACGAGCGTCTTCTCCGCAGAGCGGCTCTCGATGCCCGGAATGGCGGTTGTCAGAGCCGCCTTGGTGATCGGGAAATAGTCGGCGGAGCGAATTGCCGCGGCGTCGATCTGGCCGGAGCCGCCCATCGCCTCGGCAGAGACCGGAACGTCGAGCAACAGACGATGCTCGACAAAAGCCGGGATCGCGCGCCCGACGATATCCGAGATCAACACGACGACGAACAGGGTCGTCACGCACAGCGCGCCGAGGCCATAGGCTCGGAACCGACCTTCCGAGCGGTAGCGAGCACGGACACGCGCCTGGGCGGCGGCCGAAGAGACATCGACCCGCCTCATGGTGGGCCGCACGGGGTTCGAGGCTGAAATGTCAGTCATATTGCTCTCTGTAGCGGCGCACGATCACGAGTGCGATGACGTTGAGGATCAGCGTGACGAAGAACAGCACGAAGCCCAGCGCGAAGGCTGCCAGCGTCTTGGCACTATCGAACTCCTGATCGCCGACCAGGATCGTCTTGATCTGCACCGTAATGGTGGTCACGGCATCGAGCGGGTTGAACGTCAGGTTTGCGGCGAGACCTGCCGCCATGACAACGATCATGGTTTCGCCGATGGCGCGGCTGATCGCGAGCATGAAGGCCGAGACGATTCCAGGCAGCGCGGCCGGCAGAATGACCTGCTTGATCGTTTCGGACTTCGTAGCTCCGAGCGCGTAGGCGCCATCGCGCAGCGACTGCGGAACGGCGTTGATGACGTCATCGGACAGCGAAGAAATGAAGGGAATGATCATCATGCCCATAACCAGACCGGCTGCGAGCGCGCTCTCAGAGGCAACGTCCAGCCCGAACTGCTCGCCCCACCCGCGAATGAGCGGCGCCACCGTCAGCGCGCCGAAGAACCCGAGCACAACCGTCGGGATGCCGGCCAGGATCTCGAGGATCGGCTTTGCCCAGGCGCGGAAGCGCGGTGTCGCGTACTCGGCAAGGTAGATCGCCGACAACAGACCGAGCGGGCCGGCCACGCACATGGCGATGAGCGTGATCAGCAGCGTACCGGTCAGCAGCGGCACGAAGCCAAATGCGGTCTTGATGTCGCCCTGGTCCGCGCGGAGCGCAGCCTGCGGATTCCATTCGGTGCCGAAGAGGAAGTCGGGGACAGTAGGCCGCCCCTTGAGGGCCGGATCGAAGAAGAAGCGCAGCGTCTCGTAGAGCACCGAGAACACGATCCCGAGCGTGGTCAGCACCGCGACCGTTGCGCAGGCGAAGAGCACCAGTCGGACGATCCGCTCGAAGCCGTTGCGGGCGCGGAACTCTGGCGTGATGCGAGAGAAGCTGAACGACAAGGCGGCAAGCGCAAGCGCGGCGCCCAGGCCGAACATCAGCCATTGGCCGATTTGGCTCGACCCACGCAGCGCCTCGGACGCGGCCTTGAGATCGCCATTCGGCTCGCCCTGGTACTTACCTGTCGCCAGATTGTACACGTCCCGCAGCGCCGCGCCGCGGGTCAGCTCGCTCGACGTGATCTCGGTCGACAGCTTGGCGAGGGCCTGGCCTTCGGAATACCGCGTCACGGCGGGAGAGCCGATAGCGTAGACGGCCAACATCGGAAGAAGAACGAGCGTCGCGGCGAGAAGACCGTGATAAATCGGCAGAGAATGAAGGGCCGTTCGTTGCCCGCCTGACGACTGGCCGGCCAGCGCACGCGCGCGGCTCTGCACCAGAAAGAAGCCGGCAACCATGAGGGCAGCCATGGTGAGGAAATACAGACCAGACATTGGGCACGCCCTGTTTGATGAACGTCGGAAGAGCTTATACGGCGCCCTGCGGAACGACTGGAAGCACGATCTCGGGCAAACCAGTGACGTTGTCCGCGTCGAAGGCGGTCACGGCCGCGGCTGCCTCACACAGAGGAGCCGCGGCCGCAAGCCTTGTTACTTCACGTTCGCGGCGTCGAGCACCTTCATAGCCTTGGCGGCCTCGGCAACCTTGCCGGCCTCAGCCTTCGGCAGCGGCACGAGGCCCTTGCGGGCGAGGTAGCCGTCCTTCGACATCGCCTTGTCCGAGACGTACTCGGCGACGAACTTGTCGAGGCCCGGGATCACGCCAACGTGCTGCTTCTTGATGTAGACGAACAGCGGGCGCGCGCCCTTGTACTTGCCCGACGAGATCGCCTCGCCCTCCGGCTCGACGCCCTCGATCGCGACGCCCTTGAGCTTCGCGGTGTTCTCCTCGAGGAACGAGTAGCCGAAGATGCCGAAGGCGTTCTTGTTGGCCTCGAGCTTCTGCACGATCACGTTGTCGTTCTCGCCGGCCTCGACGTATGCACCGTCCTTGCGGATCGACTTCCAGACCTTGTCGAATGCCTTCGAGTCGGCCTTTTTCAGATCCTTGAGCGACGCGAACTCCTCGGCGCCCTTCTCCATGAACAGCTCATGGAACGAATCGCGCGTACCCGAGGTCGGCGGCGGACCGAGAACCTCGATCTTGATCGCCGGCAACGACGCGTCGACGTCGGACCAGGTCTTGTAGGGATTGGCGACGAGCTTGCCGTCCTTATCCGGAACCTGCTCGGCGAGCGCCTGGAAGACCTGCTTGCGCGTCAGCTTGATGGCCGGACCGGCCTTCGACTGAGCGATCGTAAGGCCGTCGATGCCGACCCTGATCTCGACGATGTCCTTGACGCCGTTCTTCTGGCAATCCTCGAACTCGCCCTTCTTGATGGCGCGCGAGGCGTTCGAGACGTCAGGATGGCCGACGCCGACGCCGGCGCAGAAGAGCTTGAAGCCGCCGCCCGTACCGGTCGACTCGACGACCGGGGTCTTGCCGGCGCCCGACTTGCCGAACTGCTCGGCAACGGCCGTGGTGAAGGGATAAACGGTCGACGAGCCGACAACGCGGATCGTGTCGCGAGCCGACGCCGCACCGGCGAACGCGATGGTGCCGACGACGGCAACCACCGCCGAAAGGCTGAGGAACTTGCTGTTCACGCTGATCTCCATGACGTGGCGTGCATGATGGGAGGCCGCGTCAACACCCGCTGTCGGCCCCCGCCGGACAAGAGGATGACCGGCGAGCCAACTCGTATCCCACTACCAATTCCAATTTATGACAGCACAACTGTCTGAATTAACTTCCATAACGTCAAATTCGCTCACCCGCTGGAAGCTCGTCGAAAACCACCGTGAAACGCGATCCAACCCCGGGTTGCGACGCGATCTTGAGATCGCCGCGATGGCGCAGCACGATATGCTTAACGATGGCGAGGCCCAGCCCCGTCCCGCCCTTCTCGCGGCTCGAGGCAGCGTTGACCCGGTAGAATCGCTCCGTCAGCCGCGGCAAATGCTGCGCTGCAATGCCGGGCCCGTCGTCGATCACGGCGGCACTCAATGTCGCTGGCGATCCCGCCTGCGCCGGCAGCCGTTCGATGACGATCGACGCCATCCCGCCCTCGCGTCCGTACTTGATGGCGTTCTGCACCAGGTTCTGCAGCACCTGCACGATTTCCTCGCGATCGCCGCGTATGCGGGCCGCCCGGTCCAGCTTTTTGAGCGACATCGCTATCTTCGCCGATCGCGCGAGCGGCTCGAGCGTCTGCACCACGAAGGCCGCCGCGTCATTGAGATCGACCGCTCCCCGCGGCGGCAGGTGGGCGCGCATCTCGACGCGGCTCAGCGACAGCAGATCGTCGATCAAGCGTGTCATGCGGGTGGCCTGGCTGGCCATCAAGCCCAGGAAGCGGTCGCGCGCGGCCGGATCCTCGCGGGCCGGCCCCTGCAGCGTCTCGACGAAGCCGCGCAGCGAGGCGAGCGGCGTGCGCAGCTCGTGGCTGGCATTGGCGATGAAGTCGGCCCGCATCTGCTCGAGCCGGTCCTGCTCCGAAAGATCGCGGAACGTCAGGAGAAGCGCCGGCAGTTGCGATTGCCCTCCGGGCTCGGTCAGGCGAGAAACCGAGACCGAGATGCGCCGGTCGATCGGTAGCCGCTCGACGATCTCGGCGACGATCGGTTGGCCGACGACCCGCGCCTTGTCGATCGCCGCGATCAGCTCGGGATTGCGTGAGACGTGGCTGATCGGCGCGCCGATGCGCACCTTTGGGAACAGGTCGCGCAACTGGGCGTTGTAGTGCATGACGGCAGCGAGGTGATCGAGCGCGATAGCGGGCTCGGGCAGGGCGTCGATGACAAGACGCCACCCGTCCTGGATGTCCCGCATTAGCGGCTTGGTATCCGAAGTCGTGCTCATACCGTCCTGCTCGATCCGACAAACGCCAAAGCCCGGCCAGTCGGCTGCTTTCCACAGCACTACAGCCAGTGCGAGGCCGAATCCCAGAAGTCCAGCCGCGGCCGCGGCGCGACCGTGGAAAGCCGCCACCACGAGCACGGTCAGTGCGGAAACCGCGAGCGGTCCCGGAGCCAGGCGTGCACGCGCTGCGCCATGCCGGAGGGCGCCTCGCAACAAGCCGTATCCGCTTACGCTGCTCGCGACCGCAACCCCGCCGGCCCGGTCGGCTACTAAGCCGGCCTCGGGCGGCTCGATCCCTGTGCCTTGTGTCATGAGAGACCCTCGTGCCCCGGCCCGGCCGGGTCCGGGCGGCAAACGCCGTGAGGTCTAAGGATGCAGAGGCACACAGCCGACAGCAACCGCAAAAGTTGAAAACTCTTGCGGCCAGCCGACGACGAGCCCCAATCTTGCGCATCAAGATGACAGGGCAACGTCACATCGAGGCACTGAAGCGCATGGCGAAATCCGACACGAGCAAGACCAGGACCAGAACGCGTGCATCGAAGGGAAAGGCGCCTCGATCAGCCGTCGCAACGTCGAGCGAGGACGCTGCGGCAGTGGCGTTCGACATCGAGGACCCGACGTTTCCCGACGCTATTGCACAGCAAGCGCTCGGCTCCGGCAGCTACCCCTATGACGAGAAGCTCAAGCGCAAAGACTATGAGGAACAGTTGGTGCCTCTGCAGATCGAGCTCTTGAAGCTGCAGGCGCACGCCCAGAAGCAAGGCGATCGCATCGTGATGCTGTTCGAGGGTCGGGACTCCGCCGGCAAGGGCGGCTGCATCGCAGCCTTCATGGCGCATTTGAACCCGCGGCACGCGCGCTCGGTCGCCTTGACAAAGCCCACGGAAGCCGAGCGCGGCCAGTGGTACTTTCAGCGCTATGTCGCGCACCTGCCGACACGCGGCGACATCGTGCTGTTCGACCGCTCCTGGTATAACCGCGCGGGCGTCGAGCGGGTGATGGGGTTCTGCTCGGCGGACGAGCTTGCCGACTTCCTGCGCGATGCGCCGGCGTTCGAGAGCCTCCTCGTGCGCGACGGGATCCGCCTGTTCAAGTTCTATCTCTCGATGGGCCGCGAGATGCAGCTTCTCCGCTTCCACGAGCGCCGTCACGACCCACTGAAGCGCTGGAAGCTCACCGATATCGACCTCGCCGCGATGTCGCGATGGGACGACTACACCGAAGCGCAGCACGACATGTTCCGCTTCACGCACACCGAGACGACACCCTGGACCGCGATCCGCGCCAACGACCAGCGCCGGGCCCGCCTCGCGGCCATCCGGGCGGTGCTGTCAGCGACCGACTACGAGGGCAAGGACCCCACGATCGCGGCGCCCCCGGATCCGGCCATTGTTGGTTCCGGGCCCGAGTTCTTCTACGGACCCTAGAGCCTGATCGTCTGATATGGACGCGGCTTCGCTTCCATCGAAGGCCTGAATCAGACTTTGGAGCAGAGACGTAGAGCACGCCACTGAGGCTGGAAACGGTTCCATCAGTGTCAAACCTGCTCTAGCGGCGCCCGCGGTGCCGTTCCCTTCGCCGTCACGGAGCGGCCTGGCTCCGCATGATTGCGCGTCCCGAACTGGAACGGCCCGCGACCAGCCGGTCACCACACCGCGAGACGCAACGCGACGTCGGTCCCGTCTGCTGCCCCGAGCAACCATTCCTTGGCGACGGCGCGGTAGCGTTTCTGATCTGCCGAACGGGTCCTCGAAACCGGAGCGGCGGTCTTTGCCCAACCACTGGGGCCTGTCGCGAACCGGAGCTTCTGCCATGGCGGCGCTTACCACAATGTGGCGGCAGTTCAGGAACGACGAGCGGGGCACGTTCGCCATTCTTTTCGCGCTGATGGCGATCCCCGTGCTCGGCCTGTCGTTCACAGCCATCGACTACACCCGCGCACTGCGCCTCGAGGGCCGTCTCACGGCCGCCGCGTCGAGCGCCGCCGCCGCCGCGCTGCACAAGCTCCACCTCGGTCGAACGGAGGTGGAGGCGACAGTCCGCCGGCACCTCGACGCGGAGCTGCCCGAGCATCTCGCCGGCCTTCCGTTCACCGTCGTCATTCCGGAAAACGAGCTTTCAGTCGACGTGTCGACCGAGGCCACCATCCCGACCACGCTCATTGCCATGCTGGGCGTGAAGTCGTTCCGCGTGACGGGCTCCAGCCGCGCCGCGGTGCCCAAACGGACAGTCACCGCCAAGGCGGCCCAGCAGGCCATCGAGGCCGCACTGCCGCCGGGAGTCGACAAGGAGATCGTGCGCAGCCTCGAGGATCTCGCGCGGTCGGGAGGCGCGGGCACGCGCGCCGGACGCACCGAGCTTGGCTCGTCCGCCGGACTACGGCAGCCGTCGGAGCGCGAGCAGGAGGAGATCCGCCGCGCCGCCGAGGACGCGGAACGGCTGCTGCGCGATGCCATGAGCCGCATCCGGTTCTGACGCCTTAACACGAAGGACCCAAAGGTTCCAAACCGACGCTGGCACTGGCGCCGGGGCCCGCTCAGGGGATCGCCGCCGCGGCGGTCCGTTTCCACATCTGGTTGAGTCCGCCCAAGAAACCCTCGCTACTCGATGCCGATATCAGCACGAACGCGATGAGGCCCAACACGGCGAGCGGCGTCAGGTAGACCTGCACGATATGGATCGCCCGCATCATGCCGGGCATCGCCGCGATGGTCGTATTCACCTCCATCACCGAAAGCGCGATCATCAGGCTGATCGATGCGTAGGCGACCACGAAGATGATGTCCGACAGCGTCGCGTCGTCGGCCTGTGGCTGGTTGAGCGCCAGATAGAGCGCGATGGCCGATAGCAGCGACGTCACCTGGATGGCGATAATCGCCTCGAACTCGCTGCGCGGGATGAAGATCGCGATGTAGGCCACTGCCATGATGAACGACAGCGGCACGATAACGCGAAGGACGTAGTCGATGACCTGCCGCTTCATCACCCAGGTGTAGTTGAAGTTGTAGTAGGGGATTACCCGCTCCTCGTTCAGCATGCCACCGATCGAGCGGATGATCAGATCGTTCGAGCCGACATATTGGCTCCGCACGCGCCATCCATCGACGCTGAAGCTCTGATTGCGCACGATCTCGGACGGCGGCTGCAGCAGGAAGGCGGCGGCGGTGCTCGCCGGCTGGAACGAGATCGAGAACACCTGCTCGTCGAACGGGTACTTTCTTAGGTCGGGCTCGAACATGAAGCGGCCCGAGATCTTATAGATGCGCAAGCTTCCGTCGAGCAGGCCGCTGCCGCGGTCGGCGTGCACCTCGCGCATGCTGATCAGCGGAGCCGCGTTCCCGGGCCCACGCACGGCATTGGTGAACTCGATCGCCGAGATCGGTACGTCGGCAGCGCTGCGCATCGTGAAGAAGAACTCCGCCTCGAAGCTCTTCGACGCGGAATCGACCTGATACACGCGCGTCATATCGAGATGCACGTTGAGCACCGGTACACGCGCCACGCGCCCGGCCGAGCGAATGAACTGGATTGGCGCCAGCATCGTCACCGGCGCACCATCCGGGCGCCAGACGATGAGCGAGCGCTCGGACGAGGCGCGCTCCTTCGAGAACGACCAATCCTGCGCCCAGCCGCGCCACACACGGCGGCCTTCGACGAGGCCGGCCAGACGCCGTGCGATCTCGGCGCGGATGGCGGTCGGCTCCGCGGCTGCTGCGGCCGCCCCTCCGGCCGGCTTCGCACCTGCCGCAGCCTCGGCGAGAAGCGCGACGAGATCGGCGTAGCGTGCGCCATAGCCGGTCGCGTAGGGCGAGTAACGCTTGTCGCCAGTCAGCATGTCGGGCCGCCGCATCAATTGTTCGAGGCGCTCGTTGTTGAGGTTCGCGATGCCCCCCTCCGCGACCTCGAAAAGAGGGCCCGCGTAGGCGCGTCCGGCCCCGCTCGCATCCGCCATCACACCCGACGTCGAGCCGAGCGCGATGAACACCGGCAGCGTCACCCCGGCTGCCGTCATTCGGGCCAGGAACGCAGCGCCCCGCTTCGAACCGACAGACAGGAACACCAGGTCCGATCCGCCCGCCTTGATCTCCTCGACGGCTTTGTCGACGGCCTCGAGCTGATCCTCGATGTTGCCCCGGAGCCAGATTTCCGGCGCAAGTCCTATATCGTTGCCCGGCGCCACGAGGTGCCCGTGATAGGCGCGAGTGTAGAGATCGTCCGGATCGCCGACGAAGGCGACGCGCCGGTAGCTGTCGCGCGCGAAGACCTTGAAGACTTCCTGCTCGTCAGCCACCGAGCGCGTCAGCGTGTAGACGTTCGGGTAGGCCGAGAACAACGTCTCGACCGACATCTCGGAGATCATCGGCAGACCGCTCCGCCCGATCCGCTCGATCACCCCAGCGCCGCGCGTCGAACTCCAGATGCCAAGCATCGCGACCACGCTCTCGTCCGACAGCGCGAGGTCGACGTTGGCCTTTGTGCGCTCCGCATCGGAGCGGTCGTCGAGGAACACGGCCTCGAGCCGCCTCCCCGCGACGCCGCCCGCCTCGTTGATGAGCTCGATCCGGCGGGCCACGAAATCCTGGATCGCAAACGTCTCCTCCGGTCCACTGGACGGCGGCTTGTCGGTGCTGAGCATGACGGCGATGCGGACGGGAGGGAGCGAGCGCGCCTGTGCAGACGACGGGACCGGTGCGGCGATCGCACCGCCGCCCTGCGAGGGGGCCTGAGCCAATGCCCGCGGGGCAGCCCCCGGCACCAGCCAATCAGCCACAGCGATGGCACAAACCATCGCAGCGGCCAACGCGAGCGTCTGGGCGGCGGTGCGCACGATAGCGCAGCCCGACGAGCAGCCCCGAAGCCACAACCGACGCAACATGCGGCCCTCGTCCTCACCGACCAGCATCCCTGCCTCATCTTGAGACGACGGCGGAGGTTGCCAGCTTGCTTGAGGATTGGCGAGAGCGTGCCCCCCCGATCGCCGCGGATGGTTAGCACCCGTAGCGGTCGGGCCACGCCTGCGACGGTACGGCGTCTAGTTGCGCCGTGCCCGGTCCAGGTTCTTCACGGTGTCGAAATTCTTTGCCGCATCGAGGTTCTTCATGCCGCCGATCCGCGCCGAATTGACGTCGGCACCATCGAAGTTCGCTCCCGCGACATCGGCATCCGTGAAGTCTGCCGCCGCCAGCTCGCTGCCGCGCAGGTTGGCGCCCGAAAGGTCGGCGCCCTTCAGCGACGCAAACTCCATGAACACGCGCGCCATGTTGGCATTCTTGAAAGAGGCGCCTTCCAGGTTGGCACTTTTGAATGCCCCCCGCATCAGGCCCATCGACTGGTTCTTCTCGTCGGCCGAGAGATCCGCGCCGTCGAGACGGGCCCCGACCATGCTGGCGGAGGTGAAATCGCCGGCGACGCGCGCTTTGGTAAAATTCGCGCCATCGAGCCGCGCGCCGCGCAACTGCGTCGCAAACAGGCTAGCGCCTTCCAGGTTGATGCCGGTCATTTCGGCGTCTAGCGCCCATGCCTGGTCGAGCACGACCCCGGCGAGGTTGGCACCCTTGAGATTGACCCTGTTGATGCGCGCCGACTGAAGATTGACCCGCCGCAGATCCATGCCGGAGAGATCGAGCCCGTTGAGGCTGCGGGCACTGAGGTCGAGCGTCTCCCCCGCCGGCAGCTTCGCCAACATCGCTTCGATCTCGGCGCGGCTCAGCTCGGCCTTGGTGAAGGCTTCCGACTTGAGATCGACGCCCGCCAACAGGTCCTGGGCCGAAATCGGCCGCGCCACTCCTGCAACCGCCAGCGCCGCGACCACAACCAGGGCGAATGTCCGCACAGGTCGGCCAGCCCGAAGTCGACCCGCTTCCGATCGATTGGGCCACAAATCGCCAAAGCGAGTCATCCTGTTGGTCCTCCCGGTTTTTTCCTTTATAGGCTCGTTCGTTCTCAAAAGCCGCAATGTTACGCCCGCCACCGGCAACCGGCACTATCGCACCAGGAACAACGGGCACCGCAAGACCGAGACGAGGGGGTGCGCGTCGGCCTCCTCGGAAACGACCAGACCGCCGAACCGCGCGACCAGGAAGCCGCCATCGAGCCGCGCCAGGCGACCCGCCAATTCCTCCGTCGTGCGCACAGGTTCCGACGGCTCGATCCGTGCCGAAGCCAGTGGGGCCGTCGGCAACAGCCGCGCCTGGCTCTCCATCCAGGCGAGCGCGCGCGCATTCTCGTTGACGAACAGGACGCGAACCTCCGCACGTGTCACGGCTGCCAGGCGCTCGGCCGCGCGCAGCATCGGCAGAAGGTGGTCGAGCGACTCGACGGCCACCACGACCGGCCCGTTCGTATCGCGGGCGCGCGGCCCGGCCACCACGATCCCTGTCGCACCCAGCACGGCGTCGAACAGCCGCCGCAGCACCCCCGGAGCGCGCCCGCTGAAAGGCTCGGCCAGCGCAACCACGTTCCAGGGGCCGAGCGCGGCGCACGTGCGCGCCACAGCCGACGTCGGCTCGTCGCTCATCATCCGCTCGTGCACCGTGACGCCGCCTGCGGCGGCCGCCGATCTGACAGCGCGAGCCAGCACCCCGGCGGCGATCGCGATATCGCGATCGAGCGAGCCGATCGACAGCGCCTGCCGGCGACCCGACCGCGAGATCTCGCGTGCGAACGGATAGCTTGCGAGTTCATAGAGCTGGCGGTCGGCCACCACGAGGCTCTCGATTTCGGAGTTGAAGGCCTGCGCGACGTGAACCGCTGCCGCCAGCGCGGCCGGGCTTGGCCGCTGGGCCGGATCGAGCCGGACGACGACCCGACCGCGATCCTCGCCGGCTTCGGCGACGTGAGCGATCATGACGTGCTCAACCCAACAGCAGCGCCCGAGCGACCGGCATCGGCCACGCCGTCGGACGATACCCCGAACCGCCGGGCCCCTTCGGCGAAGCGGATGAGGCGATCCTCGACGCGGCGATTGACAGTGCCGGCTGGAAACTGCCCTTCGGCGCCGCGTGCTCCCGCCGGCAGCCCCGTCAACAGCGCGATACCCTCGTCGACGGTTGCGACTGCATACACCGCGAAGCGGCCTTCGGCGACCGCGGACACCACGTCGTCGCGCAGCATCAGATGCTGCACGTTGGCCACCGGAATTAGGACGCCCTGCCGGCCATCGAGGCCCCGCTCGCGGCAAATGTCGAAAAAGCCCTCGATCTTCTCGTTGACGCCGCCGATGGCCTGCACCTCACCCCATTGATTGACCGAGCCCGTCACGGCAAGCCCCTGGCGTAACGGCGCCTCGGCGAGTGCCGACAGGATCGCATAGAGCTCGGCCGAGGAGGCGCTGTCGCCGTCGACCCCGCCATAGGACTGCTCGAACACGAGGCTCGCGGCGAGTGACAGCGGCACGGTTTCGGCGTAACGGCCAGCCAGATACCCCCACAGAATCATCACCCCCTTCGAGTGCAACGCGCCACCGAGCTTCGCCTCCCGCTCGATATCGGTGACGCGGCCCGCGCCCATGCGTACCCGCGCTGTGATGCGGCTTGGCCGGCCGAATGCGAAGTTGCCAAGCTCGACCACCGACAGCCCGTTGACCTGGCCGACCTTCTCGCCCGCCGTGTCGACCAGAACGATGCCACGGCCGATGGTCTCTTGCGCCCGGTCGCGCAACCGGTCCGAGCGCTGGACGTGCTCTTGGATCGCGCGCTGGACGTCCTGGCGGCGCACCGTCTTGCTCGCCGCATCGCCTGCCCAGTAGTCGGCCTCGCGCACGATGTCGGCGATGCGCCCGATTTCGATCGACAGCTTCTCGCGATCCGCGGCGAGGCGCGCCGCCTCCTCGATCAGGCGCGCGACGCCCGCCGCCTCGACGGGACGCGCCCCGTGCGCGGCAACGATCGCCGCCACCAGGCGCGCATAGGCGTCCTCGTTCTCCGCGGTCCGCTCGATCACGTCGTCGAAATCGGCTTGAACCTGGAACAGCCGCTGGAAGTCGGGGTCGTAGGCGGCAAGCATGTAGTAGAGCTCGCGCTCACCGAACAGCACGACCTTCACGTCGAGCGGGATCGGATCGGGGGCCAGCGTCTCGGTCGCCACCAAGCCGAGTTGCTCGGCCGGACTTTCGAGCCGGATCTCGCCCGCTCGCAGCGCACGCTTCAGCGCGTCCCAGGCGAACGGCGTGGTGATGAGCTTGCGTGCATCGAGCAGCAGCGTGCCGCCGTTGGCGCGATGCAGCGCGCCGGGCTTGAGCAGCAGGAAGTCGGTGACCAGCGCCCCCATTTGCGCAATGTGCTCGATGCGGCCGATCAGGTTGCCGTGCGTCGGGTTCTGCTCCTCGACGATCGGGGCACCGGCCGGCCCCGCTGTTCCGCTCGCCGACGGTCCCGCCATGACATTGACCATGTAACGGCGGAAGCGCGGATCGCGACCGGCCTCGACGGGCGCCGCCGCGACCGTGCCGTCCTCGCCGCGATGGGCGAAGAACATGCCGGCGTTGCGCACCAGGTCCTCCTCGGCGGCAGCGAGGAACGCCATAACCTCGGGCAAATCGCGATGGGCGGGCTCGATGTCGTCGAAGGCGGCGCGGGCCGCACGCCGCGCGAACTCCTCGTTGAGGGCCGCGACGCGGGCACGTCGCGCCTTCTCCACGCGCGGCGCTTGCGACAACAGCTCGGCGAGCTCGTCCTGAAGCGCCTCGATCTTGGCCTCGACACCGCGCCGCATCGCCTCGGGCAGACCGGCGAACACCTCGGGCTTAACCACCTTGCCCTCGTGCATCGGCGCCATGGCGAACCCCATGGGCGTTCGCAGCACGGCGATGTTCTGCTCCGCCGCCTTCCGGTTGAGCGCTTCGAGCGCGGCCTCCTGGCCGGAGCGGGCTTCCTCCTCGATCGCGCGCCGGCGGACCGCATAGTCCTCGCTTTCGAAGATGACCGGCAGCGCATCGCGCAGCTCGTCGATCGCCGCGATCATGCCTTTGGCGAGCCCCTGCGCCCGGCCGTGCGGAAGGGACAGGGCCTTGGGCCTGCTCGGATCGGCAAAATTGTTGACGTACACCCAGTCCCTGGGAGAGCTCGCTGCCCCGGCCGTGCGCTGCAGGTACGTCCTGACCGCGGTGCTCTTTCCTGCAGCCGGCGGTCCGAGCACGAACACGTTGAAATCCCGGGCCTTGACTCCGACGCCGAATGCGATCGCCTTCAGCGCCCGCTCCTGCCCGATGAGCCCGCTCGCGGGCTCGAGATCGGCGGTCGTCGTGAAGGCGAGGCGCGCGACGTCGACACGACGCGACAGGTCCGATGCAGCCAGCCCGCGCGGGCCGGGCTGATTGTCTACCGCTTTGTCGACGGCCTCCCCATCCGAAGCCCATTCTCCGTGCGTCGCGGCAGGCCGGTCCCAGTCGCCGTCGCGCTCGACGGCGTTGCCTTCGGCAGCGGCACCGCTCGCCGCAGGGCTGCGGTCGTCCCCTTGGTCATCTCCGCTGGCACGCGTCTCGGACGCGACGACGGCGTCCGTTGTGTCGGCTGTGTTCGCCTCGTCGGCAACGCTGTCACCCTGGACCAGGAGCGGTCGCTTGGCGGCGGCCGTCTCCTCGGACACGCTCTTGGCGCTTCGCTTCCAAAGGTTGAAAACCATCGGCGTGCCCCCCGCAATCTGGTAGCCTCGTGACGGAACCGCGCCGCACCGAGCCGCGCCCTGGCAGGCAACATCGGCGTTCAAGAACTCGGCGCATTGGGGTCGGATTGTCACCAGCTCGTGGCGGCAGCATGACGGACGGCGATGAAGTCACACCGCGATGAAGTCCCGCCACAACCTGGAAGCCGGCGACCCGAACATGGGCCCACGGATCCGGGCGCACCGGCGACCACCGCTGCCGTAGAGCGCCTGCCGGCGTTGCCGCCCGACCGCCGCCAGTCCGCTGCGGCACTCGATATCGCTCGCGGTGTCGGGCGCCTGCTCCATACGATGGGCTTTGCCACGCTGACCGAGCTCGTACTGGCCAGCGGTCGGCGTGCCGATGTCGTCGGCCTATCGGCCACGGGCGAGATCTGGATCGTGGAGATAAAGTCGTCGGTCGAGGATTTCCGCGCCGACACCAAGTGGCCCGAGTATCGCGAAAGCTGCGACCGGCTCTCGTTCGCTGTGGCGCCTGACTTTCCGATCGACATTCTGCCCGGCGACGCCGGTCTCATCCTGGCCGACCGTTACGGCGGCGAGGTGGTGCGCGACGCGCCGCAGGCCCGGCTTGCCGCCCCGCGCCGGAAAGCCGTGCAACTTCTGTTCGCACGCGCCGCCGCCTTCCGGCTTGCTGCCGCCATGGACCCGAACCCCGAGGCCCGGATCGCCTTGGCGCGGCTCGATTGACGACGTCGGCAAGCGGGAAGGCGCCACGGAATCAGCCGGAGGGCTTGTCCGGTCGTCACGACCGCGCACTGCGAGGACCGCAAAGGCTACTTCGGCGCGCGCTTGGCCAGGATGCGCTGCAACGTGCGGCGGTGCATGTTGAGCCGACGTGCTGTCTCGGACACGTTGCGGTTGCACAGCTCGTAGACGCGCTGGATGTGTTCCCACCTGACACGGTCCGCCGACATCGGGTTCTCGGGCGGCGGGGCCTTGGCATTGGCGGGCGCCAGGAGCGCGTCCGTAACCTCGTCAGCGTCGGCGGGCTTGGCGAGATAGTCCACCGCTCCGAGTTTCACCGCCGAGACCGCCGTCGCGAAATTACCGTAACCTGTCAGCACGATAGCCCGCGCCTCTGGCCGCAGGCGGCCGAGCTCGGCGATGACGTCGAGGCCGTTACCGTCCTCGAGTCGCATATCGACCACCGCAAACGCTGGCGGCTTCTCCCGCATTAGGTCCATGCCTTCGGCGACGGAGCTTGCCATGCGCACCTCGAAGCCGCGGCCTTCCATGGCACGGCCGAGGCGTAGCAGAAATGCTTTGTCGTCGTCGACGATGACCAGCGAGCGGTCGTCTGGCAGTTCGTCCTGCCGGAATGATAGATCTTCGGTCACGGGGAGGTCTCCAATCCGCGACACACTATATTGGCGATAGAGCTGCGCCAAGCCCTCCGCCACCTGCATTCGGCCCTTCCGGGTGGACGCTTCGGCGTTAACCTGTGGCTTGGCCGAGGGCCATGCGCAGCGGCACCTGCCGCAACCCTAGGACGCGACACCGCCCGCCCCGCCCGTCTGGCCCGACCGTCTGGCACGACCGTCTGGCCCGACCGTCTGGCCCGACCGCCTGGCGCGTTAACCTTTATGTCGATCTGGCCGGAGTTCGGGTTTGAAACCAACGACCGGATCATTCCCACTCGATTATTTCCTAGCAGGATAACCATTTGAAATCACTTGTCAAAATATTCTTCGCGGCTCGCTATACCGTCAGCCAACCCGTCAAAAACTCGCGCTTTTGAAATCATTGGCTTTTCCGACGGTTTTCGCAAAACGCGCCTTCCGCCATCTATCGCCGGACACGGCTTAGAAGCGTCGCCGAACAGCCGTCAGACCGGTCCCGCCGCCTGTACCCTACACTACGATGTGCGAGCGGCCGCTCGTTCTTGCCTATACCGTCATCGCGGCCCAATCACCCTGAAAGATTTAGGTCCCGCACGGCGACGAACGCGCGGTTCGTCTCGGCCGCACGGCGCTCCTTGGCTTCCAAAACCGTGATGAGTGAGACCTTGTGCGAAAGCACCTCGTAGAGGTCGAGCCCGTCAGCGCATATGAGATTAGTCTGGCGTCCACGCGAGAACGCCTCCAGCCCCTCGGCCGTAAAGCCGGAATTGCTAACGAATAGGCCGCGCGACCAGGACGCCTTCCCACTGACCTTGCCCGAAAAGGTCATCAGGTCAGCAAAGCCGATTTGGGGCCCATGCCATTTTGCTTCAACCAGGCAGGTCTGACCGTGCAGCTTAAAGCTCCCGTCGATCTGCTCGCCGACAAGTCGAAAAGAGCCCCGCGGCGCCAACCCGAATCCGGCGAACAGCTCATTGAGAAAGCCCTCGAAACGCAGGCCACGCGTCTGGGGATCGAGCTTGGTGATTTCAATGAGGAGCGCCGCGAGCTCTTGCGCCTTCTCGGCGCCCATCGCCGCCGACGCCTGCGGCGCTGGCTCTGCCACCTTCGGCGCGCCGAAGCTGTTCAGGAAGCTCGGATCGAGCAGCTCAGGAATCTTAAACTGCACGCCGGGAAGAAGGCTGTTTAGCCGATCAATCTCTTCACGGCTGAGAGGATTCCCCTTTCCCCTGCGGTAGGTCATCGCTTGGCGAACGATCGCCACGATCAGTTTCGTAAAGGACGACCTGCGCTGTTCCAGCGTCGCGGTCAGGAGTTGCACAATGGCAGGTCGCTTGCTGCCCGGGACCCATAGGTCGCCGACGCCAGCCTGTGCGGCGGCAAGCGGAAATGCGGTCCTGTTGTTTCCGCTCCCGGGAAGGAAATCGTAGAGGAGGTCTGCCAGGTCCTCGATCGCCTGGGCTTCACGGAATGACATCATAGGTTACTCGTCTTCCGCCTCCTCCATGCGCGCTTCGAGCTCGTTGAGGAACGGAGAGCGCCCCCAATGCATCCTCCCGCGGGCGGTATCGATGTAGCCTGAATAAAGCATGTGGATCTCATCTCGAGCGCGCGTGAGACCGACGTAGAAGAGCCGGCGGCTCTCGCGGCGAGCAGCGGGCAGTTCATTGCGCCATGGCAATCCTCCGAGGTCGAGACCGACCATAATGACGACGTCATATTCGCACCCCTTTGCGGAGTGAAGCGTCAGGAGATTGAGGTGCAATGGCGAGCCATCTCGCCCGCCGAGACTGGCCAAATCGAGATCGGCAAGCGCGCCTCCGCCAGCGAGGGCTGCGGTCATCCGATCCACCTGCTCGCGCTGGTCGGCAAGGCTGGGCTCGCCAGCCATCAGTGCGTCAAGCATCCCGGCCCGAAGCGCCGCCACGAAATCCCGAGCGAGGCCCGCCTCCACGCGAAGCGACCAGAGAAGCTGCGTCAGACGCTGGGCTTCATCGCGCGCCTGGGCCTCGGGGATCCGTGCGCGGTGAAATCCCAACCAACGATCCAGCAGCCCGCGCAACTGCGGCCGGGCCTCGCGCCAGCCGCTCGCGCACCATGCGGCGCAATCTTCGATCCAGCTCGTGAGCGCGACCTTCCGATAAGGCGCGGCGGTGTCGACACGGACAAAGTCGAGGCCCGCGGCGGCCACCGCTTCCGCCACCACGTCGCCGGCCCGGTAGTCGCGATAGAGGATGGCGATATCGCCGAGCGCTCGCCCTGGTTTCCCTGCGAGCGCCGCGGGAATGATCTCTTCGATTGCGTGCGCGGCCTGCCCTTCGAGACCGTCAGCGCACTGCGTGAACTCGATAATGGCCTGCCGGTCCGGGTCGTTGGACTGATAGCCGCGCGCTTCGCCTAGCGCCATCTCGGAGGCGCTGACGATCCGGGACGCCGAACGATAGTTGAGTTGCAGTTGCACCCGCTCGACGTCGTCCCGCTCGGCAAGCTCCTGCAGAAGCGCTCCATCGGCGCCGGTGAAGCCGTAGATCGACTGGTCGGGATCTCCCACCGCAAAGAGCCGAACGCCGCCGTCGAAGGCCACGCGCTTGACGATGCGGTGCAGAGCCACGCCGAGGTCCTGATACTCGTCGACGGCGAGGACGGGGAATTTCGCCTGCAGCAGCGGGAGCACCCAATCGTGCTCTGAGACGAGCCGTTGTCCGAAGACGACAAGGTCATCAAAGTCGATAAGGCCCATCCGCCGCAGCTCAGCCTCGTATCCTTCCGCCCATGCGGCGAGCTCCTCCTCGCTGGTCCAAGCAATGGAGTTTCGGTCGAGAACCGATCGCCGGTGCCTTCCAAGATCCATGGTCTTGTTTGGATGACCGACACCGAACAGCCTGTCCCCCACTCGCTTCATGGCCTGATCGCTCTGCCGAGTCGTGGCGACCGCCAGCGGGAAAGGCACCGGCAAGTCGGCAAGCCGGCCATACGGCATGAGGAGATGCCGCAAGCAGAAGCCGTGAACGGTGCCGATGAAGAGATTGGATGCCTCGCGGAGGCCCAATCGCTCGAGGCGGCGCGTCAGCTCGCGGGCGCATTCCTGACTATAGGTGATGCAAGCCGCACCACGCGGCGCGCGCACGTCCTCGGCCATGATCCTCGCGAGCTTCAGCACCAGTGTCTTGGTTTTGCCGCTGCCCGGACCTGCCAGCACGACACAGTGGCCCGTCGAGTCATAGGCCGCCTGCTGACCCGGGTTGCCAGCAAGATCTCCCGCCTGGGCGAGATAGGCAGCGCTGACGCTACGCAACGGCATCGCGGATGTGCTCGAGCGCCTGCCGGATGTAGTCTGGACAGGTATCCGCGTCGACGTGGCGCGCGAGCGCCTGGGCAAAACGTCCTTTACCAATCCGTTCGATGAGCGCGATCAGCGCATCCTCGTCGAGCGTGTCGGGGTCATCCACCCACCCTTGCAGCTCGTCGCGGGTGTCCTCGCCGATGCTCAGTTCTTCTTCGATCACCTCCTGCATGGCGTCGGCAAGGCCGCCCGTAAACAGCTCGGGTTCCAGCGTGTTGCTGTTGACGAAGTAGCCGAACGGCTCGGCGCGGGTGATCACGGCGTCCGCATCGAGCCGCCTGTAGCTGACGCCTTCTTCGCGCAATTGCAGCACATTGATCAGACGACGCCGAACGCGCGGATGGCTGGCGCCATTGGGGTCGCGGTCCGTCAGGATCACGTGCGGGATGTTCAGGCCGTGCTGGCCCAGCAGCTTCACGTAAGGCGTGAAATTCGTGCCGCTGACCGAACAGACCGTGATGCCGAGCATGTCGAGCGGTATGCCCAGCGCCTCGGCAAAGGCCGGCACCAAGAAGCGCTCCGCGTCGCCCTCGACCAGGACGACACCGCGGGCGAAGAAGATCTCGCCGCGGCTCACATCGATGTAGCGCTGAAGGTCCGCCTCGTCGCGCTCGGTGAATGGCGCCGTGGCTGTCGAGACGGCGATCGTCGCGTTCGTCGCCGCGTCATGGCGGAGCAGGACGATCGAGCGGATCGGCGCGACGCTGGCGATGTGGGGCGAATGCGTCGTGAGGATCGTCGTCAGTGGCGGCGCATCCTCCTCCTCGTCTGCACCCGTGCCAAGGAAGTAACGATAGACAAGACGCTGGACGTGTGGATGCAGGTGCGCCTCCGGCTCTTCGACGACGAAGAAAGTGTGGTCACGTTCACCGTCCGTTACGAGCCGATCGAGTTCGAGACTCTTCAGCGCCATGAAGATCAGATTGGCTGTGCCGAGACTGGCGTCGGCAATCCCACGCGCGCCATTGTCGATCAGGAGGCGCAGGCTGCGCAGCAAGGCGTCGACCCGCGTCGGCGAAAGACCGAGGGTCAGCGGAACCGCATGTTGCTCGCCCGCGATGGCGATCAGCCGCTCGCTGATCCGCTCTGCCGTGGCGACCACTTCGGCATGGCCCTCCAACTCGGCTTGCGCCTCGTTCACCTGATCCTGAATTTCCGCGCGAGCATCCGCGTCCAGGGAGGTCGAAAGCTCCTCGATCAATGGTCTTAGCGGCGAGTTGCGCCAGCTCGCCAGATCCTTCTCGGCATCGCGCAGCGCAACCTGCACGTCGAGCGGCAGCATCCGCCGGAGCGACGGCCCGATCGACATCTCGGGGTCATCACCGCCAAAGATGATGTACTCATAGTCGGCTAGGCTCTCCGGATCTCGTGCGAGAGTGGCCTTCGGCTGAAAGCGGTACGTAAGCCGCGCGACCATCGGCGGCCCGGGATCGACCACGCAGTCATTCAGATGCGCCATCAACCGCGGATCATCGGTGAAGTCGGTCAGCTCGACGGCGATCTCAACCGTTTCCCCGAGCTTGTCCTCGCCTAACCCATCCCAGAAGTGCTCCAGGCCGAGCTGCCGGTCACGCTCCGACAAGCCCGGGTCGAGAATCAGTTGCAGTGCGCGGATGAAATTGCTCTTGCCGACTTTGTTCTCACCGACGATAACGATGTTCTCGCCGGTCTCGAGGTCGATCTCCGAGAAGTTCGCGAAGTTGCTTATCTTTACGCGCGAAATCCGCACGGCAATCCCCCGTTGCTATTCTGAATTCACGCGCTAGCCGAGTAGTACCTCGATCTCCTTGTTCTCAACAAGCGTACTGATCTCACTGTAGAGATCAACATCTTGACCGGGCGCGGAGATTGAAATGACCAGAGCGTACCGCGCTTTATCAGCCACCCGCTTTTGGCCGACGTGCGACTTCCACCATCCGCCGACGGGATAGACCGCGATAGCGTCGTGCCCCGCCAGTTCGATCGCCCTGCCGCGCCACAGGTCGCAATGCAGCGATCCTGCCTGGATAGCTTTTGGCCCTAGAAGCCAGCAACTGGCTTCGCCATCGGCTTCAGTGCCGTCCTTGGCCTGGCTCGCGGAAATCCGGCTACGGAAGCGCGCTGCCGTCTCGGTGCGCTTCTTCATGTCAAACCGCAGCCCGAAAGAACGATAGGTGTCCGGTCGGGTCGCCGCCTTGCCCGCCAAGTTCGGCTCGATGAAATACGACAAGGTCACCTTCATCGTGACAATCTCGTTTTCGAGCTTCTCCAACGCTGCTTTCGGCCAAGGCAGATCGTAGAAATGCATCTCGTTGAACACGCCCGTCCGGCCGTCCGCACCGATCGCGAAGGGCTGAATCTCGGCCTGGGCGACGAGCGTGGCGTCGTTGCGCGCCGACAGGATCGCTCGCTCGATGTCCGGCACGCCGTATCCGAACTCGCGAAGCATCTCCTGCTTCTTGCCTTTGGTAGCCGCCTTCCCGGTCTTCCAGTGGGCTCCGGTGCCGATGAACTTCTTCCGGATCGGTTCGGGCCATCGGGCAGAATCCACGGTTAGTGCGCGATGGGTCTCAGCCCACAGGTCCGGCCGAGCCGCTTGCAGGCGGCCGATGAAGTTTCCGGCCATCCCAGCGGCAGCGCTCGTCGCCCAGAACGGGACAAGCGGTTCAGCCGCGACATCGGAGCCAGCCGACAGGAGGGAGACGGCCGGGTCCCAGCCGCAGAAGCCGGTCGCGTCCGACATCATGTTGCCGGCCTCGAACAACACTTCCGGCTTGATGGGCGTCAGGTCGTCCGGCAGCGACTGAGAGCCACGACTGAAGGGGCTGCGGTGATTGGCCGGGACCGCGGCCTGCAACACAGGCGGCGGTGCCGGCGGCTGCTCCTTGCGGGTGAAGCCGCCAATGGTCAGGGCGTTCCAGCTCTGTGATGGGTCTTCCAGAGGCTGCGAGGGAAGGACGTCCACCGCCATGCCGCCGGAGACGTTCCCCGTGGCGACGACGATCAGCCGCTTGGGTCGCTCGGCCGCCGGGACGGCGTCATCAGCCTCGCCCGGCATTGCACCCGCCGCGATCTGGTCGATCGCACCGCTCCAGGTCGATGGCCGGCTTGGAGGAAAATCGGTGGCGGACGTGGCGATGCAAAAGCTCCGCATCACATTGGGCCGCTCGATCTCGACCGAACTGACAGCGCCTTGGGTCACCACGCCGTAGCTGGGCGGCTTTGTTGGCGGAAACCCGCCGGGCGGCAGCAGCTTCATGG
>CAYYGO010000002.1:0-175234 GCA_964471635.1 uncultured Hyphomicrobium sp.
CGGATCCCGCTTGAGGCTCGAAGCCTTTGTGCGGGCGTGACATGGTGCACTTGGGACCAGACTTGGAAGACAGCGCTTCAGCATGGGCCACTCCATCGAGTGCGTGCCGCCTCGGGCCTGCCTTTCGGCGCGGCACTGCCGCCATCGTCGCGCACGGCGTCGCACGCTCGCTCCGATCCGGGGCGGGATCAGGCGCGAGCATCGGACGTGTTGCGATGATGTCGTCGAGAACGGCGGTCCTGGACGGGACCGGGGTCGGTGATGCGTGCGTGCGGCTCAGACGCTCCCTCGGGTGGCCCCATCCAATGCCACCACGCGCCTGAAGCGCACGTCTGCCAGCGATCGAAGCGATCTGGCACAGAGACATCGAGGCAATTGCCCCTTCCTCTCCGACGCAAGCACGCTGCCAAGCATGTGGATCGAGCGAACGACCGACTTGCCAAGCCTGCGGATCCTATCCCCGCACCATCACATTAAGCGATTCGTGCCCCGCTTTTGTGTCGCGCTACGCAAGCGCTCGTCGGACGGTGGCGGGGTTGTTGCCAAAAAGCAGACAAGCCTCGGCGGTGCCCATCCTCCAAGCACCCTGCTTCTTCGGGAGGCGAAGCGCGCGGCGCTGGCCAGCCCCCGCCAGGCGCCGGCGCAATCGGGTTCAACGCGCCGGCAGCGCCTCGGCTCCTCGTGCCGCCCGCTGTACCGCCTTCTGCACCTTCTCGAACGCGCGCACCTCGATCTGCCGGATTCGCTCGCGGCTCACCCCGAACTCGCTCGACAGATCCTCGAGCGTAGCAGGCTCCTCGGCGAGGCGCCGCGCCTCGAAGATGCGCCGCTCACGGTCGTTGAGATCGGTCAGCGCCGATTTCAGGAACGACTTGCGCCGCCCGAGCTCCTCCTCCTCGACGAGCCGTTCCTCCTGGCCGGGCGTGTCATCGACCAGCCAATCCTGCCACTCGCCCGACTCCTGGTCGGCCCGAAGCGGCGCGTTGAGCGAGGCGTCGCCACCGAGACGCCTGTTCATCGAGATGACGTCGTCCTCGCCGACGCCGAGCTTCTTGGCGATGGCCTTGACCTGCTCGGGACGGAGGTCGCCCTCCTCGAGAGCCTGCATCTGGCTCTTGGTGCGGCGGAGGTTGAAGAACAGCTTCTTTTGCGCGGCCGTGGTGCCCATTTTCACGAGGCTCCAGGAGCGCAGGATGTACTCCTGGATCGAGGCGCGGATCCACCACATCGCGTACGTCGCGAGCCGGAAGCCCTTGTCCGGCTCGAACTTCTTGACCGCCTGCATGAGCCCGACGTTACCCTCGGAGATCACCTCGCCGATGGGCAAGCCGTAGCCCCGATAGCCCATCGCAATACGCGCCACGAGACGCAGGTGGGAGGTCACGAGCTTCTCAGCCGCATCCTTGTCTGCGTGCTCCTGCCAGCGCTTGGCCAACATGTATTCCTCGTTGGGCTCGAGCATGGGAAATCGGCGGATCTCCTCGAGATACCGCTGAAGCCCCGCCGAGCCGTCGGCGATCGTGGGAAGCATTCCGGAAGCCATCTGCCGCTCCTTCTGCGCCGGCTGTCGCCCAGTGGCGACGCTCTTGGCGCTCAATCTCTGGTGCCTGCCTGGATCATGCAGCGCGTCGAACGCGCGCGTGCCGCCTGGCAGCAGCCTGCCCTTGGCAGGCAATTATCGTGGTTCGACGTACGAGCGCGAGCCGAAACCCGACCAATGGTTCGACGAGCCGCAAAGGATCGCAACCCACATTGGCGTCATTTTGGCCTGCCCCCACGAACGGGCGCTGCAGCCCGCCGCGCGCCAACCCGCGTGACCAAGGCAGTCCAGGACTCTCATGACATGCACCATGTCCGGATGGGGAGCATCACGGGCCGGTCGCCCCTTTAGTTCCTAAATCCTGAACTACAGATATATAGCAATTCGGCCGCTCGTTAATAGAACTAAAGTATAATAATATGTCGTCACGGCGCACCCCCTGCCTCGCGAGTCCCTTGCCAGAAGACCTATTGGCCCACAGGACCTGAAGGCACTGCGTCACCTTCGTGACCCTCTGCCTCGAGGCTACGCTGACGCGAAAGCCGCCACCCCACTCAACCTGAGCGTGTGCGATCGCCGGAGCGGACATTCTCGATGTCGATCCGGTCGGCCCACGACAAACCGTCAAGCTGGCGATCGACGCGATCGACACGGCCGGCGTTCGGGATGATCGAGACGAAGGCCAGCACCATGAACACGCCGAGACCGACGAAGACATCCAGCGCGTTGTCGAACAGGCGGTTGTTGGTGTCGGTCGCCATGAGTAACAACAACGCCAGAATGGCCGACATCAGTTTGAAGCGCAGCGGCATAGGTCGAACCCGGTCTCGATTTCTCATCTCACCATATGCACCGCCCGGGGTTAACTGCATCTTGCGGGGTCTTGCCGACCGAGTTGGAAGGTGAACCCCGACTTTCAGCGGCGCGGCGTTTTCGATCCAATCGGTCGCGCGGGCCGGCTCGCCTTAGGGGCATTTCTCAGTGCGATGTTCAGAGCCGACATGTCGGCTGGCGGCTCGGATCGGAACATGAGCGTCTGCCCGGTCACGGGATGCTCGAAACCGAGCTCGGCCGCGTGCAACGCCTGCCGTCCCAGCGCAGCGAGAGCTGCCTGAGCCTCGGCGCCGAGCAGCGCCGCACTGGCTTTAAAGCCCGCTCCATAGACCGGATCGCCCATCACGGGGTGCCCGATATGGGCGAGGTGGACGCGGATCTGATGTGTGCGGCCTGTCTCGAGCACGAGGCGCAGAAGCGAGGCCACCGCGTCCGACCCGTCGGCACGGCGGAAGGTGTCGACGACGGCGTAGGCGGTCGCCGCGTGGCGCCCAGCCTCGCCCTTCACCACGGCCATCCGCGTGCGGACATGCGCCGACCGGCCGACGCGCGCCTCGATGCGACTCTGGCGCAGCTGCGGCACACCCCAGACCAGCGCGAGGTAGGCCCGAGCCAGCCGCCCGTCGCGGCCATGCGCTGCGAACTGCTGCTGAAGACCCTGGTGCGCCGCATCCGACTTGGCGACCACCAGCAGTCCCGACGTCTCCTTGTCCAGCCGGTGCACGATACCGGGTCGCCGCACGCCGCCCACACCTGACAGACTGTCGCCGCAGTGCGCGATGAGCGCATTGACGAGCGTTCCGCCCTGGTGACCGGAGGCCGGGTGCACCACGAGACCGGCGGGCTTGTCGATCACGATCAGGTGGCGGTCCTCGAACACGATTTCGAGCGGGATCTGCTCGCCCAACGGCATGGCCGCTTCGGGTGGCGGCACGGCGATCCGCACGCGCTCGCCAGGCTTGACGACGTAGCTTGCGTCCGCAATGGAGCGACCGTCAATGGCGACATGGCCGGCCTCGATCAGCGCCTTCAATCGCGAGCGGCTCATTGGTGCCAACAGGCGAGCCAGCAGGCGGTCGAGGCGCGTGCCAGCATCGGCGTCCGCAACCGCGACCTCGTGGTGCTCGACGTCCAGGGCGTGCCTCGTCCGGAGCGCCGTCTCCATCGCGGCCGGCGGCTCTTTCCCGATCGGCTCCCGCCCCGCGTGTGTCATGGTCTCCTTTCTCCTGTCCGTCACCGTTCGGCAGGGCCGATCACGAAAGCGGGTTTGTGTTTCTCGACGCACCGTGCGAGCGAATGGCGTAGCTCGAGCACGGCGACGCCTGACGTGGGGAAATCGTAACGACGACGCGTGAACGGGTTACATCTCACACGACAGAGCATCGCCCAGCATGGCATGAAATGGCTAGAGTTTGCGCGGCGCGGCAACGAGATCGCAGCACGATCATCGCGCACCGGTGGCTTGCCGTACCGGCGTCGACGACCGCAGTCGCCGGCCGCAAGATCCTCGTCCTGCGACATCGGCCCGGGCCGACACCGAATACCATCAGAGCCGAGACGCGACCCATCAGCCAAGCCACGAGATGAGCCGAGCCATGAGCAACGAACCGAGCCAGCCTGCCGCCTCGCCTGCGGGCCGAACTGCTCCGCGGGGCGACATCTTCGCAGATCCTGTGTTCATTCGGAACACCAAGATCGCCATCGCCATCATGTCGACCGTGCTGCTGGTGGGCTTCATCGCACTCGTCGCCCGCATCTTCTACATGTCGCGTCAGGCGCCCGCCAAGGCGCCCGTCGCCGCGGTCATCGAGAGCGCACCATCCATGGCTCAAGCCTTCGAAGCTGCGCGTCTGGCCGCGGCGGCCCGACTCGATCTGCCACCCGGCGCCACGGTACGCAGCGTCTCGCTATCGGGCGCGCGGCTCGCCGTACATTACGAGGCGCCACAAGGTACTGGCATCGCGATTGTCGATCTCGTCACCGGGCAGACGCTGACGCGCATCGAGATCGTGACGGCGCAACAGCGCTGACGACCGGCGCGCAGTGCGACATCGGCCGGGCACGCTGCGCGTCCACCGTCGAGGCAACCGTTTGCCGCCGCGAGCGAAAGCCCCTTCGCCTGCCGTGTTGGCATCTGCTGCGGGGCCTTTGGCCGGTCCTGCGCCAACGAGGAAATACCCCCTTGATCGCGCAGCGCGGGTCCCCTATACGATGCTTTCGTCAGCTCGCCCCGTTCGTCTAGAGGCCTAGGACGCTCGCCTCTCACGTGAGCAACAGGGGTTCGAATCCCCTACGGGGCGCCAACTTAAGTTGGTATCTTGCACATGCTTGGCGAACCCTGAGCGACGACCGGCAGGCGTCACCAAGGTCAGATCTCATGGGACGATGTGCCCGGCCAAACCGAAATTGAGTATGCGGCCATCGAGCTGCGAGATCGTCATCAGCAGCTTCCCTCTCTTCAGCGCGCCTGATGGCGTGCCAGCCGGCACATCGGATCGTGCGCTGCCGGTTATGATCCAGGCTTCATCCTGCTCGCGAATCTGGAGTGGGAGCTGCCTGTCGAACTCTGACTGGCCGAATCGATCCTTGACGACAAGCGCGGCGATCCCAAGAGCCGTCTCTCTCGAAACAAGCTTCTCCCCTATCGCGCTGTACAACTCCATGGTTAGGTCAGGCTTGCCACCGTCTTGCTCGCTCACGTCCGCCCCCGACCCTGAGAGAGCGACGCGATTTCGAGTGGTTCAAAGCGGCTCTGCCGGCAGCGGGATGATTTCGATGCGTTCACCCGGTCCGCGCGTGTAGGCGACCCGGATGGCAAAGGCTGGCAGGGGCATGCCGGGCGTGAGGCCAAGACTGCGAATTCTCGGATCATACGACGTGACGCCAGCGCCGCCGATGGCGTGAGGGTATACGACCCGCTGACCCGGAGTGAAGGTCGGATCGTACCCGGTCTTGATTTCGAGTCCGTAGAGCAGACCATTCGGATCCCTGGCCAAGATGTCGATGCGCGCGGCGACCGGAGGCACGCTTGGCAGCACCAAGCCGATTTCGGTCTCGATGGCGTGTCCAGCCTTGCGCAGACCTTCCACGAAGTAGTCACGAACCACGTCATGGAAGTCACCCGGGTAGGCAATGTCTTGCAGCAAGCTACCGTCTTCGAACTCATCCAACAAGCCGCGCAACGTGTCGTCGAAACTGCCTGTGTCCGTCCAGCGGCCGTGGTCGTCGCGCGGCTGGTCAGGGTTGAAGCCGGCCTTGAGCGCGAGCCGAGCACAGCGTTCGAAGGCCAGCAGGAAGCGAAGCCAAGCGACTTCGCTCTTGAGCCTGAGGTGGGCGAGTCTTAGATCAGAGACTTGGCGGAGTAGAACTGGATCGTACACGGGCACCCCATCGCAACGCGGAACACGCGCGATTGTGCGCCCGGCTGCTGGGGGCGGGGACAAGTCTGTGTGTTCGTGGGGGAGCGGCGGCTGAGCCCTGAGCCAAGGGCTGGCGGGATTCTGAAATCAAAGCGAGATTTCAACAATATAGGTGTTCGCACTTTTATCCGGTACGGCGCGCCAAGTTGCCATCAAGTTGATATCTTGCAACGTTGACGGTCGTCGCGTCCTCGTGCGGCCTGACTTCATCCGTGCTCGCTACTGCACAAGAAGTAATCCCCCTCTGGTCGGACACGCTCCATCCTCCTTGCGTGATCGAGACGCGCGGGGATGGTTTGCGACGGACAAGACCTTCGACCAACTGCTCTGCGAAGCCCGGCTGTCTCTGCTCGACATCCGGCGTGAGGTCGCGGCGCTCAGGGTCTACCTGTCGCTGAAGCGGCTGGTGGCGCTCGCGCGCAAGGCCGGCTTCAACCCGGCGCAATTGCGCCTTCCCGCCGGTCAGCCGGGCGGCGGGCGCTGGACCGACGGCGATGGCGGCGATGTCATTCTCGTCGGCGCCCGAGGGCGGGGCTCGGTCGCGGTTCGCATTGGCGGCCGGACGCTCGATGCGACGCCGGCGCAGGCCGCCCGCTACGCCGTGGCGAATGCGAGAGCGGATGCGGCCAGAGCGCGAGTCCGCGAGACCGACCCCACGTGGCGCCCTCGGCCCAGCCTGACCAATCCGAACAACATCGAGGGCCAGATCCGGCGCGCCGAAGGTGTGGCGCGAGAAGCCGAGGCACGATTGGCCGAGCTGGCGCGCGCCCGCTTCGGTGACAATCAGGGGCCGCCGCTCGATCCTGCCGGTCCGCGAGCAGGCACCGGCACGCCACCGTTCTCGCCGCCCGAGGCGATCGGCACCTTCCGTTCGATCACGGGCATGCCCGACACAGGCTCAGGTTCTGCTCGACGATCGTCCGATGGCACGGTCGCCTATGCGGAGATCGATGGTCAGGCCATCTTCGGCGTCAACTCTGATGCGCCCGGATACACAGCTCGCGACGAGGTCATGGCGCGGGACATGCGGGCGCGATTGATCGAGCGGTATCCTGACGTCATGGCGACCGGCAACATCGGCCGCAAGCCCAATGACGCGCTGTTTCATGCGGAGGCCAACGCCCTGCTCCGCGCGGCGGAGCCTTACGGCGGATCACTGGCCGGGCGGATCATCGAGATGAGGGTGGATCGGCGCCTATGTGACAGCTGCGCTGCTGTGCTGCCGCCGCTGGCAGCACAAATCGGAAATCCGACCGTCAGGATCGTCGACGGGAACGGGGCGCTCTGGATCATGCGCGATGGAATTTGGATCAGGAGAGGCAGGCCATGACGAAAGACATCTATTTCGACAACTTCTTTGGGCCAGGGTGGCCTTCTCTGATCGAGCTTCAACCATACTTCCTGGCCCCTCCGGGCAAGGAATGGTTTTACACCGGTGGCAACGATAGCGGCAGCATCAGCCTTGAGGGACTCGATGGCACCGAGCATCTTCCATGGGGCCGCGGCCGCAAGGACATCAAGCTCTCGATGTGGGGGAACCCAGAGCTAGGCGTATTGCTGCAATATGCGCGCTATGGCGGCGGCGTGGCACGGCAGGACTGGTTCTCGAAGGGCGACTTGAGAAAGATCAGGCAGTGGGTCCGCTCGCTGCATGGCGACCCGCTTCCGGTCGGCCTGTTCATCCCATTCGAAATGGCCTGGCACGCCGTGAAGGAGTTCATGGAAACGGAGGGCCAGTTGCCAACGAGCATCGAGTGGGTCAGTAGCGACGACCTTCCCGACAACACCTTCCCCGACCCGACCGTGCGCCTGCCCGGCGAGCCCGATAACGGCTGGCCGCCTTTAAAAACATGACATTTCAATCACTTGGGAGTTCGCACTTTTATCGTGTACGGCGCGCCAATAAAATCGGTGAATCATTCCGTCGGGCGGAGCGAGGGGCTCCTTTTGCGCCGCTGCGTTCGCTTCGCGCACCTGCAAACGACGCTGCCGCTTCCGGTTCGCGCGCCCTCTCGATAGGCTTTGTCCGACGATTGCTTTGAAGGCACGGCTGAACGAAGCAGGATCCTTGCAGCCGACGGAATAGGCAATGCGCTCGAGGCTGGTGGCTCAGCGGCGCAGATGCAGGCACGCGATGGTCAAGCCGCTGGGCGCCAATTTGCCGGCCTCGATTCGCGTCGGAGACAAGGGTCGCAAACAATGGGGCGGCTGGCGAAGCGGCAGCTCAAAGCGTCAGAGCGGCGCACGGTTGAGCCGGAGCGCATTGGCAATGACGCTCACCGACGACAGCGCCATTGCCGCCGCGGCGATGACGGGCGACAGCAGCACGCCGAGCACCGGATAAAGCACACCAGCCGCGATCGGCACTCCCGCGGCATTGTAGACGAAGGCAAAGAACAGGTTCTGGCGGATGTTGGCCATTGTCGCGGCGGACAGCCGACGGGCGCGAACGATGCCGTTGAGGTCGCCCTTGACGAGGGTCACGCCGGCGCTTTCCATTGCGATATCCGTGCCGGTGCCCATGGCTATACCGACATCCGCGGCTGCGAGCGCGGGGGCGTCGTTGACGCCATCGCCCGCCACGGCGACCACCCGGCCCTCCGCCCTCAGCCGCTCCACGATCCGGCGTTTGTCCTCCGGCGATGCCTCGGCCTCGACCTCGGCGATGCCAAGCCGCGCGGCCACGGCCTCTGCGGTCGCACGGCTGTCGCCGGTCAGCATGAGCACGCGAACACCCTCTGCCTGAAGCGCCGCGATCGCCGAAGCGGTCGTCGGCTTCAGCGGATCGGCGATGGCAATCAGGCCTGCAGCCTTGCCGTCGACTGCCACGAAGACCGCGGTTGCTCCCTTGGTCCGCATCGCGTCGGACGCCGCGTCAAGGCCCGCAGTGTCGATCCCGGCCTCCGCCATGATGAGCCGGTTGCCGATGACGACCGCGCGACCCGCCACGCGACCGCTGACACCTTTCCCGGCCGCGGATGTGAAACCCTCGGGCGTCGCGAACGTCAGCCCTCGCGCCTCGGCCGCCCGCACGATGGCAGCGGCCAGCGGATGCTCGCTCGACCGCTCAAGGCTCGCGGCCAGCCGCAGCACCTCGGTTTCGGCGGACAGGCCGTCGGTTCGGATCGCCGCGACGGCAGGTCTGCCCTCGGTCAGCGTGCCCGTCTTGTCGACAACGAGCGTATCGACCCGCTCGAGACGCTCGAGTGCCTCGGCGCTGCGGATCAGCACGCCGGCCTGTGCGCCGCGACCGACGCCGACCATGATCGACATCGGCGTGGCGAGACCGAGCGCACAGGGGCAGGCGATGATGAGAACCGAGACCGCCGCGACGAGCGCATACGTGAAGCGGGGCTCCGGGCCCCAGACCGACCACGCCGCAAAGGCCGCAAGGGAGGCTGCGATGACGGCGGGCACGAACCACGCCGAGACCTGATCTGCGAGCCGCTGGATCGGCGCCCGGCTGCGTTGCGCCTCGGCGACCATCTGCACGATCCGGGCGAGGACCGTGTCGCGGCCGACCCGGTCGGCACGCATCACGAACCCGCCCGACTGGTTCATGGTGCCGCCGATCACCGCATCGCCGGCGCCTTTCGCGACCGGCATCGCCTCGCCCGTGACGAGCGATTCGTCGAGGGCGCTCTGCCCATCGACTATTGCGCCATCGACCGGCACCCGCTCGCCGGGCCGCACGCGCAGGCGGTCGCCCACCGACAGATGATCGACGGGAACATCCTCGTCGGTATCTCCGGCCCCGACGCGCCGCGCCATCTTCGGCGACAGATCGAGCAGCGCGCGGATGGCGCCGCTCGTCCGCTCGCGCGCGCGCAGCTCGAGCACCTGGCCGAGCAGGACCAGCACGGTGATGACGGCCGCAGCCTCGAAATAGACCGCGACCGAGCCGTCCTGGTGGCCACGCATCGACGCCGGGTAAAGGCTTGGCCACAGCGTGCCCACGACACTGTAGAGCCAAGCGACGCCCGTCCCCATGGCGACCAGCGTAAACATGTTGAGATAGCCCGTCCGTAGCGAGGCAACGCCACGCTCGAAGAACGGGTAGCCGGCCCACAGCACGACGGGCGTCGCGAGCGCGAGTTGTATCCAATTCGACCGTGCCTGGCCAAGCCACTGGTGGTGCCCCGCGAGATGCCCGCCCATCTCGAGCGCGAACAGGGGAAGCGCCAGCGCGAGCCCGATCCAGAGCCGGCGTGTCATGTCGGCCAGCTCGGGATTTGGCGGCGCATCCACGGTGAAATGCTCCGGCTCGAGCGCCATTCCGCAAATCGGGCACGCGCCCGGTCCCTGCTGGCGAACCTCGGGGTGCATCGGACAGGTGTGGACGGTGTCCGCGGGGACTGCGGGCGCGGACGCCTTTGCGGCAGGCATCAGGTATTGGGCCGGCGCTGCGATGAAGCGCTCGCGGCAGCGGGCCGAGCAGAACGAGTAGGGGCGGCCCTCGTGGGTGTGTCGGTGCTTCGCCGTGGCCGGGTCGACGGTCATGCCGCACACAGGGTCGAGGACTCGGGCGACGGGTCCGGCCGCGACATGTTCGGCCGCGACATGTTCGGCGCCTGCGGCCGACGCACAATGGGGGCAGGCCGGCTCACGCGCGCGATCAGTTGTCATGGCCTCTGCACTCCTCGACCGCCGTATCCCCCTCGAGATCGCCCGCTGCGACGTGCGCTACCGTTCAGGGTACCCTCCGGGGGTATCGGTTGACGAGTATACCCCGGCGGGGTATCAGTCAAGAATGAGCCAGCACGGCAGAACGTCCCGCCTGAAACACCTGAGCCGCATCGAGGGCCAGGTGCGCGGTCTCGCCCGCATGGTCGAGGAGGACCGTTACTGCATCGACATCGTGACGCAGATCGCAGCGGTCCGCGCCGCGCTGAGCCGGGTCGAGCGCGAAATCCTGCGCGAGCACGTGCACCATTGCGTGCGGCACGCGATGACGCGCGGCAGCAAGGAGGATCAGGAGCAGAAGATCGAGGAGCTGATCGCGGTTCTGGCCCGCTCGCGGGGATGAGCCGAACACGATGCGGGCCGCGCCTGCGGCACGGAGCGCACGACGTGGCGACGGCGCGCCCGGCTATCCGCCTATTGGGCCGCTACGGTTTCGGCCAGCATGGCGTCGAGGGCCCGCAGATCGACCGGCTTTCTCATGGAGCCCCGGCAGTTGAGCCCGAGGGCGGATGCCAGCTTGTCTGCGCCTTTGACGATGGACGAATGCGCGCCACTGATGATGACGAGCGCACTCGTCACCTGGGTCGTGCCGAGGAACGAGAGGAACTCGACGCCGTCGACGTCCGGCATGTTGAGGTCGCAGAGCATGAGGTCGATCTGGCCGGCATTGGCCTCGATGAGCCGCTTGGCCGCCGCCCCGTCATGGGCGACAAGGATGCGGCCGAACGACCGCTTCAAGAGCGCGCTCCGCAGCAACTCGCACTGGATCGGATCATCGTCGACGACAAGCGCGCAGCGTGACATCGCGGCGTCCATTCGAGCATACCTCCGACCGTGTTGCGGTGCGGTCCAATTACTTCGTAGCAGATTCGGGCGCTGCGAGCGTACGGACCAGCCTCACCTCGATGGCATGCGACGGTTGCCTCAAGCTGGCGCTGCGTTGTGCAACTGCCTCGGCTAGCCCGCGAAGGACCCGTCCGTCATCGGCAAGCGTGGGCCGGGCAGCCCCGGATCAACGGCCGAGCGGTTCACCGCAGCTAGCTCATCGCGAAGCTCCGCCATGGCCCGGGCGCCGCGGTGAACGTGGCGGACGTGGGTCGGGAGAAGAGCCCAGTTAACGGGCTTCGATTGGTAGGCGTCCGCCCCTAGCGCATAGGCTTCCTCGACGGCGCCGACGTCGGTGCGCGACGACAGCACGATGATCGGCAGGTGCCGCAAGCGTGGGGTCGAGCGAACAAGTGCAATCAGGCGGAATCCGTCGATCCGCGGCATCGACAGATCGACCAGCGCAAGAGCGAACTCACCGGTGCTGAGCGCCCCCAGCGCCTCTCCACCGTCGCGTGCGAAATGCACGTCGAATCCCTCGCGCGTAAGGGTCGATCGCGCCAGTGCCCCGAACACGGGATCGTCGTCTGCCACGAGCACGCTCAATCGCTCGCCGGTGCCAGGCTCGGTCATCGACATCGACGCCTACTCCGCAAGTGTGACGGGCTGGCCCACGCCCCGGATGCCCGTCGGCACCGGGATCTCGGTATCGTCGTAGCTGGTGTTCAGGATCAGATGCGGCCCGCCGTAGAGGCGCATGGTGTTGACCACGATCGCTGTGAACGCGGACTTGTCCGCGATCGGGCTCGTAGCGTCGATGCGGAGCTCGCTCGACGGAAGATACACGGTGCCGATCAGCGTGCGCGCGTCGTCGCTCAGGATCTGATGTACGAGCTTTGAACTCTGCGACCGCGAGCCGAAGATAAGTAGCCCAGCCATGGGTCCGCCGACCGGAGCCTTGAGAGAGATCGTCGACTGCCGCTCGAACGTCATGGTTGCGGCGCCACTGAAGTAGAGGCCGGCCGCCTCGCTGAACAGCGCACCACCGTCCTTGACCACGAGCGGCTTGTCCTTGAATGCGAAGATCCCGTCGCGCAGCGTCACCCGCGCCCCGCCTGCGATCTCGAGGCCGCAGTAGGTGCCCGGCTCGAGGGTGGTGTCGGACGTGATCCGCGTCGGCTTCTTCGGATCGCAGGGTCCGACCTGAGGTTCGGGGCGGTCCGCCAACGGGTCATCGTAGCTCGGACAATCGAGCAGCGGAGACGGATTGAAGTTTCCGGGTCCGCCGTCCTTGCCGCCGCGGGTGCAGATGAAGGTTGCGGTCAGAATAGCGGAGTTCTTCGACTTGAGACCATTGCTGCTGGCCGAGTTCGAATAGACTGCGCAGTTCTGCCCCGTGAGGCGGGCGTCCTTCTCCAGCGAGATTGCGCCAATGTCTTGGGGGCTCAGCGCGAGGACGCAGATGTTGGGCCTGCCGACAATGCGGGCGGTCGCCTTGGCGGCGACCTCGGGCAGGCTAGAGCCGAAAAGGTTGGCGAAAGTGGCCTCGAACGGTCGTGTGACTTGGACGGCCACCTCGATCGGATCGCTCGAGACGCTGGTTGCAACGCGAAGGGACGCCGGCTCACCCCGGCTGGCGCGAAATGCAACGTGGCGCTCGACCACGGCTTGGGCGACCGCCGCCAGGCTCTCGTATTTGACGTCGGTCATGCTGAGCTCTTTGGCCGCGGCCAGGGCCGCAGCATCGGCAGCGCTCTGCAGGATGCCCTTGTCGCGAACGAACCGCGCATGATCGATACCGAGCCCGACCAGCATCAAGAAAACCGGCGCCATGAGCCCCAGCTTCAGAGCGAACACGCCACGGGTATCGCGGAAGAAGCGGCACGAGCCCCCCCACAGCACCTTCAGGCAGATGTACGCGCGCGTGGCCACCGGTCGGGTCCGCCAATATCTCGAAGACAGAATTACAACTTCGACACTTGTGTTGAAATAACTATCAAATGTCATAGTCTATGTACTGTTAATGAGCGAACACCATCGAAGCGATATGGGATATTTTTTGCAGACAACTTCGGGAATTGAATTTGAGGAAACTCGCTCTGTGATCTGCTAAACCGTCTGTAAACCACATTGGCCGAAAATGTCCCGAAGCAGAAGGTGTGCGGCGGGCTCAGACGTGAAGCGTTGGTTCGGTCGATCCATCACGAACAAGATCACGGCGGTCGTACTGGTCGCCGTCATTCCCGGCATCCTGGTTATGTCGGTGCTGGGCGCGTGGCGCGAAACGGCCCGCCAGCTCGACTCGAAGCGCACCGAGATCCACGGTATCGCGGCGGCTCTCGCAGCAACCGTGTCCGAGCCGTTGGCGTCCGGCAATCGTCGGGGCATTGCCAACGCACTGAAGGGCATCGGAGCCATTCCCGGCCTGACACACGTCAGTGTCGTCGACCGGGCGGGCAATAGGTTGTTCCAGTTCGGCGCCGGCATCCTCGTCAGCAGCGGCGACACGGGCGGAGCCGGCTCCGATGCGGCGGTCGCACACGATTTCCGGACGTTTCCCGTCGAGGCACCGGTCGTCTACGGCGGAAGCCCCATCGGCTCCCTGATCCTCATCGCCGACATCTCCGACGTGCATGCCGGTCTGATACGGAGCCTGACGTTTGCGCTCCTGGCAGGGCTGGTAGCTGCCGGAGCGGGCATCCTCGCGTCGCACCGGATGCAGCACACCATCACCGATCCGATGGCGCGCCTCGCCGCTGCCATGCGCAGCATCTGCGGCAGCCGGGACTATTCGCATGCTGTCGCGCCGACGAGCCAGGACGAGACCGCCACCCTCGTCGCGGCCTTCAACGCCATGATGGGCGAGATAAACGCGCGCGACGCGGCGCTGGCCGCCTACAGCCAGGATCTCGAGCGGCAGGTCGTCGAGCGGACCCGCGACCTCTCTGCCGCGACCGCGGCGGCCGAGCAGGCGAACGCGGCCAAGAGCGAGTTTCTCGCCACGATGAGCCACGAGATCCGTACGCCCATGAACGGCATCCTGGTGATGGCCGAGCTTCTGGCGGAGGACGAGCTTTCTCCCCGCGCCCAACGCAACTGCGAGGTCATCGTCCGCTCGGGCCGGACACTGCTGTCGATCATCAACGACATTCTCGACTTGTCCAAGATCGAGGCAGGTCAGCTCGCGCTCGAGCGCGTGCCGGTCGAGCCTGCCGCCGTTGTCGACGATGTTGTCAAGCTGTTCGCAGGGCGCGCCGCCGCCAAGAGCCTGGAGCTTGCCGCCTACGTTGCGCCCGACGTGCCGACAGAGATCCTCGGAGACCCGGTGCGGCTCAATCAGGTACTGTCGAACCTCGTCAACAACGCGCTGAAGTTCACGGAGCGCGGCGGCGTGCTGGTACGGGTCGAGATGCCGGAGGCAGGTTCCGGCGCGCTGCGGCTCAGCGTCAAGGACAGCGGCATCGGCATCCCAGCGGACAAGCTCGCGACGATCTTCGATCCATTCACCCAGGCCGATCAGTCGACCTCGCGACGGTACGGCGGAACCGGCATCGGGCTCACGATCTGCCGACGCCTCGTCGGCGCCATGGGCGGCATTCTGGAGGTCGAGAGCCGGGTGGGCGAAGGGTCGACGTTCCGCTTCGAGATCCCGGTCGAGGCGGTTCACGCTGCTGCGGTCGCCGCATGCCCGATGGCGACTGGCAGCGCACTCGTGCTCCTGCCGCCGGGGCCGCTCGCCACGTCGCTCGGCGCGCTCTGCCTCGACTACGGACTGAGCGTGATCGACGGTGCATCCGATCTTGCAGCGGCCGAAGCGCCGGCGGATTTGCGCGTCGCCTTCGTGTCGGCCGACAACTGGGCTGCCTCGGCCACACGCATCACCCGCCTCACCTGCCCGGTCATCGCCTTGTCACGCGTCGGTTCGCCCGAGGGTGACGAGCTGCTGCGGCAGGGCAAGGTGCACCACCTCATCGACGTGCCCTTCGACTGCCGCGACGCCCGCCTGGCGATCGGGCACGCGTTGGGCGGCAAAGCGAGCTGCACCCGGCCATCCGGTGCGGGCGCAACGCAGCCAAGCGGCGAGCCTTTGGCGTTCAGCGGCGTCCGCGTGCTCGCAGCCGACGACAGCGCCATCAATCGCGAGGTACTGATCGAGGCCCTGAGCCGCCTTGGCGTCGATGTGATCTGTGTCGAGGACGGCGAGGCGGCAGTTGCCGCCGCCAAGAGCGGAGCCTTTGATCTCGTCTTTATGGACGGCAGCATGCCGAAGCTCGACGGCTTCGAGGCCGCGCGTGCCATTCGCGCCTGGGAAGCAGGCGACGGCCGCGCAGCACTGCCGATCATCGGCCTCAGCGCGCATGTCATCGGCGCCCGCTCCGAGATGTGGCGCAATGCCGGCATGTCGGACTTCGTCACAAAGCCCTTCACGCTCGCCGCCATACGGCGCTGTCTCGAGCGCTGGATCGACCCTGCGCGGACCCGGAGCGCGGCCGCTGCCGCGGGATTGCACGACGCGGAGGGCGACGATGACGCCAACAGCCAGGCAAGCCACGGAGAGCCGCGCCTCGTCGACACGGAGGTTCTCGCTTCGATCGAGGCCATGCAGGCGCCGGGGGACGATCTGGTGCAGCGGGTTATCTCGCTTTTCGCCGAGCATGCGCCGAGGCTCCTGGCCGAGTTGATCCGCGCGGCGAAGGATCCCGACGACCGGAGGCAACTGGCTGCCTCCGCACACGCCCTGAAATCTCTTTGCCGCAACGTCGGCGCGCGGCGTGTCGGCGACCTGTGCGACGCCATCGAAGCGCAGGCCGAGGCGTCTCAGGAACAGCCGACGCCGAGGGTCGACCTCGAAGAGCTGGCGCTGGCCCTCCGCGAAACGCTCGAGACCTTGCAGCGGCTCTCGGCAGCCCGGACACCGACTGGGACGGCTACAACCGACGTGGCGGCGTAGGGCCCCTACCGCGCCCACACGCAGCAGAATGGCCCGCCCCGTCGTGGGCGGGCGCATCCAGGTGTGGGAGGCGCTGCGGGTCGTGACCCGTCACCTCACCCGGCCGTCGACTGCGTTGCCGCATCCACAGCCGCGAGCGCGACCATGTTGACGATGCGGCGCACGCTGGCGTTCGGCTCGACGATGTGCACCGGCTTCGCCGCACCGAGCAGGATCGGACCGACCGTGATGTTGTTGCTGGCCGCCACCTTCAGCAGGCTGTAGGCGATGTTGGCGGCATCGACGTTGGGCATGATGAGGAGGTTGGCACTGCGCGTCAGCCGGGCGCCGGGCAGCTCGTCCTGGAGGATCTCCGGAGACAACGCCGCATCGCCCCGCATCTCGCCTTCGACCGCCAGATCGGGCGCGCGGACGCCGAGAGCCTCGACGGCGGCGCGCATGGTGTGGGCATCCCAGTCGTCGGAGCTGCCGAAACTCGAATGCGACAGAAGAGCGACCGACGGCACGAGGCCGAATCGGCGCACCTCCTCGGCAGCCAGGAGCGTCATCTCGACGAGTTGCTCGGTGCTCGGACTCTTGTTGACGTAGGTGTCGCAGATGAAGAGCTGGCGGTCGGGAAGCAGCAGCATGTTCATGGCGGCGAGCGTCGTGGTTCCCGGCCGCGTGCCGATCACGTCGCGGACGTGCTTCAGGTGCTCGCCGTAGGTGCCGCGTATGCCGCACAGCATGGCGTCGACATAGCCGCGGCGCAGGAACATGGCAGCTATGAGCGTCTGCTGGCTGCGCATCGCCTCGCGCGCCATGGCGACCGTAACGCCGCGCCGCTTCATCAGCTGATAGTATTCCTGCTCGATGTCACGGTGCTGATGGCTCGACAGGCCGTGCACGATCTCGATGTCGCGGGTCGGGTCGAGGCGCAGGCCGAGCGAGCGCAGGCGGGTCTTGATGACATAGTCGCGTCCGACCAGTACCGGGATGCCGAGCCGCTCGTCGACAATGATCTGGGCGGCGCGCAGCACGCGCTCGTCCTCGCCCTCGGCGAAGATAACGCGCTTCGGGATGCGCTTTGCGGCATCGAGCACGGGCTTCATGCTGGGGCCGGAGTGATAGACGAACCGGGCCAGGCTCTGGCGATAAGCCTCCATGTCGGCGATCGGACGAGAGGCCACCCCGCTTCGTGCCGCGGCCTCGGCCACCGCGGGGGCGATGCGCTCGATGAGGCGCGGATCGAAAGGCTTCGGGATCAGGTACTCGGGGCCGAAGCTCGTCTGCTCGGCGCCGTACGCGTTGGCCACCACGTCGGATGTCTCGGCCTGTGCCAGCTCGGCGATGGCACGCACAGCGGCCACCTTCATAGCTTCCGTTATGCCCGTTGCGCCTGCGTCCAGCGCTCCGCGGAAGATGAACGGGAAGCACAGCACGTTGTTGACCTGGTTCGGGTAGTCGGAGCGGCCGGTGCAGATCAGCGCATCGGGCCGCGCCTGCTTGGCAAGCTCGGGCCGGATCTCTGGCTCGGGATTGGCCAGCGCCATGACGATCGGCCGCGCCGCCATGCTGGCGAGCATCTCGGGCTTCAGGATGCCGCCCGCGGACAGACCGAGGAAGATATCCGCGCCAACGAGGATCTCGGCGAGCGTGCGCGCACTCGTATCCTGAGCAAAGCGCTCCTTGTACTCGTCCATGAGCTCGGTGCGACCCTTCCAGACCACGCCCTTGATGTCCGAGATCGTGACGTTCTCGCGCCGGAGGCCGAGGCTCACCAGCATGTCGAGGCAGGCGAGCGCGGCCGCGCCGGCGCCGGAGCCCGCGAGCTTCACGTCCTCGATCCGTTTGCCGACGAGCTTCAGCGCATTGAGTACGGCCGCCGCGACGATGATCGCCGTGCCGTGCTGGTCGTCGTGGAACACCGGGATCTTCATGCGGTCGCGCAGCTTCCGCTCGACGATGAAGCACTCGGGCGCCTTGATGTCCTCGAGGTTGATGCCGCCGAAGGTCGGCTCGAGAGCAGCTACGATCTCGACGAGCTTGTCAGGGTCCTTCTCCGCCACCTCGATGTCGAAAACGTCGATACCGGCGAACTTCTTGAACAGGCACCCCTTGCCTTCCATCACCGGCTTGCCAGCAAGCGGGCCGATGTCGCCAAGGCCGAGCACGGCCGTCCCGTTCGTCACGACGCCGACCAGGTTCGACCGCGAGGTCAGCGTCGCAGCTTCAGCCGGATCGTCCTTGATCGCGAGGCAGGCGTAGGCGACGCCCGGCGAATACGCGAGTGAAAGGTCAAGCTGGTTGGTCAGCCCTTTGGTCGGCTGGATTGCAATCTTTCCGGGACGCGGCAGTCGGTGGTACTCGAGGGCGGCTTCACGCAGCTTCTCTTCCATGTGGTTCTCCAGACGGCCGGCAGTGGCCGCGACCAGGATAGCCTGCCACGCGAAGAATGCAGGTTTTTTGGTGGGTCGAGGCATGGGTGTGCGAGACGTGCTGGGCAATAGCGCGGAGCTACTCTGGCATCGACCGGATGCTGCGACGCAAGATTTGGCGCGCCCGGCAATCTCGTCGCACGGCTGGTACGCCAATCGCCGCGGCGCAGGATATTGATCTTGCACCAGATCCTCCACGGGCGTCCCTGCTAGCGTTCCATAGCGCTTCACGCCGGACGGTTTACGCAGCTCATGCGCATTGCAACTTTCAACGTAGAGAATCTGGATTCGCCTGTCGCACCGCGCGCCAGCGTGCTGCGGCCAGCGCTCGAGCGGGTCGATGCCGATATCCTTTGTCTCCAGGAGGTCAACGGGCAGCATGTGCCGGGCCGTCGCGAGCGCGTGCTGCAGGCGCTCGACGAGCTTGTCGGCGGGACGCCCTATGCCGCCTATCACCGGGCCGCGACGACCGCCGAGGCGGGAAGCGGCGCGGCCGACGTCCATAACCTCGTGACCCTGTCACGCGCGCCGATACTGTCGATGCGCCAGCTGCGCCACGAGCTGATACCCCCGCCCAGCCATCTGCTGCAGACGGCAGTTCCGCACGCCGCCACGCCAACACCGCTTCTCTTCGAGCGGCCGTTGCTCGTTACCGAGCACGGCGCGGGCGGGCGCCGGCTCACGGTCATCAATGTGCATCTTCGCGCCCCGCTTGCCGCTCCGGTGCCAGGCCAGAAGCTCGCTCCTTTCCTCTGGCGATCCGTCGGCGGCTGGGCCGAGGGCCTCTACCTTGCTGCGCTGAAGCGGAATGCGCAGGCGGTCGAGTTGCGCCTGCTCGTCGACGAGTTGCTCGATCGCGATCCGGACGCGCTCGTGCTGGCCACGGGCGACTTCAACGCAGAGGTTCACGAGACGCCGTTGCGGATCGTGATCGGCGCCGCCGAGGATACCGGGAACCGAGCACTTGCGGGTCGCGCCATGGTGCTGCTCGACCGCGGCATCGCGGCGGGGCGTCGCTTCAGCGTGCTCCACCACGGCCGTCCGCAGATGCTCGATCACATGCTCGCGTCGCACGCCCTCTATGGCCATTTCCGCGGCATCGAGGTGCACAACGAGACGCTCGGCGACGAGGTTGTCGGCTATGCGAAAGGCATCGAGCCCGCCGGCTCCTGGCACGCGGCGCTCGTCGCCTCGTTCGAGCTTTGACCTCTTGCGACCATGACCCGAAGGGCCACGTGTGAAGTATTGATATCGGTCAAGCGCCGACCGTCGCCGCTGGCTCAGAGTACGAACCGTTTTTCGTCAGAGTATCCCAACCCGGCGGCTCGCCAAATGACCCTTCCCGTCAACATTGCCCAAGCCGTACAGCAGAGCCAGGAATGGCTGCAGGAGCTGAAGATCAACGCCGCGCTGTCGGACGAGGCCGAGGCCTTCGCCGTGATGCGAGCGGTTCTCCATCAGCTTTGCGACCGCCTGACCAGCGACGAGGCGAGCCGGCTGGCGGCCAGGCTGCCGCTGGTGTTTCAAGGCATCTTCTGCGAAGGCACGCTGCTGACGGCAAAAAGCACCGATCCGGACGGCACTCATCGGAGTTTCCTCGCGGGGGTAGACAGGCGTCTCGAGCCGCGCCGACTTGCGGCGGAGTCCGTCGCACCTGCGGTGCTGCGCCTGCTCGACCGCAGGGCGGCGGCCACCAACATTTCGACGGTGATCGTGGAGCTGACGCGCAGTGCCGATCTCTGCGGCGCCGAAAAGAGGGGCGAACACCTGCATTGAAGGCTTCTGAGGCGGGCCCGATCCGCGGACGAACGCTCGGGCGTACGGGAGGCACGCTTGTCGCGCAGAGCCGATCGTGCGCCGCCCCGCTCGCGCTGCACCTCTCGCCGGCCATACCGCTTCTATGCGTTGGACTTCTCGGCCCGTGCCAAACGATCCAGTAGTCGAGGTCGGCGCGGCGTGCCTGCGGCCATCGCGTCTACGGCCCCGGCGGGCTCCGCCATCAGCGGCACAGCCGCATCCGCCGGGTGCTGCGCGTCCTCGCCCTGGGCTGCTGTACTGTTGCCCGCCGCCGGGCGCGGCAGACGCGGAGCACTGATCCGATCCGATAGCGACTTCTTCTCGACCGGCTGCGCCGGCTCGTGCCCGCCGCGGCGCGGATCGAGGGAAGCGGCCACGGTCCCGGCACCAAGACGCCGCATCTCGTCCCGGAAGTGCGCAGCCTGACGCGCCATGCGCTCGTTGGTGGCGGCAACCTCGGCCCGCAGGCTCAGAATGGTCGCGGCCTGCTGCTCGGTCTCGGTCTGCAGGGCCGCAAGCCGTGCCTTCATCGAGATCTTGGTTTCCTTGGCACTGCCGCGCTCGTCAGCGGTGGCCGCCTCATAAGCCTGCAGCGCGGCCTTGAGCCGCGCGATCTCGGCCGCCTGCTCGCTGTTCTGGGCGGCCAGAGCGCGCAGCTCGGCCTCATGCGATACTCCGGTGGCGCCAGCAGCTGGTGTGGCGGCCGACTGCACGGCCCGCAATGCCGCCTGTGCATCCGCGAGATCGTTGCGAAGCTTGGCGAGCTCTGGCTCGGCCATCAAAACCGCCTCCTGCGCGTCGGCATGACTGGCCTCGCGGACAGCTAGACCCTCGGCCGGAACGCCGGCACGGATGAGCAACGCCTGCAGCCGGGAGACGAGCTGCGCCTGGTCGCGCCACTTGGAACGCAGTGCCTCGATCTCCGATCGCAACGCGACCTCGCCGTCGAAGCGCGGGTCGCCGAGCCCCTCGCGGTTGCGCGCGACGCGCGTCGTGATCGCAGCATTGAGGCGATGGATCTCGTCGCGCTGCTGCGTATTGATCTGTGTCGCCTCGTCGAGTGCGCGGCCCTGGCGCTCCGCCGACTGGGTCAGCACGGAGATCTCGCGGTCGCGCTGATAGAGCAGCTTCTTTGCCTCGGCCAGCCGATGCTCGACCTTGGGCAGTCGGTCCATGACGGTGTGTTCGAGTACGCGGCGCGCATTCTCGTGCTCGTCGAGCGAGGTCTTGAGGTTGCCGATCTCGCCTTCGAGGCCGCTGATCAGCGCGTCGCGACGATTGATCTCGACCGACTGGCGGGCGGCATCGAGTGCGCCTCCCTCAAGCTTCAGCTCGAGCTCGTGCAGGCGTATCGCGTACTCGGCCCGGATGCGATCCTTGTCGGCGCGGATCTCGGCCTCGGTGAGTGGCATCGTGCGGCGGATCTCGTCGGTGGCGAGCCGCACTGCGCGGCGACGATAGGCCGGCGCGATCAGCAGCGTGACGAGCGCCGCGACGAGAAACCCGAGCGTGACCAGCATCGCGGAATAGATGTTCAGCACGTCGCGGTTCCCGGCCGAGTTGCGCACGCGGGGCCTGGCGACCGAGCTACCGCCGAGCTTGAGAGCATGGCGTGGCCCGCCGCATGGCAAGCCGCCCACAGTTGGTGGGGTTCCGTCGTGGCGCCCGCTCGCTGCCTCATTGCCCCCCCTTGTCCGACCTGCCCCCGGCGCAGCTCCACCTACCATCCCGCCGGTGGGCACACACCGTGCACGGGTGGGCAGACACCGTACACGGGGGCGACTTCAGAGCTTGCGCCGTGCCCCGGCGAGCGAACCCCGTACGGTCCGCGACGTCAACATCTTCGCCACGCCTGCCCCCTGAAAGCCTGGTCACGGAAACCTAGCCCCGCGAACCTGGCCCCCCCGGAACGCCTGCTCAGAACGGATTCCACGTCGGCTGACGGGTATACTTCAAATAGCCGACGTTGGCACCCAAGCGGAGCCCGACGCCGGATCGAATTGGCGCCAAGACCACATCCCCATGCTTCTGGAAGTGCACGCTGACCCCGCCCACGAGGTAGGCCGAGCCCTGCACGCCACCAAATCGCTCATAGATTTCAGACGGATCGCGAAGATTGTAGACGAGGACCATCGTCTTCGATCCGTCGGCACCGAAGTCGTAGCCGAGCGACGGGCCCTGCCAATAGACCGGATGCTCGCCCGCGTCCTTTGTGTACAGCCGGCCCTCGCCGTAGCGCAACCCGGCGACGAACGCACCGCCCGCGTCCTCTCCCAGGATGTAGCCATTCGGTCTGCCCGATTTCTGGAATACGTACTCGATGACGTTGGCGAAGCCCTGGCTCACCTTGCCGAAAAAGCGATGACCGGCACCGAGAATCTCGTTCTGGGTGTAGGCGCCGCGCCCCGGGCCACCGTCCGCGTAGCCGCCTCGGCCGTCATCGCGATAGCGATCGCTTTCGTAGCGCTCACCCCGAGGCTCGCGTGGCGGCGAATAAGGCTCGCCGTACTGTCCGCCACCACCCGGCGAGTAGCCGCCGCGCTCGGTGGAGTAGGGATCGCCACCGCGCGGGCTGTAGGCATCACCCTGGCGGTAGGTGTCGCCCCCACGCGGACGATAGACGCCGTCGCTGCCCGGGCTCGCGCCGCCGGCGGAGCCGTCGTAGCCGCTCGGTGCCTGTTGCACGGGGCGATAGACGCTGTCGTTGCCATACTGCGCCGGTGGCCGGTAGGCGTCGCTCGACTGCGCACCAGCGGCGGTTGCGCCCGCGAGCAGCGCACCAGCGGCAACTGCTACGAGCACCACGGTAGCGGCGGCAGTTACGGAGTTAGGTCTTCTGATGCCCATGTCTCGTTCCAATCCGGGCTCCTCCGTCCGCCGCCCGGCACAATGGGAATCGCGGGCGCGGACATGGGACCCAAGATCAATAAATCCGCAACAACTGTTACCAAAGTGTGGCCGTCCATCCGGGCCGGGCGACCTTCGGAACGGGTAACCGGGCCGGCGCGTCCAACGTGTCGGGACTTGAAGCGCGTCATGTCGTCGGGCCCGGCGGCCAGCCCCAGGCGACGAACGGCGGATTGAGATAGCCGGCCCTATGTTTGCCGTATCGAAGGTCGCGCCCGCCCGTCTCGATCACCACCCCGCCCATCGCCTCGACGATCGCCTGTCCTGCCGCCGTATCCCACTCGCATGTCTTTCCGGGCTGGGGATAGACGTCGCCGCGCCCGGTCGCGACGAGGCAGAACTTGTATGATGACCCCGCCATGATCCACTCGCGGACGGAGAGTGCCCCGAGCGAGCGCACGATCGGATCCTTCGGCCGCGACGGGCTTGCCAGCACAACGAGCCCCCCGGTCGCCGGACGCCGGGGCAGGAGAGCCTCTAACGGCAGATCGGCCAGGCGAAGTGCCGGGCTATCGGGCGGCACGAGGGACCGGACCGCACGGCCCGCGGCGTCCGTCACGAGAAGCTCGCCCAGTGCTGGGGCATAGATCAGACCGAACACCGGCCGCGTGCCGGCAACGAGTGAAACGTTGATCGTGAACTCCGGCCGTCCCGCAACGAAGTCCCGGGTGCCGTCCAGAGGATCTACGAGAAAGAACGTGTCGGCCTCGACCGGGGCGTGCCCCTCGGACACCATCTCCTCGGCCACAACCGGCACGGCCGGCGCGATGCTCATCAGCGCGGCCACGAGGATCGCCTCCGACTCGCGATCGGCGGCCGTGACGGGGGAGGCGTCCGCCTTCACCTCCGCGGCAACGCCGCTCTCCCGGTGGGCGAGCTGTAGCCGTCCGGCCTGCAGAACGGGGCCGAGCAGCGCATCTGCCAGCCGGTGATGTTCGCCTGCAATGTTCACGCGCCGCTCCCCGCCACCGAATCAATCGCTGCATTGTGGTCCGGTTACCCCTGCACCGCACCTTCCGACGCGACCAGAGGACTACGGGCGCGCTCGAAATACGTGCCCCCGGCGCAACGGCGACACGCCGCGCGAAGAGGCTTTGCAACCGCAAGGCGGCGCGTGTATCTCTAGCCGGACTGATTTGCAGCGGCCCCTGTTGGCTCGCGTGGGCCGTCTGTGCCCGAGCCGCCGCCAGCTCGTACCACACGGTTGCCGGCCATGACGAGCCGGTGACCCGACGAGACACCAAGGGGCACACCGATGAGCCAAGCCACGCATCCGTCCGATCTCGAGCTCGCCGCGCTGATCTCGAGCAAGATCTGCCACGACGTGATCGGACCAGTCGGCGCCATCTACAACGGTCTCGAGATCCTCGACGAGGACGACGACCAGGAAGCAAAGAATTACGCCCTCGACGTGATCCGCAACGTGACCGAGCAGGCTTCGGCACGATTGCAGTTCGCTCGCTTCGCATTCGGCGCCGCGGGCTCCGCCGGCGCTCTGATCGACCTGGGCACTGCGGAGCAGATTTCGCGCGGCTTCATCGGCCAGGGCAAACACAAGCTGAGCTGGCGCGGACTGCCGGGCTACATGGTCAAGGACAAGGTGAAGCTGCTCTTGAACCTCGTTGCAGGAGCCGTCCCGGCGCTGCCGCGCGGCGGCGACATCGAGGTCGCGATCACCGGAACCGTCGAGATGCCGACGTTCCTCGTCCGCTGCCGCGGCACGGGCGCGAGGCCCCCGCAGCACCTCACCGACTTCATCACGGGCACGGCCAGCCAGCTCGATGCCATCAATATCCAGGCGTATTACACGCTGCGCCTCGCGGGCAGTGCTGGAATGCGGCTCGAAATCCTCAAGGACGGCACCGACATCCTTCTCTCGGCCAAGCCCGGCTGACCGGGCGTCGGACAGCCCGCGCCTCGAGATCGTGAAGACCCCACGTCGAGGCGTGGCTGCGTGTTGGCGCGCATAGTGGGCCTTTGCGCGGGAATGCGGCGTCCCTCAACCAACCGTTAAGCGACTGGTAACGCCGCGGTCATAAACTCTCCCTCACGTGCGATCGCGAAGCGCCTGCGCTCTTCAGCGAAGAAGTACGGACAAGCGTCGAGGGAGAGCCAATGAAGCGTTGTCTGGTGATCGACGACCAGGACGTGATCCGCAAGGTCGCGCGCCACATCCTCGAGAAGCTCGACTATACCGTGCAGGAAGCCGACAGCACGCAACGCGCAGCCGAGATCTGCGACGATGCGATGCCCGACGTCGTGCTGGTCGACTGGCACCTGCCCGGAGGCATGTCGCCAATGGAGCTCATCGCCCGCATCCGCAACACGCGCGGAGATCGGCGCCCGCTCATCATCTATTGCACGACCGAGCTCGACGTTCAGGACATCTGCCGCGCCTTCGGGGCCGGAGCGGACCACTACCTCATGAAGCCGTTCGACCGCTCGGCGCTCGAGACCGTGATCGAGGCATTGCCCCGCGCCGCCTGATCGACGGTCGACCTGCCGGCCGGCCATTCATTCAAGCAGGCCGGCCAGCGGGGCCGCGCGCTGTCAGGCCGCCGCTGGTTCGCACCGTCTGCGCCTGCTACCTAGTGTGATCCCCGGCGGCGGCTCCTTCAGCCGGCCGGCGAGCGAGGATCACGGCGTGCTGCGCATCGACAATCTGAAGGCCGGGCGGTTGCCGCCACTCTCGTTCTCGCTCCGCGATGGCGAGTGCCTTGCCTTGGACGGGCCGTCGGGCTCGGGCAAGACACGGCTTCTGCGCGCCATCGCCGACATGGATCCCGCGCCGGGGCATGTCTTCCTGGACGGCGCCGAGCGGGGCGAGATGACTGCCAGCGACTGGCGCCGCAAGGTCCGCTTCGTCTCCGCAGAGCCGGCCTGGTGGACCGCGACGGCGCGCGAGGCGATTCCGGCTGGTGCGGCCGCGGACCGCATCCGCCGCCTCGTCGCCACGCTTGCGATGCCGCCCGACCTGCTCGATGCCCCGATCGCCACGCTGTCCACTGGCGAGAGGCAGCGGCTTGCCCTTGCGCGCGCGCTGGCGGACGAGCCGGCCGTGCTGCTGCTCGACGAGCCCACCGCTGCTCTCGATCCGGTCAATGTCGCGCTGGTCGAGGAGTTGCTGCGGTATCAGCTTCTTGCCGGCCGGTCGCTGATACTGGCTAGCCACGATCGGACGCTATCCGGGCGCTTGGCGACCACCCGGCTCGAGCTCGCGCCCACGCCGCCGATAGCTGCAGCAGGAGGCAGCTCGTGAGCGCTGCGCCACTCCTCTCGGTCCTCGATCTGTCGATCGCGGCTGCGCTGATGCTGCTCAATGCTGCCGTGAGCTTCGCATTCCGACTCGGCATCGAGCGGCGGCTGCTGGTGACGGCATTGCGCATGGTGGTTCAATTGGCGCTGGTCGGCCTGTTACTCCGTGTTGTCTTCGCAGAGGAGCATCCGGCACTGACGCTGGTGCTGGTACTCGCCATGACGGTGGTCGCCGGCTACGAGGTCGTGGCGCGACAGTCTCGGCGCATCCGCGGCCTCGCGCTTTTCGTCACCAGTACTGGGACGCTGCTCTTCGTCGGCACACTGTTTGCTGGAATTGCCGTCGGCGGCCTGATTCGGCCCGAGCCGTGGCACGCGCCGCGGTTCCTGCTGCCGGTACTCGGAATGGTGCTCGGCAACGCCATGACGGGCGTCTCGCTGGTGCTCGAGACCTTCGCCGTGGCGGCCGAGCGGGAGCGTAACGCCATCGAAGCGCGACTCGCCCTCGGAGCGACCCGTCACGAGGCACTGAGCGGCGTACTTGCCCAGTCGCTGACCACCGGGCTGATGCCGATCTTGAATGCGATGGCCGTAGCTGGCGTCGTGTCGCTGCCGGGCATGATGACCGGCCAGATCCTCGCTGGTTCGGATCCGCTCGAGGCGGCCAAGTATCAGATGCTGATCCTGTTCGTCATCTCGGGCGCGACCGCGGCCAGCGTTCTGGCGACGGGACTGGCGGCAGTCCGTCTGCTCACCGACGACCGCCATCGCCTGCGCCTCGACCGGCTCGCGGCAGCCAATCGCCAGCCGCAGGCCTAGACGCGAGCCCGGCTACCACGCCACCGGGTCACGCCGCAGAACAGCGGCAAACGGGGCCACGTCCCACGGCTGGAACCTGAACACCTAGGCCGGAACAGAACCCCGAAACCACCCTCCGGAAGGGAGCCGGGCTCTTTGGGTCCGATCCCGATCAACCTGCTCCCTCGGACCTCTTCTCCGGCTGCGGCGGCGCGACCGGAACGACCGGTGCCGGAACGACCGGAGCCGGAGCGACAGGAGCGGGAGCGACGGGGACCGCAGCGGGCGGAGTGGCGACCGGCGCTGTCACCGCCGCGGGCTTGGCCGCAGGCTGCACCGGCGCAACCGCGGCCGGCGGAGCGATTGCGGCCGGAGCGACCGCGGCGGGGGCCGCGGGCTTTGGCGCCACAGGCGGCTTCAAGGCAGCCGGCGCCACGGTGCCCGTGGTCGCGGGCGCAGCAGCCGGAGCCGGTGCCGCCGTTTTGGCCTTGGGCACTGCTTTCGCGGCGGGCGGAGTTGCATCGGCGGGAGCCTTGGCCTGGATCGGAGCCGCGCCGGGGCCCACGTTCTTCTCATCCCAGCACACGGTCGCTTCCGCGCGGCAGGTATGCTCGTCGAACACGATGAGGTTCAGGAACAACTCGCAGTTCACGTCCTTCTTGCCGGTGCGATAGCTCTTGATGCCCTTCTCGGCGGCCCACTTGGCGATGTAGGTGTCGAGCAGCGCCTTGGCATCCTTGGTCGGGCCGTCCTTGCCGTAGTCGTTGACGGAGAAGCCGAGCCGCGTGCACCTGGCTGCGGCCGGCGAGACGGCAGCGGCAAGCACGACAGCGGCGAGAGCGATCCTGATCGTCTGGCGCATGGTGGATCCTCGGAGATGGGACGCGCTAAGTTCTGACTTCGGTCCATCTATAGCCGCCGCAGCGCAGCATGCCTAGCTAGCAGACGCGCAGATCATCTGCGCCGCAACGTCACCGTTATCGGTGTCCCGGACACAACGCAGAAACGCGTTCGGCCGGACCACAACATCGTTGAGGTCCGGCCGAAGCATTGAATGCAAACCTGCGGGGACGGCGGAGCCAGTCGGGTCGATCCGGGCGGCAACCGTTCAGTTCATGTACGGGCTGTCGCCGCCGCGCGGGCTGATCCCCGAATCGAAGAAGAAGCCGTGGTCGAACGGGCCGGCGTTGGTCTGGCGATCCAGCATCGGATCACGAAGGGACGTTGCCCCGCCGAACTTGCTGCGCGAATCGCCGTAGGTATTGATCGCATCCGGCACCGTATATGAGTAGCCGCCGCGCCGTGCCACGAACCCCTTCACCCGCGGGCCGCCAGCCCGGTAGTAGCTCGACTTCGGATGCGCTCCGCCCGTAGCGGCGGCGACCTTGCGCTCCCCGGCGCTGGCCGCGGTCGCTGCGGGAAGGGCGAGGATGAGGCCCAGGAGAGCTGCCGTAAAAACGGACCGCTGCATGACGAATGCCTTTCGCTTGGCTTGGTCGGGGGGATACGCCGATCGAACAAATAGCGCGAAATCGGTAATCTGGAACTAAGATTTGGCGCTCGCTGAGACGTGGCGGTCGGGATGTCACTTGGAGATCACGCCCGAGCTCTAGGCATTTACATCTTACCCTCACAGAAGGGCGACGTCTGCCGCTGTCACCGGGGGACCGCCGCTTGGCCGGCTGGCGGCCGCTCCGGTCCGCAGGTGCTGGCAACCGAGCGGGGGCGTCGTCAGCTTCGCTGGGGCTCGGATCGCACATAAGTATGCAGACGGTCCTTCATTTCAACGGGAGTGCGCGATATGGACGTCACAAACCTATTGATCCAGCTTGCAAGCGGAGCCGCAGGTGGAACGGTCGCCGGCATCCTCTTGCGATCGTTGAGCCTCGGTCTGCTCGGTAACTCGCTCGCGGGCATCGTGGGCGGTGGACTGGGCGGCCAGATCCTCGGTGGGCTACTCGGTGCAGCCCCGGTGGTGGCCGGCGCGCTCGACATCGGCGCCATCCTTGCGCAAGCGGCAGGGGGTGGCATCGGTGGCACAGTGGTGATGGTGGTTGTCGGCCTGTTGAAGAAGCTTCTCGCCAGGTAGCGCAAGCGAGCCCCGGCCAAGCGCCAACTCCAGCACCCGAGGCGCCCATGGGCAGTTCACGGCGCCCTTCGCCCGCTCTCCTTCTGCAAAGCGAACGCCCGCCGAAACCGGCGGGCGTTGCTACGATTGACCGCTCGGGCGCAAGCGACACGCCGCGCCGAAGGGTCCTCCCTTGCCGAGCTCCAGCGCTTATTTGCAGGCTCTCTGACGAGCGACGCAGTGGGTCCCCACCTGCGTCTTGCACGTCATCTTGACCGGGCCGGACGCAGTCCAGCCGTTCGCCTTGATCTGATTTCCGAGCGCAGCATTGGCCATGAACTTCGCGAGGTCCTCGGTGACCATCGTCGCCTCACCGCCAGCCAGCACGCACTTGCCACCCTTTGCCAGTGCGCTCTCGGTAGCCATGCCCAGCGCCAGTGCGGCCACTGCGACGGCCGTGAAATGTCTCGTCATCGACGCCTCCATCAAATCTTGCAGATCTTAGCCTGGCCGACGCACTCGATACCGATGCCGCCTGGCTTGCACGTGTAGGTTCGCTTGCCGAAGTCGTAGCCCGGCGTCGTTTTGCTGGCCATCCACGAGGCCCAGGCACCCCAATCGACGGCCTGCAGCAGGGCCTCGTCGACCTGGAACTTCGCGGCCTCGATGTCAGAGCCGGTGCCCTGGGCCGCCTTCATGACGCACTTGCCGCCCGACTTGGCAGCCTTCTTCTCGGCGGCCTGCAAACCACCGATGCCAGCAGCCAAGACAATGGCGGCTGCTCCCAACGCAATACTCGCGCGTTTCATCACGATCATCTCTGGATCTCCTGCGAACGAGACGGCAAGACGGCGCGGAGATTGCTCCTTTTCGGAGGCGTTGCCCATGCCCGGGGCGAAGAAAGTAGCGCGACGGGGTCGCGAAATTCCGCCGACGTGGCTGGCGGGTGACGCCTCACATCCGAGCACAACGCCGCGCGCACAGGAGACCAGCAGGCGCCGCTTTCGGCAGCGCATGAACGCGAGCCTGCTCGCACCACCAGCGGACCGCCCGTAGCGTCGGCGACTGCGGGATCTTTCGCTGTGCGGCCATGCTGCCGCTACGAGGCCGGAACGACGCGGCGCCGATACCCACTCTTCGCGGATCGACGACAGCGCGCCTTCCGGCTCCGCCACGGCACAAGCGCTGATCCGCCGGGCTACGCCCGCTGCAATTGGACGGCCTTCGGGCCTTTGCCACGCTTGTCGGGCTCGGTCTCGAACGAGACGCGCATGCCCTCACCGAGCGTCCCAAGACCCGACCGCTCGACAGCGGTGACGTGCACGAAGACGTCCTTGTCGCCATCGTCCGGCTTGATGAATCCGAAGCCCTTCTCGCTATTGAAGAACTTCACCGTACCCGTCTGCCGCATCGTCTGCGCTCCTGATGCCCTTGGTCGATGTCGTGGATAAGCTCCGGCAGCGTGGCGCGCCGCCGGTAGCGGCCGTCACGTTGGGTCGTCGCGTCCGTATTGGGAGAGCACTCGATGCGTCGTTCGTCGAAGCGCTGGAGGACCGATCGCCATTCGCACGTTCAAGTCTCGATCAGGGATTGGTCGTCCGATGAGTGGCTTTCGCCCGGGAGTGAACTAACCCGAACTTGGTTCAATATTGACGAAAGTCGTGTCACAGGCAAGACATCTCGAGCGGTCGGCGAGCCCCTCATGAGAGCAGGGTCAACGATGTGTGACGGCATCGCCAGCCAGGGTAACGATAACGCCGTCGGCACCCGGTCCGTCACCAAGGCGTTGCGCCAGTACGGGCAGCAGGAGATCGAGCTGGGCGGCAAGAGTGAAGGGCGGATTGAGCACGACGAGACCGCAGCCGTTGAGCAGCCCAGGATGCACGGGGCGCCGTACGAAAAGCTCGGCTGCCACGAGCTTCGGCAGACCCAGCGCGGCGAGGCGATCATGAAAGCGCCGGATCGGCTTATGGTCCTTGATCGGGTACCAGAGCAGGACCGTTCCCGTCGCGAAACGCCGCGCAGCCTCCCGCAGCCCATCGACCAGCCGGACCAAGTCTCCCGCCTCCTCGAACGGTGGATCGACCAGCACGACCCCGCGCCGCTCCTTCGGCGGCAACAGCGCCCTCAGTGCCGTCCAGCCGTCGAGGCCCATCACTTTGGTCTGGGGATCGCCTGCAAACAGGGAAGAAAGAGCCGTCCGCTCGTCGGGCTGCAACTCGTTGACGACAAGCTGGTCGCCGCGACGCATGAGGCGCCGGGCGAGGGCGGGGCTGCCCGGATAGCGCACCAGCCGCGCCGTCGTACCCTCATTCTCGGCAGCGATGGCTGACAGATAGGGCGCGATGATCGAGGCGGCGTCGGCGGGCAGCGGCGCGCCGATCAGTCGACCGATGCCGCTTCGCCATTCGCCGGTTTTCTCGGACGCGTCGGCCGCGAGGTCGTAGTGGCCGGCGCCGGCGTGGGTATCGATGACACGGAACGGAGACGGCTTGCGCTTCAAGTGCTCGATGACCAGCGTCAGTACGATATGCTTGAGGACGTCGGCAAAGTTGCCTGCGTGGTAGGCGTGACGATAATTCATTAAGGACCGCCCTCACGACGGCTCGACCCGTGGCGGCACCGACCGCCACCGATCAAGCCTTCTTCTCCCATCGCCCGGCCTCGGTCTGCTGCCAGTAGGTGGCCGTGCAGCCCGCGGCCTTTGCGGCCTTCCATTGCTCTCTCGCGACCGAGATCGCCTCGGCGTCGATGCCGTCGAACATGTAAACCAGCCGCGTAAAACCCCGGAATGCGCTCGCGCGTGCGCCATCGACAAGGAATCGGACACGCGCGCCATTGGGCGTCTCGTCGCCGGCCGTAAGATAGACGGGCTGATCGGCGGCGAAGGGATCACCTGCCCGCCCATGTGGCAGGAAGCTATCCTCGCGATAGGTCCAGAGCACCGTGTCGAGCGCCTCGACGCGCTCGCTGCTGCCGGCCTGCACCACGGCGCGCCAGCCGCGCTCCAGGGTGCGCTCGATGAGGTTCGGCAGCACCGTCTCGAGCGGATGCCGCTCAAGGTGATAGAAGAACACCTCGGGGGTCTCGTCGATCATTGTCGCCTCCGACATGCGCACCTCTATCGAACGGCTGTCGCGCCGCGCAGCGGCTCCCCACGCCGGATGTTAAGGGTGCGTTCCATGGGTCGGTCGCCGTGCGGCCCGGTCGCAGCGTTCGATGCGGCGCGACGGAACGGCCCGCGCCCCCGCTCGGCGCAGACCTCATTGAGCGCCGGCGTCGATCGCTGCCCAAAAAAATTATGCCCTGCCCCTTGCATCCCTGAGCGTTGATACCATTTCTCCGATCCGGAGCGGCGCCAGTTGTAATGGCTGACGCCCGTGCGGGCGGTGAGCGTGGCGGCATCCGTGGGACTTCGTCCCAGGTTTGGCGGCCACCTCCCGCCCGCTGTGTTTTCAGGCCCCGTCAATCGGGCAGGTCTAGCTAGATGGTGGCCAACGGCTCGGTGAGCATAACGCTATTGGCGACCGCCAAGCCAAATAAGGCCGTGCCGCATCTCAACTGCCCATTGGGCGGCGATCTATTGACACCCTTCAGCCGTCGACCTGCTGCGCCTAACATGCGGCGCCACGAGTTGCGTCTCCCTCGGGTCCTCTAGCAGTTGCCAGTGGCCGACGGATGCGACCGGTTGGCCATCAACGGCGGCGATTGAGCTCCTTGCGCGAGATCTCGCCCGCGTCGACCAGAGCGTCGACGCAACCGGGCGAGAGTCGCTTGCCAGCCGCCTTCATGCAGCTTCTGAGCTGCGGCGTGTCCACCTGGTAGTTCGGGCAGAAGCGGTGATAGTCGCCACTGCACGCGGACCGCACGCGGGAATCGACTGCGCCCGCCGCACTCGAGACAGCCACGAGGCCGGCAAGCGCCGCGGCAGCGGCGGCGAACGCCAGGGAGGGGCACGAGGTCGTGGCGGATGCCATTCTTTGTTTCCTTTTTTCAGGCGGCGCGTTGGTTGAACGATCCACGGCGGCCGTACGATCAGGGCAATGGCCGCCGCAGCGGTGCATCGGCACCACAGCGTCGAGTTCGCTAAAAACTTAGCGGCAACACCGTGGCGTTTCCAGTAGGTGCGGCCAGGATACGCGGTCGCCGAAAGTCGGAGCAGGCGCGCCGGCCTCATCCGCTGCGCCGACCACGCCGCTTCTCGTAAGGGTTCTCGCCTTTGCGCATATTGAAGCGGATCGGCACGCCGGGCAGGTCGAAGGCGTCGCGCAGGCTTTTCAAAAGGTATCGCACATAGGAGCGCGGGAGATCGTCGGGCTTGGAGCAGAATGCGACGAACGTCGGCGGACGGGTCGACGGCTGGGTGACGTAGCGGAGCTTGATGCGGCGACCGGACGCGGCGGGCGGGGCGTGTCGCGACAGGGCCTCCTCGAGCCAGCGGTTGAGGTCGGACGTCGACAGTCGCCGATTCCAGTCCGCGTGCACCTTGAACACCGCCGCCCATAGCTTGTCGAGGTTGCGCTCGCCCAGTGCCGAGATCGTCACCAACGGCACGCCGGGCACATCGGCGAGCTTCTCCTCGACAAGCTCTCGGATATCGGCGAGCCGCTTCTGCTTCTCGGTCACAAGATCCCATTTGTTGACCGCGACCACCAGCGAGCGACCCTCGGCGATCACCATGCCCGCAATCGTCAGATCCTGATGCTCGAGCGGGTGCTCTGCGTCGACCAGCAGCACCACCACCTCGGCGAAACGGATCGCGCGCACGGCATCGCTGGCGGCCAGCTTCTCGGCAAGCTCGTCGATGCGAGCCTTGCGGCGAAGCCCAGCGGTGTCGAACAGCTTGATGCGGCGTCCGCTCACCTCGAGCAGAGTGGCGATGCTGTCGCGCGTGAGACCGGGCTCGGGGCCCGTTATCATGCGTTCCTCGCCGAGCAGCGCGTTGACCAGCGTCGACTTGCCCGCATTCGGGCGGCCGACGATGGCGACGCGCAGTGGACGCGCCGGATCGTCGCTCTCGTCCGTGTCCGCGCCTCGCTTGTCGTCGGTGTCGTCGGTGTCGCTGTCGTCATCGCCCATGCCGAGCCCGAGCCGATCGAGCATCGCGGCCTCGAGATCGCCGAGCCCTTCGCCATGCTCGGCCGAAACCGCAACCGGCTCGCCCAGCCCGAGCTTGAATGCCTCGTAGAAGCCGCCCTCGCCGGCGCGGCCCTCGCACTTGTTGACGACGAGAACCACGGGTTTGCCTGAGGTCCGCACCGTACGGGCGAAGGCCTCGTCGGCGGGCGTCAGACCGGCACGCGCATCGATAACGAACAGCACGAGGTCGGCAGCCGAGATCGCGGTCTCACTCTGGTGACGCATGCGCGCGGCGATAGAGCCCGACTCTGCCTCTTCCAGCCCGGCGGTATCGACCACGCGCACGGCTAAACCGCCGATCTCGGCGGCCTCCTCGCGACGGTCTCGGGTCAACCCCGGCATGTCGGAGACAAGTGCGGTCCGCCGGCCGGTCAGCCGATTGAACAGTGTTGATTTGCCGACGTTGGGGCGTCCGGCGATGACGATCACAGGCGTCGAGGTCATTGTCATTCCTGGCCGAAACCGCGCTTATGCCCGAAAGCGGTCGCCGGGGAAAGCCGCGCGATAACCGGAGGCGGCCGTTGCGCCGGGCGGGGCCTGCCCGACTGCGGCTAGGCCGAGGCTCGATGACTGGGCCAGGATGCCCCTTGCGCAGCCCTTGCTGGTCCTTTAGAGACGCCGTTTTCCGCGAGCACCCAGAGGCCTCGGCGGCACGCGCCCCGACACGGCGACCGGCTCCACCCCGGTCCGGAGACAGCAATGGCAGATGCACGTCCGATCGTCTCGGTGATAATGGGTAGCCAGTCCGACTGGTCGACGATGAAGCGCGCGTCCGCCGTGCTCGACGAGCTCGGCGTGCCGCACGAGCGGCTGATCGTATCGGCGCACCGGACACCCGACCGGCTCTACGCCTTCGCCAAGTCGGCGCGCGAGCGCGGCTTGCAGGTCATCATCGCTGGCGCAGGCGGGGCAGCGCATCTTCCTGGCATGACGGCCTCGCTGACGTCGCTGCCCGTGCTCGGCGTGCCGATCACGTCGAAGGCGCTTTCGGGAAAGGACAGCCTCTATTCTATCGTGCAGATGCCGCCTGGCGTGCCCGTTGGCACGCTCGCGATCGGCGAGCCGGGAGCAACCAACGCCGGCCTGCTGGCGGCGCAGATCCTTGCGCTGAAGGACCCCGCTCTCGCCCAACGCATCGATGCCTGGCGGGCGCGCCAGACCGCCGCAGTGGCCGAAGCCCCCAAGGACGAGTAGGCGGCGATGACTGGCACGGTTCCGCCCGGCTCGACCATTGGCATCCTGGGGGGCGGCCAGCTCGGCCGGATGCTGGCACTCGCGGCCGCGCGGCTCGGGCTCCGCTGCCACGTCTACGCGCCCGACGCCGACAGCCCGGCTTTCGACGTCGCCGCCGCCCGAACCGTCGCCGCCTACGACGACGCGGCAGCACTTAATGCGTTCGCCGAAGCCGTCGATGTAGCGACCTACGAGTTCGAGAACATCCCGCTGGCGACCGTGGAGTTGCTGGCGGCCCGTGTCACCGTCCGCCCCGGCGCCAAGGCGCTCGCGTGCGCGCAGGATCGCCTCAATGAGAAGCGGCTGGCGTGCCGGCTTGGGGCGGGCACGGCCACGTTCGAGCCCATCGACAGCCTCGCCGATCTCGATCGCGCGCTCGACGGATCGATTCCCCCGCCGGCGGTCCTCAAAACGCGACGGCTCGGCTACGACGGCAAGGGTCAGGCCAAGATTATCAAGCGCTCCGACGCAGCCGCAGCCTGGTCGATGATGGCCGGCCAGCCGTCAATTCTGGAGAGCTTCGTGCCGTTCCGCGCCGAGATGTCGGTGATCGCCGCCCGCGGAGCCGATGGCGACTTTCGCGCCTTCGACATTACGGAGAACGAGCATCGCAATCACATTCTCCATCGCTCGCTGGCCCCGGCGCGTGTTTCGGCCGAGGCGACACGGGAGGCGCTGGCGTTGACCCAGCGCGTTGCGGTCGAGCTCGACTATGTCGGCGTGCTGGCCATCGAGCTGTTCGCAGTCCGCGAGGACGAGCACGACCGGCTTCTGGTCAACGAGATGGCGCCGCGCGTGCACAACTCCGGCCACTGGACGCAGGACGGCGCCGAGACCTGCCAGTTCGAGCAGCACATCCGGGCCGTGGCGGGATGGCCGCTGGGCTCGACGCGGCGGCTCGCTCCGTTCGTCGAGATGGTGAACCTGATTGCGAACGATGCAGCAAGCTGGGCGTCACTTGCCGCCGAGCCGGGCGCGCATCTGCACCTCTATGGCAAGCGGGAAGCCAAGCCGGGACGTAAAATGGGTCACGTGAACCGGCTGCTTCAGTCCGGAGACGGATGAGGCTGCGCGGATGGACACGCCGCGAACACTCTGGTAAAAGCACGCAAGATTAATAGCAGAGCCGGGTTGCGCCACGCGCAGCTCGGTTACTGCTACTTTCAGTTAATCATGCCAGCACAAAGGGATAGCAACGCGTGCAGGTTCTCGTTCGCGACAATAACGTCGACCAGGCGCTGAAGGCGCTCAAGAAGAAGATGCAGCGCGAAGGCATCTTCCGGGAGATGAAGCTCCGCAATTATTTCGAGAAGCCGTCGGAGAAGAAGGCACGTGAGAAGGCCGAGGCGGTCCGCCGCGCTCGCAAGCTCGCGCGGAAGAAGATGCAGCGCGAGGGCTTGCTGCCCGGCAAGGCGGCCGCCCCTGCGCGCGGCGCCAAGGGTCCGGGCCGTGGCGGTCCGGGCGCGGGCGGTCGCGGCGGCGCCGGTGGCGGCACTGGTGGCACCAGCAGTGGCTTTGGCAGCGGTGGCGGCTTCGGCGGTGGTGGTGGCGGTTTCGGCGGACGCTGAGTGCCAGCGGACACGACGGGCCATCGTGCTCGCTAAAATCGACACGGGTTTATGCAACGGCTCGCTTCTGCGGGCCGTTTTGCGCATCGGGCCCTTGAAGCCGGGCACTGCATGCCGGGCCCTTTGCGATCACGGCAACTTGGCGCGCGAGCATCTGAAACGCAAGGCCACTGAGCCTTTTACGCTATGCTTGGCCGGAGCGGAGGACTTGGTCATCGCCGAACGCGAGCGGACCTCGGAGCCAAGCAGGCGCCGCTTTCAGTGCCGACCTGCGCCCGCTTCGCGCGCTCGCCCCTCTGAGCCGCCAAGCGGCCGCCCATTTGCAGAGCGGAGCTGGTCGATCCAGCGGTTCACAACCTCGAACGAGCCGAATTGATGGTGGTTCGAGTGCCCGGCGCCGGGGAAGGTGACAATCTCAGCCGGGCCGCCCGCTGCCTGCTTGACCCGGCGCCCCATTGCGACAGGTATGACCTCGTCGGCCTCGCCATGGACGATCAGCACCGGCGCGCGAACCCGCGCGACGTGCCGCAGGGTCTCGTAACGATCGGTCATCACAAACCGCGCCGGCAACAGGGGATAGACGAGCTCTGCCATGTCGACCATCGAGGTATAGGGCGCATCGAGCACGACCCCGCCGACCTCGCGAGCGGCGGCCACCTGAACGGCGACGCCGGAGCCGAGCGATTCGCCATAGAGGACGATGTCGGCCGCTGACACACCGCGGTCGCGCAGCATGTCCAAGGCGCGCATCGCGTCGGAGACGTTCGCAGACTCTGACGGCACGCCCGTCGATCCCCCGAATCCGCGGTACGTCATCATCAGCATGCCGCGTCCGAGCGCGCGGTACTTGCGGAACCTCTCGGCCCGCGTCACGAGTGCCCCGGCGTTGCCGTGAAAGTAGAGGATCGTGGGCTGACCCGGTGCGGCCGGCGCGTACCAAGCCAGGACCACCGCGCCGTCCGGCGCCTCGATCCGCACCTCGCTGACGCCCACCAACCCCACGCCGTCCGGCAACACTCGGGAGGCGTCTGGATAGTAGATCAAGCGGCGCTGCAGCCGCGGCGTGACGACGGCCACCAGCGCAAGAAGCAAAAGCCCCACGACAGCTCCGGCAAGCATCATCTTCGTCAGTGTCGCGAGCATCTCTACCCCGCCGTTGTCGCGGTCGGCACTGACATGCCCCATCCGAGCCGGTCACGAGCACCGGACCAATTGGACCAAGGACATGGTACGGGTCCCGTCATCGGGGTCCGATCTCCGATCCGGTTAGCAGCCCGTTAACATGAGTTATGGCTTAATGCGGGTGCAAAATTCCCACACGGCCAAGGTCAACAGAGCCCATGCGCCCGCTGCCGCCTCGCCGCCCAATTCCCTTGGTCGCCCTCGCCGCGGCCGCCGTAGCGTGCCAGGCCGGCGGCTGCTCGTCGACCGCACGGGTCACGCTCGAGCCGGCACCTGAAGCCCGCGCAAGCGAGAGCACGTCGCGCACGGGTGCTCCCTACGGGGTTGGTGGCGCTCCACCACGGCAGCAACCTCCTCCCGATGGCTACTCTTGGAATGGCTCGAGCCGACGTGTCACCGAAGGCCGCCCGGCGCCAGCAACCGACGGGCCGGCCCCGCAGTACGGCACCCCCTATGGCGCATCAACCCAACAAGGAGGCGCCAACGGGACGGGCGATGCCTACGCTGGCCCGCGTGTGATGGCCATGCCGGGGCCGACACCGCCTCCGGGGGCTGCACCTGAGAACGCATACGCAGGTGGGCCGCCGCAATCCCACGTCACCGGCACCCGTTATGCTCCCGCCGCTTCGCCGTCCCCGGACTACACCGCACCAGCAGCCCACACGGGATATGGGCGTGGCGGCGCCGAGGTGGGCGCAATTGTCGTGCAGGAGGGCGACACGCTCTATGGATTGTCGCGCCGCCATGGTGTGTCGATCTCTGCGTTGATGGACGAGAATGCCCTTCAGTCGCCTGGCATCCAGGTTGGCCAGACGCTTCGGCTGCCGGCCCGCACGCGGGCGCGTTAAAACCTCGTCAGCACCGGCGATACCGTAGGCCGGTGGCGAGCCGGTCTCCGACTTCTCATCAATTTTGAGATAGGCAACCCGCCTGATGTGCGCGTTCTAAATCGGACGCGCGGGTACGCGGTCGGTGTCTGTAGGCGAGACTGTGATCACCGCGCTTGCCGCCTCCGCTGCGACTTCCTCGACGCATTGCCTCTGGCGGCCGCATACCACGCAGGATCCGGCCCTTCTGCTGCGTGTTCTGACAGCGAGCGCGGCAAGACGTTCGAACGCGTTGAGGAGGCGACCCTTCCGGGCTGCATTGTCCATCATCTGGGCGCACAACGCGCATTCGGCGCTGCATGAGTCTCGGGCGGCGAGCTTTGCCATGGCAACCATCACACAAGCACGGTCAGGCGCAGCAAAAGTGTTCAGCAACGGTGACAGTTCTAGCTGTCAAGTCGACGAGTTGTAAAGGCGGAATGCTCAGACACAGCGACCGCCATCGACGTCGATAGAGATGCCGGTCAGGAACTCGCTTGCAGGGTCGGCTAGAAACACCGCCGCATTGGCGACGTCGGAGGGCCGCGACATGCGGCCGAGCGGAATGGTCGAAACGAACCTCGCGCGGCTGTCGGGCGTGTCGGGCTGGCCCATGAACCGTTCGAGCATGCCCGTCTCGCCGATCACCGGGTTGATCGCGCACACGCGAATACGCTTCGGGGCGAGTTCGGCGGCCATCGATTTGGTCAGCACGAGGGCCGCGCCCTTCGAGCCATTGTACCAGGTGAGACCCGGCCGCGGCCTGATGCCAGCGGTCGAAGCGACCGTAATGATGACGCCGCCGCCGCGCCGCTCCATTACTGGAACCGCTGCCAGCGTTGTCAGATAGATCGCCTTGACGTTGACGGCATAGACGCGGTCGAACTCCGCCTCCGTCACGGTCATCAGAGACTGGTTGACGTGGGTGTAGCCCGCATTGTTGACCAGGATATCGAGACCGCCGAGCACCTCCACCGCGGTGCCAATCATGGCCTCGACCTCGCTCGCCGCCGTCACGTCCGTGCGTGTCGCGACAGCCCCGCCGCCGATCGCGCGCGCGACCCTGAGCGCGCTATCGCCGTCGATGTCGGCAACGACGACCTTGGCACCTTCCTGCGCGAACGCCTCCGCGATGCCGCGCCCGAAGCCCGAGCCGCCGCCGGTGACGATCGCGACCTTGTCCTTCAAGCGCATGATGCCTCGCGTGGCGCGATTGCCGTCGTCTTGTCAGACCACCGTGCCTGCCGGACCGCGGGCCCTGCCGATGGCCTCGGCTCGATAAGGGCTCGCCGGATAGGTGCCGAGGATCACGAGCTCGTTGGAGAAGAACGACAGCTCCTCAAGAGCGAGCTGCACGCCGCGATCGGCCGGGTGCCCATCGATATCGGCGAAGAACATGGTGGCACTGAAGGTGCCTTCTGTCTGGTAGCTTTCGAGCTTCGTCATGTTGACGCCATTCGTGGCGAAGCCGCCGAGCGCCTTGTAGAGGGCCGCGGGCACGTTGCGGACGCGAAAAATAAAAGTGGTCACGACCGGTCCATTGCCTGGCTCTGCATCGTCGGGCTCGCGCGCCAGGATGACGAAGCGCGTCGTATTGTGCGCCTCGTCCTCGACGTCGCTCGCCAGGATCTCGAGGCCGTAGATCGATGCGGCGAGGCGGGAGGCGATCGCGGCGACCGATGGGTCGCGCTGCTCCGCAACCATCCGCGCCGAACCTGCCGTATCGGCTTCGGGCACCGGCTTGAGGCCGAGCTTGCGGAGCGTGCCTCGGCACTGGCCGAGCGCTTGCGTGTGCGACATGACCCGCTTCACGGTCGCGAGCGTCGCCCCATTGATCGCCATCAGTTGGTGGCGGACCCGCAGAAAGTGCTCACCGACAATGTAGAGCCCAGCATTGGGCAGCAGATGATGGATATCGGCCACGCGCCCTGCGACCGAGTTCTCGATCGGGATCATGGCGAGGTCGATCTCGCCCGACTTCACCGCTGCCAGCACGTCCTCGAACACCGGATAGGCGCGCGGTTCTAGATCGGGATGGGCCTCGGTGCAGGCGAGATGCGAGTTGGCTCCGGGCTCACCCTGGTATCCGATGGTTCGCGGCGCCGCGGCGGCCGGCGTCGGGACGGCAGCGCCGACGGTTGCAACAGGGCTTTTGGCGGTCGGCATCGGTGGTCTGGGCTCCGGCTCTGGACGTCGGGTTGCGCTCAATGGTGCGGCGGGCGTGGGCGGGACTGAGGCGGTCCAGAGATCAGCCCGACCGACCGCCCGCAGTTGCGATCAGATCGCGCGCCCGCTCGAGGTCCTCGGGCGTATCGACACCAAGTGGCACCGTGTCGACCACCGCAACGTCGATTCGCATCCCGTCCTCGAGGGCACGCAATTGCTCGAGCTTTTCGCGCAGCTCGAGCGGCGAAGGCGGCAGCGACACGAAACGCTCGAGCGCCGAGCGGCGATAAGCATAGATCCCGATGTGGTGATAGAGCGGACCCTCGCCCCAGGGCGCGGTCGCACGCGAGAAGTAGAGCGCCCGCAATCGCGCCGCGTCGTCCCGGTCAGGTGTGCCGATCACCTTCACGACGCTCGATTTCGTCCGTTCGGACTCGTCCTCGATCTCGGCCGCCAAAGTCGCAATATGGACCGCGCGCCGGGCGAGCGGAGCTATGCAGCGGGTTACAAGTCGGGGCTCGAGCGTCGGAAGGTCGCCCTGAAGGTTGACGACGACGTCGGCGTCACCCTCGGGATCGACCCGGCTGACCGCCTCGAACACGCGGTCGGAGCCCGAAACGTGGTCGGCGCGCGTCATCACCGCCTCGCCGCCCACTCGCCGAACCGCATCGAGGATCTCCTCGCTATCGGTCGCTACCACGACGCGTCCAGCGCCGGCGGCCATCGCGCGTCTCCAGACGTGAACGATCATCGGCTGGCCATGGATGTCGGCCATCGGCTTGCCAGGAAGCCGCGTGGCCTGCATGCGGGCCGGAATGACGACAATCGCGTTGGTCATAGCCCTGACATGCCTCGAACTACACCGACCGCCGATCAGCCCTCGACGCCGAAGTGGCCGCTCGGAGGGAGACCCGTCGGCGGTCGGTGACAATTGGTCTCGCTCTGTGGCTGTAGAACAAACCGAAGGCGGGTTGCAAGGCGGGGGTGGAAGGCTGTAATCCGGCACATTATCTCTGCCGTTGCTCTTGCGAACCGACACCGCGACAGGAAGACCCCGCCACATGAACCAATACGAGCTGACCAAGCTGGCCGGCGCCGTTCTCTGCGCGCTGCTCCTCATCTTCGGCACCAAGACCTTGATCGACCTGCGGATGGCAGGACACGGCGACAGCCATGCTGCGAACGGCTACAAGCTGCCGGTCGCCAAGACAGCAGTGGCGGGATCGGGTGGCGCGGCCCCCGCCGCACCCGCAGGCTTTGCCTATGCGAAGGTCGTCGAGGCCATGGCGAAGGCCAATGCCGACAACGGCAAGTACATCTTCAAGAAGTGCGGCTCGTGCCACACCGCCGACAAGGGCGGCAAGGCGCTGCAGGGGCCCAACCTCTGGGGCATCGTGGGCCGCGCTAAGGGCTCGGTCCAGGGCTTCGGCTACTCGGAATCCTTGAAAGCCAAGGGCGGCGAGTGGTCCTACGAGAACCTAGCGCTTTTCGTAAACAATCCCAAGGGATTGATCTCGGGCACGAAAATGGTGTTCGCGGGCCTCGCGGCACCCGAAGAGGTTGCGGATCTGCTCGCCTATCTGCGCACGTTGGCGGACACGCCTGTGCCGCTGCCGTCCAAATGACCGCGAGTTAACTCGCGCGAGCGGTGCTTTTTTGCGACCCTGCCAACTTGTTGGCGGGGTCGCGTCGCGTTGTGCTACCCGAGACACTAATCTACGGTTGAGCTCCGTCTCGCGTGTCTCGACGAGCCAGATCGGATACGCCTGTCGCGACAGGCGTGTCCCAGGCGATGTGCCCGGCTGAGCCGGCCGTACGTATCGTTGTCTGCCGAGAAGGCGAGCTTAGAGGAAGAACCGCTTGATGACCCGTCGTCCGTCCCATGCGAACACCGCCAAGCCACGAGGTATTGCCGCCGTCGTTGCGGTTGGTGCGGCGCTGCTCGTCGCGGCGCTGGCCCACTTCTCACCTTCCGCGATGGCCGCCGAGCCGGTGCGGCGGCATGCGCTGTCGCTCATCGGCGCCCCGAAGCTCGGACCGGATTTCAAGCATTTCGACTGGGTGAACCCTGCGGCACCCAAAGGCGGCACACTGCGACAAGCCGATATCGGCACGTTCGACAGCCTCAATGCCTACAGCATCCAGGGCAATCCGGCAGAGGGCCTGGGCCTGCTCGACGACAGCCTGATGTCGTCGAGCCCCGACGAGCCCTCGACCCAATACTGTTTGATCTGCGAGTGGGTCAGCTATCCGGACGACTACGCCTCCGCAACCTTCAAGCTGCGCGAGGAGGCACGCTTCCATGACGGCAAGCCGATCATGCCCGAGGATGTCATTTTCAGCATAGAAACCTTGAAGGCGGCGCATCCGCAGTATGCGCTCTACTACAAGAACGTCATCAAGGCGGAAAAGACCGGCGAGCGCGAGGTTACCTTCACGTTCGACGCGAAGGGCAATCGCGAGCTGCCGATGATTGTCGGCGAACTGTCGGTGCTGCCGAAGCACTACTGGACCGCAAAGGGTGCGAACGGTGAGCCGCGCGATCTCTCCAAATCGACGCTTGAGCCGCCGCTCGGCTCTGGTGCCTACCGGATCAAGTCGTTCGAGCCGGCGCGTGGCATCGTCTACGAGCGCGTCGCCGAGTACTGGGCCAAGGACCTGCCGGTGGCAATCGGTCAGTATAATTTCGGCGAGATCGCCTACACGTACTACCGTGACGCCGTGCCGGCGTTCGAGGCGTTCAAGTCCGGCCAGCTCGACATCTGGCCAGAGACGAGCGCCAACCGCTGGAATACCCAGTATGAGTTCGAGGCCGTCAAGAGGGGGATGGTGCGAAAGGAAGCACTCGCCCACAAGCGCGTCGCACCCATGCAGGCATTCGCCTTCAACCTCCGCCGCAAGCAGTTCCAGGACCGGCGCGTGCGCCAGGCGTTCGCGCTCTCGTTCAATTTCGAGGAGCTCAACCGATCGTTCTTCTACGGTCAGTACGTGCGCGTTTCGAGCTTCTTCGACAATTCCGAATTGAAGTCGACGGGACTGCCGCAGGGACGCGATCTCGAGTTTCTGAAGGAGGTCGAGAAGGACGTTCCGCCCGAGGTTTTCACGACGGAATGGGTGAACCCGATGAATGCGGCGCCGGGGGACTACCGCAAGAGCATGGCGGAATCCTCGCGGCTGCTGCAGGCTGCCGGCTACACGGCGCGCAACGGCGTCATGGTCAATGCGCTCGGCGAGCCGCTGACAGCTGAGTTTCTGCTCGTGCAGCCCGACTTCGAGCGCATCGTGCTTCCGTTCGTGAAGGAGCTCGAGCGGCTTGGCATCAAGGCCAGCGTGCGCGTCGTCGACAGCTCGCAATACAAGCGGCGCATGGACACCTTCGATTTCGATATCGTCGTGCACTCGATCGGCCAGTCGCATTCTCCCGGCAACGAGCAGCGCAACTACTGGGGTTCCGCCGCCGCGGACCGCGAAGGCAGCCGCAATGTCATGGGGATCAAGAATGCAGGCATCGACAAGCTCATCGACCGAATAGTGTTTGCCAAGGACCGCGAGGAACTCGTCGCGGCCACGCGCGCCCTCGACCGCGTCCTGCTGTGGAGCCACTTCGTCGTGCCGCAGTGGCACTACCCCTTTGAGCGAATTGCCATCTGGAACAAGCTCGGCCGTCCGGACAGGTTGCCCTCGCAGTCCTCGTCCTTGATCCGCACCTGGTGGATCGATCCAGACAAGGCGAAGGCGCTCGCTGCCGAGAAGAGCCAATGAACCCGGTTGCGGTCTTTGGCCGTCGAGCGCGCGCCGGCCTTGCGCTTGCGATGGTGCTATCGGGCGTTATGCCCGCTGCCGCCGAGCCACGGCACGGGCTCTCGGTATTCGGCGACTTGAAGTACCCGAAGGACTTCAAGCACTTCGACTGGGTCAATCCGGACGCGCCAAAGGGTGGGCGTATGTCGTTGATCGGCTCGGCCGGACGCATCACATTCGACAGTTTCAACAACTTCATCCTCAAGGGCGACCCGGCGCAGGGTCTCGACCACTTGTTCGACAGTCTGATGGTGCGGGCCCACGACGAGCCGGACGCCGTCTACGGACTTGTCGCCGAGGACGCGGACGTGGCACCTGATGGCCTCGCGGTTACGTTCCGCCTGCGCCCGGAGGCCCGCTTCTCCGACGGCACTCCGGTCACGGCGGACGATGCGGTTTTCTCCTTCGAGACGTTGAAGAAGGACGGCCATCCTTCGATCAGCCTCGGGCTCCGTGACGTCGAGAAGGCCGAAGCCCTCGACCCGGCGACCGTCCGCTACGTCTTTCGCGGCGATCTGGCTCGCGACCTGCCGATGACGGTCGCGACGTTGCCCGTTCTGTCGAAGGCCTACTACACGGCGCGGCCGTTTGCCGAGACGACGCTCGAGCCGCCTATCGGCTCCGGCCCCTATCGCATCTCAGATCACAAGCCCGGAACGTTCGTGCTCTACAAGCGGCGCGAGGACTATTGGGCCAGAGACCTCCCGGTGAACCGCGGCCGGTTCAATTTCGACGAGTTGCGCTACGAGTATTTCCGGGATCGCAACGTCGAGCTCGAGAACCTGTTCAACGGCACATTCGATTTCCGCGAAGAGTTTACATCGCTGCATTGGGCAACGGCCTACGACGGAAAGCCGCCGGTGAAGGACGGCCGCATCGAGCGGCTGACGCTGCCCGACGACAGCCCGTCCGGTGCCCAGGGCTTCTTCATCAATACCCGGCGCGAGAAGCTCGCCGATCTGCGGATCAGGAAGGCCCTCGATCTGGCATTCGATTTCGAGTGGTCGAACAAGAACCTGTTCTTCGGCCTCTACAAGCGCACGGCAAGCTTCTTCGAGAACTCCGAGTTGAAGGCCACGGGCCTTCCCTCGGCCGAGGAGCTGGCGCTGCTCGAGCCATTCCGCGACAGGCTGCCCAAGGAGGTGTTCGGCGCGCCCTATTCTCCGCCCGTTACCGACGGCTCGGGCGCCGACCGGAAGCTGCTTCGCGAGGCAGCTGGACTGCTCGACGCAGCGGGTCTCAAGGTCCAAAACGGCAAGCGCGTGGACGCCAAAGGCGAGCCGTTCACCATCGAGGTCCTGCTGTTCGACGCAGGCTTCGAGCGAATCGTCGGTCCCTACGTCGACAGCCTGAAGCGGCTCGGTATCGAGGCGTCGATACGCAAGGTCGATCCGGCGCAGTACGAGCGTCGGGTGAAGTCGTTCGATTTCGACGTGACGGTCAAGCGCTACGTGATGCGGCTGACCCCGGGCGTCGAGCTCAAGACCTATTGGAGCAGCGAGGCCGCCCGCACGGAAGGTAGCCAGAATCTCGCGGGCATCGCCGACCCGGTCGTCGACTCGCTGATCGCGAAGGTGATCGCGGCACGCAACCGCAGCGAGCTCGTCACCGCTACGCGCGCCATCGACCGCGTGCTGCGCGCCGGCCACTACTGGGTGCCGCATTGGTACAAGGCCTCGCACAATCTCGCGTTCTGGGCCAAGTTCGGCCGGCCAGATACGAAACCGCGTTACGAGCGCGGCGTGACGCATACCTGGTGGTACGATACGGACAAGGCCCGCGCCCTGAAGCCCAACTGAGGAGAAACCGGACCCGATGGCCGCCTATCTCCTGAAGCGGATTTTGCTCATCTTTCCAACGTTGATCGGCATCATGCTGATCAGCTTTGCGGTCATTCAGTTCGCTCCGGGCGGCCCGGTCGAGCGGATGATCGCGCAGCTGACGGGCAGCGACGTTTCACTCAGCTCGCGCATCGGCGGCGGCGCCGGCGACGGACTGGCCGGCACCCCGGCCCAGACGCAAACCGGCCAGAATGTCGGCGATACGGTCGGCTCGAAGTACCGCGGCGCCCAGGGTCTCGACCCCGAGTTCGTGAAAAGCCTCGAGAAGCAGTTCGGCTTCGACAAGCCCGCCCATGAGCGCTTCCTCATAATGATGTGGAGCTACCTGACCTTCGATTTCGGCAAGAGCTACTTCCGAGACACCAGCGTGCTGGAGCTGATCAAGGAAAAGCTGCCGGTCTCGATCTCGCTCGGCCTGTGGATGACACTGATCACCTACCTCATCTCGATCCCGCTCGGCATCCGGAAGGCCGTTCGAGACGGCGAGCCGTTCGATACCTGGACCTCGGGTCTGCTGGTGGTCGGCTACGCCATACCGGGCTTCCTCATCGCCGTGCTGCTGCTCATATTGTTTGCCGGCTCGTCGTTCTTCCAGTGGTTCCCCTCGCGCGGCCTCGGCTCCGACAACTGGAACGAGCTGTCGCTGTGGGGCAAGGTGATCGACTATGCGTGGCACATGACCCTTCCGCTGATCGCCATGGCGCTCGGCGCATTCACGACGATGGCGTTCCTGACCAAGAACTCGTTTCTCGACGAGATCCGCAAGCAGTACGTGATGACCGCGCGTGCCAAAGGGCTCAACGAGCGGGAGGTGCTTTACGGACACGTCTTCCGCAATGCGATGCTGCTCATCATCGCGGGCTTCCCAGGCGCCTTCATCCACGCCTTCTTCTCAGGCAGCCTGCTGATCGAGACCATTTTCTCGCTCGACGGCCTCGGGCTCCTCACGTTCGAGGCGATCGACAAGCGCGACTATCCCGTGGTGTTCGCGAACCTCTACATCTTCTCGCTTATCGGACTGCTGGTGAACCTCGTCTCGGATTTCGTCTACACGCTCGTCGATCCGCGCATCGACTTTGAGAGCCGGGAGGTCTGACCGTGGACGCCCGGACCGAAGACGCGGCGAACCCGATGGCCGGCGCCAAACGCGCCCGCTCGGCGACGTGGCGCGGCGAGATCGAGCGTCGACTGACGCTTTCGCCTGTGAACCGGCGGCGCTGGCAGAACTTCAAGTCGAACCGCCGCGGCTACTGGAGCCTCATCATCTTCCTCTCGCTCCTGGTGCTGTCGCTGTTCGCCGAGCTGATCGCCAACGACCGCCCGATCCTGGTCCGCTACAAGGGCGAGACCCTGTTCCCGGTCGTCGTCGATTACCCGGAATCGAAGTTCGGCGGCTTCCTCGCCGTCACGGACTACAAAGACCCCGTGATCCTTGACGAGATCCACGCCAACGGCTGGATGCTGTGGCCGCCGATCCGCTACTCCTACTCGACGATCAACAAGGACTATCCGCGTCGGGTCGGCAGCGGCGGCATATGCCTCGGCTACCCCGCGCCGCCGCCGTGGGCCTCGAGCGCACCTTACTGCGAGGTTCCGCCCGACCAGCTTCGTCGCTACGAGGCGCTCGGCAATACCAATTGGCTCGGGCTCGACGACCAGGGGCGGGACGTGCTGGCGCGCGTCATCTACGGCTTCCGTATCTCGGTCGTCTTCGGCCTCGTTCTCACATTTTTCTCCTCGATCATCGGCATTGCAGCAGGTGCGGTGCAAGGCTACTTCGGCGGCCGGGTGGATCTGATCTTCCAGCGCTTTCTCGAGATCTGGTCGTCGATCCCGTCGCTGTTCGTATTGCTCATCATCTCCTCGGTTCTGGTGCCGGGCTTCTGGACGCTGCTCGGCACGCTGTTGCTGTTCAGCTGGGTGACGCTCGTCGGCGTTGTACGCGCCGAGTTCCTACGCGCGCGCAACTTCGAGTACGTGACCGCCGCCCGGGCCCTCGGCCTGTCCGACGCCAAGATCATGTGGAAGCACCTGCTGCCGAACGCGATGGTGGCCACGCTGACGTTCCTGCCGTTCAACCTCTCGGGCTCGATCACCGCCCTGACCGCGCTCGATTTCCTCGGCCTCGGCTTGCCGCCCGGCTCGCCGTCCCTCGGAGAGCTGCTGCTGCAGGGCAAGAAGCACCTCGAAAGCCCCTGGCTCGGGCTCTCGGGCTTCTTCTCGGTGGCGATCACGCTGTCGCTGCTGATCTTCATCGGCGAAGCGGTGCGCGATGCCCTCGATCCCAGAAAGACCTACAGATAGGGCGCCACCGATGACCTCCGACCAGACCCTGCTCCACGCCCGCAAGCTGTCGGTCGCGTTCCGCACCGCCGACAAGGACGTACTCGCGGTCAATGCCGCTTCGTTCACGATCCGCAAGGGCGAGACGGTGGCGCTGGTGGGAGAGTCGGGCTCAGGCAAGACGGTCTCGGCGCTATCGATTCTTCGGCTCCTGAACTACCCGGCCGCCTCGCATCCCTCGGGCGAGATCTTCTTCCGCGGCCGCAATTTGCTCGCCGCCACCGAGGAGGAGATGCAGCGCATCCGCGGCGATCAGATCTCCATCGTGTTCCAGGAGCCCATGACTTCGCTCAACCCGCTTCATACGATCGAGAAGCAGGTCGGCGAGGTGCTCAAAGTACATCGCGGCATGGACGAAGCCGCGACCCGTAAGCGCGTTGTCGAGCTGCTGCACAAGGTCGGCATACGCGAGCCCGAGAAGCGGCTCGGAGCCTACCCGCACCAGTTGTCGGGCGGCCAGCGCCAGCGCGTCATGATCGCCATGGCGCTCGCCAACGAGCCGGATCTCCTCATCGCCGACGAGCCCACGACGGCGCTCGACGTCACCATCCAGGCGCAGATCCTCGAGCTCTTGAAGGAGCTGCAGCGCGAGATGGGCATGGCCATGCTGCTCATCACGCACGACCTCGGCATCGTGCGGAAAATGGCGGATCGCATCTACGTCATGCGCGGCGGCGAGATCGTCGAGGATGGCGCGACCGAGAGCGTATTCAACGAGCCGAAGCACCCCTACACGCGTCACCTCATCGCAGCGGAGCCGAAAGGCGAGCCGCCGACCATGAACGCCACGGCCCCGATTGTCATCGAGACCGATAACATCAAGGTCTGGTTTCCGATCCGCAAAGGCCTGCTGCGCCGCACGGTCGATCACGTCAAGGCCGTGGACGGGCTGTCGCTCAAGATCCGTGCCGGCGAGACGGTCGGCGTGGTGGGCGAATCGGGCTCGGGCAAAACCACACTCGGCCTCGCCATCATGCGTCTGGTCTCTGCGGAGGGACCGATTGCCTATGTCGGCAATCGCATCGACGGGCTGAAATCGGCGGCGATGCGCCCGTTGCGCCGCGAGATGCAGATCGTGTTCCAGGACCCCTACGGCTCGCTGTCGCCGCGTCTTTCCGTGTCGGAGATCATCGAGGAGGGTTTGCTCATCCAGCGGCCCGACATGGACTACGAGGACCGCCGCTCTCGGGTCGCGGCGGCGCTTTCCGAGGTCGGTCTCGATCCGGGCGCCATGGATCGCTACCCGCACGAATTCTCCGGCGGCCAGCGCCAACGCATCGCCATCGCGCGGGCCATGGTGCTGGAGCCGCGTTTCGTCATGCTCGACGAGCCGACCAGCGCGCTCGACATGAGCGTTCAGGCGCAGATCGTCGAGTTGCTTCGAGATCTGCAGCGGCGACGCAACCTGGCCTATCTGTTCATCAGCCACGACCTGCGCGTGGTGCGTGCACTTTGCAGCTATGTGATTGTCATGAAGAACGGCAAGAGCGTCGAGGAGGGACCATCGGAGGCTATTTTCGGCTCGCCGAAGGAGGATTATACAAAGGCGTTGCTGGCCGCCGCATTCAACCTCGAGGTCAGGCACCGCGCAGCCACAACGGCTTGACCGGCTGTCGCTTCGCTTGGGAAATCCGGCACTGGTTGCGCCGGTTCCGTGCAGTGCGTTTCAGCCCGTCCTCGGCAGGCCGCGCGGTAGCCCCGCCCGCCCGCTCTCGAAAGCAAGAGGCACGATGATCTCGGCACTTTCCGACGATGCGTTCCGCGCTCGCCTTCAGGCAGCCATCGAGCAATTGCGCTACCTGCTGCCCGAGATCGCCGACGCGGCCGCGATCCAGCGCGACGAGGGCAGCGATTACTGGAAGATCACGGTCGCCCCGAGGACCGCGGGCGCATGTCCGTTCGAGCTGATGCTGCGCACCGACCGCACCTACGACCTTGCCGTCGCGGGAGAACTTTACGAGGAGCAGCGCACGGACGATCTCGAGTTGTTCGCAGAGCTCGTGCGGTCGCTCGCCTCGGGCCGCGTCATACAGCGCGTCGTCTCGAGTCGCATGACCGGCGAGCCGCTGTCGATCGAAACGCGGATCGCCACCGACGGACATGGCCTGTGGCGCCGCGAGCGGCAGCTTGCGCCAGCCATGCCGCCGGGAGAGACGGAGCTGCGCGACCGGCATTTCCTCCCCTATAGGCGCAAGCGCTGACAGCACCGCCGCATCACGCGGCCGGCATCTGCCGCGACGCGATCCGCTTGATGGCGGTGATCGCCGAGCCGGCGCTGCCGATCCGCGAAACGGCCTCGGGCAGCGTCTCGACCACGACGGCCATGTGATGCGCGTTGGCGTGCACCAAGATCACGCCGTCGGCCATGATGCCAACGTGGCCATTCCAGAACACGATGTCGCCGCGCTCGAGGCCGTCGAGCCCCGCCTCGATCGGCAGGCTCGCGCCAAGCTCGTGCTGCTGCATGTCACTGTCACGCGGTGCGGCGATGCCCGCCGCCTGCAGCGACACTTGTACGAGCCCCGAGCAGTCGAGCCCGAGGCGGGTCTTGCCGCCCCAGAGATAGGGCGTGCCGACGAGCCGCTCGGCGATCTCGACGATGTCGCGCTCGTAGCGCCCGATCTCCGCCACATGGCGCGCAATCACGAAGCCGCCCGACCGGAGCCGCACGAACTTGAGGTCGGCATCGACGACCGACAGCCGGGCATTGATCGACAGATGCAGGATCGGCGGCGCCTTGATGTCGGGCTCAGGATAGACGAACGTTCCGAGCGCCCGCACCTGATGGGTTCCCGGCTGCACGTCGGCCGTTAGGGTGTCGGCCGGCAGGTAGCCGACATAGCCGTCGCTATCGAGTTGCACCCACGCCCAGCCGTTCGCTTCGTCGAAGACCCTCACTGTCTCGCCGAACAGCGCCTCGGTGTCGAAGCCGAGCAATGGAATGGGCTGCCGTCGGAGCGGCACCTGCGCACGCGTCACCTGTGCGGTCCGACCCGATACGTAGCGCTGAGCCTCGACACGGCCCGCGAGCCGCGTGTCGGCGAGGTCGGGGCGGAAGGCATTGCGGCGCGGGTCGAGCCGCGGCACCAGTGCCTGCGCGCCGCCGCCGCTCATCGACCGTACTCCGCCTTGAGCGCCGCGAACACCGCACGCGCGGTCTGCGGCTCGCCTCCCTTGGGACCGAGCGGCCGTGGCTGCGGCCGCCAGCCATAGAGGTCGAAATGCGCGAACCGCCGCGCCTTCCTCGCAAAGCGGCGCAGGAACAGTGCGGCCGTGATCGCGCCCGCGAACGGCGCGTCATAGACGTTGTTCATGTCGGCCACGTCGCTGTCGAGATGGCGCTCGTAGCCGGGCCAGAGCGGCATGCGCCAGACCGGATCGCCGCAGGCCAGACCCGCCTCGGCAACAGCAAGTGCGAAGCGATCGTCGTCGGTGAAGAGCGCCGGCAGGTCCGGCCCGAGTGCGACCCGCGCCGCACCCGTCAGTGTCGCGAACACGAGCACCGTGCCGGGGTCGTCCTCGTCGGCCAGCGACAGCGCATCGGCGAGGACGAGCCGGCCTTCGGCATCAGTGTTGCCGATCTCGACGGTGCGGCCCTCGCGACTGCGGACAACGTCGCTCGGCCGGAAAGCATTGCCCGCGATGCTGTTCTCGGCGATCGGCAGCAGAATCCGCAGTTCGACGTCGAGCTTTTGGCCCATCACCATGTGACCGAGTGCCAGTGCTGTGGCCGCGCCCCCCATGTCCTTCTTCATCAGCAGCATGCCGCTCGACGGCTTGATGTCGAGGCCGCCGGTGTCGAACGTGATGCCCTTGCCGACCAGCGTGACCTTCGCCGCACCTTTGCGGCCCCAGCGGATATCCACGAGCCGCGGCGCGCCCGTGCTGGCGCGACCGACGGCGTGAATGAGCCGACAGCCTTGGTCGATGAGCGCATCGCCGACGACGGACGAGACGTCGGCGCCATGCCGCAGGGCAAGCGCACGGGCGGCCGCCTCGAGCTCGGCAGGACCGAGGTCGGACGCCGGCGTGTTGATCAGATCGCGGCCGAGCCACACCGCTTCGACCTCGTTCAAGAGGCTGTCGCGATCGACGCCCGCCGGAACCTCGAGCCGCGGGACGGCGTCGAATGGACCCGACTTGTACATGCGGTATCGATAGGCGCCGAGCCCCCAGGCGAGCGCAGCTAGCCGCGCGTCGGTACCGCGGGCATCGAGCTGATAGTCGCCGGGTGGCAACGATTGCGCGAGCTGGCCGGCGAGCAGCGCAGAGGAGCCGGATGGCTCGCCAGCCGCACCGTTGCCGAGGCCGAGCACGACGGCCGCAACGCCGCCCGTGCCGTCCGGAACCAGCACCTGCTTCTTCGCCGCTGCGGTGAAGCGCGTGGCTGCGAGCCAGGCGTCGGCCGCCGCCCCGAGCCCAAGATCGACCGGTTTCCCGGCCTGCTCGGCTGCGAGCCTGACGGGGACAGCGTGGCTCAGCCCGGCAACCAGTATGTCGGCCGGGGACGGTCGAGATGCCGCCACTGCCGCCCAGGGCATGTTCTCGCTGGTCATTTGTGGCCTTGCGCTCCCGATCCGTCCACACCGCGACCCGATCCGCGCGGCAATACATCTACCGCCATAGCCTCCGGCGGCTCCGGACACAACCGCGGCTGCACGCTGGCACGGGACCGGGGCGGAACGGCAGGGTTAAGCGTTTGTTGAGGGCTGTCCCAGAAGACTGGCTCACGAATTCGAATGATTCGCCCCAGAAGGGGTTGAAGGGAGCCTCGACATGCCGTTCGCTCGTAACATCGATCAGATCCGGGTCCGCAACACCGCCGTGCGGACCATGGCCGCGCTAACCGCGACCCTTATGATGGGCGGATGCGCTGGCGGCCTCGGCGACAGTGTGAAGCAGCAGCTCCTGGCTGAAGCGCCGACGGGCGCCGCCAAGGCCGCAACCGAGCCCGCCGTTCAGCAGAGCGAACTCGAGCGCGCGACCGAGTACTGGGGCAAGCAGTACCAGAAGAACCCGCGCGACCTCGATGGCGCCATCTCGTATGCCAAGAACCTCAAGGCCATGGGCCGCAAAACCCAGGCGCTTGCCGTGCTTCAACAGGCAGCCATCTATCACGGCGGCGACCGCAAGCTGACATCGGAGTACGGCCGCCTTGCGCTCGAGCTCGACCAGCTTTCAGTCGCCGGGCCGCTCCTCGAGAAGGCGGACGACCCCTCCAATCCCGATTGGCGCGTCATCTCGGCCCGCGGGACGCTGCTTGCCAAGCAGGGTCGCTACAAGGACGCCATTCCGTTCTACGAGAAGGCGATGACGCTGGCGAGCGACCGGGCGTCGGTCGCCAACAACCTCGCCATGGCCTATGCGATGAGCGGCGAGGCAGGAAAGGCCGAGGGGCTCTTGCGCAAGGCGATCGAGACTGACGACACAAATCCAAAGGTGCGCCAGAACCTCGCCATCGTGCTCGCGCTGCAGGGACGCTCCGACGAGGCCAAAACCCTCGGCAGCGGCGCGCTGGCCGCCGAACAGGTCGCCCACAACGCCGAGATCCTGAAAAAGCTCGTCAACTCCGATGCAGCCCAGCCCGTGGCCGCTACGGCCGTTTTGGCAGGCGGCAGCGAGGCCCGCCCGGCTGCGCAGAAGGCAAAGGCGCCGGCCGCTCCCCTGAAGCCCGCCAACGTCGAGACCGCCGCCGCCGCTCGCGTCAACGCCGCCGCACGCCTCGCAGACGGCGCGGCGGCAGGCGAACCCGTGTTCAAGCCATCGACGCGCTGAGACGGAGAGCGACCTCGCACCCGCCCGCCGTCAAGACGCGAGCTCGCCCAGCCGTGCCGACCGGTCGTGCCGCCTCCTGTCAGAAAGCGAGGGGCGGCACCATCGTGCGTGTTGCCAAGGGCGGTGGTGGCGGAGCCGACTCGATCACGAGCCCGGCGAAATCCTGCGAGAGCTGACTGAGGCTACCCTTAGGGACGCACAGGACACCCGCCTGCGGGAGCTCCCGTCGGCGCTTGCCGGCCAGTCGGCGTTCTTGCCCTCCCCCACGGATCGACCCCCCCTTATTCAGCGTCTGCCGTAAACCGGCTAGAGCGATCCCAACTACGCGGACGGCGCTATTCCGCACCGACCCAGACCACGCACGGCAAGCGCGCGCGTGTCGCGGGCTCCGGACGGACATGGCGCCTGATGGATGGTGACAGCGCCGTTGGCTAACCGCCGCTTGACGGCGCCCATCCGGGAACGCGAAAGGGCCCTGGTGCCGACCAGGGCCTTCGCTACGCGAACTCATTCGTGCCACGCGACCGTGCCTTCACGAGCGGCCAGCGCAGTTCAAGAGCTCATTGCATCTTCCAGAACTTGATTGCCGCCGGGCCGAGAATGACGACGAACAGCACCGGCAGGAAGAACACGATCATCGGAACGGTGAGTTTCGGCGGCAGGGCCGCGGCCTTCTTCTCGGCATCCGACATGCGGATGTCGCGGTTTTCCTTGGCCATGACGCGCAGGGCCTGGCCGACCGGCGTACCGTAGCGCTCGGCCTGGATCAGCGCGGTGGCAACCGCCTTGACCCCCGGCAAACCGGTGCGCCGGCCGAGGTTCTCGTAGGCGAGGCGCCGCTCGGGCAGATAGGACAGCTCGGCGGTGGTGAGCGACAGCTCCTCGGCGAGCTCGACCGACTGCGTCGCGACCTCGCGGGCGACCTTGCCGAAGGCGGCTTCGACAGACATGCCCGACTGCACGCAGATCAGAAGCATATCGAGGGAGTCCGGAAAGGCGCGCTTGATCGCCACCTGTCGCTTTTGAGCCAGATTCTCGATGAAGAGATTGGGCAGATAGAAGCCTGCAAAACCGCCGCCGATCGCCATCATGATCTTGATGGTCGGTGGGTAGGACGCCTTCGACATCACGAACAGATAGAAGAGCGTGCCGAGGAACACGATCAGCGGCACCACGAGGCGGAAGAACATGTAGGTGACGAGCGGCGCCTGGCCGCGCATGCCCGCCATCTTGAGCTTGTTGCGCACTTCCTCGCTGTCGAACTTCTGGCGCAGATCGAACTGGTCGACGATCTGCTGCATGAAGCCCTTCGGCGTCTGACGCAGCTTGGTCCGGCCGTCCTTGGCATTCATCTCCGCGAGCCGCGAGGCCCGCATCTTGTCGCGCTCGACGGCCATGATCTTCATGCGCTGAGCCATCCTGTCGCGCTGCAGGATCGGCATGGCGATGGTCAGCACGGTCGCGAACGCGGAGACGGCGGCAAGCACCGTCACCACGAACTGCGGCCGCATCACCGTATCGACGATATCCGTGATCATGTTGTCACCGTTCTAGAAGCAGTGCCGGAGCCTGCGACGCATCCATGCGGAGGGGGCTAGTACTTGAAGTTGATCATCTTGCGCATCAGCAGCACGCCGACGCCCATCCAGCTCAGTCCCGCCACCAGCATGAAGTTGCCGGTCTTGGTCGAGAACAGTGGCGCGATGTAGTCGGGCGAGGCGCCATAGATCATGAACGTGACCATGAACGGCAGCGAGGCGAGCACCATGGCCGACGCCTTGGCCTCCGCCGACAGCGCTTTGACCTTCATCGCCATGCGGATGCGGTCGCGAAGCACGCCGGCAAGATTGCCGAGCGCCTCGGACAGGTTGCCGCCGGCCTGCTGCTGGATCGAGATCACGATGGTGAGGAACTTCACCTCCGACAGCGGCATGCGTTGGGTAAGACGTTCCAGCGCCTCCGACAGCGGGACGCCGACGCGCTGCTGCTCGACCACCTCTCGGAACTCGCTTGCGATCGGCTCAGGGCTCTCGCGCGAGATCACCTGAAGGCACTCGTTGAGCGGCAGACCCGATTTGACGCCGCGGACGACCACGTCAATGGCGTTGGCAAGCTCGGCCAGGAACTTGGCCTGACGGCGCTGGATCATCTTGAAGAGCACCCAGCGCGGCAGACCGAACATGCCCACGAATGCTGCGATCAGCGCACCGATCTGAGTCAGCGCCGTCGGCTGGAACGACAACAGGACGGAGGCGCCGCAGACGACGCCGAGGCCCGCGCTGGCGATCCAGAACGAGCGGGGCGTCACGTCGAGGCCGGCTTGCTGCAGCTTAAGTCGCAGCGTAACCTTCTCCTGCTTGTCGCGCTTCTCGATGTCCTTCAGCGTGTCCTGCACGGCCTTGCGGCGGTTCGCCGCCGTATCGGCCTGGCTCCGCGCCGCGACCTTCTTGGTGCGGCTCTCGGTCACCGTCTGGACACGCTTCTCCTTCTGCCCCTCGCCCGACATGTAGGGCCAGGCGAAGGCAAGAACGGCGGCAGCAATCGCGACTGCAGCCAGGAGGGCTGCAATCAAGGGCATCATATCGTTAGCCATGGCTCTCCCCGAGCACGTTGCCGTTCTCGTCGACGACCTCGGAGGCAGCCAGTGCGGCGGCCAGGCGGTCCTGCTCGCTGTAGTACTCGGCGCGCTCCCAGAACTTCGGACGCGCGATGCCGGTCGACCGGTGGCGGCCGATGATCTTGCCGTTCACGTCCTCGCCGAGGATCTCGTAGACGAGAATGTTCTGCAGCGTCACCACGTCCTCTTCCATGCCGATCACCTCGGTAATGTGGGTGATCTTGCGCGAGCCGTCGCGCAGTCGCGAGGCCTGCACGATGATGTCGATGGAGCCGACGATCATCTCGCGGATGGTGCGCACCGGAAGCGCATAGCCGCCCATCATGATCATGCTTTCGAGACGGCCGATGGCCTCGCGCGGGCTGTTGGCGTGCAGCGTTCCCATCGAACCGTCGTGGCCGGTATTCATGGCCTGCAGTAGATCGAACGCCTCGGGTCCGCGCACCTCGCCCACGATGATCCGCTCGGGTCTCATACGAAGGCAGTTCTTGATGAGGTCGCGCATCTTGATCTCGCCCTCGCCCTCGAGGTTGGGCGGGCGGGTCTCGAGGCGGACCACGTGGGGCTGCTGCAATTGCAGCTCGGCCGAGTCCTCGCACGTGATGACGCGCTCGTCGTGGTCGATCGAGCCGGTGAGGCAGTTCAACAGCGTCGTCTTGCCCGAGCCCGTACCGCCCGAGATCAGGACGTTGCAGCGGACGCGGCCGATGATCTCGAGGATCGTCTTTGCGGACGGCGTGATAGAGCCGAACTTGACGAGCTGCTCGAGGCGGAGACGGTCCTTCTTGAACTTACGAATGGTGAGCGCCGGGCCGTCGATCGCCAGCGGCGGCGCGATGACGTTGACGCGGCTGCCGTCGGGAAGACGCGCGTCGCAGATCGGCGAGCTTTCGTCGACGCGGCGGCCGACCTGGCTCACGATCCGCTGACAGATGTTCATCAGCTGCGTATTGTCGGCGAAGCGGACGCCGGTCTTCTGCACCTTGCCGCTGACCTCGATGTAGGTCGTGTTTGCGCCGTTCACCATGATGTCGGCGATGTCGTCGCGAGCAAGCAGCGGCTCCAGAGGGCCGTATCCGAGTACGTCGTTGCAGATGTCCTCGAGCAATTCCTCCTGCTCGGCAATCGACATCACGACGTTCTTGATCTGGATGATCTCGGAGACGATGTCGCGGATCTCCTCGCGCGCCGCCGCCGCCTCGAGCTTGGCAAGCTGCGTGAGATCGATGGTATCGATCAGCGCGTTGAACACCGTCGTCTTGACGTCGTAGTACTCCTCCGAGTGGCGCCGCTGCTGCACCTCGGGCTCGGCGCGCGGTGGCGCGGGCGCCGCGGCCGGAGCCGCGGCAGGCGCCTGCTGCTTGGGAGCCTCTGTGGGACGCATCTGGGGCGCCGCCGCCGGGGCTGCCGGCTGGCCGATGCGCTTAGGTGTCTGCGGGTCGTTGGTGCGCTTGCCGAACATCTATCCGTTCCTCAACGCTTGATCTTCAGCTTCTCCAGCAGCGGCGCGAGGCCGGCCAGGGCGGACGCCGGCTTCTTCTTCTCGGTCTTCATCTCCTTGCGGTGCGTGACCGACATCGCAAGGTCCCGGAAAACCTGCACCGCCTCGGCCTTGGCATTGACCTCCTCGATCATCTGCCCGTTGTTGGAGGCCTGCCCGAAGGTTTCGCTGTCGAACTTGACCTCGCCGATGACCTTGATATCGAGCGCCTGCTCGAACTCCTTGCGGCTGATCTCGGGCCGCTTGGGGATACCGGACATGTTGAGCAACAGGTGCGGCAGCGAGTCGTTCTTGCGGTTGGCGCGCAGGAAATCGACGATGTTCTTCGCATTGCGAAGGTTGGCGAGGTCGGGGGCAGCTGTGATGATGACCTCGTCGGCCTGTGTCAGGACGCGCTTCGACCAGGCCGCCCAGCCGTGCGGCAGGTCGACCGCGACGTACGGCACGTTCTGGCGCACGACGTCGATCACCATGTCGCAGGCGTCCGGAGAGATGTCGTAGTCGCGATCGAGCAGCACGGGCGCTGCGAAGATCGAGAGATGCTCGGAGCACTTGGTCAGCAGTCGGTCGAGCAGCACCTCGTCGAGCCGCTCCGGGCTCGCCAGCGCCTCGGCGATGCCTTGCACCGGGTCCTGGTTGAAGTCGAGGCCGGTGGTTCCGAACGCGAGATCGAGGTCGGCGACGATCACGTTGTTCTTCAGCACCTCCGAAAGCGTCCAGGCGGTGTTGTGGCAGATCGTAGACGAGCCGACGCCGCCCTTGGCGCCGACGAACGCGAAGACGTGCCCGACGGGATCGGAGTCGGGGTTGTTGTAGAGATTGGACAGGCTCTCCATGAGCTGGAGCGGCGTCACCGGCCCGACGAGGTACTCGCTGACGCCCCGCTTCAGAAGTTCGCGGTAGAGGATCACGTCGTTGACGCGGCCGACGATCACCACCTTGGTGCCCGCATCGCAGCACTCGGCAAGGCGATCCAGCTCGGCGATCAGCGGTCCCCTTCCGAGACTGCTCTCGATGATGATGAGGTTGGGGGTGGGGCTCTCCTGATAATGGGCAACCGCAGCGGTTGCTCCACCCATGTGAACGCTGACGTGGGCCTTGGCCAGCCGCCGGTCCTCGGCAGCCGCCTGGAGCACGTGAGTGAACGACTGATCCTCACAGAACGCCTGGATCGAGATCCGCGGAATCGGACGCGCACGCTCGGTATGGTGCGCGGCGTCGCCGGAGAACGCCTCGTCGTACTGCGCGAGCGCGCGGCCCGTGGCCTCGGCGTCGACAGCAGCAGTCATCATGTGCTTCGTCGTCATGGCTTCTGACCTCACTGATTCCTGGTGTCCGTCCGCTCATCCTGCGTCTTGCGGGCTCCGGTCGGATCACCCTTGACGTACTTCTCCCATTGGGCGCCGCGGCGCTCGGACGCGCGAGCCGTCTCGCTGCGCGGGCCGAGGAGGTCGGCGGGATTGGCGATCTGCGCTGCGAAATTGCGCTGCGAGGCGCAGCCGAAGTTGTGGAACGGCAGGTTCTGCGGCTCGAAGGCGAGGTTTGCCGGCCACTCGCCGCACTCGGGCGCTTCGGCGACGTAGCGCAGGAAGGAGACGCGGATCGGCGGCTGCGGATCGCCCTGCTCGTGGTAGGCCTCGACAGAGATCGCGCTCTCCTGGAAGCCGTTCTCGTCGAGCAGCCCACGGATGTCCTGCACGGCGTGCATCGCGGCGACCTCGTTGGTCGCACCCGACGGCACCGAGATCACCAGCCGGCTGTTGCCCGCATCCGCCGCGCGCCAGCGGCCCGCGAAATCGAGCACGTCGGCACGCTGTGCGGGTGTCAGACCGGCCGAGCCGCGCGATACGCGAAGCTGCAAATGCTGCGGCTTCTGCGAGACGAGAATCGGGTGGCGCTGCGAGGGGTCGACCAGCGTCCAGCCCGCCACCTGCGGACCGACCACCTGGTCGCGACAGCCGGCCGCGGACAGCGCCAGAAGCGAGACGAATGCGGCTCTGGCGATCTTGGTCATGGCACCGGCATGGGCGACCGGCTTCAGAGTGACGAAAGCAGTCATCTTGATGTCTCCAGCGGTCGGCTTATTCGACGATGAACCCGTAGTCGCCCTTGAGGTCGCCCACAGGCTGAGCCTGTCCGCGGCCGTAGATGCGGTTGAGATGCCCGAGGAAGTTCGCCTTCATGTCGGACGCGTCGGCGAGACCGTCGAGCGGACGGGCTAGGTTCTGACGCGACGTCGGGCGCACCATGTAGGGCGTGACGATGACGACGAGCTCGGTCTCCTGCTTGATGAAGTCGCGCGAGCGGAACAGCGTGCCGAGAATTGGAACGTCCTTCAGACCCGGCAGGCCGTCGATGTTCTGGCGCGTGTCCTCCGAGAGCAGGCCGGCCATGGCGAGCGAACCGCCCGACGGCAGCTCGACAGTCGACCGCGCCGTACGCTTCCTGAGCGCCGGGATTGAAAGATTGGAGAGCTGGACGGCACCCTGGTTGGTCAGCTCGGAGACCTCGGTCTCGATCTTGAGCGAGATGCGCCCCTCGGACAGCACCACCGGAGTGAACGACACGCCGACGCCGAACTCCTTGTAGACGACCGAGATCTGACCGGAGCTGTCGACCACAGGAACCGGATACTCGCCGCCGGCCAGGAACTTCGCGGCTTCTCCCGAAACCGCCGTCAGATTGGGCTCGGCCAGCGTCTTGATGAGGCCGTCCCGCTCCAGGGCGCGCAAGGCGTGCGAAACGGACTGCTTGCCGCCCGTCCAGCGACCGTTGAGGCCGCTGTTGCCGAACGACGGGTTGTTGTCGCCGCCTGGACCGTCGTTGTAGTTGAACAACTCGCCGAAATCGGCCGAGTCGGGATCTGCGTTGAGGCCGGGAACCGGCAATGCGCCGAGGCCTGCGGCGGCCGTCAGCGGCAGCGCATTGGCGGTCAGGAGCCGGGTCGAGAAGTTGCCGGCGTTGATAGCGGCGCCGACGTTGATGCCGAGCTGCTTCAGCAGCGTGCGCTGGACCTCCGCGACGACTACCTTCAGCATCACCTGCTCCTCGCCCTCGACGGCGAGCAGGTTGATCACTTTCTTCTCGGTCGAATTGGAGCCGGCCCTGTTGTCGGGCTGCACCTGGAAGCCGGCCGCGCCGCTCGAGCCGCCGTTCTGACCAGGCTGTGCGCTGCCGCCGCCACCGCTGCTGGCACCGCTGACCGACTGGATCAGCTCGGTGTTGGCCTCAGCGAAGCGCTCGGCAATGTCGGCGGCACGGCTCGAATCGATCGGAGTGCGCACCGAGCCGGTCAAGACCAGCGCCTTGCCGGCCATGTCTGTCTTGACGTTCGAGCCCGGGATCAGGCGGCGGAGCAACTGGTCGAGCGAGGACAGGTCGGCACCGACCGTGACCTCGATCGTCAGCACCTGCTGGCCGTTGGCATCGAAGAAGAACGCGTTGGTCTGGCCAGCCTTCTTGGCGATGAGGAACACACGGTCGGCCGATTGAACCACTGCGTCGACGCGCGTCGGGTCGGCCACCAGGACGTCCTTCAGCTCGAAGGGGAACTGAACGAGGAACGACTTGCCCGTGCCCAGAGCCACCCTCTTGGTGACCGGGAATGCCGCGTTGGCTGGGATCGTCATCACCGAATGCTGGTTGACGTCTGGCGCAATAGCCACGTCGCGGTTGCGGGGGCCGGCCATGGCCGTGATGGACAGGGCGCTCGCCAGAGCGAGAACGAGCGCACCCAAAGCCCTCGTTGGGGATTTCCGCATTTTCGCTACCTTCCTAGATCCTGGTCACTTCTCTGGGTGTCGTTCGTCAATTGACGCCGTAGGCGCGCGAACGGGCGCCGTAACGCAGGATACGAATGGCGTTGCCACGCTGCTTGTTGAGGTCGTTACCGCTCGATGGCCCGTTTTCGCCGTTGAGATCGGCAACCGAGCGAAGCGCGAGGCTGATCTCGCCCATCGACGCTCCGAGCGCGAGCAACTCGGCCTGACGCGGCGTAAGCTCGAGCGTCGCCGTGTTGGCGGAGCCGTCGGTGGTCTTCTTGCCTTCCTTGCTCTCGATCTGCTGTCCGAGTGCGAGAACGCGAACGTTGCGGAACAGCGTGTCGGAGACGTGCTCCTCGCCGCCGTTCTTGTTGCGCAGGCGCCGGATCAGGATGACGTCGACATGATCGTTCGGCAGGATCAGGCGGCCGACCGCCGTCTCTTCCTTGATCTTGGTCGAGATGGCGCGCATGCCCGACGGCAGAATGGCAGCGAGCACGCCGCCTTGTCCGGGCTTGATCAGCTTGTGCGAGGTGATCGGCTCACCGGCGATGATCGGCGCCCGCGCGATCGCACCGGACAGCTCGCGCATCACCGCGACGCCTTGCGCCTTCGTAATGAACGTCGGCGTCACTGCGTCCGCCGGCCACGTCTGCCACTTGAAGTCCTTCTCGGCCGCGATCTGGCCAAGGCCGATGTCCGCACGAGCGACCAGCACCTCGGTCGAGTTGACCTGGACCTGCACCTGCTTCTGAGGCTGCGGCTTGTTGACGATGCCCTTCATCGTCACGAAGGCCAGCACGCCCGCCACGCCCGCAACTGAAAGACCGATAAGCTGAGCTCGTTTCATCGCGCAAAGGTCCTCTCGCCAGGGGTCCTACCCCCCTAATTCGAGGCCGAGTGTGCGCGACAATCGTCAATGCGAGGTTAAGCGGCGTCCCAAAAACGGCGCTCGACGCCCGCATACCCGGGTCTGTTGCCGAAAAGACGTCTCCGGGTCTCTCACCGGCGTGGCTCTACATTACGAAGGCCTGGTACCAGGGCGTCTTCGGGTAGACGACGAGCGCGGCACCAGCGATGGCAATGCCGTAGGGAACGCCGGTCTTCGGGTTGTGCAGACGCAGCGCCCAGTCGGGAAGCGCGAGCTTGGCGGCCGGAATCAGCCTGCGGTAGGCGATGATGACGACGCAGAGTGCACCACCGATCATAGCAACGTAACCGAAGAAGGGGACGAGCTGGTCCAGGCCGAGCCAGAGCGATGCCACAGCCAACAGCTTGGCGTCGCCGCCACCGAACACGCGAAGCGCGAACAGGGCAATGCCCGCGGCGAGCACGACCGCACCGGCTGCCATGTGCTGCCAGAATGCCGGCCAGCCGAGACCTGCCAGGGGAGCGAGCAGCAGGAACGCCGCGATGAGGACGAGCGAGATCCGATTCGGGATCGTCATCGTCAGAAGATCGGAGGCCGCTGCATATGCCATGAACAGCGGGAACACGAACAGCAAGGGATACTCGAACACCGCTTTACTCCACCTCTTTTGAGGGGCACGGCCCCATCGAACGCCAGCGAATCATGGCAGTTCAGGGTTAAGCGCCGGTAAACTGGACCATCGCACCGCGCCGCATCGACGCTCGCTTCGCGCGGATGCTCGGCCTCAGACGGACGAGAGGAACGTTCCGATCTGCGTGAAGATGCCTGCGAGCTCCGGTCCAAGCTCGGTCAGCGGCACTACAAGGCCCAGCCCCACAAACGCAGCAATAAGTGCGTACTCGATCGACGTCGCGCCGTCGTCCGAGTCGAGGAAAGGCCGCGCCTTCAGGCAAGTCTCATTGATCCGCATATTCGCCTCCAACTCACGTGTCACATTTGGCATCTGCGCGGCTTCGGGGGCGACACCGGCCGCTCACCATCTACTGGCGCGGACGATGTCACATCATCGTACGTGTGAAACTATCGGCCCGCGCTTAAATTACAGGTAATCCCCGGCACTTCACGGCCATCGGCAAATACTGAACACGCGTTACCCCAAAACATTGGTAAATCCGTGCCGCTGAATTGGAACCGCCTGGTCGCAACCGCCCGACGGCTCCAAAAAGCGAAGCCACCCGGTGCTCGCGCACCGGGTGGCTCGTTTAGGCGTCCTTCAGGCGAGCGCGATCTTTCGATCGCGAGGCCGATCAGACCGACGTCAGCGTCGTGGCGACGGTGCCGAGGATCGTGTTCAGGCCGGCGCTGAGGTCCTGCAGGGCGACGATGATCGACACGCCGACGAGAGCGGCGATCAGGCCGTACTCGATCGCGGTGGCGCCAGACTCGTCCTTCATGAAGCGAGCGAAGATGTTCATAGCTACTCTCCCAATCCAAGCTTGAGTTGACTTCCTGTTGCATCCGCCGGCGGGCCCGCACCCGTCTCGTCGGACAAGTGCAACCCTACACGCCCCCAATTAATTCCGGGTAAAAATGGGGAATATGACAGTGTGCCACAATGACATCGGCAGCAACTTCTGCAGTATATCCATCAACCAAATGAGTATTGCCAAGCACTGATGACAAGGCAGTTGTCGGATAATTGGATCGTCCAACTTACTTGGATATGCGCCGCAGTGAACCGGGGCTAAGATTTTATTTATTCTCCCGGAGAATCTATTGGCGACCAGCGGAAATGCTCGAAACTGTCGCGATCATACCAGCCTCCCATGCCCCGCCGCTTCGGTAGTCCTCGGACCCGCCGATCCAAGGGAACCCCGCCGAGGAGACGAATACCAACGCGCGAGCGATAAAGCGGCGTCGTTGGGTGAGACCAGGTGCATAGGGTGGACAGAGGCGTGCGTCGCATGCCGTAGAGCGATCGTGTCGGCTCGCCCGCCGCAATCGAAACCGCGGTCGATCCGGAGGCGCGGCTGTCCGGGGAACACGCCGCCTCGGCTCGTCCAAAAAGCGAAACCACCCGGTGCTTGCGCACCGGGTGGCTCGTTTAGGCGTCCTTCAGGCGACCGCGATCTCTCGATCGCGAGGCCGATCAGACCGACGTCAGCGTCGTGGCGACGGTGCCGAGGATCGTGTTCAGGCCGGCGCTGAGGTCCTGCAGGGCGACGATGATCGACACGCCGACGAGAGCGGCGATCAGGCCGTACTCGATCGCGGTGGCGCCAGACTCGTCCTTCATGAAGCGAGCGAAGATGTTCATAGCTACTCTCCCAATCCAAGCTTGGAGTTGACTTACTGTTGCATCCGGCGCCGGACCCGCATCCGGCTCGCTGGAGTGAGAGGACGGTAGCGCCCGGCCCGCTAAGCAGGAGTTAATTCGGGGATGCACCGTGCGGGCGCATCGGATTACGCTTACCTCTTCGACAATAGCCGCTAAATTTCGATACGTTCTGAAGGCGAATTCGATGCGAAGGCGCTCACCTTCGTTGCGTCGGCTCAAAATGCCGGTCGGTTTCCGGCCGCGAGCCGCCTCCGCCGACAGATCGGAGCCGAGCCGCCGCGCCTGCCGAGAGCCTTTGGACCACCTCCGCGCAGGGAACGCTCCGGATCGGACCGCGCGTTTAGCGTTCCTTCACCATTTCTCCGCCAAATAGCCGAGAGAGCTTCGGCATAAGGAAAGCCCGACATGGTGCCCTACCACACGCACTCGAGCCAGACCGCCGGTCTTCTGAAGGCTGCGCTGCTGGCCGCCACCACGCTGACCGCCGCACTCGGGCTCGAGGCCGGCTATGCACGCGCCTCCGACCTAGTCGTGCATTATGACCAGTCCCAGTTGCTGCGGCTTCCTCGGCCGGTTGCCGAGGTCATCATCGGCAACCCGTCCATTGCCGACGTGGCCGTCCAGGGCGGCAATCTCCTGGTGGTCACCGGCAAGACATTCGGCATCACCAACATCATTGCGCTCGATGGCGAGCGCAACGTCATCCAGGACCAGCGGGTCGTCGTCCAGCGCGACGAGGTGCGCACGGTAAACGTGCACCGCGGTAACGCACGCAGCTCCTACAGCTGCACGCCGAACTGCTCGCCCACTCTCACCATCGGCGACGACAAGGACTTCTTCGAGACGATCTCGAAGCACGCCGAGAAGAAGACGAAGTTCTCGGATCAGTCGACCGAGAATGCTGGTCAGGCCGGATCACAATAGCCCGCCCATCTCGACACATATCGAAAAAGACAGGGGGCGGCTCCGCGTGATCCGTCCCATTTTGCTTGGCGGTAGCGACCGCGACGGCAGAGCGCGCGGCTCGTCTCGAACACAATTATAGCTAACGCCGCGTTAATCAGGTGCTCAAATCATTTACCGTTTATGTCCAAAAATCGTCCGGTCAATGTTTCCTTCACTCATCCATTATTAGATTTTGACGCAACACGTTCCAACTCACCCATGTCAGGGGCCTCAGTGATGCGTCAGCCAGAGATCTCGAAGCCGGCAGCCCGGCGCAAGCGAACGATGAGCACGCTCATCCGTCTGCGCAAGGACCAGACGGGCACCACGGCCATCGAGTTCGGCATGCTTGCCATGCCGTTCCTCATGTTCATGATGAGCATTGCCGGCTACGGTCACTATTGGCTGACAAACAGCCAGCTCAACTTCGCCGTTTCGACTGCGGCACGCCAGATCCGCACCGGCGAGGCGCAGCGCCAAGCCAAGACCGTCGACGACTTCAAGCAAGCCGTCTGCGACAACCTGACGGTGATGGTCGAGTGCAATTCCAACCTCCAGATCCACGTTCAGAACTTCGAGCAGTGGGCAGAGGTGCTCCCGCTGAGCTGCATCGACGCAAGCGGATCCGGCCTGCGCGGCACGGCCGGCAACGGCAGTGATCCGCTCACCGCGACCGCGGGCGAGGCGAGCCGCGTCGTGCTGGTGACCGCCTGCTACAAATGGGAGCTGGCGCAGAACATGCCCTGGCTGTTGCTCGGTGCCAAGGACAAGGCGACGAACGTGCCGCAACTCGACGGCGCCGCCCTGATCCAAGCGACCACGATCTTCCGCACCGAGCCCTACCAGTGAGCCGGCCACATCTGCCGACCGCCGCGCCACCACGATGATTCATACCGAGGACGCCATGCCATCGACGCTCGCCAACCGCCCCCGCCATGCTTTCTCGAGCCTTGCCGCGAGGCTTTGCCACGATACGCGCGGCATCGCCGCCGTCGAGTTCGCACTGGTTCTGCCGCTTCTGGTCATCATGCTGCTCGGTACGATCGAGATCGCACGAGCGATCGACGCCGATCGCCGCTTCGGCAATGCCACCGCGATGACGACCGATCTCATCGCTCGCGAGCAGGACATCACGGACGCCGACCTCGACGGCATGATGAACGCCATCCAGCACCTGATGCATCCCTACGATTCCGACACGCTGAAGCTCGGCGTCATCGCCGTTCGCTCGCCAATCACGCCCGGCGAACAGCCGGTCGTCGAATGGTCGTACTCGCACCAGGGCAAGGATGTTCCCGCCCGTTGCGCCAACTACACGCTGCCCGAAGGGCTGATCAGCCCCGGCAGCCGGGTGGTCGTGGTCGAGACGGAGTACGGCTTCCGGCCGCTGTTCGTGAACTGGGCGGACAATCCGTTCAAGGACACGGGGACCGGCGGACTTGTAAACTGGCGCGACAAGTCGACATTCACGCCCCGCTCGGACTGCGTGCACAATTCCGACCACGAGAACTCCTCGAGCCGCTGCGACTTCGCCTGCCCCTGATTGCCGAGCGTCCGCACGCGAGAACCTGGACGGGCACCCGCACGGGTGCCCGTTTGCTTTGGTCCTCCACGCGACAGCACATTGATCTGCTTACGTCTCAAATGTCCAATCGGCTATGGTCGAACAGCTAATTTATTGTCTTAAATAGATTTTAGCGCATTCCTCTGCGATCCGTATAACTGTCTTTCGACTGCCATACGGGGCGCTTGAGCTTGCGCCGCCCCCTTGCGGCATCTACTGCTGGAGGCCCGGCAACGACGGGTCAGTCGGTCGTCCGGTCGCGGTGGAACTTGACCGGATTGGCAATGGGCAGACGATCGATACATACACCCGAGGAACTTCGGCACCTCATCCTCAAGGCTTCGACGGAGATTATCGAGCGCGACGGCCTGGCCGGTCTCTCGGCTCGCGAGATCGCCCGGCGCATCGGCTACTCGCCCGGCACGCTTTACAACGTGTTCCATAACCTCGATGATCTGGTGCTGACCATCGAGGCCCGGCTCCTCGACCAACTCGCCGAGCGGCTCGCCCAGATCCGCAGCAATGGCGATGCGACGCAGCACCTCTTGCAGATCGCCCGCGCCTATCTCGCCTTCACGCACGAGAACCCGCGGCTGTGGAACCTTATTTTCGAGCACCATATGCCCACCGGACAAGCGGTACCGCCCTGGTATCAAATCAAGCTCGAAAGCCTCATGAGCGAGATCGAAGCGGCGCTCGTCCCGGTCATCGGCGGCGCCGACCCCGTGGCGCTGAAGCGGGCGGCACGAGTGTTGTGGTCGGGCGTGCATGGGATCACGTCGCTGTCCACGGCCGACAAGCTCTCGAACATCTCTGCGGACAACGCCGTGCCGCTTGTCGAAGACTTGGTGAGCACCTACCTCGCCGGTTTGAAAAGCATGGCGAACTGAGGTCTTTCACCTCAGGGTATCTCGGACCTTTTGCGCGTCGCGACAAATCGGCAGCGCCAGTGCGACCTTCTTGTCAGTCGGCAGCCGGGGGCGGCGCCAGGGTCGCGCCAGCCGCACCAGGCTCTGGTACAGCCGATCGGGGGACGTTCGCGTCCGAGCCACCCGCGCCCTGGGGCGCGCCTGCCCCAGTTTCCGGAACCGATCCCGTGACGATGGCACCGGGCGCGGCGGGCGCGCGAGCCGCGACGGAAGCCCAGCCTGGACGGTAGACACCGAACCACGCATCAGCCGGCAGCAGGCGCTGCTGCAGACCCGCCCACATGCTCTGAGACGAGATGCCGTTGACGAACGTGGCCGTCGGCGGGGCGGCCAGATAGGCGAGGACGAGTGCCGCTGCCATGGCGCCCGAATGAACGGGATGTTTGCGGTCGATCAGCTTGAGGGCTGTGCCGAACGAGGCCTTGATCCGCGTGTCCATGACATCGACGGAATAGAGCTCGTCCAGCACGAGGTGCGTGATGAAGCCGATGAACAGGAAGCCGGCGCCAAGCCACGCGACGCCCTCGTGGCGTCCGAGCACGTGATAGAAGATCGCGGCCGTGGCTGCGGCGCTGAAGGCGGCGGCGAGCATCGAATGCCAAATGCCGCGGTGAACCGCCAGAGCATGAAATACGGCATGAAGACCGTAACGCACGAACGCCAGCGTGCCGAGCCAGAGCACGAGCATCTCGACGATCGAGAACCGTCCCGCGAAGTTGAACAGCACCGCGAACGAGAAGAAGATCCCGAGGCCCGAAAACATGGCCTTGCTCGGCCGCGAGTCCTTGAGGTCGATGTCGGGCAAGACCGATCCGAGGACACCCGCCATGGTCACGGCGAGCAGGCTTTCCGGTCCCACCACGTCCGCGGCCAGGGTTACGACAGCCAGCGAACCCGCGACTACAGTGCCGACCGCAATATGCGTCGTGAAGTTGGCCATTGTGGGACCTCTCGTTTGGCGGAGCAGGCCGCACCGCGTCCTACGGTGCAACAGATTCGCCGACCTGCCGCGAGGAGGCGATCGGGATAAGCTGTGGACGGCACCACAAGGCCATAGGTCACCGTAGGGATGGTGCCGGCGCGCGGCGTGTGGCAACAAGCAGGCGCGGGATCATCGAGCCCCGCCTGAATCCGATCGAGCGGTCGACCGATGCCCCGTTCCGCGAGCCAACACCGTCCGATGGAAGACACGGAAGCGCGCATTCAGCGGACCGCGATCGCCAGCATCGCCGTGGCTGTGATGGTCATGGCGATCAAGTACCTTGCCTACTGGGTCACGGGCAGTGTCGCGCTCTACTCCGACGCGCTCGAGAGCACCGTCAACATCGTCACCGCAGTCGCAGCCATGCTGGCGATCCGGGTCAGCAGCGCTCCGGCCGACAGGCAGCATCCATTCGGCCACCACAAAGCCGAGTACTTCTCGGCCGTCTTCGAGGGCGTTCTGATCGTCGTCGCGGCGCTACTCGTGCTCGAGGCTGCATGGGGCGCCATCCGCGAGCCGCGTGAGATCACGGCGCCGGCGTTGGGCCTTGCCATCAACCTCGCCGCCGCAGCCATCAACGCGGGCTGGGCATGGTGGCTGATCAGCCGCGGCGGGATCTGGCGCTCGCCGGCGCTCGCCGCCGACGGATGGCACCTGATAGGCGACGTCGTGACCTCGGTCGGCGTCATCGCCGGGCTTGCGTTGGCTGCGGTCACCGGCTGGCTGATCCTCGACCCGCTGCTGGCTGCAGCGGTCGCCATCAACATCTTGTGGTCGGGCTTCACGATCATGCGGCAGTCGATGTCGAGCCTGCTCGACGAGGCCGCCTCGCCCGAGATCCAGGCCAAGATACGGACTGCCATTTTGGTGGCTGGCGGCGGCGCGCTCGAGGCTCACGACATCCGAACGCGGCATGCCGGCCGCGCGACGTTCGTCGAGTTCCATCTGGTCGTGCCGGGCGCGATGACCGTCGAGGCTGCGCACGAGATCTGCGACCGCATCGAGGCGGCCATCGCAACCTCTGTGCCGGGCTCGGATGCCATCATCCACGTCGAGCCCGACCACAAAGCGAAGCGCCACAAGACCGCCGACGCAATGGCACTCGGTCCCGACGACGCAACCACCAAGAAAGCAGGCACGTCGTGAGCGCGATCCGATGATGCACCCGAGGCGATCTCGCACCCCTGCGGGACGGGCAGGCTTCAAATCCATGACGTGGCTCGCCTTGCGGCTCGGCGCAGTTGCGCTGCTCATGCAGGGCGTAGCCGACAGGGCGCCACCCGCCGTCGCCGAGCCGCGCCATACCGGCAAGAGCAAGCGCAGCGGGCCGGATGACCGCAGCGTAACCGCCTGCAGTCGCCATGGAAACGGTTGCTACACCGCCGTCGTTCGACGGGGACCACTCGGTCCGCAGATGCGTCTCAAGGGCGGTACGTGGATCGACTGCCGCGGAGACTGCCGCGAGACGCTGCGGGAGGAGACGGTGGATTTCTGGGACACGCAGCAGGAGCGGGCGCGCGCGATCCGTTAGCTCCGGCACCATACGGACGGCCGTTGGTTGACCGGCCTATCCCGCTCAGCCGATCCGTTCCCCCCACAAATCGTAAGCGTCGGCATGCTCGACTCGGACCGTCACGATGTCGCCGGCTGAGACGCTCGTGTCACCGTTCAGGAAGACGCTGCCGTCGATCTCCGGCGCGTCCCACTTCGACCGGCAAAGCGCGCCTTCTGCGTCCACCTCGTCGACGATGGCTTCAATGGTGCGGCCCACGCGCTCGGCAAGTACCGCTTCCGACACCTCGCGCTGCACGGCCATGAAACGATGCCAGCGCTCCTCCTTGATGGCCTCGGGCACGACGCCCGGCAACTCGTTGGCCTTGGCGCCGGCAACAGCCTCGTACTTGAAGCACCCGACGCGATTGAGCCGCGTCTCGCGCAGCCAGTCGAGCAGCAGCTCGAAATCGGCGTCGGTCTCGCCCGGGAACCCGACGATGAACGTCGAGCGGATGGCGAGGCCAGGGCACTCCCGGCGCCACGCCGCGATGCGCTCGGCTGTTCGCTCCTGATGTGCCGGGCGGCGCATCGCATTGAGCACGGCCGGGCTCGCGTGCTGGAACGGGATGTCGAGGTAGGGCAGAATCTTGCCGTCCGCCATGAGCGGTATCACGTCGTCGACGTGCGGATATGGGTAGACATAGTGGAGCCGCACCCAGGCGCCGAGCGTGCCGAGTTCGCGGCAGAGATCGAGGAACCGCGCCTTGACCGGCCGCCCGTGCCACGCGCTTTCCGCGTACCGGATATCAAGGCCGTAAGCCGAGGTGTCCTGGCTGATCACCAGCAGTTCTTTCACACCTGCCTTGACGAGCCGCTCGGCCTCCGCGAGCACCTGGTTGACGGGCCGGCTCACAAGGTCCCCGCGCAGCGACGGGATGATGCAGAACGAGCATCGATTATTGCACCCCTCCGAGATCTTCAGATACGCGTAGTGGCGCGGGGTCAGGCGCAGTCCCTCGGGCGGCACCAGATCCACGAACGGGTCGTGCAGCGGCGGCACCGCGTCGTGCACGGCCGAAACCACCTGCTCGTACTGATGCGGCCCGGTGACAGCGAGCACACCCGGGTGCGCAGACCTGATCCGCGCCTCCTCCACCCCCATGCAGCCCGTAACGATCACGCGCCCGTTGTTGGCCATCGCCTCGCCTATGGCGTCGAGGCTCTCTGCTTTGGCGCTGTCGAGGAAGCCGCATGTGTTGACCACTACGACGTCGGCTCCCGCATAGTCGGGAGCGATCTCGTAACCTTCGGACCTGAGCCGCGTGATGATGCGCTCACTGTCGACCAGCGCCTTGGGGCAACCGAGCGAGACGAAGCCGACCTTGGGCGCCTTCTCCCAGGCACGGCGGACCTTGGCCGCGGCCTTTCGGATCGAGACGGCAGGGGATTTGGAACGTGCGGTGCTCTTGGCCATGTCCGCGCTTCTAGCCGGGGTGTGACGGACGCGCAATCGGATCAAGCGGCGTGGGTTTCCAGAGCGGCACGAAACGTCTCAAGGTAGGCTGCCACCGTGAGCGAGATGGGCTCGGCGTACCCGCCGCCGATGGCGATCGACACCGGCACCCCTGCCGCCTTGGCCCTTTCGAGCACCCGTCGGTCGCGGCGCGCAAGCCCCTGCCTCGTTACGGCGAGCTTGCCGAGCCGGTCCTCGGCCAACGGGTCGACGCCCGAGATGTAGAGCAGGAGATCGGGAGCGAACCCGAGCACAGCCTCGAGCGCCGTCTCGGCCGCCACGAGATATGGTCCGTCCTCGGTCCCGTCTGCAAGCCCGATATCGAGGTCGGAAGGCGGCTTGCGAAACGGGAAGTTGTTCGCGCCATGCACACTCGCGACAAAGACCCGCGGATCGGCCGCGAGCAGCGCCGCGTTGCCGTCGCCCTGATGCACATCGAGGTCGAGCACCGCGATACGGCGAACGGCGGCCTCTCCGAGCAGCGTGCGCGCGACCACCACACTGTCGTTGAACACGCAGTAGCCCGAGCCCCGGTCGTGATGCGCGTGGTGCGTGCCACCCGCGAGCTGCCCCGAAATACCCTCGGAAAGCGCCGCCCGTGCGGCTGCCAGCGCGCCGCCTATGGTCGCGCGGGAGCGGGCGACAAGCACCTCGCTCCACGGGATGCCGATCGCGCGCTGCGCTTCCTTCGCCAGTTGCCCCGACACCACCGCTGCAACATAGTCGGGGCAGTGGGCCACCGCGATCTCGGCGTCGGATGCAAGTGGCGAGGCGCAAAGGTCCCGTGGGCCCGCGATACCCTCCGCGACGATCGCCTGCCGCAACAGGCGATACTTGGATGCGGGAAAGGTATGGCCCACGGGCAGTGGCAGGTCGGGCGTGTTGGGAAAAAAGATTCGCATCAGAGCCTATCCGCGCGTGGCTGCGACCACTGCAACCGGGGCGCCTTTTCGCATCGGCCCCGCACGGGCGCCCCGTGCGTACCGCCGCGGTCAAAAACGCAGGGCACGGAGCCAGCGCATGACGTCGAGCAGACCGAGCGCCGCAGAGGCGACGTAGGTCAGAGCTGCCGCGCGCAGAATCTCGCGTACGGAGCCCATGTCCTCCTCACGCACATATCGACCGGCCCGCAGGACCGGCATCGCCCGGCGGAAGCTCGCGTCGAACTCGACCGGAAGCGTCACGGCGTGCATCAGCACCGTGAACGCCATAATCAGCACGCCGGCGGCAACCTGCATCAGCACCACGATTGGAGCCTTTGCCAGTACCAGAACAACCGGCGCGGCCAACATGACGACCGCCCCGACCGTTTCCACGCGCTGCGCCTGGCGCACGATCCGCGTCCGCGCGGCGAGCGGGGGATAGCCCGTTGCATCCTGCATCGCATGGCCGACCTCGTGGGCGGCAACGACCACTGCCGTCAGCGAGCGCCCGTTCATGTGCGCGGGCAGCAGTCGCACCGCCTTGGCCGCACTATCGTAGTGATCACCGAGCGGCGTCTCCTCGACCTTCACGTGAGTGAGCTTCATCTCGTCGAGTATGTGGCGTGCGAACTCGCCGCCCGTGCCGGGAAAATCGCTACGCTCCGCGCTGTGTCGCGCAAGCACGCGCCGGACCCACATCTGCGGCAGCACCGCGAGCGCAAGTACGACAGCGAGAACGACGAGAACCACCAGCAAGTCAGGAACCTCCACAGTGGCGGGCCCGGCCCGCCGCCGCGCACCCTAAAGCTCCGGTGCATCCGCACCAGGGGGCATGACCGGCGATCGGGTGCGACTTCACACTTCTTTACGCAAACAACATGCGCCGATTACGGCCATCCCCGACTTTGTGGTTCACGGACGGCGAGCATGCCGCAACCGCCTGTTTCCCCCGAACCCGGAGGACTTTCGATCATGACCGAGAACTCTCAACAGAGCCAGGGCACCCCGGCACCCCGGCCGTCGTTTTTCCGCGGACGCCGCGGAACGGCGCTGATGCTTGCCGGCGTGGCGCTGACGGCGGGCCTCGCAGGCGCGTTCGCGTCCAAGGCCCTGAGCCATGGCCGCTGGGGCGGCCCGCATGGCGAAATGGGTTACATGGGCGGACACCACGGCGGGCCCATTGGAATGATGGGCATGATGGGAGGCGCCGATCCCGCCAAGGCCGCGCGCAAGGCAGGCCGAATGGCCGAGAGGTTCGCACGGCGCATCGATGCCACAGGCGATCAGCAGGCAAAGCTCGTCGCCATCGCGGAAGCAGCGGCCAAAGACGTCGCCGCGCTTCGCCAGCAGGTCCGCGACGCCCGTGTCGAGGGCATGAAGCTGCTCGGCGCCGCTCAGGTCGACCGGACCCAGATCGAGAAGCTGCGCACCGAGCAAGTCGCCAACATGGACGCCATTTCGAAGCGCATGACGACGGCGCTCGCCGACGCCGCCGAGGTGCTGACACCCGAGCAGCGCCAGAAGGTAGCCGAGCGGATGGATGAGCGTCGCCAGCGAGGCCGCTGGGGCTTCGGCCACGGTGGGCATGACGGCGAAGACCGCGGTCCCCGCCATCGCGGCCCCGGCGGGCCGGATGGTCCGGGCGGCCCCGGCGCCGCCGAGCCCGCGCCGAAGCAATAGCCCGCGGCGACACGGCGAGGCGGCTCCACCCCGGGCACGCCTCGCTGCCGCGGATGGTGGGAGCGTCGGCGCGGACGGCATTGAGACCGACTGTTCCAACGCCTCCCGCGCGTCATAGGAGATACCTTGGGGGATAGTGGCCGCCCGCCCCCAGGTCGTTGCCCAACGGACGAGCGCAAACCCGTTCGCACCAGCCAATTGCGCACGCTGTTGCGACTCGGGTTCTCGTGACGCAATCTGCCGATCCGCCCTCTGACGCGCGAGGAGTGCCGTGCCCGCCCGCTTGCTGCTCGTCGAGGACGACCCCCGCCTTGCCGACATGGTACGCGAGTATCTGGCGGCGGCCGGCTATCGGGTTGCGCATGCCGCCACCGGCGGAGCCGGGTTGCAGTTCCTGGCCCGCGAGCCGTTCGACGCCGTCGTGCTCGACCTCATGCTGCCCGATATGGACGGCCTCGAGCTATGCCGGCAGCTCCGAGGGAGCCGCTCCAATGCCGAGATCCCGATCCTGATGCTGACAGCGCGGGGTGATGCCATGGACCGCGTCGTCGGCCTCGAGATCGGTGCCGATGACTATATGCCCAAGCCCTTCGAGCCGCGCGAGCTCCTGGCCCGCCTCAAAGCCATCCTCCGCCGTGCCCAGGGCAAGGCGGCGGGCGCCCCCGACGTGCTCACGTTCGGCCGGCTCGAGATCGACCGCGGCGCGCGCGAGATCCGCCTCGACGGCAAGACCGCCGAACTCACGGGTTACCAGTTCGACCTTCTCGTCGCGCTTGCCGAGCATCCGGGACGCGTGCTGTCGCGCGAGCACATCATGGATCTGGTCAAGGGCGAGGCACTCGAGGCGTTCGACCGCTCGATCGATGTCCACATCTCACGCATCCGCGCCGCAATCGAGGACGATCCGAAGAAGCCGCGCCGGGTGATCACGGTGCGCGGCGCTGGCTATGTGTTCGCACGGCAGCAGGACTGAGGGGCACCCGGGCGCCATGCGGCGGCTTTCGACACAGATCTACATCGTCATCGTCGTGTCGCTGCTGCTGGTGGCGATCGTCGCGGCTCTGTTCTGGCGGCGCGGACCCGACCGGGGAGCCGTACGCCAAGCATTCGACGTAGTGGCCGAGCTCGCTTCCGTCTCGCTTGCCCCGGCAAGCGCGCCCGTGGCCCAGCAGGTCGAGGCCCTGGAGCACCTCGGCGCGCGGCTGAAACTCAACCTTGCCGTATTCGATGCCGACCGCCGCCTGGTCGCCGAGCACAGGAGGGGCCCACCGCTGCCTGCCCCCCCAGACAGCCGCGAGGACAGCGGCTGGATCTTCGGGCCCGGCGGCCCCGCCTGGGCGATCGAGCTGCCGGACAGTCGGTGGCTCGTTGCGCGCTCGCAGCGCCGGCGCCCCTTACACCCTGCGGTGAGCGCCCTCGGCTTCCTCGGCATCATCTCGCTCGCGGTGGCACTCTCGGCATGGCCCGTGGTGCGCGGGCTGACGCGCCGGCTCGAACGGCTGCAAGGCGCAGTCGAGCAGCTCGGCCACGGCAATCTCAAGTCGCGCGTGCCGGTGGAAGGACGCGACGAGGTGGCAAAGCTCGCCCAGAGCTTCAACCGCTCGGCCGAGCGAATCGAGGAGCTGGTCGGCGCCCACAAGCTGCTTCTTGCCAATGCCAGTCACGAGTTGCGCACGCCGCTGTCGCGCATCCGGCTCGGCATCGAGCTGATGAAGGGCGGGGCCGACGAGGCTCGGCATGCGGCGCTGCAAAAGGACATCGCCGAACTCGATCAGCTCATCGACGAGATCCTGCTCGCGAGCCGCCTCGACGCGCTGGAGCGGCCGGAGCGGACGGAGGCCGTCGATATCCTGGCGTTGGCGGCGGAGGAAGCGGCCCGCTACGACGACACCAGCGTCGGCGGCGAGCCGCTGGTGGTGCCCGGAGATGCGCGTCTGCTTCGGCGGCTCGTCCGCAATCTCATCGAGAACGCCTCCCGCCATGGACGCCCGCCCATCGACATCACTGTGACGCGGCAGGACGGTGTCGCGCTGCTGCGGGTCGCGGACGGCGGAGCCGGCATACCGGTCACCGATGCGGAGCGCATCTTCGAGCCGTTCCGCCGCGGCCGCCCCGAAGACGGCACCGGTCCGCAGGCGGGCTCATCGGCCAGCGGCGATCGGACAGGCACCGGACTTGGGCTCGCGCTCGTCCGTCAGATCGCCCGTCGCCATGGCGGCGAGGCGTGGCTCGAGATGGCTCCGGGCAACCACCGGTCTAGCCGATTTTCGGTGCGGCTGCCGCTTGCCGGCCCGGACCCTGGCTGAACCGGAGTCTTGCTGGACCGAACGGGCAAACGGCCTGACGAGGCTGACGTAGAGCAACGGGATTTCCCCCGGCATTGACTTCGGTCAAGCCAAACTCCTCCGGTCGCAATAGGGTGTTGGGCAATCCGCCCGTGCAGAATGCCCGAACCTTTCAAGGGTGCGCCCGGCGGCCTCGGAATTGGAAACGCACCTTTCAGTATGGAGTGGTTGAGATGCGCCGGCCCCAGTCGGAGCACGTCGAGCGGCGTGCGCGCCGCATGGTCGACATGATAACCCGGCTCGATGTCGATCAATTGCAGCTTGCTCGCGTGCGCCGGGGCGATGCCTACATGGAGGCTCGGACCGCGTGCCTCCACTGCGCTCACGCCGACGACTGCCTTCACTGGCTGAGCTTGACCGCTCCGTCGTCCGGCATCGGCAACGTCGAGCCGCAGCAGGCTCCGGACTTCTGCCCGAACCTGTCGCTATTCCAGTCCTGCCGCCGCACTTGAGCCGCGCTCTGTGTCTGCGCTTGGCTGGTTCGCTGCGATGCTCAGGTCCGGGTGACACTCAGGCTCTAGGTAAGGTGCTGGGGCTCGGCGACGCATTGGCGAGGTCGAGCACGACCTTGCGTATCGTCATGTCCTCCGGATCGGCTTCGATCTTGAACCCGAGTTCGGCGCACATATCGAGCATCGTCGTATTCTCGGCGTAGACGAACCCTTCGAGCTTCTGCAGCCGCTCATGGCGCGCGTACTCGATGAGCTGCTGCATGAGCCGCCAGCCGATGCCGCGCCCTTTGAGGTCCGAGCGCACCAGAACCGCGTACTCCGCTTCCCTGTAGTCGGGATCGGCAGCCAACCGCGATACGCCAAGCAGCCTGCCGGTTGCCGCCTCGATGGCAACGAACGCCATCTCCCGCGCATAATCGATCTGGGTCAGTCGCGACACGAGCTTGTGGGTCAGCGCTGGTGCCGCAGTAAAGAAGCGCATCCGGAGATCGTGCGGCGATAGCGCAGCGAAAAAGTCCTCGTACAGCGCCTCATCCTCCGGGCGGATCGGACGGATTGCCAGCTCGCCGATGCCCGGCACTTCGATGCGGCGTGCCCACTGCGCCGGATAAGGCCGCACGGCCAGCGGGCGGCGCGGCGCCTCGTCCGCGCGCGACAAGCGCACCCGTGCGTCGAGCGCCACCACGCCCTCGTGATCGGCGAGCAGCGGATTGATGTCGATTTCACGGATCTCCGGGTGCCCAATGACGAGATAGCTGAGCCGTACCAGTGCGAGCTCGATCTCGTCGAGCTTCGCGCGTGGCCAGTCGCGGAAACCCTCGAGCAGCTTCATTACGCGAGTGCCGCGCATCAGCTCGGCAGCGAGCTTGAGGTCGAGCGGCGGCAGCGCCTGGCGCGTGTCCTTGAGAACCTCGACCCCGACGCCGCCAGCCCCGAACATCAGCATCGGCCCGAATGTCGGGTCCTCTGTCATGCCGAGGATCAGCTCGTGCGCTCTCGGCCGGCGCACCATCGGCTGCACGGTGAAACCCTTGACGCGGGCGCCGGGCTTCATGCGCGCGACACGGGCTAACATGTCCTCGGCCGCCTTACGCGCTTCCGCCGCCGATTCGAGCCCGAGCCGGACGCCACCCACGTCCGACTTGTGGCTGATGTCGTCCGACAGCACCTTGACGACGCAGGCGCCGCCACCCGCCACCATCGACGCAGCCAGGGGCTCCACCTCGTCCGGCGCCGCGGCGATCCGCGTCTCGACGACCGGAATGCCGTACGCCGCAAGAAGCCCCTTGGCCTCGACCTCGGACAGCGTCGAGCGGCCCTCCGCCGTAGCGCCGCCGATGATCGCTGCCGCGGCCCCGGCATCGCACGCGAGCTCGGCCGGCAACGACGGCGGCGCACGCATCAGCTCGGCTTGCGCGCGCTGGTAGCGTACCAACTGCATGAAGCCCGTGATCGCGTCGCCCGGTGTATCGAATGCCGGGATGCCCGATTCCGCAAACAGCGCGCGCGCCGCCTCGGCGGTCCCGTCACCGAGCCAGTTCGTCAAGACATGCGGCGCCCGCCCGTGCTGGCGCCGCGCCGTCACAGCCGCAACAACGGCAGCCGCCGAATCCGTGCTCGATGCGAGCGCCGTCGGGCAGTTCATGACGAGCAGGGCGTCGGCCGACGGGCTGTCGAGCAGCACGGCAAGTGCGCGCTCGTAGCGCTCGGGCCCGGCATCGCCGATGATGTCGACCGGATTGGCGCGCGACCAGGTCGCCGGAAGCACCGCGTCTAGTCGTGCCCGCTCTTCGTCGCTCATCGGCGCCAGAAGGCCCTCGAAATCCGCCAGCCGATCGGCCGCCAGCACGCCAGCGCCGCCACCGTTCGTCAGGATCATGAGCCGCTCGCCGTCGAGCCGGGGCATCCGCGCCAGCATCTCGGCCGCATCGAACAATTCGCCAAGCTCTCTCACACGCAATACGCCGGCACGGCGGAACGCCGCATCGTAAGCCTGGTCGGAGCCCGCCAGCGCACCCGTGTGCGACATCGCCGCCTTTGCCCCAGCCTCGTGGCGACCCGCCTTGATGACGATGACGGGTTTGGCGCGGGCAGCCCGCCGCGCCGCCGACATGAACTTCGGCGCGTTGCTCAACTGCTCCATGTAAATGAGGATCGCACGGCTTCGCGTATCGCCCGCGAGGTAGTCGAGCAGATCGCCGAAGTCGACGTCGGCCGCGTCGCCGATCGATACCATGTGGGAGAACCCGATGCCGCGGTCGGTGGCCCAGTCGACGATGGTCGTGACCAGAGCGCCCGATTGCGACACGAGAGCGAGATCTCCGACGAGCGGCATGCGGTGGCAGAAGCTCGCGTCGAGCCCGATCCGCGGCAGGATCAGGCCGAGGCAGTTCGGCCCCTGGACGCGCAGAAGATGCGGCCGCGCGGCATCGAGCATCGCCTGCCGCTCTGCGCCCTTGATGCCGGCGGTGATCACGACGGCGGCGCGTGTTCCGCGTTGACCGAGCTCGGCGACGAGGCCTGGAACGCTTGCGGGCGGCGTCGCGATCACGGCCAGGTCGGCAACGCCAGGAACCCCGTCCAGCGACTTGAAGCACGGCTGGCCGAGGACGCTCGTGCGGCCCTGATTAACAAGCCAGAGAGGCCCCTTGAAGCCGCCTTTGAGAAGGTTCTGCGCAACGATGCGTCCAACACTTCCTGCGGTCTCGCTGGCACCCACCAGCACCACGGACGTGGGCTCGAACAATCGGTCGAGATTGCGGATCGTCATCAGTCGGTCTCCCCCGATGATGCCACGGCACGCGACGTCCCGGCGATCACCCGCCGCGCGGCGGCCAATGTTGCGTCCGGGGTGCCGCCGGCATCGACGCGGACCCATCCGACGGCGCCTGCACCCGCGGCAATCTGGCTCTCGACGACCGCAGGAGTGGCATCGGAGGCGTCGCCCTTTCGTCCGGCGACCCGCGCCACGAGAGCTTCCCGACCGGCATCAAGCCAGATGCCGAGGAACCCGGCACCCTGACGCCGCGCCAGGTGCTCGATGGCGCGCCGCTCGTCATCCTTGGAAAACACCGCGTCGACGACAGCGCTATGACGGGCTGCCAAGACCCCTTCGGTGCGTGCAAGAGCGGCAGCATAGACACCACGGCTCGCCGCCGCCGTGTAGCTTGAGGCGGGCAGCCGCTCGGTCTCGGCGACACCGGCCAATGCCTTCCTCTCGATATCCGTGCGGATGTGGATCGCGCCCGGGGCCCCGCCGATCCATGGTGCCAACTCGGCCGCGAGCGTCGTCTTGCCGGTTCCCGAAAAGCCGCCGATCGCCACCAACGCGGGCTCGACCGGCGAAAGGAAGCGCAGCGCAGAAGCGAGATAGCCCCGGGCCGCCCGCGTGTCGCGATCCCGGGCCTCGCCCGCCTCCTGCGCGGCCCGCTCCGCCCCGACCATTGCCCGAACCGCGGCCCGACAGGCGAGAAACAGCGGCAGCGCCGCGAGTCCCGCGATGTCGAGTGGCCGGCGCGTGATCTCCAGGTAGCGATTCAAGAGGCGGTTTGCTTCAGCCCCCATCCCCCGGACGTCGAGGTCCATCACTAGAAATGCCAGATCGTAGAGCACGTCGATCGTGGCGATCTCGTCGCTGAACTCGATGGCATCGAACAGGGTGGGCCCGCCGTTCCACAACACGATGTTGCCGAGATGCAGATCGCCGTGGCACCGCCGCACGAGACCGGCATCGGCGCGGCGGTCGAGAAGTAGTGCGACCGCCGCATGGCGTCCCGTCGCGGCCGCGCCGAACCGCGCCACGGCCTCCCCGCCGAGCAGCTCGCTCTCCTCGGCGAGCCCGGCCGCGATCTGGCGCAGAGTCTGTCCGAAGCGCTGGCCGCCCGACATCGCTCCGTGCACCTCGGGCATGCGCGCGTGCGCCGCCGCCACCACTTCAGCCAGCCTTGCCGCGAGAGCCCGGTCCAGAGTACCCCGCGTTGCCACGCGCGAGAGGACATCGGTCTCGGGAAAGCGTCGCATCCTCAGCGCCCATTCGACGACCTCGCCCGAGCCGTCGAGCGCAAGCGTGCCGTCCCGCTCCCGTGTGACCGGAACCAGCCCGACGTAGATCTCGGGTGCAAATGGCCGATTGATCTCGAACTCACGCGCGAGCGCCGCCCGACGAAGCGCCAGCGTCGAGAAGTCCATGTAGGGGAAGCGGACAGGCCGCTTGATCTTCCAGGCCTCGTCGCCCGCCAGCACCACCCGCGCCCCGTGGGTCTCGACGAGAGACACCGGCGAGGAGCCCGCTCGCGCGGCCAGTAATGCGCGAACTTCGTCCACCAAGCATTTGCCGACATCTGCCGCGCCGGGGGGGACGTCGTCTTGCGCCATCCGTCCCTCCCTCGTCGCTCGTGCCTCGTTCCACCTCAGCGGCAGACGAGAACCGGGACCGACGTGTGCGTCAACACCTTCTGTGTCTCGCTGCCGAGCACCAGCGCCGAAAGGCCCCGTCGCCCGTGCGAGGCCATGACGATCAGCGCGTCGTCGACCGCCTCGGCCGCGTCGACGATCTCCCGCCACGGCTGGTCGCCCTGGATGTGCTTCTGGCGCACCGCGACCCCGACCGCTCTGGCCTTGGCCTCTAGCTTCGACAGGTGCTCGGCCACGCGCGCCTTGATCTGCTCGACGACCTCCTCCTGCGGATAGTCGAGAACGATGCCCTCGACCGCGATCGGGGCCGGGGGCGCCGTCACGCGCAGTAGCGTCACCGTCGCGCCAGTGAGCTTGGCTAGGGCAAGCCCCTGGTCCACGGCCTTGTCCGCAAGCTCGCTTCCGTCGGTCGGAATGAGGATGTTATTGTACATGATGCTTCCTACCCTTCTGCGTTTGCGTTGTGTCTGTCCACGACGTCCCGAGGCGCCGAGCCGGGTGGCCGGTGGCCGGTGGCCGACATCGGCCCTATTCGAGATCGACGACCGCCTGCACGACGAATGTGCGCAGCACGCCGTCGTGCTCTTTGATCGACACGTATTCGCCCGGGCGGAACACGTGCGTCGCCAGCCGGTAGCCGGTCTCGTCGTGAGCGGCATCGCCCCGGATGTCGTAATGGAAAGCCCACGATCCGCCGGGCTTGTGCACCAGATGGCCGACCTCGTCGGCCTCCCCTGGCGCGAACCTCTTGACGCGGCAGCGCTCGCGCAGCTTGCGCCATTGCGCGGCGTCGATGTGTCCCTCGCTATCGAGTGGCGCAATGAAGTCATAGCCGTGATCGCGATTGCCGGCCGGATGCTCGGCATCGCGCGCCAGCGCCAGCCGGATCCGCTTCAGCTCGGCATTCTGCATTTGGGTCATCTTTGCTCCTGGATCGTCCTTCGGAGAGGCGCCGGCTACGCCGGCGATGCATCGGTGCAGGCTCAGTGAGACAGCAGCGTCGGTACGTTGGTGTGACGGGCAACATGGCGCGTGGCCCCGCCGACGATCAGCTCCCGAAACCGCGAGTGGCCGTAGGCGCCCATAACCAGAAGGTCGCTGTCGTTCTCGGCCGCCCGCGCGAGAATCTCCTCTGGAACCGACTGGTTGCCGACCCGTGCTTCCATCAGGCTGACCTTCACTCCGTGACGGGCCAGGACCGACGCAATCCTTGGATCGGGCAGGCGGCGCGCCTCAGCACCTGATCCCATCGAGCCGGCCTCGGCGACACCGAGAACCCGGACGCTGTCCGCTCCTGCCAACAGCGGTAGCGAATCGAACGTCGCGCGTGTGGCCTCCCGCGAGCCATTCCACGCCAGCAGCACGTTGCGCCCGATCGCACCGACATGGCCGTTGTTGGGGATCATCAGAACGGGGCGACCGCACTCGATGGCCAGCCGCTCGGGAAAATCCAGGGCAGGCGCCATATCCCAGTCGGGATCGGCCTGGCTGACAACGACGAGATCGGCGGCCCGGCTGCTGTCCATGACCACCTGCGCGAGATCGGTGTGAATCGTCTTGGAGCACACCCACTCCGCGACGATGGGCTGGTTCGCCGTCATGCGATCGAAAGCGGCCTTGATGTACTCGGCCTCGCGGCGGCAGTGCGCCAGGATCGCGCCCACCGTCTCGCCGCCGATCGAGATCCCGAACACCGAAAGCTGCGGCACGCTCGGGTAGACATGCAGCGCCACAAGGTGGGCGTTCCAGCGCTGCGCCAGCGCAATGGCCACGGTCAGCAACCTCTCGGCGCGCCGCCTGTCGTTGAGATAGACGAGGATCGTCTTGTAGGACATGGAGCTCTCTTGCGCGTTGCGCTACTGAGATCGAATGATAGGCACGAGGTCGTGAATCCGATTGATGCTCGTCAACGCACCGTGTTGTTCCAGCGTGCGATGCTTTGGCGATCACTCATGCGGAGGTCATCGAATGACGCCATCGCCCCATCGCAGCCACTCGTATGGCGCCGCATCGCGAAAGCGCCGCCGGACGTGTCCCGGCAGGGTGGCGGGAGCGTTGCAGATCCGCGCGGCAATCGTCTCCATCGCAACTCTGCTGATTTCGGTGTTGCAAGCGACCCTTACGGTCGCGGCGGAGGACGACGGGAACTGGCGCGTCCTGCTCGGCCAGCAGCTCAAGTCGCAGTACGGCTGCGAGATCAAGCGGTTCGTATTCGAGCGTCAGGTGCCGCTCGACGCCGAGACAAGGCGCGAAGGCCGTATCGAGTGTGCCGACGGTCGCGAGATCGACTACGCGCAGCCCAACCTGCTGCTGAAGTTCGAGTTGCGGTTGTGCGGCCCGACCGTATGCTGAGCGGACCCTCTGGCGACGACGACGGCAGCAAGAAGGTCGGCAAACTCGGTGACGGTTGCCGCCGGAGCAGGTCGCAACGAGCGAGTAAATGCTGGCGACCCTTGGCACCTGTGCGCCGGCCTCCCTGATGCCGACACGAGCCGACGTCGCATTGACGGCCCTTCGGACCGCGACCCCTCTTAGCAGGGCCAGCAGCCGGGCCCGTACGACCGCCCGTACGACCGTGGGAGTCTCGTTCCTACAGGTCAGAAGCGGGCGGAGGAGGCGCGGAATGGAGCGCCGAGCGGCAACGCTCGGACGAGAGCCTCGACGCGCTGGCCGCACCATGTGTCTGGACCCCCGGAAACCCGTCCCACCGGCTTCACCTGCAACGCAATGGCGGACTACATCATGCCCTCGCCGTCGGCGAACCGCTCGAGTGCCTGCAAGTCCTTGATCCGGACGGTGGTGCACTGGGACAGCTCGATAAGACCCATAGCCTTGAACTTGCTGAACGTACGGCTGACGGTCTCGATCGTGAGGCCGAGAAAATCACCGATGTCGCTGCGCGTCATGGGCAGGCTCAGGGTCGCGACATCTCCGCCTTTGCGAACGTTGCGGCCGACAAGCATCGCCAGGAACGCCGCCAGCCGCTCGGCTGCGCTTCGCTGACAGCAAGTCAGCAGAAGCTCGCGCGCCACGCGAACCTCCTCGGCCAACAGCTCCCCGATCATGGCAGCCAGATCGGGATCCTGCCGGCTGAGCTGGCGCAGCGCCGGCGCCGGGATGCACTTGACGCGGCACGCGCCGAGGGCATACGCGCTCGTCGAATGCTCTTTGCCGCACCCGAGCGCCACGAAGTCGCCAGGGTAGGCGAAATCGACGACCTGCCGCCGGCCGTCGCGCATCATCTTATAGATGCAGACATGACCCGACTCGACGCGGTACACATGGGTGGCAGGGTCGCCCTCGCAGAACAGGTGCTCGCGCGGCTCGAGGCGGCGCGCGACCGCGAGCACGAGCCACGAGGCCAGCGTGTCGCCCGCGGTCGGAGGGCCGGAGCGTTCCGCTATGATCGGCCGATAGCCATGGTTGGACGTCACGGTCGTTGCAAGCATGGTGTGGACCTCCCGAATATCGTTGCCGTGACGAGCCGTCGCGGACCTCATCGGCCGTGGGAAGGCGCCTTGGGGCGCTCTCTGGACTGACCTAGAGCAGCCACACCCAACCAATCGGGTGCTCCAGCCGTATGGCGCCCCTGTAATCGTTTGTAAGAGAATGTTACTGACTGCCCCGCCGCACCGTCGCAGACCCACTAAACCATTAGAACAGAAAGGAAGTTCCAGGCTGCATGTGCCCTGACCAAAGTGGCCCCCGCATCGTAGTCGTCGACGACGACCCATCGGTCCGCCAGCTTCTCAACGATTGCTTTCAGCATGAGGGCTACGCGGTGGTGGAGGCGTCGGACGGACGCCAGCTCAAGGCCATCCTGGAAGAGACGCCGGTCGACCTCGTAACGCTCGATCTGAACCTCGGCGGCGAGGACGGGTTGACACTGGCCCGCGAGATCCGAGCGGTCCGCAATGTGCCCATCGTGATGATTACCGGAAAGGGAGACACCATCGACCGGGTGGTCGGGCTGGAGCTCGGGGCAGACGATTACATCGTGAAGCCCTTCCACGTTCGCGAGGTTCTGGCCCGCATACGCGCGGTGCTTCGCCGCTATGCGGTTCACGAGGACAGCCGACCGTCCGCTCCGATGCGCCCCGCGGATGCGGGACGCGAGACACCGGACGAGGAGCGCTATGCCTTCGAGGGCTGGGTGCTCAATGTGCCGCGGCGGGAGCTGCGCTCGCAACAGGGCGACATCCGGGAGTTGACCACTGCCGAGTTCGACCTGTTGCTCGTGCTCGTGAAGCGGCCGTCACGCGTCCTGACCCGCGACAACCTCATGGACCTTCTCAAGGGCCAGAGCTGGTCGCCAATGGACCGGTCGATCGACAGCCTCGTTGCCCGGCTACGCAAGAAAATCGAGGCCGACATCGACGCTCCCCAGCTGGTCAAGACGGTTCGCGGCGTGGGCTATGTTTTCGCGGCCAACGTCACGTCCGTCTGACCACGTTGGAGACAGGCTGCTCCAGTCGTCACTCGCCGCCGAATCTCGACGGTGGGACGCCATTTCCGGCAGAGCTATTGACCGAAGTCCAGCCCTCGGCCGGCAAACAGCGGTACCACTCAAAACCCGATAGGAGACTATCGGCGGACCAGTGCGCGAGAACTGGCACCAAGGCGGTCCGGGTCGCGGATCGTAGCAAGCGTCCGAGCGCCAACCCGCAGCCACCGCGGGCGAATTCCGGGGGCGGCCGGATTTCTCGTTTTGTTTTTTTGTATCAATTAGTTGGGTGGCGGTGGAGGCAGTCGTGAGCGAGGCTGTCTCTGGGCCTGCGGAAACGGGGAGCAAGCGCGACCCGGCGCAAGCGCCGCCCCGTCCGGAGCGCGACCAGCGCGTGAGGACAGAAGCTGGCGGATGAGGAGGGATTCGAACCCTCGGCATTCTTGGAGCAAGTCCCGCAAATAGTTTCGTATTTTCAGTGCGTTAGGATCGGAGGCATTGTCTGCCTACGCCCTTTTTGCTTAACTTCTATGCCCATTTGAGCGGATTGCCTGTCACGTAGCGTACGGCGGACGCGACAACGCCTCGCGCAACCGGCGCAAGAACTCGCGGACGTCCTTGCCGTCGTGGAAGGCACTGGTCACGGGCAACGTCCACCAGAATTCCTTCAGGTCTTCGTCGCTGAACCGACCATCGAAGAGTTCGTCGATGAACGGCGCGATTGATCTCGCTTCGCGCACCTCAAGATTGTGAAGTGCCAACAGGACCAAGCCATCCCATGAGGTGACGAGGTCGTCGAGATCTGGTCCGAAGTTCCAACACATGCGCTTGAAGATCGGCGGAGGCTCTGGAAACATGCCCTAATCCTTGTTCGAAGGCCAAGACGAATGGACGTAGTAGCCTTTCTCGCTGGCTTGGGTTCGCCGTATCAAAACAGTGACGCCTTATGTCGGCCTCATGTGCGGCTGGGCCCGGTCGTTGGGTGCATACGCTTCGTAGCCGGTCGGACTATCGAAGTCGGCCAACAGGAATTTGAATGGTAGAGCCGACGTGAGGCCTCCCACGACGAATTCTTCAACCTTGCTTCTATTCTGGGCCAGGGTCGAGTTGACAAGTTTGTTAGCGGCTTCAATCGGCGTGAATGAACCTGCACGCCGCATCCCAAAGGACAATATTCCGGCAATGCTGGTCCGGCTGCTGATAATCCGACCCTCAGATACTCATCCGATTTGCCGACATGTTCGGTGTGCGTATGACCTCCGAGCGATGCTTCGTCGAGGATGTCCACCGGATAACCCGAGCGGCTGCCCGGCCCGCCAATCAGGAGGAGCTGCAGATCATCGCCTGTGTCATCGTTGACGTTGACGTCGCCAGCGCCCGTGTCGGTCCAACGTCCTCTATCGTCGCGCGGCTGATCCGCGTTGAAGCCAGCCTTGCGGAGCAGTGATGCCAATTTCTCCGCGGCCAGGACGACTCGTCGTGCCGCGATCTCACACTTCAACGCGAGCAGGGCGGAACGGACCGAAGTGGTCACTGCGTCTATTTCGAGATCTTGCACCGCATCCTCGCGACCACTTCGCATGTGGCCATGATGACGGTGTCGCGACCGGCGGGGATAACTGAAAAGTGGTCTCCAGCTGTGGAGACAGAAACGCGAATGCTGTCGACCTTGCCTGCCGATGGCCGGCCCTGCCGGCGTCGGAGAACCACGACTGCGGGTTGTTGTTTCCGGCACGGACTTCGACGGAAGTTCGGCGCTCCGGCGCCGACAACGGTACCACAGGAAACCCGATAGGAGACTTTTGCCGGCACAGCGCCCCGACAACGGCACCAAAGTGATCTCTGCGGCGGTCGCCACAATCCGGGCGGGCTAACCCGCCGGAACTACGGACCGAGTTCCGACTCCACCCAAAAACGCGAAAAAGCGTGAATAATCAATATGTTATGGCGGAGAGGGTGGGATTCGAACCCACGATACAGTTGCCCGTATGCCGCATTTCGAGTGCGGTGCCTTCAACCACTCGACCACCTCTCCGGTTGCCAGCGTCTGTGTCGGCAGAGCGAGGCTTGTAGCCTCATCGGTCGCGGCACGCAAGCCGTCGCAGCCCACGAATTCCGCCTGTCCGCAACGCTCCGGATGAGGACCGCCTCGCACGCGACATCCCTAACGCCGGGCAACGCTCATTTGACGACCTGACTCAGAGTATTGACCAGCCTGCCGATCCCGTCGATCGACACTTCGACCCTGTTCTCGGCCTCCTTCATCGCACCGACGCCGACCGACGTGCCGCAGCAGATCACGTCGCCCGGCTCGAGCGTCATGTCACGCGAGATCATGGCCACGATTTCAGCCGGCTTGTAGAACATGTCCGATAACGCATAGCTCTGGCGCTCGGCGCCGTTGAGCACGGTGAGCAACCGGCTTTGCAAGGGGTCGAACCCGGTCGCGATAGCCGGCCCGAACGCGCCGAACGTGTCGAAGCTCTTGGCGCGAACCCACTGCGCGAAGCTCGTGTTCTCGTTGATGATGTCGGCCGCGGTGACATCGTTGGTGCACGTGTAGCCGAAGATCGCGGCCTCTGCCGCGGCTGTGTCGCCATCGCTGATTCGACGCCCAATAACGATGGCAAGCTCGCCTTCGTAGACGATCTTGCCGGAGTAGGACGCCGGGCGGCGGATGGCCTGACCGTGCGCAAGGTGGCAGTTGGGCGCCTTGATCAGATAGAGCGGATGGGCAGGCTTCGTTGTCCCGAGCTTCTGCGCGAGCTCGCCGAAATTGTTCCAGAGCGCGATCATCTTGCCCGGCGCGCAGGGCGTCAGGAGTGTCACCGCATCGAGCGGCAGCGTGGTGCCGGTGGCGGAATTTGCGCCGAACAGTGCCCCCTCGTGGACCGTGATCGTGTCGCCCGCAAGCGCACCGAAGCCTTCGCGACCAGAGTGCTCGAACCGAACCCAGTGCGTCATCTTCCCCTCCGTCGGCCCTTTCGCGGGCCCTCCGATGTTGGCGCTTGCAGCGCGGGAAGGCCATAGCAGCACGCCGAGGAATGGGCCAGCCGGGTGACGCGCAACGGCCCCTGCACGACCTCGCGACGACACCGGCCCGCCGCGCGTTCAACCGGCCACGGGCGGCGGCGCAAAGCCGATACCCATCGCGCGAAACCGGTCGAACACCGCCGTGCGCAGCTCAGTCGACACGCCGAGCCCGCGGTTGATGTCGCCGACGTGGACGCGGAGCGTGAACGTCAGCTCGGCCGCATTGAAGCCGTCGAACGAGATCAGCGGCTTCGGCACGGACAGCACCTGGGCGTGAGCGCGCGCAACATCCTCGAGCACCGCCAGCACCTGCTTGGGATCGGCCGAGGCCGCCGTCTGGATCTTGATCACCAGCCGCCCGACGGCATTGCGATGCGTCCAGTTGAGCACCCGCCCCGTGATCAGCTCCGAATTCGGCACGATCAGCGACGCCTTGTCGAACGTTTCGATCTCGGTCGAACGTACCGAGATGCTGCGCACGTTCCCCTGCTCGTTGCCGACGACGATCCAGTCGCCGACTTTAATCGGCCGTTCGATCAGGAGGATCAGGCCCGACACGAAATTGTTGACGATCGATTGCAGGCCGAAGCCGATGCCGACCGACAGCGCGCCGGCAACGATGGCCAGGTTCGTCACGTCGAGGCCGGCATAGGAGATCGCCACCAGCGCCGCCACGACGGTGCCGAGATAGCCCATCGCCGTGTCGATCGAGTGCGCCACACCCTTGTCGACACGCGACTGCTCGAGCACCACTTCGCGCAGCCACCTCTGTACCAGCCGGGTCGCGAACAAAAGCACGGCAAACAGCACGATGCCGATCAGGATGCGCGCCAGCGAGATCCTGAACTGGCCGATCTCGAAGCCGAACAGGGCGGCCTTGACCCAGTCGCGAATATCGGCCGACGAGAAGCCCCACTGCAGCAGCATTACCGGCAGCGCAAGGAGCACCAGCACCAAGGTCAACGCCGCTTCCACGAGGCTCGCGATCTGCTGGCGCCTCGGCGCGTCGAGCCCGAAGCGCGCTTCGAGCATCTGGCCGACCGGGTGCTTCGGATCGACCGGCTCGCGCGTGAAGGCGCGAATGGCAAGGAAGAGCAGCGTCGCCACCAGCGCGACGACGCCCGTCATCAGGATCTGCTGCGCCACGAAGCGTGCGAGCGCCACATACCCGAGCAGGGCGGCCAGGATGATGCCGGCTGCCGCCAGCCAGAACGGGATCTTGAGCCAGCGCGGCCGCTCTCGCGAGTAGGGCTCGCCGGCAGGGTGCGCCCTGGGCGCGAACGGCGTCCTCATGATCGCGATCAAGAGCCCGGCGAAGGCGAGGCTCGCGACGAGGAACTGCACCACACTGACCGACAGCGGAACATAGAGCACGCGCGACAAGGACGTCACGGCAAGGTCGGCGGCATAGATCGCCGCCATGGCCTGCATCAGCAGCGTGATGCGGCCGGCGGCCGCGTCGGAAAGGTCGACAAGGCGGAGATCCTGCTCTCCGGGGGCAAAAACGGTGCGGATCAGCGAGGCGACGACAGAGTAGATCAGCACCGCGCGCAGCACTGCCTCCGCGATGCGCGCGCTCGGATAGTAAAGCAGGCCCAGCGCATCGAGCCCGGCATAGGTCACCAGCGCAGCCAGAACCGCAGGCAGTGCCCGCACAGGCGCGATCCAGGACGCCGCCGCTGCGCGCTCGAAGAACGAGCTGTGGCGGTCCTGCCCGTTGCGGGCTGTCGTCACCCGTCCGGCGAGCTGCCTGCCGGCCACATAGACCGCTAGCGCGAGCGTCAGCAGACCGAGCGCCGCCCAACCCTGGCGCCGTGCCGCCGCGAGCCAGTCGCCCACAATGTATCCGACCAGGCGCGCCACCTGTGGTGCATCCCGCACCACGTCTGTCCACAGCCCCGGAAAGACGGGGCTCGACCGCCGCTCCATCAGGCTCCGCGCGAACATGGTCAGCCTGAGGTCGGTGATGCGGTCGATGGTCTGACGCGCACGCACCCACGTCACTTCCAAGGTCTTGATCGCGCCGTCGACGGCCGCGGCCTCGCTTGCCAGCCGCTGGCGCTCCGCCGTCACAGCGGCCGCCTCGGGCGGCTGATCCTTGGCGGGCGGCGGGCCCAGCTTCTCGATCTGGCGCTGGATCTCCGCATGGCGCGGTCTTAAATCGTCGGCAACCTCGGTCGAGCGCGAGATCACCTGCTCGACATCGTCACGGACGCGGCCAAGGTCGTCGTCGACGTCCTTCATCCGCGACAATGACTTCTCCGCCGTCTCCATCACGGTCAGCAGCCGCTGGATCGCATCGCTGACGTCGGGCGCCAATTGAACGGGGGCCGCCGGTTGAACGGCGGGCGGAGCCGGCTCTGCGGCCGGCTGCGGCACGGCTGGCGGGGCCGCCGCCTCGGGAGCAACGGGCACGGCTGGGGCTGCGGGCACTCCCGGTGCCGCAGGCGCCGGCTGAACGGTCCGCGAAATCACAGAAGGCGGCACCTGCGACTGCGGCCGCGCAGGTCCAGAAACGGCAAAGGTCAGCGCCAAGGCCAGCAGAACCGAAGCGGGGACAACGCGCATCGGGAAGCGTCCACCAAGCATTCAACTCATCCCTGTGTCGTGACGGCCCTGTGTCGTGACGGCCCTGTGTCGTACCGCCGAGCGCATATGGGCCGGCTTGGCGATGTGCGCGATGGGCACCGGCCCGCCCGACCGACATCGAGCCTCGCTGCTTGCTTGGCGCCTGCCAATCATGGGAAGCCGCGTCCAGCTTCCGAGCCAGCACTCCGCATCCGGACACTGACGACGGCTCTTAGCTCATGGCGTGGAACGCCGTCATGCGGCGATTTGAAGGCACAGCTACCGGGTTGCAGCAGCGACGCCCTGCCGTACGTGGCGGGCGATCAGCCAAGGGCCGCTTGTGTCGACCTCAAGCGCCCAAGGCACCGGGGTTGCCGATCAAAGGGAACGGTCGCACTACAACCGCAAGACATCGCGTGGCGGTTGCGCGTGCCTGCCATTCAAACCGAATGCACAAAAAATCGGCCAGACAACGCTCTGTTTCGCGCCCAAATCTGCAGACGCGGCCGCGCTTTGTCGGCGGGCGGCGCCAGGCAGTCGTCGCAACGAGCGAATTCCGTGTCGAGGCGTCAGCATTCGCGTGTTGTACAATCGGATCCCCGCATTTGCGCTAGCACATCGCAGTAGTGTATTTTTGAAATATCTACTTTAGCGCAACTGGAGATTGAATACCGCCAATCACGTCAAGCGATTCAACAAGTGAGACGCGTGCATCCTCGGCGAGCTCCTCGAGCAGCTTCAACTCGACGGCCCGCGACCAAGCTGTGGCGCGGCTCAACATCTCCCGGCCCTCGGGCGTGAGCTGCACCGTGTAGGACCGGGCATCGATCCGCGAACGCTGCCGACGCAACAGGCCCTCGCGCAGCAGGCGCTGCACGATGTCGCCGAGCGTCGACCTGTCGATGCCGGTCACATCCACAATGCGCGTCTGATTGGCGCCCTCATTTGCGGCGAATGCGGACAATACGATGAATTGGCGCGGCGTAATGCTCATCTCGTGCCGCGATGCACTTTGCTGGTGCTCGAACAAATGGTCCGCTATTTGCGAGGCACGATGTATCCTGTGAATCAGTGAACTTTCGAATAACCACCCCATACCGACCGCTCCATTTCTCCCCGGACGACAGCTCCAGCGCAATGCGCGTGCCGACGTCTGTAATTAAGTCCCTTAAGCGACCCCGACCGACTTAGTTACTGCCCCGACCGGCAACCAGATCTCAGTCGAATTTTAAAGGCGTCGGCTCGTTGCGATGCCACCCGCAAAGACGAGCCTCCACCTATCGCCGCCGATACCGCGCGACGAGCGGGCATTCGGCTAGCGTCGGCTACGTGCTCAGATGTCGTCGTCTATGGTCGATCGGCCATCGCCCGGAAATCCGCGCTCCTGGCCATCACCGGACCGAGTGCGACGCTCCGAAACAGCGGCAGCAGCACTCGTTCACTTCAGTTGGAACCCAACCGCGCCCCTTGCGGGCCCGCCACACGCATACGAACGCGACGCGGTTGAAAGCGAGACGTCAGCAGGACGAGGTGCCGTCAGCGCGCAAAATGTCCCGGCAGATCGATGCCGCGAGACGGTTCACGTCGTCGTCGAGCTCGGGCACCTGGCGCTCGAGCCACAGCCGCGCCTTGAGCCGCAGCTGCTCGCCGTCGCGTGCGGGAAGCTCCGCAACGCGCGCTGACAGGTCTCGCATCTCCTCGAGTGCAAGCTCGAGTGCGCCGCTCATGCGGCGCTCCCATTGCTTGGATTCGATCTCGCTCCAGCCTGGCGCAGCCTTCATCTCGGCGTGGAGGCGCTGCGCATGATCTAGCGTGCGCCGCAGCGTCTCGAACCGCGCAGATAGAACCCCGACCTCGTCGGCGCCGCTTGCAGCCTCGCCTGCAAACATGCGAGTCCCCTGCGCTGACGACGCTTCAGTAGGGACCATTGTGCCGCCGCCATATCTTGCCTGTCTTGCCATCTCTGTGAAGCTTCCTGGTATTCTTCCGGCCCACGATATGCCAGAGAAGAACGGTGCCGAATGTCAGCTGAGCAGACGTTCGGCCTTAACAAGTCAACTTCTGACGTCAATTATAGAACATCGCGCAAATTGACTTGACCCGGCACGCCAAACGTTTGACCTTAAACAAAGCGGCTACTTTGTCTGCTGTTATCTTGATTGTTTGAAGTGCCAGACGACGCAGCGGTTGCCGCCACGGACATCACCCAGGTTATCGATCGAAAATGGCGATCACGAACCGCATCTTGAGCGGACTCGGCCCCTACATTGCCAGCCGAGGGCTCGACTTCGAAAACCTGGCCGGACGGGCGGGCATAGATCTCTCTCGCCTCGAGGATCCGGACCTTTTCGTAAGTCTGAACGCCGTACTTGGGCTATTCGAGCTGGCTGCGCAGGAGTTGGACGACGACGCCTTCGGCCTGCGCTTTGCCCAGCTTAACCCGTTGCCGCCGTTCGGCCTTTTCCACTACATCATGTTCAATGCTCCGACGCTCCAGGCGGCGCTCGAGTCGAACTCCCGTTACTCCACCCTCATCATCTGCGACTACGATCTCTCGTTCTCGATCCGCGACGGAGTTGGCACCTACGCGCTCGGCGCCCACGCAAAGACGTCACCCGGCCGACAGTTCCAGGACTACGTTGCCATGCTGCTCGTCGCGCGCGTCCGGCTCTTGCTGTGCGACAGAAGCTGGCAGCCACTATCGGTCGCGTTCGATCACGCGCCGCCGCGGAACATCGCCGAGTTCGAGCGCGCGCTCTGTCCGCGACTCGCATTCGGTGCCGCCACCGCATCCGTGCAGTTCGACGCTGCTTCGCTCGCGGCGCCCGTGCCGACGGCGGATCCCGTGCTGTTCCATGACCTTACAACCGTCGCGGACAAACTCATCGCGATGTCACCCCAGACACGCCGATCGGTGCGCGACCGTGTGCGCGAATACATCCTCAGGTCGCTTCAAGATCAGCGGGTTAGCCAGGAGGATGCCGCCGAGGAGCTTGGCCTGTCCGTCCGCACGCTTCAGCGCGAACTGACCTGCGAGGGCACCACGTTCAGCCAGCTTGTCGACGACACACGGCGCGCGACGGCCGAGCAGTTGCTGCTCGACACGGATCTGACGCTGACCGAGATCTCGTTCATGGTCGGCTTCTCGGAGCTCAGCGCATTTTCCCGCGCCTCGCGCAACTGGTTCGGCGAGCCCGCCAGCAGCATGCGCAAGCGCGGTCGCCACTCGGGCAGCGACCGCACCAATTGACAAGGGCGTTTCCGAGTGCCCTGCCGCTCGGCATCAAACACCGAGTTCGAGCGTCTCTGTCGCGGGCCCGCTCGCTTCATAACCGCGCACCACGACCCGGCCCAGACGCGCATCGGCCACGAGCGCGAGCCGCGTGCGGGCATTGAGGATCGGCGGCTTCAACCATGCGAACGCGCCGTCAAGCTCAGGCGGGACGACCGCCATGAGGCATGCCCGCCGTGCGCTCGCCTCACCGCGCGATCGCCCGTTCCACAGCGGCGCTTGCCAGTGGTTGGCAGCCACGCCGGCCCCGTCGTGGACCCGTGCTTCTGCCTCCCGGCGCTCGATCACGCAGGTCTCCGATGGCCGCAGGCCCGCCAGAACGTAGATTGCCGGGGTGGAGATCGGGGCGGTCGTCAGCATGCGCCGCGCCTCGGCGAAATCGCGTGCCGTCTCGAAGACCGACCGCAAAAGATGCGCCGGGGTCGGGTGGGGCATCCGCCAGACACGTCGGCGGTTGGCTGCCCAGTCGAGCACGTAGCTTCCCGCGACCTGGCGCATCGGGGCCTGATTGAGCGCCCCCGAGAACCGCCCCACGGCCATCGCTTGCAGCACGCCCGTGTAGCCCGGCCACGTGAACGTGACGAACGGCCCCGCCGGGCCCGCGACATTGGCCGCCAGCACATTGCGGCCAAGACCCTCTGTGCGCCAGTCGAGCACGCGGATCAAGCGCGCCGACGTGGCATCCGGTGCCGGCGCGACGCGGCAGGTGCATCCCCACTCGTAGTTGACCGACAGAAAATAGGCGCCGGGCCGCCCGAGCCGCCGGGCAATTGCGTCGATCTCGACCAGATGCGCATTGTTCCACTTGACCAGCCAGCGCCGTGAGATCGCGTCGAGCGCCCCCAGAGCGCGGCGCGGCACCACCTGGGTCGCAGCGTCGAGCAGCCGGTGGGCGCGCGCTTCCTCGGCCAAGAGCGTCGCCATCGGAAAGTCGGGACCGGTCTCGATCACCGGGATGGCCGCGAGCGCGGGGGGCGTACTGGCAGGCTCGGCTCGTCGTTGCATGTCGTCGCTTCCGGATCGCCGCGCCAGTGAGGGTACAAGTGATGGCGCATAGGATGTTTAGCAGCTCCGCGCCAGCCGATTGGTGGGGCTCACGAGACCACCGACGCTCAGCAACGGCCCGCCATCGCCGGCCGCGCCACTCGCCTGCACCCAAATTCCTTTGACACGGCCCGTCGTTTCGGAGATACGAGCGCCTTCTGGCGGTGAGCTTCGGCTTCCCGCCAACAACGCGCTGCCCGAGGCCGTGGCCAACCAACGTGTCAAACCACTGAAAGTCCGCAATTTTTTGCGGCGCCACAGGGCGCGGACAACACGAGCCGGGTAATCCGGCCGGAAAGGCTCCCAGGATGTACGCAGTCATCAAGACCGGCGGCAAGCAATACCGCGTCGCCAAGGACGATATCGTCACCATCGAGAAGCTCGATGGCGACGCCGGTGCCACGCTCGAGTTCACCAGTGTGCTGATGGTGGGTGAGGGAGCCTCGGTCAAGGTCGGCACCCCGATCGTCGCCGGTGCCAAGGTCACGGCAGAGCTCGTCGAGCAGACGCGCGGGCCGAAGCTCATCGCCTTCAAGAAGCGCCGCCGCAAGAACTCGCGCCGCAAGAAGGGTCACCGCCAGGACCTGACCACGGTCCGCATCACCGGCATCGTGGCTTGAACCGGTTCCGGTCCACGCTTCAGAACCTTTCGACATCCATTTGGCTACGGCGCCCCGACGGCAGCCGGCCTGACCGACAGGAGTAGATCTCATGGCACAGAAGAAAGCCGGCGGCTCGACCAAGAACGGCCGCGACAGCAACCCCAAGATGCTGGGCGTCAAGCGTTTCGGCGGCGAGAAAGTCGTGCCGGGCAACATTCTCGTGCGCCAGCGCGGCACCCAGTGGCACCCGGGCACCGGCGTCGGCATGGGCACCGACCACACCATCTTTGCCGTCGAGCAGGGCAGCGTCGAGTTCAAGACCCGCCGCAACGGCCGCGTCTACGTCTCGGTGAAGCCAGCCAAGGTAGACGCCGCCGAGTAGGCCGCCGACCCGCCGCGACGTGCGCTATTCGGGGGAGAGGCGAGGCCTCTCCCCCTTTTCGTATCGGCGCGCTAGCATCGACCGGCGGCACGAGATGAACGCGCCGATCGCGACACCGGACACCGTCACACCATGATGACCCGCCGCCTCAGCCTCCGATCGCTGACCCTTGACGATGCCGGGCGCATCGCCTCTATCGCTGGCGACTGGGACGTGGTGCGGATGACAGCGCGAATGCCGTTCCCCTATTGCCAGGCGGACGCCGAGAGTTGGATCGGCGGGCTCGGCGCTGACGAGGTCGTCCGCGGCCTCGAGCATGAGGGCCAGATCATCGGCGCGTGCGGTTACACCGACAATGGCGACGCCTCGGCCGAGCTCGGCTACTGGATCGGGCGGGCCTACTGGGGCCACGGGTTCGCCACCGAGGCCGCGCGAGCCATGGCAAATCACGCTTTCACCAAGGGCGGCTATCGGCGGCTCACCTGCTGCCACTTCGCCGACAACCCGGCCTCCGCGCGCGTCATAGGCAAGCTCGGGTTTCGTCTCGTCGGCGCCTGCAGCGGCTGGTCCGAGGCGCGCCGCGCCGACGCTCCGACGCTGCGCTATGCTATGGATCGCCCTTGGTCCGCGTTCATCGCGAGGATCGCGGCATGAAGTTTCTCGACCAGGCCAAGGTCTACATTCGCTCGGGCGACGGCGGCAACGGCTGCGTTGGCTTCCGACGCGAGAAGTTCATCGAATTCGGCGGCCCGGACGGCGGTGACGGAGGCAACGGCGGCGACGTCTGGGCGCTTTGCGTCGACAATCTCAATACGTTGATCGATTACCGCTACCAGCAGCACTTCAAGGCCAAGGGCGGCACGCCCGGCATGGGGCGCAACCGCGCCGGACCCAACGGCGACGACTGCACCATCAAGGTGCCGCCCGGCACCGAGATCTGGAGCGAGGACGGCGAGACACTGATCGCCGAGCTGCTCGACCCCGGCCAGCGGGTACTACTTGCCAAAGGCGGAAACGGGGGCTTCGGCAACGCGCATTTCAAGAGCGCCACCAATCAGGCGCCGCGGCATGCCAACCCTGGCCAGCCCGGCATCGAGATGACGATCTGGCTGCGGCTGAAGCTTATTGCCGATGCAGGTCTCGTCGGGCTTCCGAATGCGGGTAAGTCGACTTTCCTCGCTGCCGTCTCGGCTGCCAAGCCGAAGATCGCCGCCTATCCGTTCACGACGCTGCACCCGAACCTTGGTGTGGTCCGCGCCGGCGACCACGATTTCGTGCTCGCCGACATCCCTGGCCTGATCGAAGGCGCTCACGAAGGGGCCGGACTGGGCGACCGCTTCCTGGGCCATGTCGAGCGCTGTCGCGTGCTGCTCCACCTCGTCGACGCCACTGAAGCGGACGTCGCGGACGCCTACCGCACCGTGCGGCGCGAACTACGCGCCTATGGGGGCGGCCTCGCATCGAAGAAGGAGATCGTCGCCTTGTCGAAGTGCGACGCCCTCGATGCGTCGGCGATCACGGAGAAGGCCGAGGCTTTGAAGAAGGCCGCCCGCAAGAAGCCGCTGGTGCTATCGGCCGTGTCCGGTGCCGGCATGAAGGAGGCCGTGTTTGCCATCACGCGTGAAATCCGCCGGGCCGACGACAAGGAGACCGCAAGCGACGAGGCGGACGCCGCCTGGGAGCCGTGACGATCCCTTCCGTCCCGATCTGGAGTAGCAGCCGGCCGCCGTGCCGGCGTGCACATGCCACCGCCGCACAGAACCCCGAAATCTCGCCGTTAGAAGAAGCCGCATAACCCGCCTGAACCGCACCGAGCACACGATGACAGCATTCGCCCGCGAAACCGCGAGAGCCGACGGCGCCGCCCGCCCCGAGTGGGCGCGCGCACGCCGTATCGTGGTCAAGATCGGCTCGGCGCTTCTGGCCGATCGCAGCACCGGCCGTCTCAAGGCGGAATGGTTGTCGTCGCTCATGGACGACGTGGCGGGCTTGGTGCAAGCCGGCAAAGAGGTTGTCCTGGTCTCGTCCGGTGCCATTGCGCTCGGCCGTCACACACTGAACCTGCCGAAGGGCGCGCTCGCGCTCGAGCAGTCCCAGGCCGCCGCGGCCGTGGGCCAGATCGGGCTCGCCCACGCCTATCAAGAACTCGCCCGCGCCCGCGGACTAACCGCCGCACAGATCCTGCTCACGCTTGGCGACACCGAGGAGCGCCGACGCTACCTCAACGCCCGACATACCATCGAGACCCTGCTGGCCTTGAAAGCCATTCCCGTCGTCAACGAGAACGATACGGTCGCCACCACTGAGATCCGCTACGGCGACAACGATCGGCTGTCGGCGCGCGTGGCAAGCATGGTCTCTGCCGATACGCTCGTGCTGCTCTCCGACATCGACGGCCTCTACACGGCCCCGCCCAACAGCGACCCCTCGGCCCGCCACATCCCGCTCGTCACGGAGATCACACCTGAGATCGAGGCCATGGCGGGCGACGCCGGCACCGAGCTCTCCAAGGGCGGCATGAAGACGAAGGTCGAGGCTGGAAAGATCGCGCTCGGCGCCGGCACCAACATGGTCATCTCGACCGGCAAGGTGCTGAACCCCTTGGCCGCCATTGCGTCGGGCGCCAAGGTCACGTGGTTCCTGGCATCGTCCGATCCCGTGACCGCCAAGAAGCGCTGGATCGCGGGCCAGCTCGAGCCCGCCGGCCAGATCGTCATCGACGCCGGCGCCGAGAAGGCGCTCTTGTCGGGCAAGAGCCTGCTTCCGGCGGGTGTGACACGCGTCGACGGCGATTTCCACCGTGGCGACGCCGTCATCATCCGCGCCGCCGACGGGCGCGAGCTCGGCCGCGGGCTCGTCGCCTACGGCATCGACGACGCGCGCCGCATCCTCGGCAAGCGCTCGGGCGAGATTGCCGAGATCCTCGGTCACGCGGGCCGTGACACCCTCGTCCACCGCGACGACATGGCGTTGCACAGAAAGTGATACCGATGACCAAGCCGCACCGCATCGATGCCATCGAGGCCGCGGGCTTGGCCGACGCGACACGCGAGAGCATGCTCGCGATGGGGCGCGCGGCCCGGGCCGCCCAGCGCATGCTCGCCCTGGCCACGCCGGACGAGAAAGCAACCGCGCTGAGAGCCGCTGCAGCGGTGCTGCGCGACACTGTTCCGGCAGTGCTGGCCGCCAACGCCAGGGACCTCGCAGCGGCCGGCGCAACCGGAGCCACACCCGCCTACATCGACCGGCTGACGCTGACACCCGCTCGCATCGAGGCCATCGCGCTCGGCCTCGAGGAGGTCTCCCGCCTCCCCGACCCCGTCGGCACCGTGCTTGCCGCCTGGACCCGCCCGAACGGGCTGCGCTTCGAGCGCGTGCGCGTGCCGCTCGGCGTCATCGGGATCGTCTACGAGAGCCGCCCCAACGTCACCGCGGATGCTGGCGCGCTTTGTCTCAAGGCCGGCAACACGGCGATCCTGCGCGGCGGATCGGACAGCGCCCAGTCGTCGGCTGCCATTCACGCCGCGCTCGTCGCGGGTCTCGGCGAGGCGGGGCTGCCTGCCGCGGCCATCCAGCTCGTCGGTACCACCGACCGCGCTGCCGTCGGCCTGATGCTGGCCGGTCTCGACGGCGCGATCGACGTCATCGTGCCGCGCGGCGGCCGGAGCCTCGTCGAACGGGTGCAGGCCGAGGCGCGCGTGCCCGTATTCGCCCACCTCGAGGGCATCTGCCACACCTATGTCGACCGCGGCGCCGACCTCGACGTCGCCATCCCCGTCGTGCTCAACGCGAAGATGCGCCGCACCGGCGTGTGCGGTGCAACCGAGTGCCTGCTCGTCGACCGCGGCGCGCACGAGGACTATCTGACACCGCTGGTCAAAGCGCTGCTCGATGCCGGATGCGAGGTGCGCGGAGACGAAGCCGCTCAGGCGGTCGACCCGCGCGTCAAGGCCGCCAACGCGACCGACTGGGGCCACGAGTTCCTGGACGCGGTCATCGCGGTCAAGACCGTCGACGGCGTCGACGAGGCGATCTCGCATATCGAGCGCTTCGGCTCGCACCACACCGACGCCATCATCACCGAGTGCGGCGGCACCGCAGAGCGCTTTGTGCAACGCGTCGACAGTGCCATTGTGCTGGTCAACGCCTCGACCCAATTCGCCGACGGCGGCGAGTTCGGCTTCGGCGGCGAGATCGGTATCGCTACCGGCCGCATGCACGCGCGCGGTCCGGTCGGCGTCGAGCAGCTGACCAGCTTCAAGTACGTCGTTCGCGGCACCGGCCAGATCCGACCCAAATAGACGCCGACGCCGCTCCAACCGCCCCACCGGCGCAACCGCGAGCCTCCGATCGCTCCATGCTGATCTCCACACGGCGCAGTTTCGGCTCGATGCGCGTCAAGCTGCCGCTGGCCTTCCCAGGCGAGCGCATCGGCGTCATGGGCGGGACATTCAATCCACCGCACGATGGTCACGTGACCGTCAGCCGTGCGGCACTGCGGCGCCTCGGACTAGCTCGCCTGTGGTGGGTCGTCACGCCCGGCAATCCGCTCAAATCGCACGGCGGCCTGCCCGAGATGGCCGCCCGCATGGCCGACTGCCGCCGTCTGATGGCGCACCGTCGCGTCGTCGTCACCAGCTTCGAGGCCGAGCTTGGAACACCCTACACCGCCGCCACACTGGCCTTTCTCCGCCGACGCATGCCCGGCGTCCGCTTCATCTGGGTGATGGGGGCCGACAACCTGGCGGGCTTTCACCGCTGGCAGCACTGGCGTCAGATCGCCCGCATGCTGCCCATCGCGGTGGTTGATCGCCCGGGCTGGCGCTGGCCGGCGCTCGCATCGCCGTCCGCGCGGACGCTCGCGCGGCAGCGGCTGCCGGAGGGCCGCGCGCGCATTCTGGGGGCCGCTGGTGCGAATCAGTGGGTCCTTCTCTCGACCCGGCTGTCGCCCCTCTCGTCGACCGAGCTGCGTCGGCAGCGGCGACGTCTGCCGCCCGATCCGGCATGAAGGAGCGGGAAACTATTCATTATATAACAATATTTTAGATGTTTCTAATGCGGTGCTGCGCGAGAGTCGGTCCGGTCGAAATTGATTGATCGGCAACCGCCGCCGTGCCTATTCTCCACGCCGTGGCAGTTGCTGTCACATGAACGTGGTGATGACCCGGTTATCTAGGCGTGGTCCCGCGTGCGCTGAAACCCTATGGGTTCGATGACGAAAGGACGATCACAACACGATGCGAACCTCGACTGAGGGTGCCTCGAAAGGCACGCCTCCCCGCGAGCTTTTGTCTGATGCGACAAAGCCCGCCAAGCTGCTCGAAGAGATCCTGTGCTGGCTGGACGAGGCCAAGGCCGAGAAGCTCGTCAGCATTGATCTCGCAGGCAAGTCGTCGATCGGCGACTTGATGGTCATTGCGACAGGCCGCACCGACCGTCACGTCGGCGCCATCGCCGACCAGCTTCAGAGGAAGCTCAAGGAGGCGGGCGTGGCGCGGGTTCGCGTCGAGGGCCAGAAGACCTGCGATTGGGTCCTGATCGACACCGGCGACATCATCATCCACGTCTTCCGCCCCGAGGTCCGCGACTTCTATAACCTCGAGAAGATGTGGCAAGCCGAGCGGCCCGTCGACACATCGCACTGAGACGGCTCGATCTTCCGAGCAGATGCCTTTCAGCAGGCCATCCCGCGACCGGAGCCGCGCGGGCCGCCTGTCGGCCGCTCGCGCTCCGGCCACCTGTGCCGGAGCAGCACTTGCAATGCGCATCACCATAGCGGCCGTCGGCAAGCTGAAAGATCTCGAGCGTGATCTAGTCGCTCGCTATGCCGACCGCTTCGACGCATCCGGCCGCTCGATGGCCCTCGGCCCGCTGCGCATCGCCGAGATGGCGGAAAGCCGAGCGGCCACCGTGCCGTTGCGGAAGTCCGACGAGGCGCAGCGGCTCGTCAAGGCCGCTGGCGATGCCGAAATCAAGATTGCCCTCGACGAGGCAGGCCGCTGCTGCACGAGTGCCGAATTCGCAAGCCTCCTGGCACGCCACCGCGACAGCGGCATCTCTCACATGGCGTTCCTGATCGGCGGACCCGACGGGCACGACGCCGACCTGGCAGCGGCAGCCAGCATGAAGCTGTCGCTCGGCCAAATGACACTGCCGCATGGGCTGGCGCGGCTGGTGCTCGCCGAGCAGCTCTATCGCGCCGCGACAATCATATCCGGTCACCCCTATCACCGCGCCTGATCGCGAGACGGTATCACTGCGGCCCGGCTCCGGACTAAACCGCCGTCACGCGCCGCCATCCGCCCGCATAAGAAGCGACGCATCTCCATAAGAATAGAAGCGATAGCCGCTGTTGATCGCGTGCGCATAGGCGGCCTTCATGGCGTCAAGTCCGGCAAACGCCGCCACCAGCATGAACAGCGTCGATCGCGGCAAATGGAAGTTCGTCATCAGGACGTCGACCGCGCGGAACCGGTAACCGGGCGTGATGAAGATCGCCGTCTCTCCCGACCACGGCCGTATCCGTCCCGTCTCGTCGGCTGCGCTCTCGATGAGGCGCAGCGATGTCGTGCCCACCGCAACGACGCGACCGCCTGCCGCCCGTGCGGCGTTGATCGCCTCCGCGACCTCGGGCGTCACGCAGCCCCACTCCGGGTGCATCCGATGCGCCGTCGTATCCTCGGCCTTGACCGGCAGGAACGTCCCTGCGCCGACGTGCAGCGTCACGGCGTGCCGTTTCACGCCACGCAGTGCGATGGCGTCGAGAAGCTCGGCGGTGAAGTGCAGCCCGGCCGTCGGCGCAGCCACCGCTCCGTCATTGCGCGCGAAGATGGTCTGATAGTCGTCCCGGTCGCGCGCCGCCGTGCCCCGCTTCAGGGCTATGTAGGGCGGGAGCGGCATCTCCCCGGCCGCCGCGATAGCGAGATCGAGATCTGGTCCCGACAGGTCGAATGCGATCTCGACCTCGCCGGCATCGCCCCGCAACACCACCGCGCCATCGAGAGCCCCCATGAGACAGCTCGAGTTGGCGTGCCCCAGCCGCAAGCGGTCGCCCGCTCTGAGCCGCTTGGCAGGCCGCGCGAGCGCCCGCCAGCGGTTGGCGTCGATGCGCTTCAGAAGGTTCAGCGCGATGGCCGCATGCACCTCGCCCCTGATCCTGACGCCGGCCAGCGCCGCCGGAATGACGCGCGTGTCGTTGAAGACAAGCACGTCGCGTTCGCCGAGCAGCGACGGCAGGTCGCGCACCGTCCCGTCCGACAGGCCTGCGGACCCGCCCACGACGAGCATCCGCGCGGCATCCCGAGGGCTAACGGGGTGAAGCGCGATCCGCTCCTCCGGCAGCTCGAAATCGAAAAGCTCGGTTCGCATCGCAGCGTCGTCTCCGGCCGTCCACAGCAACTCGAGAAAAGCGTCCATACCTCAATGATTGGGTCGCACACTTTCCATTCGTCCGACTAGATGGGGCGATCGGTCCTTGTTCTGCCGCCGCACCGGAGCCGCGTCATGCTGAACCCCAGCCCCGAGTTCATCGTTCGCGCCTACTTCGATGCCTGGGGCCAACAGGACGTCGAGCGGGCGCTGAGCTACCTCTCGCCGGACGTCGACTACCGCATGTACATCGACGAGAGCGTGGTGAGCTTCGCCGGTGCATCGCTGGGGATCGACGCCCTCAGAGCCCGCATGCTCGACCTGCAGCGGCAGTTCGAGCTTCTTTGGCAGGAGCTGGTCAGCGTCGAGCTTGTCGGGCAGCAGGCGCGCTGCCTCGCCAGAGCCGAGTTCCGCCACCGCAAGACGCTTCGCGTGCTCGACCTGACCCACCGCTTCGTGTTCCGCGTCGTGGGCAAGGAGATCATCGAGGCCCACGAGTACCACGACGCGGATCGAATCCGGGCGTTCCTCGAACTGGTCACCAGCGAGACGTCCGGTCAAGAGCCGCCGGCAGGATGAGCCGCCGACCAGGCGAGCGGCGCCGCCAGGCGGGCTGCTATCGGTTCCGCATCCCTGCCAGCGCGGCGAGCGCGACCGCCAGCCACGCCACGATCACGGAGCTGCCGCCAATCGGCGCCGCCATCGGAAACAGCCCCGCGCCAGCGAGCGCCGGCAGCGCGATCGCGCCGGCGAACAGCACACTGCCGGCGAGCATCAGACCGGCCGCACCGAGCCATAGCCTGGACCGCTCGACCCGGTCCGCGATCGTCGTTATCGCGAGACCGGCAGCGGCGTGTACCATCAGCATCTGCGCCGCGGCGGCGAGACCAGGCGTCTGCACCCGGTGCGCCGCGATAGCCGCAAGGGCGACGCCCGCCGCACCGGCCAGGCCTGCGACCGCCGCCAGCAGCATCGAAAACCGGAACGACGTCACGCGATATCCGCCGCGACCTTCACCGTCACCATCTGGTCGGGGCTGCGCGGCGGCTCGCCACGCGCCAGCTTGTCGACATTGTCCATGCCCTCGATCACCTTGCCCCAGGCCGTGTACTGGCGGTCGAGGAACGTCGCGTCGTCGAAGCAGATGAAGAACTGGCTGTTGGCCGAGTTGGGGCTCGACGAGCGGGCCATCGAGCAGACCCCTCGCACGTGCGGCTCGGCGTTGAACTCGGCCGGCAGGTTGGGCAGGTCGGAGCCGCCAGTGCCGGTGCCCTTCGGGCAGCCCGTCTGAGCCATGAAGCCTTCGATCACGCGGTGGAACTTGATTCCGTCGTAGAAACCGCGGCGGGCGAGCGTCTTGATCCGCTCGACGTGCTTCGGTGCGAGATCGGGGCGAAGCTCGATCACGACCTTGCCCTTGCTCGTCTCCATGACGAGGGTGTTCTCGGGGTCCTTGTAGGCGGCCATTGGCGGCGCTCCTGTTGGTGTTGGCTCAAGTCGAGGCTCGGCCCACGCATGCAGCGTCGGACCCGGCCGGGATCACTTCTTCTGGGCCGGCGCCGCCGAGCCCGCTGGAGCAGGCGCCTTGCCGGCGTCGGCCAGCACGTAGACCTTCAGCATCTTGTCGGGTGCCGCCGGCGGCTCGCCCTTCGCCACCTGGTCGACGTGCTGCATGCCCTCGATCACTTTTCCCCACACCGTGTAGTTGCCGTTGAGGAACGGGGTATGTGTGAAGCAGATGAAGAACTGGCTGTCCGCGCTGTCGGGCGACTGCGAGCGGGCCGCGCCCACTGTGCCGCGCTCGAACTGCGTCGGCGTGAACTCCGCCTTGACGCGCCCGTACTTCGAGCCGCCGGTGCCGGTGCCGGTCGGGTCACCGGTCTGCGCCATGAAGCCCGCAATGACGCGGTGGAACACGATGCCATCGTAAAACTTCTCGCGGGCCAGCTTCTTGACGCGCTCCACATGGAGCGGCGCGAGGTCGGGACGAAGCTGGATCAGCACCTTGCCGGTCTTCAGCTCGATGACGAGCGTGTTCTCGGGATCGGCGGCCTTGACCGCAGGTGCCGGCTGCTGAGCTGCGGCCGGAGCAGCAACCAGCGGAGTGGCGAGCAGGAGAGCGGAAAGCACGATGCTCGACAGGACTTTCATGACTATGTGCGCCTTGTCTGTTGTGGAGACCGAAGTCTGTTGTGGAGAACGAAACGGTCAGGGAACGCCGCCAGGCGAGCGATGCGCGCGATCCGGGCCCTGTTCGCAAGCCCCGACGAGGCAGACGTGCAACGCTCGAGCCCAGCCAGCGACCCGAAGCCGCCCAATGCCGGGCTCTTATGGCGTTTCGGCGGCACGCGTGCAACCACTCGCCCTTGCAACCAAAAAACTCTTCCGTGCCAATGGGCCGCGCTGAGCCCACTAGCTGCCGCGGGACGGCGCGAGCCGCAAACCGGCACCGAGCGCCTCGCCGATCCGTAGCGCCTCGTTCCATGGCAGGAGCCGTTCCCCGCGCGCGAGGCCGCCGGCGGCGAGCTGGCCGACGCCCCAGCCGACCGCCGCATGGGCAAGCCACGCCGGCTCCACCTCGCCGGTACGCGCGGCGAGAATGGTGGCCCACCCGACAGCCGACGCAGCGTCCTTGGCACGCTTCAGGGCCGTCAACGTCGGCGCCTGAACCGCTTTCAACACCAGCGCGTTGGCCACGCCAGCCTCGATGAACGGCTCCAGCCGCCGCGCGTCCGAGAGCACGGCGTCCCCAAGTGCGATCTCGACCCCACTGCCCGCCGCCTCCGACAGCGCTCGCACGCCGGCGATCTCGTCGATGGCAAGCGGATCGGCCAGCCCATGCAGAGGGTACCGGCCGAGCCAGCCGAGATAGCGATCGATCATGGCACGCGTATCGATCTGGCCGCCGTCGCGGCCAACCACGTAACGCCCGCCGCGCCCGAACTGCCATGCCCGGACTTCGAGTACCAGCGCGATGTCCTCGCCGGGCACGAGACCGGCGCGCTCGATCGCACGCGTCGCGAGCCAGAGCGCGGCTTCGGCGTCCGAGACCGCCGACCGGAGGCCGCCGCGAGGACCGGCAGACAGCGGTCCGCGGCCGTGCCGCTCGACGAGCTCGGCGGCGGCCCGTGTCGTTTGCGCGCACCAATCGAGCGCGATGGCGAGATCGCCCGCGCCGGCCGGCACCAGCCATACGGCCGTGGCATCCTGGCCCGGACCGGGCGCCCGGCCGAGGTCGAGCAGCAGAATTCGTGGCATCGGCAGCACCTCCGGCTCCGCGCCGGCAGCCAAATGCTGCCAGAGCGCCAGACCGCGCCCGCCGGCCGCCGCCTGGGCGACCGCCAAAGATGCCGCAAACGCTACCGCGGCAGGCGCCGTGCCGTGACCACCCGGACCTGGGAGCTCGGCCAGCTGCCGGTCAATTCCGGCCTGATCCCCCGCATCGCGTCCAACGAGCGCGCCAGCGAGGATGGTCCGGCCGAAGCCGAGCGCGGCCGAGACATCCTGGCCACCGAATGCCGGGCCGCCGTCGACAAGAGGTGCCACCTCGCCGGGGGCAGCGAGCCCCGCTGCCGGATGCGAACCGCGACCCGCCGCTCCACCTTCGCAGCGCACCTCCACCTCGACCGCCGGCAGCCCGCGGCTGTCCCAGATGCGGCGCGTGTCGAGACCGGCTATTCTGAGCGAGCCCCGCGAGCCCATGAGCGGTGGCTAGACCCTTTTCGTCGTCTTGGTCTCGAGGCGCATCGCCACCCGCGGCGACACGAACGGCGACACGTCTCCGCCCATGGCCGCAATCTGACGGACCAGATTTGCGGCTATGTGGCGGACGCCGGGAGACGCCGCAACGAACACCGTCTGCACGTCCGGCGCCATCGCCCCGTTCATTCCCGCCATCTGCATCTCGTAGTCGAAATCGGTGCCGTCGCGCAGCCCGCGGAAGATGACGTCTGCGCCATAGCGGCGCGCCGCCGCCACCGCGAGGTCGGCAAACGTCACGATCTCGATCTCGGTGCCGGTGGCCTTCGCGATGGGCCGCACCTCCGCTTTCAGCATATCCACCCGCTCGGCGTCGCTGAACATCGGCGCCTTGGCCGGGTGAACGCCAATGCCGATCACCAGCCGGTCGACGAGGCGTGCCGCGCGGTCGATGACGTCCGTATGTCCGATGGTCACGGGATCGAATGAGCCGGAATAGAATCCAATGCGTGTCATGGGTTCGCCAATCGTGATCTCGTCAGGCGCTCGGATGAGCCGGCCTCGTCCAGCAGTGGAGCCATTGCATCCTAGCCCGATCCCGCTATCGGACGCACGGGGGCATCGTCCATCCGTATCGCATTCGCTGTTGAAGTCCGCAGTGTGCCGCGGAGCGGGCGGCCGACCGGCGCCCAGGGGCCACGATCAGAGCGGCCGCAGCGCGTTACCACTTCGCCATCGTCCCACCGCAAGGCCTTTTCTTAATAGGACGTCGCTATTGTTAAAGATCCGCCGGCTCGGCGACGGCTGGGCAGTGACACTTCGGCCAGCGGAGCCCGGTCCGTGGACGCACCAACCCTACCCGGCGTGATCGTCGGCTTCGCCGTTCTGCTCGTCGTGTTCCGCGGCCTCGAGCGCCTGCGGCCACGCGAGAAGCGTATGCCGATGCTACGTCGGGGCTTGGCTACGGATCTCGCCTATTGGCTAACGTCACCGTTCGTAAACCACTACGTCGTTGGCCTTGTCGTGCTGGTGGTCGTCGCCGCTTTCGCCCAGCTCGCATACGGCCAGATCCAGAAAGAGCAAATCATGGCGGGCTTCGGCCCGCTGTCGCGCCTGCCGCCGCTGGTCCAGGCGCTGGCCATGCTGGTGCTCGCCGATTTCGTCGGCTACTGGATGCACCGGCTGTTCCACGGGAGGCGGTTGTGGCCCTTCCATGCCGTGCACCACTCCTCCGAGACGCTGGACTGGCTGTCGTCGGTACGTGGACATCCCGTCAACGAGCTGGTCAGCCGCATTGCGACCACCTTGCCGCTGCTTGCCCTCGGCTTCGCGCCCTCGGCTGCGCTCTGGGTGGCGCCGGTATTCGCCCTCTTCGGCGTCCTTTTGCACGCGAATCTCGACTGGGATTTCGGGCGATTGCGCTCGGTGATCGCCAGTCCGGTATTTCACCGCTGGCACCACGCCACCGATCCCGAGGCGCGCAACAAGAATTTCGCCGGCTTGTTTCCCGTCTGGGACATTCTGTTCGGCACGTACTACATGCCGCGGAACCGCCTGCCGGGCAGCTTCGGCACCGACAGCCCCGTACCGAAAGGCATCATTGGCCAGCTCGCCTTCCCGTTCCGCCGATTGCCGCGCAGTGAGGCGCCGCGTCCTGACCAACGGTCATCCGGCTGACAGGCGCCGACAGACCTGACGCCACGAGGCCAAGCCGGAACGGCGAAAGGGCCCGGCAGGAGCCGGACCCTTTCGCGTCGTCGCAGACCTGAGACCGTCCTTACTTCAGCGGCGCGGCCTCGCGCCGGCCGAAGATATCGGACAAGTTGAAGCGGTAGCCCACGTTGGCCGAGAAGATCCACGGATCCACGTCGACGTCGGCGGTGACGCGGCCGAGACCCGTCACGCCCCAGTCCGCGTCGGTGTCGAGCCAGGTCTTCTTGACGTCGGCGTTGAGATACCAGCCGCCGCCGATGGCGACGTCGACACCGGCCTGCAGCGTGAAGCCGAATGCGTCATCGAGCCTCAACCTGGTGCCGAGCGTCGGGCTCGTGCTCTCGTTGAAGAAAGCGATGTACTGGATGCCGGCGCCGACATACGGCTTGAAGCCGCCGATCGGGTCGAAGTGATACTGCAGGGTCAAGGCCGGCGGGAAGATCCACGTGTCGCCGAGGTCGGCGCCGGCGAGCACGCCCTTACCCTCGACGTTGTGCTTGGCGAAGCAGCAGAACAGCTCGGCGGCGATGTTCTTGCTGAAGAAATAGGTCAGCGTCAGAGAGGGGATGACCTCGGTTGAGACATCGGCGCTCGCGCCGTCGATCACGGCGCCATCGAGAAACACGTCGGCGCTCGAGTCGGGATGCACGACCGACACACCGGCGCGGATCATGAAGTCGCCGTTGTAGTCGCCGGCATAGGCAGCCGATACCGCGACAGCCGAAACGGACGACGCCGCGATGGCCGCAACGATCGTAGACGTGATCTTCCGCATGTGGTTCCCCCAATGATCCGAGCTTCTAGCGCTGCACCCCGGCAACCCGGCACAAACCGTCGGACGCGCCTCACGCTTATGGATTTCCGAAACGTTCAGCCGCCGCCAGAGCGCGACCACGGCTCGGCCTGATCGAGATCAGAAGCCGACCGATCACAGTGTCATGTGGCAGAGGTGCAACGCGATTTCTTGACCGGGATCAATGGGGTTCGCGGCTTTGGACGGACCCGTCCCATCGGCCTCTCGCCGGTCGAACGGCACTTTCGACGCACCCGGGTCTTTTCTTGATCCAGCGCAAGCGTGCCCGGCTCAAAAAACCCAATGCTGCCGTTCGAGTGCGCCGCAGCAAAGTTGACTCCGACGGTGCGCGATCATTGAGCGCCGAGCCCTGGAGCCGCCGTCGCCAGGACACCGCCACGGGCGGGCCCCTAACGGCTGGGAGCGGAAACGTCCGGTCATGACCCAAGCTATGAGCACGATAACCTCAGGTGTCTCACTGCCCTTGCGGCCGCATCAGCGCATCGTGCTGTCCGCCGATCCGGTCGGTCATGCTTATATCCTTGCGTCCGGTGTCGTGATGGTCGAGGGGCGGCTGCCAAACCGTCAGCGGCAGATCCTCGAAATCCTCTACCGGGGCGCGGTCTACGAGAACGACGACACACCAACCCTGCCGTCGCGGGCCCTTGTCGCTGTGCAGGCCGCCGAGTTGCAGCGGCTGCGCGCAGATGCACTCGACTCACTGATCCGCACGAGCCCCGGCCTCGCACGCTACATCGAGGCCGCCCGGGCTCATCGGGACGCCCGGCGCACGCTGCATCTCGCCGGACTGGCCGGCCAGAGCAGTGAGGAGCGGTTGGCCTATTTCCTGGTCGATATCGCGCTCTACCTTGGCCGGCGCGTCGGCGGCGGCTGCACGTTCGACATTCCCTTCGCCCGCGAGGAGATCGCCGACTATCTGGCACTCAATCCGGATACGCTGAGCCGGTTGTTCTCGCGCCTGAAGAATGCGGGGATGCTGTCGATCTCGCGCGGCCAGGCCGTCGTTCCCGAATGGGAAGCGCTGGCTGCCTCCTGCCCGCTGTCGAAGGTGATGACCGATCTCAGTCAGCGCATGCCGACGCTGCCGCCCGGGCTCGGCTGACCTCGTCGGGACTGCTCCCCGCTCGGGGCTCGGTCGCAGAGAGTGTCGAGACGCGAGGAATGCGGGTCTGCTGACGGCGTCGTCTCAGGGCCGCCGAGCCGCCGCCAGCACAAGACCGCCCAACACCAGCAGCCCACCTGCCACCCGGTCCATCATCTGAAGACGGTGCTCGGCCAGAATGCCGCGGAATGTGCCAACCGCCACCGTGTAGGCCAGATCCGCAACCGTGACGACGATCACGAAGGTTACAGCAAGCACCGCGAGCTGACCCGCCACGTCGCCCGCAGGATCGACGAACTGAGGCAGGAAAGCGCCGAGAAACAGCAGCGTTTTGGGGTTCGACAGTCCAACGGCCAGGGCCTGCAGGAACAGGTTGCGACGGCGCGGGATGCCGCCCGTAGCCCCGCCAGCGAGGCGCGATGGCCGACTGAGCCTCATGATGCCGAGAAACACGAGGTAGACGGCCCCGACCCAGCGCAGCACATCGAACCATTCGGACATGAATGACATGATCGCCGTCATGCCGAGCGCGGCCGCCGTAACCAGAACGATGGCCGCCACGACGCTGCCGGACAATGTCCATAGCCCGCCCTGGAGGCCATAGCTCGCGGTATTGGCAACGATCAGAGACATGATGGGCCCCGGCGTCCAGGCAAGCAGCCAGCACGCCGCCACGAACGCTGCAAGCACCTCGGCCGGGGGCGTCGCGAGGCTCATGCGCGCCCCGACCGGCCGGTGCCGTCCTCCCACGCCGTGCCCACTCGTCGACCGCCCTCCGGCTCAAGTGACATCGGGCATCCCTTCGGCCCCTGGAGCCGCTTCGCCCTCTTGGCCGTTGCCGTCGCCCGCGACCTCCTCCGGAATCCGCTCGACCGACACGACGCGCTCGGCCTCGTCGGTCTTGAAGATGCGCACGCCTTGGGTGTTGCGTCCCGCGATGCGGATGTCGGCCACCGGACAGCGGATCAGCTGTCCGCCGTCGGTAACGAGCATGATCTGATCGCTGCCCTCGATCGGAAACGAGGCGACGAGGTCGCCGTTGCGCTCGTTGACCACCATGGCGCCGATGCCCTTACCGCCGCGGCCCGATGTCCGATACTCGTAGGATGACGTGCGCTTGCCGTAGCCGCGGCGCGAAACGGTCAGCACGAACTGCTCACCTTCCTTGAGTCCCGCGAAGCGCTCCTCCGAGAGGTCGGCCACGCCTTCTGCCGGCTCGTCGTCGTCGCCCATTGGCGTCTCGGACGCCGCCTCCCCATCCTCGGCGCGGCGAAGGGCAGCCGCCTGCTTCAGATACGCTGCCCGCTCGGCGGGCGTCGCTGCGACGTGATCGAGGATGGCCATCGAGATCACCTCGTCGTCGCCGTCGAGACGGATCCCGCGCACACCATCCGAATCGCGCCCTTTGAAGAGGCGCACCTCGTCGGCGATCAGGAAGCGGATGCACTGCCCTTTGGCCGTGGTCAGCAGCACGTCCTGAGACGGGCGCGCCACCGAGACGTCGACGATCTTGTCGCCGTCGTCGAGCTTCATAGCGATCTTGCCGTTGCGGTTGATGTTCTCGAAGTCGGCCAGCGCGTTGCGCCGGATGTTGCCCGACCTCGTGGCGAACATAAGCTCGAGCTCGGACCAGGTCGCCGGATCCTCGGGCAGCAGCACGATCGATGTGATCGTCTCGTCCTGTGCCAGCGGCAGCAGGTTCACCAGCGCCTTGCCCGGCGATTGCGGCGTCGCGGCCGGCAGCCGCCAGACCTTCATGCGGTAGCACATCCCCCGGGAGGAGAAGAACAGCACCGGCGTGTGCGTCGAGGCGATGAACACGCGGGTTACGAAATCCTCCTCCCGCGTCGCCATGCCGGACCGGCCCTTGCCGCCGCGCTTCTGTGCGCGATAGGCCGACAGCGGCACGCGCTTGATGTAGCCGCGATGGCTGACCGTGACGACGCAATCCTCCCGCTGGATCAGATCCTCGTCTTCGAGCTCGCCCTCGATGTCGACGATCTCGGTCTTGCGCGGCGTCGCGAACGCGTCCCGGATTGAGGCGAGCTCGCTCTTGCAGATGTCGACGATCCGCTGACGAGACGACAGGATTTCGAGGTAGTCCTTGATTTCGGCGGCAAGCTTCTTCAGCTCGTCGCCGATCTCGTCGCGGCCCAGCGCCGTCAGCCGCGACAGTTGCAGTGCCAGGATCGCCTTGGCCTGCTCCTCCGAGAGCGCGTAGCTGCCGTCCGCCTTGAGACGGTAGCGCGGATCGGCGATGAGCTCGATCAGCGGCGCCATGTCCTTGGCGGGCCAGTCGCGCGCCATCAGCCGGTCCTTGGCCTCGGCCGGGCTCGGACTGGTACGGATGAGCTGGATCACCTCGTCGATATTGGCGACAGCGATGGCAAGCCCGACGAGGACGTGCGCACGCTCGCGTGCCTTCATCAGCAGGTGCTTGGTGCGTCGTGACACCACCTCCTGCCGGAAGCTCGTGAACGCCTCGATCATGTCCTTAAGATTGAGCTGCTGAGGACGCCCGCCGTTGATCGCCAGCATGTTGGCGCCGAACGTCGTCTGCAGATCGGAGAACTTCCAGAGCTGGTTCAGCACCACATCGGCGACCGCGTCGCGCTTCAGCTCGATCACGATCCGCATGCCGTCGCGGTTCGATTCGTCCCAAAGGTCCGAGATGCCCTCGACCCGCTTGTCGCGCACGAGGTCGGCGATCTTCTCGATCAGCACGCGCTTGTTGACCTGATAGGGGATCTCGGTGACGATCAGCGCATCGCGGTCCTTGCGGATCTCCTCCACCTCGACCCGCGCGCGCATGATGATCGAGCCGCGCCCCTTGTGGTAAGCGGACAGGATGCCGCCGCGCCCAAGGATCAGGCCACCGGTCGGAAAATCCGGCCCCTGAACGATCCCGCACAGCGAGTCGAGCGTCACGTCCGGGTCGTCGAGATGGGCGAGACAGGCCTCGATCACCTCGCCCAGGTTGTGGGGCGGGATGTTGGTCGCCATGCCGACCGCAATACCACCCGCCCCGTTGACCAGGAGGTTCGGAAACTTCGCCGGCAGAACCGTCGGCTCTTGGTCCTTGTCGTCGTAGTTCGGCTGGAAATCGACGGTGTCCTTGTCGAGATCGTCGAGCAGCTCCGATGCGATCTTGGCGAGCCGGCTCTCAGTGTAGCGCATAGCAGCCGGAGGATCGCCGTCGATCGAGCCGAAGTTGCCCTGGCCGTCGATCAGCGGAACGCGCAGCGAGAAATCCTGCGCCATGCGGACCAGCGCGTCGTAGATCGCGCCGTCCCCGTGGGGATGGTAGTTGCCCATCACTTCGCCGACCGTCTTCGCCGACTTGCGGTGCGGACGGTCGAACCGGTTGTTGGCCTCGTGCATGCCATAGAGGATGCGACGGTGCACCGGCTTCAGGCCGTCACGGACGTCCGGCAGCGCGCGGCTCACGATGACGCTCATCGCGTACTCGAGATACGAGCGTTTCATCTCGTCGGTGATCGAGACCGGACGGATGTCCGATGGCTCTTTGCCACCGCCACTCTTCTTGTCGCTGTTGTCTGCCACGCGCGCTGTTCCCGCTCGATTGGCCCTTGGGCCGTGGATCCGTACCCGGCCGGACGTCAGGTGCCCGCCGCGCCGCGCCGACGCCCATCGGACGGCTCGACGGCGAGAGGCAGCGGCAGGGTCGAAAATCTCGGGCAATCTTAGCCCAGCGTGGGTCCCAGTCGCAATTGCGCTGGCGCGATTTCCACGTCTAATGGCTGGCAGATTGTCGCGTTTTTTCAGTTATCTAGTCGAGGTCTGGTGCGCCGGGCCCGGAACCACGGCCCGACGCTGCGAGGATGGGTCCGCTGCCGCGGCAAATGCGGACTTGCTCTTGTCACAGTCGCCAACTACATGCCCCCAGTGTTGAGCCTGACCGGGTTTCGGCCGAGGCTCCACTTGGTCCGTGTGCGCGTGCTCGCGCCACACTCTGGAGAACGAACCCCATGAACAAGTTCGCTATCGGCTTGGCCGCCCTTTCGATCGCTTTTGCCGGCGCCGCCGTGGCGCAAGAGAAGCCGACGGCCGCCAAGCCCGCTGCCGTCGCGATCCCGTCGGGCGTCTTCTACAAAGGCCAGCAGGCCAATCAGCACCTTGCCCGCGACTTCCTCATCGGAGCCAAGGTCAAGAACGCCCAGGGCCAGATCATCGGGGACATCGAGGACCTGATCCTCAACGACCAGAACCAGGTCGAGGGCGTCATCATGGGCACCGGCGGCTTCCTCGGCGCGGCCGAGAAGAAGGTCGGCGTGCGGCTGTCCGCGTTGAAGTTCACCGAGGCCGGCGTCTCGCTGCCCGAGGCCACCAAGGACGTTTTGAAGGCTCTAGAGTCCTACAAGCGCGCCAAGCCGCCGAAGTCCCTGCTCGACCGCGCGATGGACAAGGCCAAGGAGCTCGCCGACAAGACCGCCGAGACCTCCAAGGACGCCTATCAGTCCGCCAAGGAGCAGGCCGGCCCTGCCCTGCAAAAGGCCAAGGAGGCCGCCGGCCAAGCCTACGAGAAGGGTAAGGAAGCCGTTGGCCAGGCCGTCGAGAAGGCCAAGGAATCCGCGAAGCCGGCCGAGGCACCGAAGCAGTAACGTCGGACGGCTTAAAATAGGCCAGCGGACAAACGCCACGGCACGCATGGTCGTCACGCCCCGGTCAGCACGCTGCCCGGGGCGTTTCTCATAGCCCCCCGAGCGCCAGGAGCCCGAAACCGCGCCCTACCTCATCGGTCTGCCTCGACCAGTCCGAACCCGGTGCTGAATTGGTGATGGCCTTGACGAGCGCTGGTTGGTATGGGGCGAAGCCGCCGCGCGCCGGACCGCTCGCGACGGATGGAGTGCTCCACGGTGGCAGACCACACCCCGGTCACCTCGGTCACAATCACGTCGGTGAACCTCGCCGCGAGCGCTGCGGTCGCAGCGGCGGCTCTGACGGCTTACGTGCTCACGGGCTCTGCTGCCTGCCTTGCCGCGGGCGCACTGGCCGTCGCGAATGGGTCGAGCCAGATGCTGATCGTCTCCAGGCAAATGGGTGGCGGTCGCGCCCGCCCCGCCTCCGATGGGCCCGATCGGGATCTGTTCTTCTGGTGCCTCGTCGTCGGCATGCTGCCGATCTCGCTCGCTGCAGGCATCGCGGTCTACACCGGCTCGGCCGCCCTCAGCAGCGCGCGGTCCGTCGAAAGCCCGGATGCCGCGGTGGTAGTGCTCGGCCTCGGCCTCTTCGCGACCGTATTCTCGGCCTGGAGCACGCTGCAAGCTTTCAACGTCCGCCCCAACCGGATCGCCGCCGCCGATCCAGCCGGGTTCGCACTCGCCGTTCAGAGTACGGCCGCAGTTGCGGGCGTGGCGCTAGCACTCGGCGGCGTGATCGTAGGACAGCGGCTTCAGGTATCCGCAGCCGACGGTGCCGCTGCGGTGGGCATTGGGCTGGTCCTGGCTGCCGTCGCGGCCACGCTGGCGATCGAGACACGGCGGTTCATCACTGAACCAAGTGGTGCGGCAAGTCCAGGCGCCGCTTCCCCGGCTCAGCGTGAAGTTGCCGCTGGCGCGACCAGCCCGCTCGACCCCACATCGGGGCCCGAGCGCGATCCACTGCCGCAGACCGCACCCGACCAACGGAAGCAAGCCCCCACGGCTGCCCGCTCAGCCCTCCATCCTGGAGCCCCAGGCGGGCAGACGCTGTCGAGGAAAGAGCGCAAAAAGGGCAAGCGGCACAACCGCTGAACCGCGTCGGCAAGAGGAGCCACTGCGACCCGGATCGGGCCTCGCACTCAGAACGGGATTTCGTCGTCGAGCTGCTTGTCGAAGCCGCCGCCTTTGGCACCCGAGCCGCCAGCCTTCGCTACCCGCTTCGGCTCGCTGTACCCACCGCCGGATCCACCGCCGGCCGATCCGCCGCCGCCGTAGCCGCCAAAGCCACCACCGGCATCGTAGTCGGGCGCGCCGCTCTCCTGCATGCCCGCACCGCCGCGCGCACCATCGAGCATGGTCAGCGTGCCATTGAAACCCTGCAGAACGACCTCGGTCGAGTAGCGGTCCTGGCCCTGCTGATCCTGCCACTTGCGGGTCTGCAATTGGCCCTCGATGTAGACCTTCGCCCCCTTGCGCAGATACTGCTCGACGACCTTGCAGAGGTTCTCGTTGAACACGACCACGGAGTGCCACTCCGTCTTTTCCCGCTTCTCCCCCGTTGCCTTGTCACGCCAGCTTTCGCTGGTGGCAATGCGGAGATTGGCGATCGGCCGGCCATCCTGGGTCCGGCGGATCTCCGGATCCTTGCCGAGATTGCCGACCAGGATCACTTTGTTGACGGAACCGGCCATGTCATTCACTCCTCGGTTTATCTGCCACCGCCACCGGCAAACGCAAACACGTCGACGGTACGGCTGCGCTGTCGCCACATGACCGGTCGTCGCCCGAAAGGCAACGGACACCTGCCCGCAAGCTCCCGCTCACCGAACGCGCCTCACAGAACCCTGTCCGCCGCTCCGACTTCGCGGACCCTGGCCCCACCGAACCGGTCTCACGGAGCCCCACGCGCTCGCGCGGTCGCCTCGCACCACGACGCAACCGACGGTGCGGCAGCCGACTCGCGTTGCATGACCCTTACATGCCCGACCTCGGCCACGCACCCACGCGCAGGCGTCTTGTCCACCGATAAACGCCACCCACTCGTGGTCGCCGCCTACTCGACGTGTACATAACGGCATCTGCAACCGGCCATGCCAACGGCCTCATGTTCTCTTATTGTTCCAAACTAGATCACCCACGAGCCGAGTGCAATATGCTTCTCCGACCGGATGCAGGCTACAGCCAACCGACGCCGCAATCGTCGCACTCCGGCACCGCATTGGCGTGTGCGCCACCCGGCCCGCACAACGCCTCGGCGAGGCGGCACATCCACGGCTCGGCACGGCACGCGCTCAGTTGGCTTTCGACAGGTCGACGAAGGACGACAGCTCGCGCATGATGCGGCTGGGCACTGCCTTTCCAGCCTGACAGCCGTCCGACCGCAGCCGCTCGTAGAGCCCGGCGACGTCGCCTCGGAATCCCTGGCCTTGCGCACGCCGCGCCACTCCGGTTGCCACCGATCCGTTCGACCACCGCGCCTGGCATATCGCCTTGGCGAGGTAGTCGGTGATGCGCACCTTGTAGCCCTCGGAAAGCGCCGGCTGGGCGCTATTGACCAGCGACAGCCAAGCCTGCTGCTCGGGCGTCTGCGCCCACTTGCGGCTCGCGGCAATGTCCGTGAGCGGCGCCATCGCCTCGGTGATGTCGGCCTTGAGTGGACCATTGTCGATCCTCGACATCATCGCCTGGAGCAGACCGACCTGGACCTCGTCGAGCGGCTTGATGACGAGCTCGGTCAGATCCGCCAGCCCGCTGCTGTCGGCTTGCGGCGGCTTGGTCATCCAGACCACCGCGCCGCGCATGTCGGCGCCCGCGATGCGCGCACCCGTCAGGTCCGCGCCCTCGAGCCGCGCCTGGTTGAGCGAGGCCGCCTCGAGATCCGTGTCGCGAAGCTGCGCGCCCTGAAGTTGTGCCAGCGTAAGCACGGCACCCTGCATCGTTGTGTTCGACAGCGTAGCGAACTGCAGTTGCGCGCCCGTCATGTCGGCGCCCTGCAGAGACGCGATGAGGAAGTTCGCCCCTTGTGCCTGTACGCCGCCTGTCAAATCGGCCTTTTCCAGATGCGCGCTAGAGAAGTTGGCGCCGATCAGCACCGAATAGGGAAGCTCGGCGCTCTCGAGCCTGGCCTCCTCGAGCTTGGCGAAGCGCAAATCGATGCCGGCAAGCTGCGCATCCTGAAGCTTGGCGCGCGTGAAATTCGCCCGCCGCGCGGACGTGCACTTAGCCGCCACCCGGTCATCCGACAGCAGCAGTTCGTTGACGTCGGCGCAGCCCATCCGCGCCTTGCCGAGCTGGGCGCCGACGAAGCTCGCCTCGTCGAGGATCGCGCCGGTGAAGTCGGCCTGATGCAGATCCGTGCGGTCGAGCCGGGCGAGCCTCAAGTCGCGGCCGCGCAGGTTGACGGTCGGATCGTCGCCGACGACGTCCTTGTCGACGACGAGGTCGGTGTCGGTGACCTCGAGCCAGCGCGGCATCACGCCGAACAGCTTGCCGTTGCTCTCCAGCGAAAACAACTGAGGCATGAGCCCCGTCGCGTAGCGCTTGTCGCGCGTCGCCTGATGGCTGGGCGTGCCGAACAGCATGCGCGCGACGCCATCGGTCCGCTCACCCGGTATGGTGGCCGCGAACAAGGAGAATGCCGCCGCAGCCCCGAGCACGATCGTCGTCAGCAGGAAGCTCACCGGATGCGACACGGTTGTCCGCATGAATGCCTGGAAGAAAGAAGCTTCCGACCGCATCAGGAACACACCGATCAGCACCAGCACTGCGATATCGAACAGGAGCGCGATGCGGTGCGTCCAGGTGATCGTCTCGTCGTGATAGGGCACGAAAACGACCTGGATGTAGAGGATCAGGATGACCGGCAGAATGACGAGCGTCAGCCAGCTCATGCCGTGCAGGAACGCGCTCATCACCGCACTGCGGTGCGGCCCGGCGATCGCCTGCACGAAGAAGAAATTGTCGAGCTCGAGCCGCAGCGGGTGGGTGCGCCGGTCGGTGGTCTCGAGCAGGCGGATCGCCTGGTCGAACTCGATCGTCTTGCGCGCCAGCAGCACGAGCTGCGACAGGAGCCCCAGGTGCATCAGCACGAGAAGCACCGGCGCAAACTGGAAGAACTGCGTGATCGGAATCGCGACCTGCATGATCGGCAGTGCCACGGGCGTCTCGAGCAGCAGATCCTTGTGCGTGACGCCCGCGACCGCGATCATGAAGTAGGTCATGATCGCGAGGAAGATGAGCCAAGCGGTGTGGGCTGTATCGCTCGACCGGTTGACGGCCTCGAGCAGACTGTACGGGTTGACCGGCGTCTCGCCTTCCGGCCCTACGCGCGACAGATCCGTCATCGAGAACGCCCCAACCCCATGGCCACACACCCATTTCACTGCAACACGACCATAGCGGAGAAATTGGGGCGGCGTGGCTTCGCCCTCGTCCGGCCTTCACGCCGGGACACACCTGTGGCGATCGTGCCTCATGCCGGGACCTTCGCTGCCGCCCCGGGTGCCGCGCATCACTTGACGCTCGAGGCCTGCCGCCGTAGCGAATCAGCAAGCCATCGCCGCCGCGCCAGCCTGGACTCCCACCCGTGACCGCAAGAAAACCGAACGGCAACAAAGCGTTGCCCTACGACTGCACGAAGTGCCCCGGCTATTGCTGCTCCTACCCGGTGATCGCCGTCGACCGCCGCGACATTGCCCGGCTCGCCCGTCACCACGGCCTCGACTACGAAGCCGCGCGCTGCGCGTTTACACGTGAGGCCCACGGCCGCAAGCACATCCTGAGGCGGAAGAAGGACCCCCACTTCGGACGCATCTGCCGCTTCTTCGATACGGAAGCCCGCCGCTGTACCGTCTACGCGGCGCGCCCCTCGGTCTGCCGCTCCTTTCCCGGCGAGGGCCGATGCGGCTACTGGGACTTTCTGACCTTCGAGCGCGAGGCACAGAAGGACCCCGAGTGGGTGGCCTCGACCGACAACGGCAACTGGAAATAGCGCGCCAGGCGAGCCTCGGAGACGCCGACGGGCAGCGCGACAGCACGACGGAGCCGCCATGATAACGCTATACAGCTTCGGCCGCCGCTTCGGTCTTCCCGACGCGAGCCCGTTCGTGATCAAGGCCGAGGTGCTCTTGAAAATGAGCGGACGGCCTTACCGCACGGACACTCGCGGCTTCGCAAAGGCCCCGAAGGGCAAGCTGCCGTACATCGACGACGGCGCGGCCCGCGTCGCGGATTCGACGTTCATCCGCTGGCATCTCGAAACAACGTACGGCGTCGATTTCGACACAGGTCTCGACCCCTACCAGAAGGCGCTGGCCTGGACCATCGAGCGCATGTGCGAAGATCACCTCTACTGGGCGACGATGCACGACCGGTGGATGGTGGACGACAATTTCGCCCGCGGCCCGCGAAGTTTTTTCGCCGGCATTCCTCCGCCGCTGCGCTGGCTGGTCGTCGCCAGGGTGCGCGGCGGCGTCCGCAGTGCCCTCAAGTCACACGGACTGGGGCGACACAGCGCGGTCGATATAGAGCGGCTCGCGAAACGCGATCTCGATGCACTCGCCGCACTTCTCGAGGGCAAATCCTATCTGATGGGCGCGACGCCTTGCGGGGCCGACGCGACCGTGTTCGCGTTTGTCGCCAGCGCGAGTTGCCCGCACTTCGACAGCCGGATTGGCGAGTATGCCCGAGGCAACCCGACCCTTGCCGCCTACGTCGACCGCTGCCGTGGGCTCTGGTTTCCGGAGCCGATCGCAGAAGCTCCGCCAGCAGACACCTGACACGCACCCCGATCCTGTAGCCGTTGGGCGGCCTACGTTGTATGCTCCGTCGCAGACGTCCGACGCGTTCCGGAGGTGTGCGATGCTGGCAACCATCCTTCTGGTGCTGTTCGTCCCGCTCTCGCTGTTCTTGAGCTACGTGGCATTGATGCCGGGCAACCTTACCGTCGAGCGTTCGACGGTCATCGCTGCACCAACGGCCGCCGTGTTCCCCGAGGTGAACAATCTGAAGAAATGGGATGCCTGGTCGCCGTGGGCCAAGAAGGACCCGGCTGCCCGGACCACCCACTCGGGTCCGCCCGAGGGCAAGGGCGCGCATTTCGGGTGGGCCGGCAACAAGGAGGTCGGCGAGGGCAGCATGACCATCCTGGATGCCAAACCCGACGAGAGCATCGACATCAGGCTCGTCATCAAGACGCCGTTCCCCGGCGAAAGCAACGTCAGCTTTCGTTTCGCGCCGGAAGGCGACAAGACCCGCGTCACCTGGCGGCTCGATTGCGAGCAGGGCATCGTCGAGCGCGCCATCACGACCGCGATGCGGGTCGATGTGGCTCGGATGATCGGCACCGAATACGAGAAGGGCTTGGCGAGCCTCAAGGCGGTCGTGGAAGGCAAGGCGCGGTAGGCGTAGGCGCCGGAGCACCGGCCCCAGAGGCCTTGCGGCCAGCGTCAGCGGGGTCGCATTGCCGCCGTCGGCAGCCTCCGCTATCCCTTGCAGTCATGAGCAGACCACCGAAGAAGTCCGCCGCGCGGCCCGCCCCGCCGCCGGCAGAGCAGCCAGCGTCGGCTACGACACCGGCCACGCCCGCGCGCACCACACCCGCCGGAGCGCCGGCATCGATGCGCACAATCCACGTCCGCGGCGCGCGGGAACATAACCTCAAGAACGTCGACCTCGAGATCCCGCGCGACGCGCTCGTCGTCTTCACCGGGCTATCGGGGTCAGGCAAATCCTCGCTCGCCTTCGACACCATCTATGCCGAGGGCCAGCGCCGCTACGTCGAGAGCCTGTCGGCCTATGCGCGCCAGTTCCTCGAGATGATGCAGAAGCCGGACGTCGATCACATCGATGGTCTCTCGCCGGCGATCTCCATCGAGCAGAAGACCACGAGCAAAAACCCGCGCTCGACGGTGGGCACCGTCACCGAGATCTACGACTACCTGCGGCTGCTGTTCGCGCGCGTCGGCGTCCCCTACTCGCCGGCAACAGGCCTGCCTATCGAGAGCCAGACGGTCACGCAGATGGTCGACCGCGTCATGGCGCTGCCCGAGGGCACCCGGCTCTACCTCATGTCGCCGGTCGTGCGCGGCCGCAAAGGTGAGTTCCGCAAGGAGCTTGCCGAGTGGCAGAAGCGCGGCTTCCAGCGCGTCAAGATCAACGGCACGATTGTCGAGATCCCGGACGCGCCGAAGCTCGACAAGAAATTCAAGCACGACATCGACGTCGTGGTCGACCGCATCGTCACCGGACCCGACATTGCCGCCCGCCTCGCCGACAGCTTCGAGCAGGCGCTGGCGCTGTCCGACGGACTTGCCATCGTCGAGCTCGCCGATAAGCCGCTGACTTCCCCGTCTCCCCGCTCGCGGGGAGAGGGCCGAGGTGAGGCGCGGGGCGAGGGACGGCAACGGGCACTCGCCGACCAAGCGGCCGCCGCTCAGCCCGACCCTCTCTCCATCGAAGGCGATGGGGAGAGGGGGATACTCCGCAACAAAAACGAAACACACGAGCGCATCGTCTTCTCAGCCCGCTTCGCCTGCCCCGTGTCGGGCTTCACCATCGACGAGGTCGAGCCACGCCTTTTCTCGTTCAACGCTCCGGCCGGCGCTTGCCCGACATGCGACGGGCTCGGCACCGAGCTCAGTTTCGAGCCCGAGCTCGTCGTGCCCGACGGCACGCTCTCGCTCGCCGAAGGCGCCGTCTATCCCTGGGCCAAGACCGGCGCCACCTCGCCCTACTACGAGCAGACGCTCGCCGCCCTCGCAAGACACTACGACGTGTCGATGAGGACGCCGTGGGAAAGGCTCCCGAAGCACGTCCAGCTTGCGGTGCTGTTCGGCTCGGGCGAGGAGGAGATCGAGTTCACCTACGAGGACGGTGTGCGCCGCTACAAGACCTCGAAGGCCTTCGAGGGTGTGATCGGCAACATCGAGCGGCGCTTTCGCGAGACCGACAGCGATTGGGTGCGCGAGGAGCTTTCCCGCTTCCAGGCTGCGCATCCGTGCGAGGCGTGCAGCGGCTATCGCCTGAAGCCGCAGGCACTCGCGGTCAGGATCGGCGGCAAGCACATCGGCGAGGTCGGCGACATGTCGATCAAGACCGCCAACCGCTGGTTCGAGGAGATCCCGGCAACCCTGACGAGCCAGCAGACCGAGATCGCGACCCGCATCCTGAAGGAGATCCGCGACCGGCTGAAGTTCCTCAACGACGTCGGCCTCGAATACCTCACGCTGTCCCGCGCCGCCGGCACGCTATCGGGCGGCGAGAGCCAGCGCATCAGGCTCGCCTCGCAGATCGGCTCGGGTCTCACCGGCGTGCTCTACGTCCTCGACGAGCCGTCGATCGGCCTCCACCAGCGCGACAACGACCGGCTTCTGGTCACGCTGAAGCACCTGCGCGACATCGGCAATACCGTGATCGTCGTCGAGCACGACGAAGACGCGATCCTCGCCGCAGACCACGTCGTCGACATCGGCCCCGGCGCCGGCATCCACGGCGGCCAGATCATCGCGCAAGGCACGCCCGACGAGATCATGGCCAACCCGACGAGCCTCACCGGCCAATATCTCTCTGGCGTCAAGGGCATCGCGCTGCCGAAGGTCCGCCGCAAGGCCGAGGCGGGCAAGGTGCTGCGTGTCGTGGGCGCGCGCGGCAACAACCTGCAGGACGTCACGGCGGCAGTCCCGCTCGGGCTTCTCACCTGCATCACCGGCGTGTCGGGCGGCGGCAAGTCGACGCTGCTCATCGACACGCTGTTCAAGTCCGTCTCGCGCAAGCTCAACGGCGCGCGCGAGCATCCCGCCCCGCACGACCGCATCGAAGGGCTCGAGCACCTCGACAAAGTGATCGACATCGACCAGTCCCCCATCGGCCGCACGCCGCGCTCGAACCCCGCGACCTACACCGGCGCCTTCACACCGATCCGGGAATGGTTCGCCGGCCTGCCCGAGGCCAAAGCGCGCGGCTACGAGCCGGGTCGCTTCTCGTTCAACGTCAAGGGCGGGCGCTGCGAGAAGTGCCAGGGCGACGGCGTCATCAAGATCGAGATGCACTTCCTGCCCGACGTCTACGTCACCTGCGAGGAGTGCAAGGGCAAGCGCTACAATCGCGAGACGCTCGACGTCCGCTTCAAGGACAAGTCCATCGCCGACGTGCTCGACATGACCGTCGAGGAGGGCGCGGAGTTCTTCAAGGCCGTCCCTTCGATCCGCGACAAGCTCGAGACGCTGGCGCGCGTCGGCCTCGGCTACATCCACATCGGCCAGCAGGCGACGACACTGTCCGGCGGCGAGGCGCAGCGCATCAAGCTGTCGAAGGAGCTGTCGCGGCGGGCCACGGGCCGCACGCTCTACATCCTCGACGAGCCGACCACGGGCCTGCATTTCCACGACGTCGCCAAGCTCCTGGAAGTCCTCCACGAGCTCGCGGACGCGGGCAATACCGTGGTCGTCATCGAGCACAACCTCGAGGTCATCAAGACCGCCGACTGGCTGATCGACATGGGCCCCGAGGGCGGCGACGGCGGCGGCAAGATCGTCGCCGAAGGCACGCCCGAGGACGTGGCGAAGGTCGCCGCCAGCTACACGGGGCGGTATCTCAAGGCGCTGCTGGAGCGAAGGGGTGCGCCCCGATCGTCGGACGCAGCCGAGGACGCGAGTCGGCCGCGCAAGGAAAAAGGCGGCAAGACACGGGCGGCGGAGTAGTGGAGTTTCCACACTCAGGCCTCGGCCCATTGTTTTCCACACCACGGCGTTCAATTTTTGTTCTAAGCTTATGATTTGGTGGAGAACGCTCGTGGAAGGCGACGGAGGCTCATGGACAATCAAGAAATTTCAGAAGGTCCATGAATATCTAGTCGCCTACCAAGATGTTATGTTGAAACAGTCTTGGGTCGAAACAGTTTATATTGACGCATTCTGTGGAGCGGGACATCGCCGAGACGGGCTCGGTCGTCTTCCATACGGCCGCTGACATGCCGATCCTTCTCAATTTCCTGCCCGCGGTGCACATTGTCGCGGTTCGCGCCAGCTCGATTCTGTCTGATCGCGAGGATCTAACCGGCTCATGGCCCGCGGGAATTGCACAGGATCGTAGTCATCAACGACGACACCGCCTGAGCGATGCAAAGACCGCAGGTTGACAGTCAGGCCGGAGCAACGGCCCAGACCGCATCGGCGATCTCGAGATAAGCGCGGGCAGCGAGGTGGTCGGGCGCAGAGACGACGATAGGAAGTCCGGCATCGGAACGCTCCGCGATCATCGGCTCCATCGGAACCTCACCGAGAAACCGCACGCCAAGCTTGGCAGCTTCCGCACGGGCCCCGCCATGACCAAAGATGTCGTGGCGCTTGCCGCAACCGTCGCACTGAAAATAGCTCATGTTCTCGACAAGGCCGAGCACCGGCACGCCGACGTTGCGGAACATCGTGATACCGCGGCGCGCGTCCATCAGCGACAGGTCTTGAGGTGTCGAGACGATGACGGCACCGGCCAGCGGGGTCTGCTGGGCCAGTGTCAGTTGCGCGTCACCGGTACCAGGCGGCATGTCGACCACAAGCACGTCGAGTTCGCCCCATGCTACGTCGCGCAGCATTTGCGTGATGGCGGACGCAACCATCGGACCGCGCCAGATCATCGCGTTGTCGGGCTCGACCACGAAGCCGATCGACATCACCTTGCAGCCATAGGCTTCGAGCGGAAGGAGGGTGCGGCCCGATGTGATCCGCGGCTGGCCTTTGAGGGCGAACAGTTTTGGCATCGATGGACCGTAGATATCGGCGTCGAGCACTCCGACCTTGAGACCGCGGGTGGCAAGCGCAAGCGCCAGATTGCACGCCGTGGTCGATTTGCCGACGCCTCCTTTGCCAGACGCAACCGCGATGATCCGGCGAATTTTCGCAAGCGCGGGAAAGCGCTTCGGCACCTGCTGAGCCGATTCCGGTGGCGGAGCGGCTCCGACCGCCTGCGGTGCCACCTGCGGCGCGAGGCGATCTGCCGTCAGCGTGACGAGCGCACTCGTTACACCCGGCAGGGCGGCAATGGCTCGTTCGGCTGCACCGCGAACGTTCTCCCACAGAACGGCTTCGCCGGGCCCGCCGAGCGAGATCGCCACCATGACCTTCCCGTCCCTTACCGCCACGCCGCTGGCGTCGATGCCGGCGTGCTCGATCATAGTGCTCCTCTCGCCCGGTGCACGGATCGCAGCGAGGACCGCAAGGACGTCATCTCGGGAAACGGCCATGGATGATCCTGTCAAAAACGGACGCGGGCCGCCAGTTGATGGCGGCCCGGCAGCAAGGCTTGGCGATACGGTCAAACGAGTTCGCGTGTGTGTGCGTCGGCTTTCCGCAACGTCAACCCGTGCGGTTGGGGCTGGCCGGCGCTCCCTTCATCACGGCCGCGCGCCCGATCCGACGTAGGCGTTCTCAGCCGTACGCTGGTAATTCTCGAGCACGACCGAAGCCGCGTAGGCCGTGCCGACGACGACTATGATGGCAAGCAGGAAGGCTTTCATGGGACTGTCTCTCTATCAATCGTTCACTCGGCTGGTGCGGCCTTGCCCGATTTGGCGGTAACCTTTTCGACCCAGACGGAATGGTGCTCCTTCGCCCAGTTCACGTCGACTTCGCCCGATCCCATGGCGGCAAACGCGCCCTCCATGCCGAGCGAGCCGATATAGATATGAGCCAGGATGATCGCGAAGAGAACGATCCCAAGCAGGCCATGCCATACGTTTGCCCACTGCATGCCAGCGATGTCGGTCCACAGGAACGGGAACATCAGGATGTAGCCCGTCACCGCGATCGCAGCTCCACCACCGACTGTCGCCCAGAAGATCACCTTCTGGCCACCGTTGAAGCGATCGGCCGGGGGATGCCCGAGACCGATCAGGCCGCCACCTTGGACGAGCCAGCGGATATCACGGAGACTGGGCAGATTGTCCTTAGCCCACAGGAGGAACATCAGAACAATTCCGAGCACGAAAGCGAAGCTCACGTAATTGTGGACGAACTTTCCGAGTTGCGAGACCTGCGTGAAGGCCTCCGGCCCGATCACGGGTAAGACGAGCGCGCGACCGAACGTGATGTTGAGGCCGGTCAATCCGAGCACGATAAAGGACGTCGCCGTCAGCCAATGGGCAAAGCGATCGACGAAGCCGAAGCGCGTGATCGTGCTGCCAGATCGGCCAGTTGAAATGCGGACAGGACCGCGCACCAGGTAGAACAGCACCAGTGTCACCAGGATGCCGAGCACCGCATAGCCACCGATCCGCGCCGTCGCGTCGCGGTCTGATCTGTACTTGCGCCCTTCGGGCTGGATCAGGCGCGCAGACTTCGAATCGGGGATCGAGACCCGACCGTCGACAGCGCCAGCTGGTTTCAGGGCGTCCAGCAACTGCTGCTCTTTAACGGAACTCGCCGTTGGATTGACCGAACTCGGCTGTTGCGCCTTCGCGCCGCCCGCGATCGTCAAGACCGCAAAAAGCACGGCGGCAAGTACTGACGTTCTCGTCAAGTTCATCGGATATCTCCCAGACGGTACGCTTTTGTTGGGATGGTGGCTTTCGCCACCATCCAGCGGAGACGACCGTCGTCAGGTCGCGATAGATTCCTTGTAGGCCGTCTTCCAACCCCAGGCACCCGATCCGTAGCCGCGCTTGGCGACCCGCTCCTTGTAGATCTGGGCGATGATCTCGCCGTCGCCGGCGAGCAGGGCTTTCGTCGAGCACATTTCGGCACACAGCGGCAGCTTGCCCTCGGCGAGCCGGTTCGTACCGTAGGCGACCCGCTCGGCCGGCGTGTTGTCGGCCTCGGGACCGCCAGCGCAGTAGGTGCACTTATCCATTTTCCCGCGGCTGCCGAAGTTGCCGGTCTTGGGATACTGCGGCGCGCCGAACGGGCAGGCATAGAAGCAGTAACCGCAGCCGATGCACAGCTCCTTGGAGTGGAGCACAACGGCGTCCTCGGTCGTGTAGAAGCAGTCGACCGGACACACCGCAGCGCAGGGGGCGTCCGTGCAGTGCATGCAGGCCATCGACACCGAGCGCTCGCCCGGCTTGCCGTCATTGATGGTCACGACGCGCCTGCGATTGATGCCCCACGGCACCTCGTGCTCGTTCTTACAGGCGGTGACGCAGGCGTTGCACTCGATGCAGCGATCCGCGTCGCAAAGGAATTTCATGCGAGCCATGGTCTTGATCCTTTAATCGTTACGCGGCTTTGATCTGACACAGGGTCACCTTACCCTCGTGCATCGCCGTGACCGGATCGAAGCCGTAGGTGGTAACCGTATTGACCGACTCACCGAGCACGACCGGATCGGTGCCCTTCGGGTAGTTCTTGCGCTGGTCCTCGCCCTGGAACCAGCCACCGAAGTGGAACGGCATCCAGGCCACGCCCTTGCCGACCCGCTCGGTGACGAGCGCCTTGACGCGCGCCTTCGACTGCGACTCCGGGCCGTAGACCCAGACCCAGCCGCCATCTGCAATGCCACGCTCTGCGGCGTCACGCGGATTGATCTCGACGAACATGTCCTGCTGCAATTCGGCGAGCCAAGGATTGGAGCGCGTCTCCTCGCCGCCGCCCTCGTACTCGACGAGGCGTCCGGACGACAGGATGATCGGGAACTCCTTCGCGATGCCCTTGTCGACCGCCGCCTTCTGCACCGAGAAACCGATGTTCGGCACGCGGAAGCTCTTGAAGTCGGGACGGGTCGGATACTTCGCCACGAGATCGACACGCGGTGTGTAGATCGGCTCGCGGTGTGTGGGCACCGGGTCCGGAAGGTTCCAGGCAACGGCGCGGGCCTTGGAGTTGCCGAACGGCGCGCAGCCGTGGGCAATTGCCACGCGCTGGATGCCACCGGACAGGTCGATCGCCCACGACACGGTACCAGGCGTTGCGCCGCCGATCTTGTTGATCACGGCGAGCTCGGCCTCGGTCAGGTCTTTGTCCCAGCCGAGCTTCTGCAGCACGGCGTAGGTGAACTCGGGGTAGCCGTCCTTGAGCTCGCTGTCCTTGGAATAAGATCCCTCGGCCAGCATGTTCTGCTTGATCTCGACGTCGACCTCTACGCCTTCGGCATTCTTTTCCTTTTTCTTGATGACCCGCTCGACGCCGAACCTGGCTCGGAACGTACCGCCGCCGTCCTTGACGGCAGCGTTGGTATTGTAAAGGAGCGGCGTCCCTGGATGCTTGTGCTCGGGCGTCCCCCAGCATGGCCAAGGCAGGCCATAGTGGTCGCCCTTGACCTCCTCGGGAGCATCGGCCTTCGCCCGCAGCGTGACGATGTCGAAGGCGCCCTGGTTCTTCATGTGCGCCTTGAGGCGCTCCGGCGACTGTCCGCAGTAGCCCGTCGAGAAGCCTCCGCGGTTGATCTCGCGAAGGATCGACTCAGCCTCCGGCTCGTCGCCGAACTTGCCCTTTACGAGCTTGATGTTCTTGAACATCTTGTCTGCGAAGCCGAGCCGCTTCGCCATCTCGTACATCACCCAGTTATCGACGCCGCTCTCGAAGATCGGCTCGACGATCTTCTCGCCCCACTGTATCGAGCGGTTGGAAGCCGTGCGCGATCCGTCCTGCTCGAGGCTTGTGGCGATCGGCAAGAGGTACGTGCCGTTTTTGCGGCCGGCCAGCGAGACGAAGTTCGTCGGATGGGGGTCGGCGATCACGAGTAGATCGAGAGCTGCAAGTCCCTTGACCATCTCGGGCATGCGCGGAACGGTATTGCCGCCATGGCCGAAGATCATGGCCGCCTTCAGCTTGTCGCGCTGATCGACCTGCTCCTTGGGCAGCGTGACCGCGTCGAACCAACGGGTCGACGGAATGCCCGAAATCGTGCGGTAGTTGATCTTCTTTCCGTCCGGTCCATCCTTCTTGTCGAAGCGGCTATCGAGCCACTCGAAATCGACCTCCCAGACGCGCGCCCAATGCTTCCAGGCGCCATCCTCGAGCCCATAGTAGAGCGGCAGCGTGACGACATCGACGCCGAGGTCGGTTGCACCTTGGACGTTGGTGTGGCCGCGGAAGATGTTGGCGCCGAGACCGGGTCCGCCGACGTTGCCCGTGGCGAGCAGTGCAACGCAGATCGCGCGCACGTTCGCGGTGCCGACAGTGTGCTGGGTCGTGCCCATGCACCAGATGATTGTCGAGGGCTTCTCTTTCGCCAGAAGTTGCGCGACGCGCTTGAGTTGCTCGCCCGGGATGCCGGTAATGTCCTCGACGGTCTTGGGATCGTACTTCTTCACCTCAGCCCTGATCTCGTCCATGCCATTGACGCGGGCCTTGATGAAGTCCTTGTCCTCCCAGCCGTTCTCGAAGATGTGCCAGAGCATTCCCCAGATCACCGCAATGTCCGTGCCCGAGCGGAAGCGCACGTACTCCGTCGCGTGGGCGGCGGTGCGCGTCATGCGCGGATCCATCACGACCACATTGGCGCGATTGGTTTCCTTGCCGGTCAGAATATGCTGCATCGCCACCGGATGGGCCTCGGCGGCGTTCGAGCCGAAGAAAATGACCGTCTTCGAGTTGCGAATGTCGTTGTAGGAGTTCGTCTGGGCGCCGTAACCCCATGTGTTGGCAACGCCGGCAACCGTGGTCGAGTGACAGATGCGAGCCTGGTGATCGACCGAGTTGGTGCCCCAGAACGCCGCGAGCTTGCGGAACAGGTAAGCACTCTCGTTGGTGAACTTGGCGGAGCCGAGCCACCAGACCGACTCTGGACCCGACTTCTCGCGGATCTCTGTCATCTTGGCGGTGATCTCGTCGAGCGCCTGTGCCCACGAGATGCGCTTGTACTCGCCGTCGACAAGTTTCATCGGATACTTCAGGCGACGGTCACCGTGCACGATCTCGCGGATCGCGGCGCCCTTGGCGCAGTGTGTGCCGCGGTTGATCGGGCTGTCCCACGCCGGCTCCTGGCCGGTCCAGACACCGTTCTGAACTTCCGCGATCACGGAGCAACCGACCGAGCAGTGGGTGCACATGTTCTTTTTGAGCACGACCGCTCCGCCAGCAGCCCCAGCCGCTGGTGCGGCCTGCGCCGTCCGAATGGTTCCAGCACCGAGCGAGGCCACACCTGCAAGCGCGCCGGCCGCTAGACCAGAGCGGGCGAGGAACGAGCGGCGGTCGAGCGTGGCGGGTGCACTGCCAGACAAGGCATGCCCGGCTTCACTGCCAGCGAGTTTGGTCTGGCGCGCTTTCGCGTCTTTTCGCTTGATAAGCACGATTGGCTCTCCCGGGTTCGATCAGTACCGATTGGTGCGGTAGAAGGCCTTGACGTGGTCGGTCTCCTGATAGCGCTTTTTCTTCTTGTCTGCCGCACTCTCGGCCGCCTGCGCCTGCGTCGAGCCACCGACGGCCATCGCAACCGCCGCTCCTGCCGACCCACCGCCAACGGCTTTCAGGAACCCGCGTCGATCAAGGCCTTTGTCTTCCTGCCCCTTGCTCATCGTCTGCTACTCCCTGTGGACGTTCTATTTGTTGACGGTCCCGCCCGAAGTCGGCGGCGCGTTCTTGCCCGTTTTCAAGGGCGACAATCTCACGGCGACATTTCCAGCGCCTCGGTCTCGAGCTCGATAAAGACGCGGCCGGTTTCCCCAACCGCGCGATAAAACGCACTATCCGTGATCGCGAGATCGGCGAAGAAACGAGCCGCCCATGGCCTGACATTCCGGACGAAGAATTTGTCGGCCTGCTCGTCGCCGCCCGGGATGCGACCGGCGATCAAGCCGGACATCACCTCGCAAACGGTCGCGATGTGATCCTCGGGCTCGAACACGCCTTCGACGCGCTCGACACCCAGCCGCGCGAGATCTTCCCGGACGCGGGCCAATGGGCGCTCGTGAAGAAAACCCGTCATGTAGAAAGATGCGTAGGGAAGCAACTCGCCCCGGCCGATGCCGACGAACAACTTGAAGTAGTCAGCGCTTGCAATTGCCTCGCTACAGCCTTGCGCGGCGGATGCGAGGCGGATGTGGGCAAGCCCAAGAGCAGTGGCGTCGCCCTTGATGGCGCTGAGTTCATCGAGAATGGCTTGTCGTGGGGCGCGCGCCAACAGCGCGGCCAGCATCCGGTACTCTTGGCTGCGCGCGAGTGATAGGGGATCGCAGGTAGCCGCTTGCATGTCGGCTGGCATGGCGCTCCGCGTGTCGAGAAACAAGTCCGGGCGAAGCTCAGCTCGGCTTACGCCGGTCACCGCTTCTACGGCCGCGACGCGTTCCGCGGGGACGCGCGACCAAGCCGACACCGATGGTTGAGAGATTCCCAATTTTCTCGCCAACGGACCTACGCCGCCGGCCGCTTGGATGGCCAGCGCAACGCCTCGATCCCGTGCTTCTTCCCCGAACGTCTGGGTCATTTGATTCTGCCCAGTAGTTAGTCTTTATCGTTTGGCGAAACACTACCATGCACAGGCGTCATAGGTAGACCCTATGGGGAGATGCTATACTAAAGTCTAGAATGAAAACGTGTGACATGGCCGAAAATTAGCGATATCGCGTTATGTTTTTTTTCGCATATCGCACAATTCAAGCCGGTAACGCGCCGCCGTGCCGTCTGCGGCCGGGCCGTTCCGACTCTGCCGGCGCGCTGACCTCGGCCGGATCGCCGAGTGTCTCGCGGGGGCTCGCGGTGTCTGCTTGTCGATCTGGCGCCAAAGGCGGCGGGGTGCGCTTCAGATCGGTCGCGGCCGTTTCCAACTCGTCGACGGGATCGGCCCGACGGGCAACATCCGTGTCGACGTCTTCGCACTCGGGCGGCTTTTCCGAAACAGCGCCCGTGGCTTGTTCCAGCAGCGCCTTGAGATCGGTGCCGGCCGCAATGGGGCCATACCCGGGAGCACCGCCGGGAACGTTCCAGTTGTACTGGTTTTCTGCAACCTCGATGAAGTCGCGGATCTGGGGATCGAGCGACCAAATCCGGCGGAGCGCAAGCCGTTTCAGCTCCTCGGATACTCCCTGCTTCAGAAATCCGGTGACATCGCTCTCGGCCGTCAAGTCATCGACCCCAGGCAATGACGCCTCGATTGACATGGCGCTCGCGTGCGTGCCCGTGGGATTCGGATCCTCTGCGCCACCGGCAGGCAGGCGGTCGCGGGGCACAGCGGCATCCGACGCACTTGGCGACACAGCGCTGTCCCTAACGCCGCGAGCCCCGGCCGGCTTCGCATCGGGCTCGTCGGCATGTCCGCGCTTACGGCGGGACCACCGATCGAGAAAGCTCGACCCGGGCTTCATCGGCGCATCGCTCATGTCGCACCCCCAGAGCCGCCGCCGGGCTTGCGGCTGGCGGGTCCCTCGCCGGGCCGCCACCGCTCCTCGTATCCGGCGCGGTCGCGCTTGCGTTTCAATATCGGCCGCTCGACATGGTAGGCCTCGATGAAGCGGGCGATTTCGCCGGCTACCTCTGGTGGCATCGCGATCGTCTCCACGGTGTTCGTGCCGGCCTCGGTATAAGCTTCGCCCTCTGCTGGGTCAGCGGTAACAGCTGCAATTTCCACGGGTGGCTCGGCGCCCTCAGGCCTCAGAACGACCCACAGCCGGGGTTCCTCCGTCATGAGATTGTCGCGGTAATTGGCCGTGTCCGTGGAATAGAGGCAAATATCGATCGCACCGGCATAATAGCGCGCATTGCCAGCCACCACTCCGAGCGGGGTCCACGGGGCGACCTCGGGCAAGCCCGATAGCACGGCGATCGGCCGCCACATGAAAGGTACCCCGTGAGCTTCCGCCCACGGGTTCTCGACGCGCCGCCGCTCGACCACAAGTGCGACGGTCAAGCGTTCCTCGATCATCGTCGCCCCACCTGGTCAACCGTCATGTCAGCGATTTCGGGTCATTGGCCTTCAGCGGCAAGCCGGTCAGAAGATTCTGTGGCTTGACCCTCACCATACGGTTGGGCGACATGGCTAGGATCAAGAAAACGGGCGCGCCGGCAACGGACTGCTGCATTTCGGCGGGTTCGGCGAACGTCAACCTGAAAAGTGCAACGATCCGATCGCGTCCTTGATCGCGCGGCTCTTCGCCGACCCACAAGGCGTTGCCGATCGCGGTTGCTTCCTGGTCGAGGCCGACGAACCAGCGCCAATCGGAGGTCTCGAGCCGTTCGATCGGCTCGATTTCGACCATGGACCCGGTCATGTGATGCGTCCAGCGTTCCAGCACGCGGGCAAACGCGATCCGAGCCGGTCCGCCGAAGCGAAAGTCCAGAACCATGTCGAACGCGTCGCTGCGCCCGAAGTAGGCAGGTGCGTTGGCGAGCGTCATAACATCGAGATCGCGCGAACGGGCATCGGCAAACACCGCCGCGAGCGGAGACTGGTGATCCGGCACCGCGCTGTCGCCGACCACCTCGTCATCGGCGAGCAGAGGCACGCCGTCGCGGATGGACAGGCGCTGAGGACGGAACAGCAATTCCGCAGCACGAAGCGCAAAGGCATCCGTCTCCGCATCGAGCACATTGCGCAAGATCAGATGGACGGTCTGATTGAGGAACAGCGCCGGCGTCGTAACCTTGCCGGCGCAAAACAGCGATCGGTAGCCAGCTTCGAGTGTACCTGAGGCCTCGATGTGATCGCGAAAACCGATGAAATGACGCCAGTTTTCGCGCGCGTCCCGATCTGCGATGAGCTTGATTTCCTCGGGCGGCAGCGGGCCAAGCGGATCACGCATGAGACGCGCATGAACCGCCCGCTCGACCAGGCAGGCGTCGTCCGGCGGCATGATCTCGGGCCGGGCGAGATAGGCCTGCCAGAACGCGAGCGTCGGGCGGAGGTAGCCATCGGTATCGTGGTCGAGCAGGAAGTATCCGCTGGATGTCCAGTAATCGATGTGCTGGTGAGACATTGAATTCATTCCGAGCCGGACCGGCCACGGCCCGTACCAGGCCCCGGATCGACGTCCAAGACAAGACCGGCGAGATCAATAGTGTCTCCCGACATGTCCGCAACGCCGACGACGCCGGCCAAGGCGCTTGCATCGAGGCCTTCGGCGGCACCGTCATCGTCGACGATGGCAAAGGCGCCGGCACTGCAGGGCATGGCGGTAGCTTGTCGGGCATCGGCCTTGGCAAAGGTGCGGAACTGCTCCGTGATGCTGCCGTCTTTCGCAATCCGGCGATTGAGCGCGATGAGCGTCTGAACCGGTTGCTGTGCCAGCTCCTCCGCGTAGCTCAACTCCTCGCTCGCCGCAGCCCGGGCAGCGGCAATGTCGGGTGCCCCGTGGTCGGCGAGGAGGTGGGCTGCGAGTGCTGCGATGGCCTGCTCCCGCTCATCGTCTGTCGCTTCACTGACGACCGCCAGCGTCGACCACCCAAACGACTGAAGACCCAGGAAACCGGCTCGGAACGCCTGGCGCTGGCGACCGGAAAGCGCCGCCGCATCACAGTCCCAGAACATGAATGTTCCTGGCACCGCCCACTCTCCGGGCTGCGAGGCGTGCGCGAACACGAACGTGTCTGACGCATCAAGCCGGATTGTCCTCAGGAGTTTGCGGTGCGTTCTGTCGCGGGGGCTGTTCATCGACAACCTTTCAAAGCCAAGGCTCACCTGTTGCTGGGTCACGCCATGACGGCACGGCAAGCGCATCGACCAGTCCGTGGCGTGCGCCCGGCGCCGCCGCGCCTGCCTCGTGCTCGATCAGGTCGCCGCTGGTTGAGATAGTGAACCGCCTGGATTGAGGCGCCGCAAGACGCTCCAGATACGTCCGGCCTACGGGCCCGAAACCGAACTCCTGCCACTGGTCGACGTAGACCATCATATGCCGGCAAAAGCTCTCAATAATCCGGTGATCACTCAGCATTTCGAGACCTTCGATCTCCAAGCTCGTGCCGACGACCGCACTGATATCATAGGGATGAATGGATCCCCCTTTGAGCGGAATGATGCTGCGCAGCACGATGCCTGCGACCAACCAAGCGGGAACCTCCGACTCGGCCGAGCCCTCTGGCCAGGCAAGTGTCGAACCACCGACGATGCCGCCGTCGATACGGATCGTGTCCGGCCAGTCGAATGTCACCGGTTTCTCCGGCGACACGTGGGCGGAGATAGCATCTGCCGCCGCATTCATCACGGCATAGATCGCCCGCCGGGCCTCGGCGAGCGGCTCGTCAGGCTCGAGGACGACCGCGAACTCGACCCGATCGAATCGGCGGACGAACGCGATCGTACCGGCTCCGGCTTCGTCCGCGATCGCCACGGCGTGCGCCATGGCATCCTTGTACTCCCTAAGCCCCACAGCGGAGAAGCCCGGGGGCAGATCGAGGCCGGAGGTGTCGGTCTGATTGTGGAAGCTGTCGGCCATGATGCATCGGTCGATTAGTGAGCGCGGGTCAAACGAAGGATATTGGCCCGCGCAGCTACGAAGGACCTTCATCGGTACCCGCTGATCTGTCGCTTCGCAAGTTGCACGCGGCAATCACCGGCAGTGGAGCCGGCAGAGGAGTATGAAAGCGCGCCAGACTTGCGTTCGCTTTGCCATCGCCCAGTGTGCCATCTCGCTGGTATTCGACCGCCGAGACATAGTAAAACAAGCACCAAGCTTGCGGTGGGCCTCCGCCGTGCTCCTCGAAATCGATGGTGCCCCCGAATGGCTGAACGCTCCAAGACGGTCGTCGTGTGCTCGTGCGAAGGCTCGATGACGCTGGATCCTGCCGCGATCACGGCCGGGTGCGGCGACCGGAGCCTGTCGACGGCATCGCACCTCTGTGGGACCGAGCTGTTCCGCTTCAAGGCTCTCGCCGCCAAGGGCGATCTCCTGATCGCTTGCACTCAGGAAGCAAACCGCTTCAGCGACGTGGCCGAGGACGAAGGCCTCGACGCAGCCCTGTCGTTTGTGAATATCCGCGAAACTGCGGGCTGGTCGACCGAGGGACCGCAGGCCGGGCCGAAAATGGCCGCTCTGATCGCGGCTGCCGCCATCAAGGCGCCCCCGCCTGCTGGTGTCAGCCTCGAGAGCGATGGCGTTGCCCTCGTCTACGGTCGCGGTCAGGTCGCCCTTGATGCGGCCCGACGCTTGCTGGATCGGCTCGACATCACCGTGGTTCTGACCGATGCAACAGACGCCTTGCCACCGGCGCGGGTGGAGTTTCCCGTGCGGCGCGGCCGCATTCGGCAGGCCAAGGGCTATCTCGGCGCGTTTGAGATCACAATCGACGGCTATGCCGAGCCGAAGCCGTCGTCGCGCGCTGCCTTCATCTTCGGCACCTCGCGCGATGGGGCCATTTCCAAAGCCGACCTCGTCATCGATCTCAGCGGCGCCCCCGCGCTGTTTCCAGCCCATGACATGCGCGATGGCTACCTTCGGGCGGACCCCGCAGACCCCGCCGCTGTCGAGCGCGTCCTGTTCGACGCGGCCGACCTCGTGGGAACTTTCGATAAGCCGCGCTACATCACCTTCCGCGAGGATCTATGCGCACATTCGAGGTCGCGCATCATCGGCTGCCGGCGCTGTCTCGATCTGTGCCCGGCGGGTGCGATTTCCGCTGGCGGGGATCATGTTGCGATCGACCCCAACATTTGCGGAGGTTGCGGACATTGCGCAGCAGCCTGCCCGACCGGTGCCGCGAGCTACGCCGTACCGACAACGGATATCGTGATGCGGCGGCTGCGCGAGATGCTGACGGCGTATCGCGCCGCCGGCGGCTCGGACCCGATCCTTCTCATCCACGACGGCGAACATGGCCGCGGCCTGATCGACGCCGCGGCCCGGTTCTGCGACGGACTGCCCGCCGACGTGCTGCCACTCGAGGTCAATGAGATTGGCCAGATCGGGCTTGAAGCGATCGCCGCCGCGTTCGCCTTTGGAGCCGTTTCGCTTCACCTGCTGACCCGCGCCAAGCCGCGCCACGACACGACTGGCATCGACCAGACGGTTCGGACGGCCGGCACACTGCTCGGCGCGCTCGGTTTTGGCTCAGGTATGGTCGCGCAGTTGGCCACCGACGACCCGGAGGCGCTCATCACCCGGTTGCGCGCTGCCGGCCGTGGCCGCGCGACGGCGAAGCCCGGCTCGTTCTTGCCGATCGGGGGCAAGCGCGACGTCTTGAGGCTTGCATTGCGGGAATTGCACCGCGCTGCTCCCCTCCCTGTCGATATCGTGCCGCTGCCGCAGGGTTCAGTATTCGGTCGCGTCACCGTCGCAACGGATGGATGCACGCTTTGCCTGTCGTGCGTGACGAGTTGCCCGACCGGTGCGCTCGGCGCCGAGACCGATCGGCCCACCCTCAAGTTCGACGAGAGCTTGTGCGTCCAGTGCGGATTGTGCCAGGGCACCTGCCCGGAAAAAGTGATCGCACTCGAGCCCCGCATCGATTTCACGGCGTTCGAGAAGGGCCCTGTCGTACTGAAGCAAGAGGAGCCGTTCTGCTGCGTCACCTGTGGGAAGGCGTTCGGCGTGAAGAGCACGATCGAGCGGGTAAGGGCGAAGCTCGCCGAGAAGCATTGGATGTTCCAGGGCGAGCAGGCCAAGCGCCTCGATCTCATCAGCATGTGCGAGGACTGCCGCGTCTCGGTCGCCATGAACGAGGCAATCGATCCTTATGGGGCGCCGCCGCGGCCGTTGGTGCGCACGACCGACGACTACTTCAAAGAGCGCGAGGCGAAGGCACGCGAGGCAGCGATGCTCGACAAGATCGACAAGGGCGAAGCATAGCTCCCTTACGGCGCGGTTTTTATAGTCAGCCAGTCGACGAGCGCTGCCCTGTCTTGCGGGTCGGAGATCGTCTGCTCCGGCATCTTGGTACCAGGCAGGTACGCGTTAGGGCCGACCTCGAACAAGCGCGCAATCGTCTCTGCCGTCCATTTGACATCCATGTCCTTCAGCGCCTCGGAATAGATGTATCCTGGCGCGGACGCGATGCGGCGTCCGATGATGCCATGCAAGCTTGGGCCCGCCCGATTGGACGGCCCCGGCTCAAGGCTGTGGCACGCCTTGCAGGCGCGAAAAACCCGAGCACCGGGATGGGGATCGGCAGCTGTCACATCCTCGACCGCGGTGGCGATATCCACGCCGGCCGGTTTGCCCGACTTCGGGTCCCAGCGGCGCACGGCACGATCGGCACCTCCCGTAATGAGCTCGCTGCCATCGGCGGAAAAAGCAACCGACCAGACCGGCAATCCTGGCCCCAAGATCTCTGCGGTAACACTACGCGACGCCCGATCAATCAGAGTGACGGGGGTGCGCATGCCGGCAGTCACTATCAGGTTGCCGTCAGGTGAGATCGCGATCGTCGTCAGCGGCCCATTCGCGAGGTCCAACTCGGCCGTCGGTTGGAGCGCCTCGTCGAAGAAGCGGACGCGACCATCGGCCCCGGCAACCACAATCATACCATCGGGCGCGATCCCGACGGCATTGACCGGAGCCTCGGTCGTCACGGCAATCGACCGTCCGCCTGCAGCAAGGTCGGTCAACCGCACCTGACCGTCGTAGCCGACCGAAACAACCGCCGAACCGTCTGGACGAAAAGCTACACCGTTGACGGGACCCTTGTGGCCATCGACTAAGGCTGGACTGACCGTAGCCTCCTCTCGTCCAAACAGTGCCGGAGTGATCGGCCAGAGCCGCACCGTGTGATCCCACGACGCACTGGCGAGGCGTCGTCCATCGGGCGAAACTGCCAGTGCCGAAATCGGAGCCGTATGCCCGGTCGACACCTTGGTTGGCACCTCAGACCCTTCGCACCAGAACGCAATTCGCGCGTCTTCCCCCGCGGAAGCGAAGCATCCGCCCGGGAGTGTGGTCAGAGCGTTGACTGTGCTGTCATGGTAGCGCAACACCCGGCGCGCGAACGCCGGCCGCAAGCTCCAGACGATGATCGCGCCATCGAATCCGCCGGTGACGATCGCCTCGTTTCCGGCAGGTCCGCCAGGCGATTTCAAAGACGCGACGGCGCGTACGGGGCCACCGTGACCGACAATGGCGGGGTCGGTTGCAACTTGTGCAGCAGCAGCGGAGAGCGCGAGCATGCTCGACGCAGCAGCAAGTTGAACAGCCACCCGCCTCATGACGTCAGGCCCCACCTTCCGCAGCCACGTGAATTCGAGTGGTCGGCATCCACCGACAGGCACCAACAGCACACCGCGCATCAGTTCGGGTGAGCGCCGTAATCCTCACCATTGATACCTCGTCCTACTCGATGGTCAACGAGCCTACTGCGCGTTCGGCTAGCCTGAGCGGGGCGTCTCAAGCAGTCGGTCGAGCGCCCGGCCGGCGGCGGCAGCACTAGGCACCTCGTAGAGCACGGTGGCGTCCTCGACCCAGTCGCCGTCCGAATCCTTGCCGTAGCCTGTCACGATCCGGATCGTTCCCGTACCGTCGCGGCGCTCGGTCCGCGTGTTCAGAGTTTCCTCGGACGGAGAGAGGTTTCATCGTTGCGTATTTCGCCGAAGTTCAGGTGCTTATCAGAAGCACGGTCGACCATGCGTGAGAGCGATCTGCAAACGTCGTTTCCAGGCTATTGAGCGTCCAGCACGACAGAAAACTCGCGCCTGCTGTTCGCGCTTCTGCGCTTCCCTTCCAAGCCCTTCAAGTATGTCCGCACCGGCATGTCGTTCGCGCGGACGCGGAACACGAAACTGGCATGGGTGCCCGGTCTCAGTTCTTGATAAAGGTTGATGTCATTGTTGATATCGATCGCAGCTCTACGTTCTCCATCCTGGATCTCGACAGTCAAGTTGCTGACGTCGATTTCTACCGCATTGGCGGCTATCGCTCTATAATTCTTACGGTACCAATCCTTGTCACCGAACGTATTTATTATCACGACACGACACGTGGCTACCGCATTTCGGATATTGCATCGCGGTTGCGTAAAGCAGAAATTGCGGCCTGCGGGCACGCAATCCGGAAATGGATCATCCGGACTCTTTGTTGCTGTGATGTCAATGCTTGGTGCCGGCAGCTTTGGTGTCGATGTAGCCGGCGGCATGGATGGTGCAACGACAGAGGAAGCAGACTGCAACGGACCTGACGGGTGCTCCACAAACTTAAACCGCGCCAGCAGCCCGTCCTCTGTCCATGGCACTTGCTGCCCCTTGCTCAGCTCGGCGACCTTGATCTGCGTCTCCTTGAACACCTCTTCTGCGCGCAAGCCGGGTGTCCGCAGCACGCTGGCCAGGACCGAGGCGTAGATGTTGTTGTCCTCCGCCGTTTCGCCGGGACGGGTGGCGAAGGCGAGGAGAGTGCCGTCGAGCTTGCGCTCGGGTGCGAAGCCCTTGGTGGCGTCCTTCAGCCCCTTGGTGAAGGCCACGTTGCGGCAGGCATCCATGACGACGAAGCGCGCTTTCGCGGGCACCCGCTCCAACGCCTTGGTGATCTCGGAAAGCCCCACACCGAGGATCGGTAATTGCTTGGCCAGCGTGATGCGAGCGCCGACCGGGATCAGATAGTTCTCGCCGCGATCAGTACGATCGGCGGCGCCGTGGCCGGAGTAGTAGAGGAATACCACTGCATCGGGGCCAGCCTTCTCGACGCGCTCGACGAAGCCTGCTACGGCCTGTCGTAGAGTGGGTTGGTCGGCCTCTTTGATGATCTCGATGTTGGCCTTGACGAACCCGACCTCCTGCAGCGCCGCCGCTATCGTGGCGCCGTCTTTGTGGGGATTGACGAGGCTGCCGATCTCGCTGGGATAGCTGGCGTTGCTGATGACAAGGGCGAGGCGCGTCTCTGCAAGAACTGGTGTGGAGGCGAGCATGGTTGCGCTCAGCAGCAACACAGCGGTCAGTACCAAGAATGGCGGCCGATATAGTGGCCTGCCGCGCGCCATCCCAAGCCTCCCGTTTCCAAACCTTCCAAAATTCCTAGCATGCGTTCGCTGACGCTTTGAAGTACTTTTGCTATTGTTGGGTGCACGGATGAGTGATGGCGCTGTTGCGGGGGACCTATTCAAATGTTGGTTCGGTCGGTGTTCGCTGTCGCGCTGGTGCTCGCGACTACGATTGCTACCGTGGCGGAGCCGCAACAGTGCCCCGGCTGGCGCGATCCGGTGGAAAAGAAGATCATCGGCGGTACGTCGGCCTCGCTGGCGATGTGGCCGTCGCAGGCGGCATTGCGCATCAAGTCCCCCGCCGGCACGGACGCCGCCTTCGTTTGTGGCGGCACGGCTATCACGCACGACTGGATATTGACCGCCGCGCACTGCTTTGACGAAGTACAACACCAGCCCGGTTGCCGCCAAGCGTGGGCAGGCGGCGCCGACCGAGGGGCGGTCATCGCCACCCTCATCACGACTGCGAAGCTCAACGACGTCGAGCCCTAAGCCTACCTGAAGGACGTGATCGAGCGCATGGCCGGCGGGCGCCCCGTGGCCCGCCTCGACGACCTCCTGTCCTGGAATTGGAAGCCCGCTGCAGCCTCCGCCTGACCCTACGCGTCAGGACTGGACGCTTACGAATTTCTTCACGGGTGCAGGGAACTCCCACGGACTAGAGCATATGTCGACATGCGGAATCGGAGGGGATTCCCATGAGCGGCGAACAGTGATTCAAGCTGGGGGCTGGCAGAGGAGGCCAGCAAGCACCCGCCCCTCACGGGTCTATTGCCGCCCACCCCCTGCCCCCTCCGTCACGCCTCGCACGCCGCGCCGCCGCACGCGCCGGCGTGGATCGACAGGTCGCGGATGGTCGGCTTCGCGCCCGACAGCGGGTTGTCCGCGTCCCACCCGATCGTCACGCTCTCGACGCGCGAGGCGAGCGCGTCGTAGAGCAGAAGCCGTCCGGCCAGGCTCTCGCCCGCACCCGTGATCTCCTTCAGGATCTCGGTCGCCATCAGCGTGCCGACGACGCCGACCACCGCGCCCAGAACGCCGACCTCGGAGCAGTTCGCCACCGTCCCCGGCGGCGGCGCCTCGGGGAAGATGCAGCGGTAGGTCGGGAAAGGGGTGCCGGCGGGCGTCCGCGCGAAGGGCTTCAGCGTGGTGACGTGGCCGTCGAAGGGGCCGACCGCGCCGAACACCAGCGTGCGGGCGGCGAGGTAGCAGGCGTCCGAGACAAGGTAGCGGGTGGCGAAGTTGTCCGACCCGTCGGCCACGACGTCGTAGCCCCCGATGAGGTCGAGCGCGTTGTCCGCGGCGATGCGCATCGGGTGCGTCTCGACCGCGACATGGGGGTTGAGCCGCGCGATCGCGTCGCGTGCGCTCTCGACCTTCGCGCGGCCGACGTGGGCGGTGTCGTGCACGATCTGGCGCTGCAGGTTGTCGAGCGAGACGGTGTCGTCGTCGACGATGCCGATCGTGCCGACGCCCGCGGCCGCGAGATAGGCGAGGATCGGCGAGCCGAGCCCGCCCGCCCCGACCACCAGCACGCGCGCCGCCTTGAGCTTCTGCTGGCCCTGGCCGCCGATCTCGCGCAGCACGAGGTGGCGCTTGTAGCGCTGAATCTCGTCGGCGGTGAGCGCCATCGCGGCCTCCGGTTTGACCTCTGTCCCGGCGGCACTAAAGGCGCTCGGCGGGCCGGCGGCAAGGGGGAAGGGCGTGGTGCGGCCCAGCTCCCTGCCGCTGGCCGCTGGCTGCCCATCCCGGTGCGCGTTCCGCCGCGCTTCACCCCGCGCGTTCCGGCACGTCACTTCGCCAGATAGTTCCGATGCACGAAGCCGCCCGAGGGGCGGCGCGCCTCGACGTAGAGTGCGCCCGGAACGTCGCGCACCTCCTGCTTCATGAGCTTGCCGATCGCCTGCACCTCGCCCTCGCCCGCCTCGGCGGCAGCGAGGAACGCCGCGATCGTCTCGGGCGCGGGTGCGGGCTTTGCCGCGGACTCGGTGCCGCTCGCGGGGCGCTCCGCGATCGCCTCGGTGATGCTGGCCGCGAGCAGCTTCGGCCACATCTTCCGGAACAGCCCGTTCGAGGGATAGACGTCGGCGCTGTTGATGCGGCCGTCGACCGCGAACACGAGGCCGATCACGTCACTGGCGCCGGTCCCGTCGGCTGCGCCCTGGAGCGCGGTCATGTAGGCCTGGCGTGCCTCCTTGAGCTTGGTGTTCTCGAGCGAGAGCTGGAGACTCGACTTCGATTCGGGTGCGGCCACCGACGCAGCGCTGAGGCCGGCAGCGAGCTTGGCCTGCGTGCGCGCCACCTCGCGCCACACCTCGCCCTGTCGCGTGCCGGTGTCATCGCGGCCACCCGGCATCTGACGCTGGATGCGCTGCTCGGTGTTGCGGATGTCGCCGCCGCCGTTGTCCCCGGTATAACTCGGTACGCGGCCCGGCTGGCGACCCGCGCCCCCCGGCTCGACGGACGCCTTCGCCGGCGCCTTCATCGCGAGCTTGGCCTCGCGCGAGGGCAGCGCGTCGTATGAGCTCGCGAACTGGCGCACGTCCTCTTTGCCACGCGCCGCCCAGCGGCCCTGCTCCACGCAATAGGACGCGATCGGCACGCGGCCCGATCGCGGCGGCACGACGAGGCTTACGGTCAGCACGCGGTCCTGCTGGCCGCCCTTCACGATGTCGCCCGACTGGATGTACACCTCCTCGCCGCCCGCATTCTCGATCTCGAGCGTGTTGACGTTGCCGGTCTCATGCACCCGCACCGCACCCTTCTCGAGCGCTTCGGCCAGCGTCAGCGGCACGGGCCCCTCCGCGCTCGGTCCATGTACGAGGTAGACGGCGAGGTTGCCGTGGACCTGCGGCCCTGAGATGCGGTGTGGGTTCGGCGTCTCGGCGGCGGCGCCTGCCAGATGGCCCGAGGCGAGTGTGAACGCCGCTCCGGCAAGGCCGGCCAGTGACAGCAACGATAACATGCGCATGAGCAAAACTCCCTTTCTCATTAATGAGATAGGGATCAGACGTACGCCGCCTTTACGGCGTCATCCAAGCCGAGCTGTGGCGGCAACGCGGGGGCGCAGTGGCGGAACCGCGGCGGCACACGGTCGCCGTCAGCGCGAGCCACGCCGCAGACCTGTGGAAACACCGCACATTCAAGGGAAGTTTGGAGCGGGCGAAGGGGATCGAACCCTCGACCCTCACGTTGGCAACGTGATGCTCTACCGCTGAGCTACACCCGCATCCATCGGGACGCCGTGCCGGGAGGCCGGTCGCCGCGGACCCGTCTTATGGCGCAATCGCATCGCCATTGCAAGAGCCGGCAAGGAGCGCCTCGGACGCCGGGCAACCGCGCCGGGCAGGCTTCGGGTTGCCCATCGGGAACGGGGGCGCTACGAGTGGTCCACGTCACGCGGCCCCGGGGCCGCCGATCCGCCCGCACGGAGTAGACCCTCGCATGGACATCGGTTCGAGAAAGCCTGTCGATCCGCGCGCCGTCCCGGCCGGCGGCGCCGCCACCGACATCATCAAGGACAGCTCGACGGCGGCCTTCGCCAAGGACGTCATCGACGCCTCCCGCAGCGTGCCCGTTCTCGTCGATTTCTGGGCGCCCTGGTGCGGCCCCTGCAAGCAGCTCACGCCGCTTCTGGAGAAGGTGGTCAAGAGCTACGGCGGCAAGGTTCGCCTCGTCAAAATCAACACCGACGAGCATCCGGGTATCGCCGGCCAGCTCCGCGTCCAGTCGCTGCCCACTGTCTATGCCTTCCGCGATGGACGACCGCTCGACGGATTCGCCGGCGCACAGCCCGAGAGCGTCGTGCGACAGTTCATCGACCGTCTCGTCGGCGAGGAGGCGGAGGCCGATCTCGCCAGCGTGCTGACGGCCGCCGACGATGCGCTCGAGGCCGGCGACCTGCAAGGCGCCGCCGAGATCTACTCGGCCGTGCTCCGCGAGGACCAGCAGAACGCTGCGGCCATTGCCGGACTTGCCCGCTGCTACCTCAAGACGGGCGATCTCGACCGCGCCGAGCAGACGCTGGCACTGGTCCCGCCCGACAAGCGCGAGACGGCGGCGGTGCAGGGGGTGCGCGCGGCGCTCGAGCTCGCCCGCAAGGCGGGCGCGGTCGACGAGACCGGCGCCATCGAGTCGCGCCTCGCGCAGAATCCCAAGGACCACGACGCCCGCTTCGAGCTGGCCGTGGCGCTGGCTGCGCGCGGCCGCAAGGCCGAGGCGCTCGACCATCTTCTTGAAATCGTGCGCCGTGATCGCAACTGGAACGATCAGGCGGCGAGAAAGCAACTCGTGCAGCTGTTCGATGCCTGGGGCCCTAAGGACGAGTTGACCGCCGACGGCCGCCGCCGGCTTTCCTCGATCCTCTTCTCCTAGGCGGTCGCGCACTGAGCGTAAGAGGGACCAGCGCGGGTCCACAAAGTGCCGCGTCGCGCTGACAACGGGGGCATGCCGTGGCGATGATCGACAAATACCGCCGACCGTCCGACCTGCCGCCGAGATTGCCGGTGTTCCCCCTGATGGGTGCCATCCTGCTTCCGCGCAGCTCCATACCGTTGCGCGTGTTCGAGCCGCGCTACCTGGCGCTCGTTGATGACGTGATGTCGGGCAACCGCGTACTCGGAATCCTGCAGCCGCAGGCGACAGCCGAAGGCGCGGCGGAGAGCCCGGCGGGCAAGTCCGTCGAATTGAAGCGCATCGGCTGTGCAGGGCGCATCACGTCGTACCAGGAGCTCGACGACGGCCGCTATCTGATCTCCGTCACCGGCATCGCCCGCTTCGAGGTGATCGACGAGGCGGCGTCCGACACGCCCTACCGCGTGTTGTCGGTGCGCTATGACCGCTACGCGCCGGATTTCTCGATCGGTCTCGGCGAGGAGAAGGTCGACCGGCCGCGCCTGCTCGGCGCCTTGAAGAACTATCTCGAGGCCAACCGCCTCGATGCCGACTGGGGAGCGATTACGCGCGCCTCGACGGAGGCGCTGGTCAACGCACTGGCGGTCATGTCACCCTATGGGGCGGAGGAGAAGCAGGCACTGCTCGAGGCCGTCGACTTGAAGACCCGCGCCGAGGTTCTGGTGGCGCTCGCCGAGATGGACCTCGCCTCCAGTGCCGGCTCGGGCGGTACGCTCCAGTAGAACGCGCTGCCGCCGCGATGGGCGTGGCGGACAGACCAGAGCAGTCGCGTCGGACGGACGGGCGGCATGTGTCCGGGCCAGCGACCAGCGAGGCGACATGAGCGAGACGACATGAGCAAGACGGCGGACAGCGGTGGCGAGCGCGAGAAGCACAGAGACAGCGAGTGCAACGTGGACCCGCGCATACTGGAGATCCTGGTCTGCCCGCTGACCAAGACCGCGCTCGAGTACCGCCGCGACACTCATGAGCTTGTGAGCCGCGCCGCCGGCCTCGCCTTCCCGATCCGCAGCGGCGTGCCGATCATGATCGTCGATGCTGCGCGTCGCCTCGACGACGCCGACCTCGCCCGGCGCTAGAGCCTGATCGTCCGAGATGGACGCGGCTTCGCTTCCATCGAAGACGTGAATCGGACCCTCGAACAAAGACCTGGCTGTGGTGCCTCAAGAGGTTGTTCCTGGTCAGGCCGAGACGGCTGATGGGCGGCAACTGGTCGGGACGAGCATGTGGCCTGTGCCGGTTGTAGCGGCGGAGCCATTCTCGTGGACGACCATTCGGTCCCCCGGCGCGACGTTGGTGCGTTGCGACTTCACCTTCCCCGGTCCGGACCGAATGGGCGACCTCCAGAGAGTCCACAGCTAGGCGCAAGGCGGAACCTTGGCCGCAAGGTCGCGCTCCGACACGACCGAGCGGAGATCCAGATCTTCGGTCAGAACCAGAAAGCCGGACGTATCCGTGCGGAGCAACGTCATCGTGGGGAGCGGCTGAGCACCGAGCGGGCCGCGGCGGCAGGCGTCCACGCCGGCCGCGATCGACACCTGCTGTTGTCCGATGCCCGCCGCTGCCGTGATCATACGCTGCAGCAGTGCGCTGTCGGCTGCCGAAAGGCGATAGTTCCACAATCGCGTGCCCGCGCGCCCGTACCGGGAGAGCGCCGCCAGCTCGGACGCTTCGACGGCCGGCTCGAGGATCATCTCCGTCTTCGCTTGTCCCGCCGTGACCGTCACCTTGACGCCGTCCTTGCGTGGCTCGATGTGCTCGGGCATCCGCGCGGCGACACGCAACTGCGCCGGCGCGATGTCTGCCAGCTTGAGTGACGACAGCCGTGACATGGTCGCGAGCGGCACATGGCTCATGACGTGGAGGCTGGAACAACCAGACAGGACGATGAGGGCGAGCAGAAGGACGGGGGAGCGGGGCACTTGACACCTGTTTGTACGTTTATTATTTATCGTTATACGATAAGTAATCATCACGTCAACAGGAGAGCGTCGTGCCCGCCACGCCCTTGAAGTTCCCCGCTATTGGCCCGCTTGGACGGCTGTCGGCCGTGATGTGTGTGGTTGTCGCCGCCGGCGGCGCGCTGGCCGAGTTGGCGCTCGCCTGGGTGTGGCTCACGCCAACGTGGGTCGAAGCCTACGTCGTCCCGCATTTGAGCCTGCAGGGCGTTCCGGTGGCGCTGGATTGGACCACGCGATTGACGGCCTTCGCCGCGAGCATGGTGCCGATGGCCGTGCTGCTCTATCTGCTGCACCAAGCCTATGGGCTGTTCGATTCCTTCCGCACCGGCAACGTGTTCACGTCGCTCGCACCGATCCGGTTGCGGCGGATCGGCTGGTGCATCGTCGCGCTAGCTGTCCTGCGTCCGCTCACGGCGACGATGCTGGCGCTCGTCCTGACCTGGGGCAATCCACCCGGACAGCGCATCCTCGCCTTGTCCATCGGCATCGACGACTACATGATCGCGGCGCTCGGCGGGCTCGTGCTCGCCATCGGCCACGTGATGACCGAAGCCGCACGCATCGCCGACGACAACCGCCAGATCGTCTAGGCGCGCCATGGCCATCGTCGTCAACCTCGATGTGATGCTCGCCAGACGCAAGATGCGCTCGAAGGAGCTTGCCGAGCGCATCGGCATCACCGAGCAGAACGTGTCGGTGCTCAAATCCGGCAAGGTCCGCGGCGTACGCTTCGATACGCTCGAGAAGATCTGCGAAGCGCTGCAATGTCAGCCGGGCGATCTCCTCGAGTATCGTGCTGACGCGCCGTTGAAGGTGGTCCGCGAATGAGTTTTCGACGCCGCGTGGATCGTACAGAGGAGATGGCGACATGACCGAGATCGCGGCAGATGCGCGATTCTGGAACGGGATCGCGCGCAAGTATGCGCGGGACGCCATCGCGGACATGGCCGGCTACGAGCGCACCGTGGCGCGGGTCCGTGAGTGCCTCAGCGCCACCGACACGGTGCTGGAGCTCGGCTGCGGAACCGGCACGACGGCCTTGAGGCTCGCGCCCGGCGTCGCACGCTACATCGGCACCGACCTCTCGCGCGAGATGATCGCCATCGCCCTCGAGAAGGCGGCGGCCGAGCCGTGCGGCAGCGTCGAGTTCGGCGTTGCCGGCTCCGACCTCCCGTCATGGCCAGCCGGGCCGTTCGATGCGGTGCTCGCGTTCAATCTGCTGCACCTCGTGCCCGACCGGGCGCAATACTTGCGGCAGGTGCACGACGTCCTGAAGCCGGGCGGCCTGTTCATCTCGAAGACGACGTGCCTCGACGAAATGAGCCGGCTGATCCGCTACGCCGTGCCGGTCGCGCGGTTCTTCGGCAAGGCCCCGACGGTGGCGTTCTTCGACGGGCCGCAGCTGGTCGCCGACATCGCGGCGGCTGGATTTGCCATCACCGAGCAGGCGCGCCACGGCTCGACGCGGAAGGATGCGCGCATCTTCGTCGTCGCTCAGAGAACAGCGCACCCCAATCGCGACGCCATGGCGTGAGATTGACGACGCCCAGGCTTTTCCGACCAGCGCGGCGACGGCCACTGTCGCGGGGAAGGCCCCGAAATTGGCCAAACCCATGAAATCTTGGAGCGGGCAAGATGCCGTCCGCAGGATAACAATCTGATTGATAATACGCTTTGCATCATGATCGCCAGCTTTGACGGAAGGATCGGGCTCACTCGATCGGCAGGCCCGCGCGCTCCTTGCGCTGAAGGGCGTCGCGCGCCTGTCGGAGCTCGTCGATGCCGGCATCGCCACGGCCACCATCTCGCGCATGCTGAACCGCGGCGAGGTCGTCCGCCTCGGACGCGGTCTCTACCAGCTGCCCGATCAGGCGGTCGATACCAATCACGATCTGGCAATCGTTGCCGGGCTCGTGCCGTCCGGCGTGATCTGCCTCGTCTCCGCGCTGGCGTTCCATGAACTGACCGATACCATCCCCGCCAAGGTGTGGATCGCAATCGGCTCCAAGGATCGCAAGCCCGCCATTGCGCATCCGCCGGTTCAGGTCGGGCGCGAAGCCGAGCATCCGCGACCTGTCGATCCACGCCGGCGCGGGCGGCGGCGCGGCGTGCGAGGCGTGACGGAGGGGGACGCGAGGGGGCGGGCGTGGCGGGCGGGCGTGGCGGGCGGAGAGAGCCGAACGAACATAACGGCCACACGCACGGCTCCCTCTCACCGTCTTGGCGGGGAGCGGGCCAGGGAGGGGCGGCTGCTTGCTGGAACCCAAACCCGCCCAAGCGCCGCAAGTGACCCACAAGAGACATGACTCATTTGCTCAAAAAATGCGGATCGGCAAGTAGCTTCTCTGTATGCAGGAGCTGAGAGGCCGTTTCATCCGACACTCCTCCGCTTATGTCTGGGTCCTCATCCTCGTCATCTGAGAACACACGCACTAATCCAAATACCTCACGCTCAGCGGCGTAGAGTGCCGTTCCAAGTTCCTCCATGGCTTTGTAGGCCCCTGGACTCATAAGGGGCTGTTTTTCCCTGAGCCGATCCTCCCAAGCGCTGCGAGATGCTTGAAAAGTCCGCACCCCGATTGACCATGTCTTGTTCTCGAGGTTCTTGGCGTAAGAGATAAGAGTCAGGGCTTCACTGCGCAATGCACCCAACTCACGCCCGGCGTCCCATTGCATCCGGCGTCTCGTCCAATAGAGCGTAAAACCGGCCGCAACAACGCTGACAAGGGCGCTGAGGAGGGATATCCAAGTCTGTGGTGGCCAATCTTTCATCCAAAATCATTTGCACAGTGATTCGACCGACAGTATGTCCGAATCTGGCCCATCGCGTCGCAGGCCGGGATTCATCCGCTGCAAGAGCAGGCCGCCGCCCCTCACCCTTCACCCTCTCCCCGTACGCTACGCTACGGGGAGAGGGAATGGGCGGGTGGGCGCCCGATCCGGAGGCATGAGTGCCGCGGACCGTCGTCGTCGACGGGCGTCGTCACCTGTCGTCTTCGACAGTCATCGTCACCTGCCGTCGTCGTCGACGGGCGTCGTCGGCCCGCGTGGTCGAAGGACAACGTCGAAAAAGACGTCGACCGTCGTCATCGTCGAGGAGCGGCCATGAAAGACGACGCCCGTCTTCATCGAGGAACAGCTACGAAAGACGACGCCCGGAGCACGGGCGAACGACCCGGGCGGTAGACAATGTCGAAGGACATCGTCGACTGTCATCCTCCAAAGACAACGTCGAACGACACCGGCGAAGGACGGGGACCACGAACCCCGGCTGGTCAGTTGCGATGGCCGATCGAGATCGCATAGGCGGGCCGGCGCTCGTTGAACAGCGGATCGTTGGCAGGACCCTCGAGACCGCTCGCGAGGTTGAGCGGGTCGAAGATGGCGCTGTCGCAGGTCTCGTTCTTCTCGATGGCCGTGATCGCCAGCGTGCCGAGCTTGACGCGCGGGCGCTTGTCCTCGTCGGTCCACTGCTCGGTCGCGCTGGTCTTCTCGTCGCCGGGCTTGCCCATGATCGCCATCATATCGAAGCCGGCCGGCGACTTGGCGTCGAGGCGGGCCTTGAGCTCGTCGACGAGGAAGTCGGCCGGCTTGGCCTTGGCCTCGTCGTCGGTGAGCCCGATCTGGCCCGCGGTCGGAACCATCTCGAACTTGACGAACTGCTTGGCCCCGCTCGCGTTCTCCATCGTGTAGGTGTGGATCCCCCAGTAGGAGACGCCGACCCAAGAGCCCGGAACCGGGCGGCCTGCGAGATACTTGCCTTGCAGCGTCGTCTCGGGGTTGGCTTCGGAGAACGCCTTGACCTTAGCCGGGTCCGGCTTGCCATCGGCACCCGGCAGCCGCGCCTCGAGGAAGCCCAGCATCTGCTGGGGCGACTTCACGAAGTTGATCGGCGCGTTGACCATCACGAACTCGGTCTGGCCCTTGCCGCCGTCGTCGATGCGGAACGAGAACCCGCGATTGACCATCTTGTTGCCGTCCATAACCTTCGGGTTGCCGCTGCCCACCGAGAAGCGCGCGACGACCCGCGACGGCTTCTCGAAGGCCACCGACTTGGTCAGACCCTTCGCCTCGGCAGCGGGCGTGAACGTGCCGACGAAGCACTGGCCCTTGGCGCCGCTGGGGCGCACCTTCTGGCCGCCGTTCAGTGTCTGCATGGTCTTGACGATCGCTTCGGTGGGCGCGGTCTGCGCGGAGACCGAGGTGGCCGTTGCCGTCGTCGTGAGAACGGCGGCGAGAGCGAGACTGAGCTTCTTTCCCGACATGGTGTATCCTCCCTGGAAATCGACGCCGCTCGACCGGTCTCGAGCAGCCGGGCACACGGCTAGCACCTCACGCGCCCGAGCGATCGACCATCGCCATCAATTCAATTTGAGATCGGGGGATGTAACGTCGGGCGACAGGCGTTTCGACGCGTGGAGAGGCGGGCGCATGACAGCACCCGCCTCGGTCGTTTGGCTTGGACGTGGGGCCCGGTCGTGTGGCTTGGTCGTGTGGCTTGGTCGCTTGCCGGGCCGCTCAGTACTTGATGTTGAGGCCGGCGCGCACGAGGTCGATCGTGTTGTCGAACGAGTAGTATTCCTGGTTCTCGCTGTAGCCCTCGTAGCGGCCGAAATCCATGTGCAGGTACTCGATCTTGGCTGTCATGTTGGGCGAGAAGGCATGCTCGATGCCGCCGCCCAGCACCCAGCCCGAGCGCACGCTCTCGTTGGTCGCGGTCTGACCGGCAGCATCGCCTATGCCGACCTCGTTGACCTCGGTGATGGCCCAGCCGCCAGTCGCGAACACCAGCGTATTGCCGAAGAGCCAACCGGCACGCGCGCGCAGCGTGCCCCAGAACGGCCCGAACTCGGACTTCCAGACGTGGCCGTCGAAGATGATCTTATCGTCGGCCGAGAGATCCATGAGGCCGAGGTCGCCCTCGATGCCGACGAGGAGGCTCGGGCTCCACATGTAGTTGTAGCCGACGGTGACACTGGCCACGCCACCGCTCAGTTCGTTCTCGGCGGTGCCGTGGTTGTCGTTGCGGTCGTATCGGTGCTCGCTGTCACCCCAGCCATAGCCGAGGCTCACGCCCCAGTAGAGGCCCTGCCAGATCGGCGCCAGCGCAGGAGCCGGTGCGACATAGTCGGGCTCGGGCGGCGGCGCCGATGGCCGCTTGGTCGCGCCCTTGAGGTCGGCGGCGGATGCACTTGCCCCGACCAGTGCGGCCAAAACCGCTCCGCAAGCAATGGATTTAAACGTCATGGGTGCCCCTTCAGTTGCCGGTCATTCAACGAATGACCGCTCCGTCTCGGCACCTCCCCCAATCGGCCACAGCCCGTGACCGCCCACGATCACGGGACGCGATTCGTGTGGCGGCAGCGTGGTTGAAAGAAGGAAAAAATATTTGGATCAGCGTTATAGCTTCTCGAGTTGATAGCTTATTTTAATGCTCGAACTAAGCATGCCGGCAGCGCGAGCTGGCGCGCACGCGAGCACATTCGCGGTGCCGCCCAGGGGCACGCGACGGCGCGATGATCGCACGGCAGAGCCCTGGCGATGGCGCGGGCGAGCGGAAAGACCGGACCGGTTCAGAACATCGCGGGATGGACGCGATCGGGCGGGGCGTGGCCGTCGAGGAAGGTCTTGATGTTGATGATGACCTTCTCGCCCATGTCGATGCGGCCCTCGAGCGTTGCCGAGCCCATGTGCGGCAGCGCCACAACGCGCTCGGAGGCGATCAGCTTCGGGTTCACGGCCGGCTCGTGCTCGAACACGTCGAGTCCCGCACCAGCGATGCCACCCGCCTCGATGATGCGCGCCAGCTCGTTCTCGTCGATCACCTCGCCGCGCGCGGTGTTGACGATGTAGGCCGACGGCTTCAGGAGCTTCAAGCGCCGCGCCGACAGCAGGTGATAGGTGGCGGGGGTGTGCGGGCAGTTGATCGACACGATATCGACGCGCGACAGCATCTGGTCGAGGCTCTCCCAGTAGGTCGCCTCGAGCTCGCGCTCCAGGTCCTCCGCGACGCGGCGGCGGTTGTGGTAGTGGATCTGGAGACCGAACGCCCCGGCGCGGCGCGCCACCGCCTGGCCGATGCGCCCCATGCCGACGATACCGAGCCGCTTGCCGTAGATGCGGTGACCCAGCATCCAGGTCGGCGACCAGCCCGACCAGTGCGACTTGGGATCCTTGAGGTAGGCGGTGCCCTCGGCAAGCCGGCGCGGCACGGCGAGGATGAGCGCCATGGTCATGTCGGCAGTGTCCTCGGTCAGCACGCCGGGCGTGTTGGTGACGATGACGTTGCGGTTGCGCGCGGTGTCGAGATCGATGTTGTCGACGCCGGTACCGAAGTTGGCGATGAGCTTGAGGTTGGGCCCGGCCTGGGAGATAACCGCCCGGTCGATACGGTCGGTGACGGTCGGTACCAGGACGTCGGCCTCTTTGGCGGCCTCGACGAGCTGCGACTGGGTCATCGGCTTGTCGTCGACGTTGAGGCGGGCATCGAACAGCTCGCGCATGCGCGTCTCGACGACGTCGGGCAGCTTGCGCGTTACGACGATGATGGGCTTCCTGGCGCTGGTGGGCATTGGGCTTCCGCGAAATTTCCGGGCTGGGGAGAGCGGCCCGCGGGAGCGACCGCGGACCGTGGGGGAGACGTCGGAGAGTGTCTACCAGATGGCCTTGTGCCTGACAAAGTGCCGCGTAGGATGCGGCCGGGCACGAATTGCACGAGTATTCCGCGGGGGCAAGCATTGGCGGCAATCCGGAGAGCACGCGGTTGGCGGACGCTGCGCGCGGTACGGCCGGTTGGGCCCGGCTACCGGGCCCGCGCCGCCGCATCTGGCTCAGCGCTCGGCTGGATACTGACCGTGTTGCAGATGGCCCTCGCGCCCACCGGTCCAGCCGCGGCCCAGGATGCCGGTCGCGCGGCGGCGGCGGCAGGTCCGGGCGTGGACGCACCTGCAACGACGGGCCCTGCCCCGTCGGCGAGCGGCCTGCCGCTGCCGCGCTTCGTCAGCCTGAAATCGGACCGCGTGAACCTCAGAAACGGGCCAGGAACCGACTATCCCACGACCTGGGTCTATCGACGGGCCGGCCTTCCGCTCGAGGTCATCAAGGAGTTCGAGGGCTGGCGTCAGGTCAGAGATGCCGAGGGTACGACGGGGTGGGTGGTGCAGTCGTTCCTGTCCGGGCGGCGCACTGCGCTGGTGCTGCCGTGGGAGGTCAAGGCCGACGCGCCGGCTCCGCAGGTAAAGATCCGCAATGACGATAGCGAGAGCGCCCGCGTCGTGGCGGTGGTCGAGGCGGGGGTCATTGCGAACGTCGTCTCGTGCGACGGCAAGTGGTGCCGCGTGTCGGTCGACGCGTTCCGGGGGTACATCGAGCAGAACAAGTTGTGGGGCGTGTACGAGCGGGAGGTGGTGCGCTAGGCCTCCCGCGGCGCACGGCCCGCAGCTACGGCAGTCGCCAATTTCGTTGCCTAAGCGCGGGGTGTGGCCATGTTCGTCGAGCGGGGTGGGGCCAAGCCTTCTTGTCAGGCTTTGACAAGCCGCACGACCACGTCGACGTGACTGATGCGCATACCGGGTGGCGGCTCGGGCAGCCCGCTGACGGCGATGCTATCACCTGGAATATCGACCACCGTGCCATCCTCTTCGAGGAGGAAATGGCTGTGATTGGACGTGTTGGTATCGAAGAACGTGCGCGAGCCCTCAATGGCGATCTCGCGCAGCAATCCGGCCTGCTTGAACTGATGCAGGGCATTGTAGACGGTGGCGAGCGACACCTGCTCGCCCGCGGCCTCCACCTCGGCGTGCAGCATCTCGGCGGACACATGCCGATCGCCACTGCCGAACAGGAGCTGCCCAAGAGCCAGCCTCTGCCGCGTGGGCCTCAGCCCCGCCTTCCGCAACAGCTCCGGGATGTTGTTGTGTTGAGACTGCACGTCCAGCTCGCTCCCAAGCCCAAATCGGTTCATCAGCCGCCCGCGCCGACAGAACAAGATTCTGCACCGCCGCCTTGCGCCGCATCAGAAAACCGGCTGCGTCAAGCGGTGGCAACAATGGCAGCAAGCGCCGCCCGCGACTACCGAACCGTCGAACAACACTTGAATTATAGGCAAGTGGCGTCCACTCCGCAACTGCGGCCCGATCCCCCGAGATGCCAAGCATCGAGCCGGTGCCTGGAAAAGACCCGGGCGGACGGCGTTCAGCGTCCGGAGCGTCCGCGCGGCGCGGACCCGAGAGCCGGCGCTGCGGCGCGACAGTGCGGCACCGGCTCGGTGGCTGTGCGCTTTGGCTTTTGAAGGGGCGCGCGAGTGTGTTACGAACCGCCGCTGCATCCCGACCGCGACAGAGAGCGGCGGGGACGCGGACGAGGGAAGGGGGCACTCGAGAGGATCATGGCGGAGCGCAGATCGAGCTACGAATTCGATGACCTTCTGGCATGCGGACGCGGCGAGCTTTTCGGGCCTGGCAACGCCCAGTTGCCGCTGCCCCCGATGCTGATGTTCGACCGCATCGCGGCGATCAGCGACACCGGCGGCGCCCATGGCAAAGGCCAGATCGTGGCCGAGCTGGCGGTGGCCGGCAACTCGCGCCTCGACTGGTTCTTCGACTGCCATTTCCAGGGCGACCCGGTCATGCCGGGCTGTCTCGGCCTCGACGCGCTGTGGCAGCTCACCGGTTTCTATCTCGGCTGGCTCGGCGCCCCGGGCCGGGGACGCGCGCTCGGCGTCGGCGAGGTGAAATTCACCAACATGGTCCTGCCAACGACGAAGAAGGTGGAGTACGTCGTCGATCTGAAGCGCGTGATCCTGCGGCGACTGAAGCTCGCCATAGCGGATGGCGCCCTCAAGGCCGACGGAACGGTGATCTATACGGCAACCGACATGCGTGTCGGGCTGTTCGAGCCTGGCGAGGCTCCGGCGCCGACGGCAAGTTGAGACGACGGCGGGTCGAGACAGGGTCGTCGAGCCACGATTGCAGGCGCAGGAAGGCCATCTGGCGCCGGAAAGCCGGTGTGCGGTAGTGTAATATGTGAAGTGTCCGCTGCGCGATTGGAGTTGCAAACGGCGCACGCGGCGGGCGTCCCTGACTTGAGTAGCACCAACCAGCGGCAGGCCGAGGACGATGCAGCGGCTTCGCAGCGGTGTCCGGGGCGCGGACTACGGCAGACGGCACGCTGATACCGGACGCCGGGATCGAGGAAAGGAACGGGTGGGATGAGACGGGTGGTCGTCACCGGAATGGGCGTTGTGTCCTCGATCGGAAACAACACTCAAGAGGTGCTCGCCTCGCTCCGGGAAGCGAAGTCCGGCATCAGCCGGGCGGAGAAGTATGCCGAGCTGGGCTTCAAATGCCAGGTTCACGGCGAGCCGCGCGTCGACTGGGAAGCGATGGTGCCGCGCAAGCCGAAGCGCTTCATGAACGCCGGCATGGCCTGGAACTACATTGCCATGGACCAGGCCATCCGCGACGCGGGCCTCGAGCCGAAAGAGGTGGTGAACGAGCGCAGCGGCATCGTGATGGGCTCGGGCGGGCCGTCGACGGTCGCCATCGTCGCCGCCGCCGATGTCACGCGTGCCAACGCAAGTCCGAAGAAGATCGGCCCGTTCGAGGTACCTAAGGCGATGTGCTCGGGCCCCTCGGGCGTGCTCGCGACCGCCTTCCAGATCAAGGGCACCAACTACTCGATCTCGTCCGCTTGTGCGACCAGCGCACACTGCATCGGTAACGCCGCCGAGCTCATCCAGTGGGGCAAGCAGGACGTGATGTTCGCCGGCGGCTGCGAGGAGCTCGACTGGACGCTGTCGGCCCTGTTCGACGCCATGGGCGCGATGTCGTCGCGCTACAATGCAACGCCTGCCAAGGCCAGCCGCGCCTACGACAAGAATCGCGACGGGTTCGTGATCGCGGGCGGCGCCGGCGTGCTGGTGCTCGAGGAGCTCGAGCACGCCAAGGCGCGGGGCGCGCGCATCTACGGTGAGGTCGCGGGCTACGGCGCGACGTCCGACGGCTTCGACATGGTGGCGCCGTCCGGCGAGGGCGCGGTGCGCTGCATGCGCCAGGCGCTGGCCGGGTTCGGCGGCCGCGGAACGGCGAAGGTGGACTACATCAATCCGCACGGCACCGGCACGCCAGTGGGCGACGAGCGCGAGATCGCGGCCATTCGCGAGGTGTTCGCCGAGGCGATGCCACCGGTCGCGTCTACGAAATCTCTGACCGGCCACTCGCTCGGCGCCATCGGCGCGCAGGAGGCGGTGTTCGCGCTGCTCATGATGAACAACGGCTTCATCTGCGAAAGCGCCAACATCGAGGAACTCGATCCGGCCTTCGCGGACGCCAACATCGTGCGGACGCGGGTCGACAACGCCAAGCTTAACTGTGTGATGTCGAACAGCTTCGGGTTCGGTGGCACAAATGCAACCCTCGTGTTCCAGAGACACGATGGTTGAGAGGTAGCGGCGGACGTGCGCGGCATGCCCCAGTGCCGCGTGGAGCGTCCGCAATGAACATGTATACGCGTGAGCGCAGCTGGACGGAGGTCCGGAGCGTGAAGCTCAGAACGAGGACGGTGATGGCCGAGTTTGACATTGCGAAACCAGGGCCGCTGATGGCCGGCAAGCGTGGGCTGGTGATGGGCGTCGCCAACGAGCGCTCGATCGCCTGGGGAATCGCCAGGGTGCTGGCCGGGCAGGGTGCCGAGCTCGCTTTCTCGTACCAGGGCGACGCATTCGGCCGGCGCGCCATTCCGCTGGCGCAGTCACTCGGCTCCGAACTCATCGTGCCGTGCGACGTCTCCGATCTCGCCAGCGTCGATGCGATGTTCGCCGAGATCAAATCGAAATGGGGCGGCCTCGACTTCGTGGTCCACGCGCTGGCGTTCTCGGACCGGCGCGAGCTGGCCGGCCGCTATGCGGACACTTCGCGCGACAACTTCACCAACACGATGGTGATCTCGTGCTTCTCGTTCACCGAGATCGCCAAGCGCGCTTCCGAGCTGATGCCCAACGGCGGAGCGCTGCTGACGCTGTCCTACGGCGGTGCGACGCGGTGGGTGCCGTCCTATAACGTGATGGGCGTCGCCAAGGCGGCGCTCGAGGCGTCGGTGCGCTATCTGGCGGCCGATCTCGGTGCGCAGGGGGTCCGCGTCAACGCATTGTCTGCGGGTGTGATGCGCACGCTGGCCGGAGCCGGCGTATCGGATGCACGGGTCATCTTCAACTTCCAGCGCGATCATGCGCCGCTCAAGCGGACGCCCACGCTCGACGAGGTCGGCGGTGCGGCGCTCTATCTGCTGTCGCCGATGTCGGGCGCGGTGACGGGCGAGGTGCACTTCGTCGACTGCGGCTACAATACGGTGGCGATGCCGAGCCTGGACGCACTGAAGACGGCAGAGGCCGACGCGCAGGCTGCAGGCCGCCCGCCGAGCGCGGCCGCGGAGTAGAGGAAGCGGCTAGGCCGATGGACCACCAGCGGCGCGCTCGGCCCTCGGACAATGCATGACGTTGGAGCGCGGCGAAGAGGCACTTGTGGCCGCGCGTTCGCAGATCGGCCCGCGGTTGCAGCGGCGAAGAAGACTCGGACTTGACGTCACATAATCGGGAGAGAGCGAACCATGAAGAAGCTTCTTGCCGCCGCCGCACTCGGCGGGCTCGCCTTTGTCGCCGCAACCGCGCCGGCGCTGTCCCACGGGTGCCACCGCACCTGCCAGAAGGGCAATTATGGCTGGCACCGCCACGCTGGACCGTCGTGCGTTCGCGTTTCTTGCGAACACGGATGGTCGGCGCCGAAGCACCGCTGCTACACGAAGTGCAACTATTTCGGCCCGTTCAAGCAGTGCAAGACGGTGTGCGACTGACACGGCCGGAAAAGGCCCGGCAGCGCCTGCCCCGGGCCGTCACACGAGCTGACGGTCCAGAGGCGCAGCGCTCTTTCACAGGGACCAAGAGCACCGTTCATGATCGGCGTGTTCGATTCCGGCCTTGGCGGCCTTACTGTGCTCGCTGCACTCATCCGCCGCTTCCCGGGACAGAGCTTCGTCTACCTCGGTGACCACGCCAACGTTCCCTATGGAAACCGCCCTTCGGACGAGGTGGTAGAGCTGACGCGGCGCGGCGTAGAACGATTGTTCGGGCGGGGTGCCCGGCTGGTGCTGCTCGGCTGCAATACGGCGACCGCGGTTGCCGCACGGCGACTACAGCAGAGCTGGCTGCCCGGCGCCGGCTGGCCGGGACACAACGTGCTCGGCATCGTCGCGCCGACCGTCGAAGCCGCGACGCAGACGCCGTGGGCCGTGACGACGCCTCAATACCCCCAGAAGTACAACTCCGACACGATCGCCGTGTTCGGGACCACGCGCACCATCTCGTCGGGCGTGTTCCGGGAGGAGATCCGCAAGCGCTGCCCGAAGGTCGAGGTTGTGCAGCAGGTCTGTGCGGGCCTTGCCGGAGCGATCGAGGACGAGGCGCCGGAAGCGGTGCTCGACCGCATGGTGAGCGAGGCGGTCGAGGCGATGCTGGCGCAGACCGCAGGCCAACCGCCGCACCGCGCCATCCTCGGCTGCACGCACTTCCCGCTCGTCGAGCATCTGTTCCGGCGCCACCTGCCGCCGTTCACCCGCATCCTGTCGCAACCGGAGATCGTGGCCGACAGCCTAGAGGACTATCTGGCTCGGCGGCCGCACTACCTGGCATCGCCAACGGGCGCGCCGCCGCTCGAACTGCTGACGACCGGACACGCGGCCGACATAAGCGCGCGCGCGCGAGTGTTCTGGCCCGAGTGCGGCGGCTTCTCGGCGCTCACGGACTGCGCAACGTAGGCGACCCGATTCACCGTCCGTTAGCTGTTCGTAAATAATCCCGACCTTAGACTTCGGCACCATCACAGCCGGGGTTTGACTTATGTCCTGCCAATCTTGTAGCGATACGCCCGCCGCAACTCTCGAACGGTGGCAGCACGAGGCGTCTTACCTACAAAAGTCCAACAAGGCCGCGAGTAGCGGCGACGTCGCTGCAGCAGGCCCGTCCCAGTCACAGGCGCCTGTCCGTTCGGCAGCCGATGCGGTGGACGAAGGACCGCCGCGGGTCGTTCTCTCGGTCAACCTTGCTGCCATTTCGCAGGATGGAGCGGGCGCGGCCAAACCGCTCTCCGCGGTGATCGGCGCTTACACAGAGAACGTAGCGTAAAGCCCACTCATTCCGCCGGCTTCACCAGGCTCGGCCGCATTCGGCTGACGGGCACGGACGGAGTGGCAGGCCGGCCGCGACTGGCTCGGGTTGGCCGACGCTTGGCCACGCGCCGCTGTAGCCCTACTCCTCTTGGTGTGCGGCACCGCGGGGACTCCCGGACGAGCGCCGAGCACGATGCAGAACGCACGAAATCGGGTCCCCGCGATCGCTCGCAGGGACCCCAGTCAACGCCCGCGGCCCGGCGGGCGCATTGCGCCACTGCCGACGTCAGTTGCCGTTGAGCTGCATGCAGCGGAAGAAGTTCTTCTGTGCCCACACCGGGTCGCTGCAGCTCGACAGACCCGGGCTCGCGGAGGCAGGGGCCTGGATCGCGACGAGCACGGCGGCGAGCGTGACGGCGGCGAGCACAGACGACTTGGCAATCTTCGACATGGTTCAATCTCCTCGTTCTCAGTCGGGTGGTTGAAACTACGGACGGGGTCAATTCGGCCGTCCGTGTCGCGACTGGGATCGCTTGCGGCCACTGGCCGTCGGTGCGTCCCTGCGCGATGAGGTCACCATGCCGTCATCGGCCGCGCGCCGCTGTTCCCCCGGGCACAGTCGGAACGCAGACCGCTCGTGCTCTGAACGCCGAGACGCAAAAGGCCGCCGGATCCATCCGGCGGCCTTTGTGTTGGCAGTTAGCGTCTGGCGTGTCGTGATCTCAGCCGCGGTCGCGACGCGGCCCACGACGCTCGCCGCCGCGACCGCCCTCGCGGCGTGGCGGACGAGCCTCGAAGGTCTCCTCGGGCTCGCCTTCGGCGCGCGGGATCTCCTTGCCCGTCGTCTGGTCGACGATCTTCATCGACAGGCGCGTTTTGCCGCGATCGTCGAAGCCGAGGAGCTTCACGTAGACTTCCTGGCCCTCCTTGACGACTTCGCCCACCGTCTCCGGCCGGCCCTGCGTCAACTGCGAGATATGCACGAGGCCGTCCTTGGCGCCGAAGAAGTTCACGAAGGCGCCGAACTCCATGATCTTGACGACCTTGCCCTTGTAGATCTCGCCGACCTCGGGCTCGGAGGTGATGCCGCGGATGCGGGCCAGCGCCTTCTCGATCGATTCGCGGTTGGCGGACGCGATCTTGACCGTGCCGTCGTCCTCGATGTCGATCTTGGCGCCGCTCTCCGCGACGATCTCGCGGATGACCGAGCCGCCCGAGCCGATGACCTCACGGATCTTGTCGGTCGGGATCTTGATCGTCTCGATGCGGGGGGCGTGCTCGCCGAGCTCGGAGCGCGCACCGGTCAGCGCCTTCGACATCTCGCCGAGGATGTGCAGACGGCCGGCATTCGCCTGATCGAGGGCGATGCGCATGATCTCCTCGGTGATGCCGGTGATCTTGATGTCCATCTGCAGCGAAGTGATGCCGTTGGCCGTACCCGCCACCTTGAAGTCCATATCGCCGAGATGGTCCTCGTCGCCGAGGATGTCGGACAGCACGGCGAAGTCGTTGCCTTCCTTGATGAGACCCATCGCGATGCCGGCAACCGGGGACTTGAGCGGAACGCCCGCGTCCATCAGAGCGAGCGAGGTGCCGCAGACGGTCGCCATCGACGAGGAGCCGTTCGATTCTGTGATCTCGGAGACGACGCGGAGCGTGTAGGGGAACTCCTCGGGCGCCGGCAATAGCGGGCGCACGGCGCGCCAGGCGAGTTTTCCGTGACCGATCTCGCGGCGGCCTGGCGAGCCCATGCGGCCCGTCTCGCCGACGGAGTAAGGCGGGAAGTTGTAGTGGAGCAGGAAGCGCTCCTTCTTGGTGCCCTCGAGACTGTCGACGTACTGCTCGTCCTCGCCGGTGCCGAGCGTCGCGACGACGAGTGCCTGCGTCTCGCCGCGCGTGAACAGCGCCGAGCCGTGGGTGCGCGGCAGAACGTGCACCTCCGACACGATAGGACGCACGGTCTTCAGGTCGCGCCCGTCGATGCGCCGCCCGGTCTTGACGACATCATTGCGCATGATGTCCATCTCGAGCTTCTTGAAAGCGTCGCCGAGGAGCACCTTCTCGGACGGCTGGTCGGCGGGCAACTCGATTTCCGAGAACACCTTGGACTTGGCCTCCGCGACGAGATCCTGGCGCTTACCCTTCTCTTTGGTCGAGAACGCGGTGCGCAGCGTCTGCTCGGCGATGGCCTTGACCTTGTCCTTGTACTTGTCGTTGTCGGGGAGCGCGATGTCCCACGGCTCCTTGGCGGCCGTCTCGGCGAGCTTGATGATGGCGTCGATCACGGGCTGAAAGTGCCGGTGGCCGAACATCACCGCGTCGAGCATGACCTTCTCGGACAGCTCCTTCGCCTCGCTCTCGACCATCATCACGGCGTCCTGCGTCCCGGCGATGACGAGGTCGAGCGCGCTTTCGGGCATCTCGTCGATCATTGGGTTCAGCACGTACTCGCCGCCGATGTAGCCGACGCGGGCGGCGCCGATGGGGCCGAGGAAGGGCAGCCCCGAGAGCGTCAGCGCGGCAGACGCGGCGACCATGCCGAGGATGTCGGGGTCGTTCTCGAGGTCGTGCGACATGACGGTGACGACGACCTGGACCTCGTTTTTGAAACCTTCGACGAAGAGCGGACGGATCGGACGGTCGATGAGACGCGAGGTCAGCGTCTCCTTCTCGGTCGGGCGACCCTCGCGCTTGAAGTAGCCGCCCGGGATCTTGCCCGCGGCGTAGGTGCGCTCCTGGTAGTTCACGGTGAGCGGGAAGAAATCTATGCCGGGCTTGACGCTCTTGGCGCCGACGACGGTTGCGAGAACGGTGGTCTCGCCGTACTGCGCGACGACGGCCGCATCGGCCTGGCGCGCCATGTGACCGGTCTCGAGCCGCAGCTTGCGGCCGCCCCAGTCGATCTCGACACGATGGATATCGAACATGCTTTGTCTTTCGCTTTTGCTTCTCTCAACGATCGGACGTTCTGTAGCGCGTGTTGTCTAGCACAACGCGGTGCGAGCCCGCACCCCAAACGGGGGCACCGGCTCGACGCAAGCACGGGAGCGGTGCCAGTCACGGGACCGGTAGGCCTGCGCCCATAGGTCTCGGACGAGCGGACCGACGGCGACCGGCCTGAACACTTGCCGGAAAGCGGCGCGGCGGCGATCAGCGGCGGATGCCGTTCTTGTCGATGATCGACTGGTAGCGCGCCTCGTCCATGCGCTTCACGTAGTCGAGCAACTGACGACGCAGCGCGACCATCTTCAGAAGGCCACGGCGGGAGTGGTTGTCCTTCTTGTGGGTCTTGAAATGCTCGGTGAGGTGATTGATCCGGTGCGTCAGCACGGCGATCTGCACCTCAGGCGAGCCGGTGTCGTTGGCCTTGGTGGCGGCGGACTTGATAACGGCGGCCTTGGCCGCCTTGTTCTCGGGACGAATGTCCGACATCGGGGACGCTCCTTTCTGGAGACTAGAAGGGGGCTTGGCGGCTCACGCCACGGAGAGCCCGGAAGCGGCCTCGGCCGGGATGTCGTCCAGCAGGGTCGCGCGATGAACCTAGCCAGGCGACAGGCGCCGAGCCGGGAAGCGCGCCTTATACACGAAAAGGGGTGGAACGCGAGGGCAAATCGGCGCGCCAGCGGTGCTGGCGGGCCCGCGCAGAGATGAGGGCCGGCCGGTGCGGGCAGGTCCGCCATTGACCGGCATCACACAGCGCCTATGTGTCGTTAACAATTGCGATACCGCAACCCCGGAGCCGAGCCGTGCCCGAGCCCGCACCACCTAGCCTTCCCTCCGGTGGCCCGCCGGAGGACGACGCTCAGCCGACCTTCGACCCCGCGCAAAGGCGACTGATGCAGGCGATGGTCGCCGCCTGCGCCCTGATCGCCAACGCCGACGGTAGGATCGACGCGTTGGAGCGGGCGCGCGTGCTGCGGCTCTTGCGAACGGTACCGCCCATGGCAGGGTTCCCGGCGCAGGAGCTTGCCGCCGAGTTCGATCGCCACGAGCGCCAGCTCGACTTCGAGCCTTACAGCGCTCGCGACAAGGCGCTCGACGCGATCGAGGCGCTCCAGGCCAACGCGACCGAGGCGCGGCTTCTGCTCAGCGCCTGCCAAACGGTTCTGGAAGCCGACGGCGTCGCACATCCGGCCGAGTACGAGGCGCTGAGCCGCATCGGCCGCACGCTTGCGGGGTCCTGGCCATGACGGCGGACGGAAGCGCCCGGCGACCGGCCCGCGCGTTCAGCCGAGATTGAACACTCGCGTCGGGCGGAGCGCGCCTTTCTCGATCTCGCCCAGCGCGACGAGGCGGCCGCGCGACAGGGCATAGGCGGAACCGGCGAGGACGGGCGCGTCGCGGCCGCGGATGAGCACAGACTGGCCACGGCACAGAGAGGCCGCATCCGATGCGCTGACCTCGAGACCGATGATCTCGCCGAGCGCCGCCTCGACGGCAAGCAGGCGAGCCGGCGCCTCGCCGGCCTCGGCCGCGGCGCGCAACTCCTCGAGCGGTACCGCCATGTCCTCGCCGAACGGTCCGACGCGCGTGCGCCGCAGGGCGACGATGTGGCCGAAGCAGCCGATGAGCCGCCCCATGTCGCGGGCGATGGCGCGGACATAGGTGCCCTTGCCGCACTCGGCCTCGAAGACCGTGGTGTCGTCGGCGGGCATGTCGACGACACGAAGGCCGTCGATCACGACGGTGCGCGGCTCGAGCTCGACGGTCTCGCCGTCGCGCGCGAGATCGTAGGCACGGTTGCCGTCGATCTTGATGGCCGAGAATGCCGGCGGCACCTGCGTGATCTCGCCGATGAAGCGGCCAAGCACCGCCTCGATCTCGGCCAGCGTGGGGCGAGCCTCGGACGTGCGCGACGGCGCGCTTTCGGCGTCGTCGGTCGGCGTCTCCGCCCCCCAGCGCACGGCGAAGCGGTAGGCCTTGGCACCATCAACGGCGAACGAGACCGTCTTGGTCGCCTCGCCGAGCGCGATCGGCAGGATGCCGGTGGCGAGCGGATCGAGCGTGCCCGCGTGCCCTGCCTTCTGGGCATTGTAGAGCCGCTTCACGATCGCAACGGCCTGCGTGCTCGTCACGTTCGTGGGCTTGTCGAGCACCAGCCAGCCGTGGACCGGGTCGCCCTTTTTCTTGCGTGCCATTTCTGCTCCATGCGCCCCGTCCCGTGCCCGATCGCAGCGCCGCGCGGGGGCGCAGCACCTTACGGCAGAGCGGAACGCGGGCCATACGGTACCCTAGCTGCTCTCGACGTCGCGCCGCACCTTCTCCGAGTGCAGCAGCCGGTCGATGCGCGTTGCCTCCTCGAAGCTCTCGTCCTCGCGAAAGCGGAGATCGGGAGCGAACTTGAGGTTCACCATGTGCGCGATCTCGGCGCGGATGTATTTGCGGTGCTGCTCGAGTGCGGCAATCACCGGTGTCAAGTCCTTGCCGCCGAGCGGCATCACGTAGACGGTGGCGAGGCGCAAGTCGGGCGACATGCGGACCTCGGGAATCGTCACCACATGGCTTGCGAGCACGTCGTCGTGGATATCGCCGCGGCTCAGCATTTCGGCCAGGCCATGCCGGATCATCTCGCCGACGCGGAGCATGCGTTGCGATGGGGCAGCCGAGGTGCTCGACTTCTTGCGGGTCATGGCGGGCTCCGCGCCGGGATCGAACCGGCCGCGGCCTCTCGTTCAGGAAAAGCGGAAACGGTTGGCTATCACCTCGCCACCACGACGGCAACGGCTGATTGTAAAGGGCGGGCGCGGACCGGCGCCGGCTACGAGGCGGGGCGGCACGACGACCGCCCCGTCAACAACCAGAGGCGCGATCTAGGCGCCGCCTGGCGTCAGAGCGAGCGCTGGATGATCTCCACCTGGAAGCACTCGATCTGGTCGCCCTCGCGGATGTCCTGGTAGTTCGCGAAGGCCATGCCGCATTCCTGGCCGGCCGGGACTTCTTTCACCTCGTCCTTGAACCGCTTCAGGATCGACAGTGTGCCCTCGTGGATGACAGTGTTGTCGCGCAGGAGACGCACCTTCGCGCCGCGCTCGACCTTTCCGTCTGTCACCTGACAGCCGGCGACCTTGCCGACCTTGGAGATGTTGAACACCTGCTTGATCGTGGCGTAGCCGAGGAACACCTCGCGCTTGGTCGGCGCGAGCAGGCCCGACATCGCCGCCTTCACCTCATCCACCAGATCGTAGATGATGTTGTAGTAGCGGATCTCGAGGCCCTGGCTGTCGGCAGCCTGCTTGGCCTGCGTGTTGGCGCGGACGTTGAAGCCGAGAATGACCGCCTTCGATGCGCTGGCAAGCGCCACGTCGGTCTCGGTGATGCCGCCGACCCCCGAGTGCACGACGCGCGCCTCGACCTCGTCGGTGCCGAGCTTTTTGAGGGCGCCCATGATGGCCTCGACGGAGCCTTGCACGTCGCCTTTGACGACGAGGGTGAACTCCTTGCGACCGGCATCCTTCAGCGTCTGCATCATCTGCTCGAGCGTGCGCGGCGTCGCCGCCGTGCCGAGCGTCTCGCGGCGCTTCCTGATGCGGTAGTCGGTGATCTCTCTCGCTCGCGCCTCGCTCTCGACGACGGCGAACTGGTCGCCGGCCTCGGGCGCGCTGTCGAAGCCGAGGATCTCGACCGGCACCGAGGGCCCAGCCGATACGACGTTGTTACCCTGGTCTCCGATGAGCGCCCTGACACGACCCCAGGCCATGCCGGCGACGACGATGTCGCCGACCTTCAGCGTGCCGCGCTGAACCAGCACGGTGCCGACCGGGCCGCGGCCGCGCTCGAGCTTGGCCTCGATGACGATGCCCTCCGCGGAGCGCTTCGGATTGGCCTTGAGATCGAGGATCTCGGACTGCAGGTGGATCGCCTCGAGCAGCTTGTCGAGGTTGGTGCCCTTCAACGCCGACACCGGCACCTCGAGCGTCTCGCCCGACATGCTCTCGACCACGATCTCATGCTGAAGAAGCTCGGTGCGTACTCGGGTCGGGTCGGCGGTCTGCTTGTCGATCTTGTTGATCGCCACGATCATCGGCACGCCGGCAGCCTTGGCGTGGTTGATCGCCTCGACCGTCTGCGGCATCACGCCGTCGTCCGCCGCGACGACAAGCACGACGATGTCTGTGACCTTGGCGCCGCGGGCGCGCATGGCCGTGAACGCGGCATGGCCCGGCGTGTCGATGAAGGTGACCTTGTCGCCGGAGGGGGTCTGTACCTGGTAGGCGCCGATATGCTGCGTGATACCTCCGGCCTCTCCGGCAACCACGTTGGTCTTGCGGATGGCATCGAGCAGCGACGTCTTGCCGTGGTCGACGTGACCCATGATGGTAACGACCGGGGCGCGCGTCTCGAGCGCCTCGTCCTGATCCTTGTCGCCGACAAAGCCGATCTCGACGTCGGCCTCCGAGACGCGCTTCGGCGTATGACCGAACTCGCTGACGATGAGCTCGGCCGTGTCGGCGTCGATCACGTCGTTGATCTTGTGCATCGCGCCTTGCTTCATCATGAACTTGATGATGTCGACGGCGCGCTCCGTCATGCGGTTGGACAGCTCCTGTATGGTGATGACCTCGGGGATCACCACCTCGCGCGTGATCTTCTCACGCGACTGCGGAATGCCCATCGCCTTGAGCTTCTCGCGCTCGCGCTTGCGCTTGAGCGAGGCGAGCGAGCGCTCGCGGCTCTTCTCGTCGAAGGCGTTGTTGATCGTGAGCTTGACGCGCTCGCGGCGGTCGTCGACCACCTTGACGGCCGGGCGTGCGACCTTGGCGCCGCCACGCTTGGCAGCGCTGCGGCTCTCCTCGTCGTCACCCGCTTCCGGTGTCGCGGGCGCCACGATGGGCCGTGTGCGCATGGTCTTGGTCAGCTCGGTCCCGGGATCGGCCGCTGCAGGTCCGGAGCCGGGGCGCGGCCGCGCCGGTGGACCGGGCAGCCGGATCTCCTGCGGACGACCGCCCTCGCGCGGCTGCCAGGCGGTGTTGCTCGACTGCGCCGGGCGCGGCGAAGCACCGCCGGGACGGAAATCGCGGTTCTCGCGCGGCGGGCCGCCAGAGCCGGGACGACCAGAGGGTGCACCCCCGGGCGACGACCGTCCGCCCTGATAGCCGCCGCCACCCTGGTGGCCGCCGTAGCCGGTCGAGGAACGCGTGGGTGCGCCCTGAGCCGCACCCGGAGCCTGGGCCGTAGCACCTGTCGTTGCGGCGGCAGTGCCGGACGGGGCCTGCGCAATTGTGGGCCGCGGGCTGCCGGATGACGGAGCGGGCGACGGAGCGGGCGGGACGGCAGCCGATCCAGACGACGGCGCCGCGGAGGCGGACGCGGTCTGGGCAGCAGCCTCCGGGACTGTTGCAGCAGCTGTCGGCGTCACGATCTGGTCAGCGGGCTGAGACGCGGCCGGCTGCGGTGCGGTCTGAGCGGCTGCCGGAGGCGCGGCGCGATCTGCCTCGGCGCGGAGGCGAGCGTCGGCCGCCTCCTTTGCGGCACGTGCGCGATCGTCCTCGATCGCCCGCTCGCGAGCGGCGGCGAGCGCGGTGGCGCGGGCATCTCTCTCGGCGTCGGACAGCGTGCGGCCCGCCGCCCCGCCGCGCGGCGAGGGATCGCCTCCGACGCGCGGCTGGCCACCTGCGGGACGCGGCGGCGGGACGCGGGTCTGCGGTGTGACCGTGACGGTCTCTGCCACCGGCCGCTCGGGCTCGCCCGGCGTCGCCAGCTTTCGTGTCTTCTTCTTTTCGACCACCACCGACTTAGACCGGCCGTGGCTGAAATTCTGGCGCACGTGCCCGGACTCGACTGTGCGCTGCAGCGTCAACGGCTTTCGCTCGCCCGCACCCGCTCGTCCGCTCTTGTCAGCCTGGTCTTTCGTTTCCGTCATTCGCTGTCCGTTCAACCCTGAAAATACCAGCGCCCGCATAGGGCTCAGCCGGAAGTGTCCATGCCCGACCGGTAGCGCCTCAAGCGCTCCGACTCGGCCCAGACCCTATCCGTCGATCCGCCGTGTTTGAGCCCAGCATGTACCACATTAGTGCGGCCCATGGCCAAACTCATTTGGTCAATGGTGAGCAGGTCGGCCACCAGAGCGTTGCGGCCCGACGACGCCGCGACGGCCCGGAATTTACGGTCGAGCTTGTCACGCCCCCCGTCCGCCGCATCCGAGCCATGCAGCAGCAGCGACAGCCGGCCCTTCTCGATCTCGGCCTCGATCTTCTCGAAGCCGGGCACGACGAGGCCGGCCTTGTTGGCCAACGCCAGGGCCTGCTCGAGCCGGCGGGTCAGTGCCAACTCAACGGTGGCGGGGAGATCGTCCCCGGTCGACACCTGTCGCTTGAAGCCGCGCGCGAAGACTTTGGCACGGACCGCGGCGGCGATGGACGTGCGATCGGCGGTAACCCAGACGCCGCGGCCCGGCAGCACGTTTTTGAGGTCGGGAACAACCGTCCCGTCGGGAGCTGCAACGAAGCGGATCAGCGCGTCGCGCAGCCGCTCGGACCGCGTGACCGCGCACGTACGCCGGGGGGCGTTGCGGTCGCCCTCCTCGGCCACGTCAGCCTCGGCGGCGGCTGGTTGCTCCTCGACCATCGACTGGTTCCAAGCCTCCTCATAACCCGGCTCAGGCCTGAGGGCCGGGCGCGGCGGCGCCCTCGCCCGGTGCGTCGTCATCGCCGGCGGCCGCGGCGACATCGCCCTCGGCGGCTTCGGACTCGGCGGCCGGGACGAGATCCTCGGCGCTGATCCAGCCGGCGAGCACACGCGCCGCCATGATCATGTCCTCGGCCTCCTTGCGGCCGATCTCGAAGCCGTCCAGCACGCCCTTGTGGCGGACCGCCTCGCTCTCCTTGTCCTTCTTGCGCTCGGTCCAGCCGACGAGATCGTCGGTGGCGCAGTCGGCAAGATCCTCGAGCGTCTTGATGCCGTTCTCACCAAACGCCACGAGCATAGCCGTAGTGACGCCGGCGACGCGGGCGAGATCGTCGGCCACGCCGAGCTCACGGCGCTTGGCATCGCGCTCGGCCTCAATGCGCTCGAGGTACTCGCGGGCGCGCGTCTGGATCTCGTTGGCGGTCTCCTCGGTGAAGCCCTCGATGTTGGCGATCTCGTCGATGTCGACGTAGGCCACCTCCTCGACGGTCGCGAAGCCCTCGGTCACCAGAAGCTGGGCGATGACCTCGTCGACATCGAGAGAGTCCATGAATGCCTGCGAGCGCTCGCCGAACTCCTTCTGGCGCCGCTCGCTCTCCTCCTGCTCGGTCACGATGTCGATGTCCCACCCGGTGAGCTGGGAGGCGAGGCGCACATTCTGGCCGCGACGGCCGATGGCCAGCGAGAGCTGGCTTTCGGGCACGACGACCTCGATGCGGTTCGATTCCTCGTCGAGCACGACCTTGGTGACCTCAGCGGGCGCCAGCGCGTTGACGATGAAGCTCGCCGCGTCCGGGTTCCACTGGATGATGTCGACCTTCTCGCCCTGCAGCTCGTTGACGACCGCCTGCACGCGAGCGCCGCGCA
>CAYYGO010000003.1:0-66033 GCA_964471635.1 uncultured Hyphomicrobium sp.
GACCTTCAGGTTATGAGCCTGACGAGCTACCGGGCTGCTCCACCCCGCGTCACCAACGGCCCGCGCAATCCGTGGAGTGGATCGAGCGGTGCGAAACCACGGCCCCCGATGGCCGCGGAAAGAAAGAGGCAACCAGGTTGGCTACTTCTTCCGATTGCGCCTACGGTCCGTCCGGCCGTGAGGCGCGATCGGCGCCGCTGTGGCGCCGACAGCAAAGCCGCCCTGCGAAGGGCGGCTTCGGTGGGTGGCGTATAGCACACTTTGGCCCCGTGTGAAGCCCGCCCGGACCGGTTTTTTGACGTGATCGTGACGGGCGGTTTGCCGTGGTCCCCCGCCGTGCGCAACTACCCTATTTCACTGCCGCATCGACAAGGCCTTGCAGTGCTGCAGCCATCGCCGCGATAGCGGCGTCCCTGTCCTTGATCCGGTGGCGCGCCTTCAGCGCTTCAGGCGAAGTATAGCCGATATAGACCTTGCCATCGGCGGCCTGCCAGGCGAGTACGCGCATCGGTAGGTCGACGCCCAGCTCGGGATTTGCCTCGATGAGCGGCGTGCCGACCTTGGGGTTCCCGAAAATGAGCAACTCCGCCGGTCGCAGCTCCATGCCGGCAGCCTTGGCTCCAGCCGCGTGATCCACCCGCGCCACGATCCGGATCCCTTTCGCCTCCACAGCGGCGGCGAGAGCGTCGATCGTCTGCTTCACGCCGCGTGGACTTTCGCGAACGACAAGATCGCTCATCGCGAGAGCAGGCGTGACCACGGCGAGGAGGGCGGCGATGGCTGCGAAAGAAAGGCGATGCATGGTTGGCTCCAGGTGATCGGGAAGACAAGGGCGCAACGGGCAGTCCATCCTGGCTCGCGGTATCGTCACCTTGCAAGCACCTTGGGCGAGGGGCGCATCAGGGCCGCTGATGCATCAAGTGGACGCACCGCTATGGGCGACGCGGTCGGCAGACCCCTCCGCGTAGAGAAGCGCCAGAACCGGACTTGCCGCGAATTGAACCATTGGCCCGCCAGCCACACACCGGCCAAGCTACACACCGGCCAAGCTACACACCGACTCGACTGCACACTGGCTCGACTGCACACTGGCATGGCGCGCCTGGAGCTATGCTTATCCAGGTCCAGAGATTACGGCGCTGCGTCCTTCCGGGCACCGCCGGTCTCGCCCGACGCCTGCCGCTTCCAGAGGAAATAGACGTTGCGGGCATAAATGAAGACTCCGAACTGACCAAGCACGATCACCGGGTCGGGCTTGTAGATGCCGTAGGCCAGCACCATCAGGCCGCCAACAAGGCTCGTGTACCAGAACAGATCCGGCACCACGAGGCGCTTGGCCCGCTCGCTGGCAATCCACTGGATGAACCAGCGCAGCACAAACATCGACTGGCCGGCAAGACCGACCGCGAGCCACATCAGGTCGCGGCCTGACATGGCAGTCCACCACTCGGCAAGCTTACTGCCATAGGCCGAGATGAAGGACATCAGCTTCTGCCGCTCCATACGCTCGCTGCGAGAGGGATCCGGGCGCCCGCCGGTGGCATCGGCCAACCGACCAGGCAACCTGCGCGTGCTTCTCCGGCTAGCAGGTCACGCAACGGGCGTCGATGCGGCCAAAATCCCGCAGCCGCACCGCACGAGCTATGTGCGGGCGAACCGAAGACGAGGCCGTCATGAGCCGGCATTCGATCTTGGGCCAGCGCCTCCGCGCGGCCCGTCCGGCCCACGCGGCTTCAAACGGCTGGCAAGATCCGCGACGTGGCGGCCTTCGGGCAGGCTCTCGACGATGGCGGGAACCGTGGTGCGCTTGCGCAGCCAGCTGACGCCCACCAAATCGTAGATTCCGATCAAGGCACGGCCGAGGTTGTTGTACTTCGACTTGCCCGCCTCCCGAGGCCGGTCGTTCACCGGGACGTAGGCGACCTCGTGACCATAGGTCTGGAAGAGCGCCGGCAGATAGCGGTGCATGCTGGTGAAAAACGGGAGACGCAGAAACACCTCGCGCCAGTAGGCCTTGATGCCGCACCCGGTATCGGGGCAATCGTCGCGCAACACGGCATCGCGAATCCAATTGGCGGCCTTTGACGCCCAGAGCTTCGAGCCCGAGTCACGACGCTGCTTTCGCCAGCCGTTGACGAGCGCCGGCCCCCGGGTTCCGGGCGCGGCAAGCTTCTCGATGAGCCGCGGTATGTCACGAGGATCGTTTTGGCCGTCGCCATCCATGGTGGCGATGACTGGGCTCGTCGCTGCAAGGATTCCGGTGCGCAAGGCTGCGCTCTGGCCGCTGCGGGCACCATGGCGCAGGTAGCGCAACCCTGGGTGGCGCCCGTCGGCGAGACGGGTCTTGACCTCGACCGCCGTGCCGTCGTCGCTGGCGTCGTCGACGACGATGACCTCGGCCAGCATGTCGGCCGGAACAACGGCGTACGTCTCGTCCACGAGGCGGCCGATGTTGCCTGCCTCGTTGAGCGCCGGAATGACGACAGTCACGCGCATTCGATCCCTTTCAGCTTGGCCGCCGCATGCCGCCTCGCCGGGGTGCCTCGCAATCTGGCAACAGTACCAGTCTTCACGATCCCTGCTCAACCTAGTAAATCAGCCGCGGTTACTGCAGTTGTGGAACCAGCGCGACGCCGAGCACCGGAGACCGACGAATGCCCCTGATCCAGAAGCGGCCGGCAGCTGTGCAAGACTGGACTGCTGCCGACCCGCGCTGGACGCTTCTGTTCTTGACAGGTGTCGCGGCGGTGGCGGCATTCCGCGTTGTAGCGCTGAAACTTAACGCTACGGATCTCTTTTTCGACGAGGCTCAGTACTGGTCGTGGAGCTTGGAGCCGGCCCTCGGCTACTACTCGAAGCCCCCCCTCATCGCTTGGGCGATCCGCGCCGCAACCGACAGCTGTGGCCTCACCGAGTTCTGCATTCGGCTGCCATCTCCGCTCATCCATGCCGCGACGGCGGGGGTGGTCTTTCTGCTAGGCCGTCGCCTTTACGACGCTCGGACCGGCGCGCTCTCCGGTCTCGCCTTCGCAACCCTGCCGGGCGTCTCGTTGTCGGCGGGGATCATATCGACGGACGTTCCGCTGCTTCTGGCGTGGTCGATTGCGCTGCTGGCGCTCTCTGCCCTCCTCGACAGCAAGGCATGGTGGCCCGCACTGCTTCTTGGCCTCGCACTTGGGCTCGGCCTCAACGCAAAGTACGCGATGGCGTGGTTCGTGCTGTGCCTCGGCGTCTACATGATCGCAACGCCCACCCACCGCGGGCTGCTGAAAGACGGGCGGCTTTGGATGGGCCTCGGACTCGGGTTGGCACTCATTGTGCCGAACCTTCTGTGGAACGCCAGCCACAGCTTTGCGACCTTTGCCCACACGGCGGACAACGCGAAATGGCACGGGTCGCTCCTCAACCCGCTGAAGGCGCTCGAATTCTTCGGTGCCCAGTTCGGCGTGTTCGGTCCTGTGTTGTTCGCGGGACTCTTGGTGGTGGCTTGGCGCGCGTGGAAGCATGGTGCGCCCGAACCAGACCGCCTCCTCCTCGCCTTTGCGTTGCCGGTGCTGGCGATTATCACGGCGCAGGCCTTCGTCTCGCGCGCCCACGCGAACTGGGCTGCGGTGTCCTACGTCGCGGCGACGGTCCTCGTGACTGCAACTCTGATCCGCGATCTTTCCTGGGGCTGGCTCAAGGCTTCTCTTGCGCTCCATCTCGCAGTGGTCGCGGCACTGGCATGGGGCACCGCGACCGCTGGCCGGATTCCGCTGCCCGTTGCCGATCCCTTCGCCCGCACGCTGGGCTGGCGCGAGATTGCAGACGCCACCCGCGCCGAGGTCGCCGCCGCTCGCGTGCGCGGACAGCCATATGCAGCCGTGTTGACTGACGACCGGTCAGTCACGGCGGAGCTGCTCTACTACATGCGCGACGAGGCGACCCCTGTGGTGACTTGGTTCCGCGGCGGGCGACCGACCGACCACTACGAGCTGACCCGGCCGTTCACGGCGAAATCGGGCGAGCCGGTTCTGCTCGTTTCGCTCGAGCGCAGCACTGAAGCCGTCACGCGCCGCTTCACCTCGGTCACCGATATCGGCGTGAAGAGCCTTCCGGCGGGTTTAAGCGCCAAGCGCCGCGTGGCGTTCCTCGCGCTCTCGGGTTATCAAGGGAAATGACGGTTTCTGATCTTACACGGCAAGACCGCCCGGGCGAGGCATTGACCGCCCCGGCGGCCCCAGGCGGCATTGCGGAGGCGTTCGTGCTGCTCGACAACAGCTCGGGCAGCTCCGCGCCGTCGCTCATGTTCTCTGACCCCGTCGAGATCGTCGCTGCGCTCGATCCGGCCGACGTGCCGGAGGCGCTTCGTCGCCTCGAGGCGGCCGCCGACTTGGGCCTCCACGCAGCCGGCTTCTTCTCCTACGAGCTCGGCTATGCTCTCGAGCCGAAACTTGCCCACCTCATGCCCGCACAGCGCACTGTGCCCCTGCTCTGGTTCGGTCTTTATCGATCGCCCCAGTCCATGACCGGAGCCGAGGTCGAGAGCTGGCTCGCCTCGAACACATTGTCGGCGACCTACCAGTTCACGGATGTCACGCGGGCTTGGTCTGCCGATGAATACAAGCAGCGCTTCACCAAGGTGCAGGAGAAGATCCGCGCCGGCGACATCTACCAGTTGAACCTGACCTGGAAGGCGCGCTTCCGGCTGTCGGGATCGCCGCTGGCCTTCTACCGCGACCTCCGCCAGCGCCAGCGCGTCGCCTACGGCGGCATCGTCGACACCGGCGCGGTGACCGTGCTGTCCGCCTCGCCCGAACTTTTCGTCGCCAAGGACGGTCGGGTAGTCGAGACGCGGCCGATGAAGGGCACGGCACCGCGTGCCGGCACGCCCGAGGCCGACCAGGATGCCAGACGTGTTCTTGCGACCGACGCCAAGCAGCGGGCCGAGAACCTGATGATCGTCGATCTGATGCGCAACGACCTTGGCCGCATCTCCGAGATCGGCTCCGTCGAGGTAACCGACCTGTACACCGTCGAGACCTTCCGCACGCTCCACCAGTTGACATCGGGCGTTCGTGCCAAGCTCCGCGCCGGTACGGGCCTCTCAGAGCTCCTCGGCGCGATCTTCCCGCCCGGTTCCGTCATCGGCGCCCCGAAGATCCGCGCCATGGAGCTCATCGCGTCCTACGAAACGGAGCCGAGGGGCGTCTACTGCGGGGCAATTGGCCACATCTCGCCGGCCGGCACGGCACAATTTAACGTCGTCATCCGGACGCCCGTCGTCTACCGCGACGGAACCGGCGAGATGGGGATCGGCTCGGGCGTCGTCTACGACAGCGAGGGCGGTCGCGAGTACGCCGAGTGCCTGCTCAAGATGAAGTTCCTCACCGACCCGCCGAAGCCGATCGAGCTGATCGAGACCATGCTCTACGAGCCGGGCAAGGGCATTTGGCTAGAGGAGCGGCACCTCGAGCGGCTGAGATCCTCGGCGCAGTACTTTCGTTTTGCTTGCGACATGCACGCAATTCGGGAGGCAATCGCTCGTGCCATCGAGCCACGCGCATCCGAACGGCTGAGGGTCCGTCTGCTACTCGACGAGAAGGGGCGCGCAACCGTCACCACAAGCCCGCAGCCGCCGCAAGCCGAGGGAGCACGGATGCGCTATGTCCTGAGCCCTACCCGGCTCGTGAGCAACGATCCGTTCCTCTATCACAAGACCACGCGCCGCGAGCTCTACGACCGCGAATGGCAGCACTATTCCGACGTGCTTGGAGCCGACGAGGTGATCTACCTCAACGAGCGGGGCGAGCTGGCCGAGGGCAGCCGCACCACGATCTTCATCGAGGATGGCGGGCGGCTGCTCACGCCCCCCCTTGGGGCAGGCCTGCTGCCAGGCACGTTGCGCGCCGAGTTGCTGGCGAATGGCCGGGCCGTCGAAATGCGGCTGACGCTGGCCGACCTGGCCGCCGCGGGCGCTACGGACGGCATGAAGATCTGGCTCGGAAACTCGGTGCGTGGCCTGGTGCGGGCCGTGCCGCTGTCGCCCTGACCGTGGCCAGTCGCGGCGCGCAAGCACTCAAAGTGCACACCTGTTGCGCATTTGCGGCTTAGCCGTTAGCCCTGGACCTAAGGTATCTTTGCGCTCGGCGCCGAGGTAAGCGACAGTCGCGGCCGTCCCTAACCAGCGCAGAGCATGATCATCAACGGTTCCCACCGCCGCGATATCCACCCGGCACCGATCAAACTCGTCAATCTCGCCCTGCAAGGCGGCGGGGCACATGGGGCGTTCGGTTGGGGCGTTATTGACCGACTGCTCGAGGATGGCAGGATCGGCTTCGAGAGTATCTCCGGTACCTCGGCGGGCGCGATGAACGCAGTCGTCGTCGCGGACGGGCTCACCGAGGGCGGCACCGATTTGGCGCGGGCCCGGCTCGAAAGCTACTGGCGCAACATCAGCCTCGACGCATTGTCGCTGCCCATTCGCCGCACGTTCTTCGACATGATGCTGTCGAACTGGAGCTTGGACCACAATCCTGCGCTCATCATGCTGGATCTCGTCACGCGCGTCGTGTCGCCGTACCAGTTCAACCCGCTCAACATCAATCCTCTGCGCGGCCTCATCGAGCGCGCGGTCGACTTCGAGCGGTTGCGACGGCACAGCAACATCCGCCTGTTCGTATCCGCGACCAATGTGCAGACCGGTCGTCTTCGCGTCTTCACCGGCGACGCGATCACCGCGGATGTGGTGATGGCCTCGGCCTGCCTGCCGTTCGTGTTCCAGGCGATCGAGATCGACGGCGTGCCCTACTGGGACGGCGGCTACATGGGCAATCCGGCGCTGTATCCTTTCTACGAGTGCACCTCTCCCGACGTGCTGATGGTCCAGACGATACCGATCTCTCGTGCCCAGACACCAAAGACTGCGCGCGAGATCCTCGATCGCGTGCACGAGATCTCGTTCAACGCCTCCTTCGTCAAGGAGCTCGTCAATATCGATTTCGTCAATCGCGGCGTGCGGGCCGGCACTTTCACCACCGAGGGACTGCGCGAGCTTCACCTGCACGCCATCACCTGCGGCGAAGGCTTCGAATCGCTCGCGCCCTCGTCGAAGCTCAATGCGGAGTGGGGCTTCCTCATCCACCTGCGCGATCTCGGCCGCGCCGCCGCGGCCCGTTGGCTCGATCTGCATTTCGATCAGATCGGGGTCGAGAGCACCCTGGATGTCACAGCGCTATGGCACGACGGCTCTGGCGCGCGAACTGCGCCCCACAATCCTGAGTGCGCTGACGCGTCCGATGAGCGACGCGCGGCGGATCACCTCCGCTGACGGCCCGCATGTCGCCGTCGCCTGCCGGCGATTGGAAGCGGGCTTTCCAAGCCGATGCGCTCTTGCGAGCCGCGCCGTTCCGTCCGCTTGCCGCAGGCGGACCCCCGCCATCAAATCCGCGGTGAGCTTCCCTGCGCTGCCCGCAGCTCTGCGCGGCCAGTGAGCTAGAACCGCTTCAGCAGCCGCTCAAGATAGTCGAGCTCGATCGGCGGACGCGCCGCCTCTCCCGAGCGCCGGCGCAGCTCGTCGAGGATCTCTCTCGCCCGCTGCATCTCGATCTCCTCGGGCACCTTCACCGACGTACCCTGGTCGGGACCTTCGGAGCGCTGCGGCCGGCCCAGCGGGTCGCGCGGGGTATCGCCGTTCTGACCGAAGCGCTGCGGCATATTCTTCATCATCTCTTGCGCCATCTGCTGGGCGCCCTGGCGCATCTCGTCCAGCGCCCTGCCCTGCTCCTCGGTGGCCTCCGAGAGATCGCCCTCGCGCAGCGCCCGCTCGGCATTCTCCATCGCCTCCCGCGCGCTCTGCAGTTGCTCGCTGTCGCCCATGCCAAGGTCGCGCATCTCGCGTTGCAGCCTCCCGAGGCGATCGCGCAGATCGCCTTGCCGTTGGCCGAGCTTGCCCTCACGCCCGCTCTCGCCTGTTTGACGCCCCTCGCCGCGCTGGCCTTGCTGCTGCCCCTGGCCCTGCTGACCCTGCTGCTGCCCTTTCTGGCCCGGCAACGGCTGGCCCTTCTGGCCTTGCTGCGCTTGCCCCTTCTGCCCAGGTCGCGGTTGCTGACCCGGTCGCTGCTGCGGCCGCTGGCCCGGCTGATCCTGCTCGCGCATCTCGCTGAAGGTATCGTCCATCAGCTTCTGCTGCTCGCCGACCATGCTGCCGAGCTCCTCCATCTTCTGCATCGCTTCGCGGTTCTGACGCTGCTTTTCCTCGGCCATGCGGCCGGTCTGCATACGCTCCATCAGGTCACGCAGCTCGGAAAGCATCTGCTGTGCCTGCTCGCGGGCGCCGTTTTTGGCCATCTCCTCGATGTTCTTCATCATCCGATCGAGGTCCTGCTGGCTCAGCGTCTGATTGTTCGGATCCTGTCCGTCCTGCTGCTCCTGCCCGTTCGCCTCTGCCTGCTTCTGAAGCTCGCGCATGTAGTCGTTGAGCGCCTGCCGCATCTCCTGCATGAGCTGGCGGATTTCCTCTTCCGACGCGCCATTCTCGAGAGCCTTGGAAAGCTTGTCCTGCGCGTCGCGGAGACGCTTCTCCGCATCGGACAGATCGCCGTCCTCGATCTTGAGAGCGATATGCCAGAGCTGGTCGATCACGCTCTTGCGGCCGGCCCTCGACGTGTCACGCGCCAGGCGATGCTGTGCCGACCGCATGAGCAGGTACACCCGCGGCTCGACACCGAAGACCTCCGGACCAATCGACAAGGCTTCGAGTGCGCGCAGTACCTGGCCGCGGTGGCGCGGATCGTCGACCAGCTTGCGCCGCTGCTCGACCACGGCACGGGCGAGCGGCTTCTCGAACCGGCGCTGCGGCATCTGAAGCTCGATCGGCGACGAGAGCCCCGTCTGCCCGGCGACGTCCTTAGCCTCGAGACGCATCACGACGTGGAGACCGGCCCAGGGATGCTCGGCAAGCTCGAGGTAGCTCGATCCCTCGACGTCCTTGGCGTTAATCTTGGGCAACCGCAGCGCCAGAACCGGTGGACGCTCGAGCGGCGGCCGAGGGCCTTTCAGAAGGTCGTTACGTGCCCAGGCTGTCGTAGGATCGCCCGGCTTCCGCTTCGCCTTCTCGAAGCGGGCCGCAGCCGACGCGACGCCATAGTCGTCGCTGGCCTTGAAATGCACCTTCATCGAGCCGCGCGCCGTGCGCTCCAGGTCCTTGGTCAGATTGATCTCGGGTACGGCATCTGGAACGACTGCAAATGTCCAAGCCGCCACCTCGGTCCCACTCACCAGAACGCGAATGCGGCCGCTGCCTCGGATCTCGTGGCGCACCTCCGACACGCCCTGCGTCGCACCAGCGGAATGGTTGCTCTCAATCCGCTCCGCTAGCCCTTTACCCGCGGCCGGCAGCTCAAGTGCAAGGCGAACGTTCTCGGCGCCACTCGAGCGCACGATGATGATGCTTCGCTCGGGAACTTCGACGATGCCGCCCTGAGCGGTCAGATCCAAACCACCCGGCTTGGCGCCATCAGCCAGCATCATTGGCGGGCGTAGCGTATAGGCCGGTGGCGCCACCCATGCATCGAGACGCGCCTTGTCGAGTGCGGCTCGGCCCCCGATGCGGAAAGCCTCGCGCAGTCGATCGGGTGTCTCGGCGCCGGACACGGCCGCGAGCGCAAGTACGACAAGCGACATGAGAACGCGGAACGCCCTCGGGTCGTATCGGTCTGTGCGCGGCTCGGGCGTGCCGACCCGAAGGCGAGCCAGCATTTCGGCAAGACGCTGCCTGTGTGCCGCCCAGATCGCCATGGTCGCAGGGTCGCCGCGACCGGCCGACAACGTGTCCTCATAGGACGATGCTGGTCGATGCGGCACACCGCTCTTACGCTCGATCCGGCGCACTGCCTCGTCGCGCGTCGGCCACTTGATGCGGGCCGCATTGCCGAGCGCAGCGATGAGCGCGAGCCCGAATGCGGCCAGGAGCGCCGCATGAACTCCCGGACCAAGCAGCGGCCACAGACCAGCCAGCGACACGACAACGAATGCGGCGATGACAACGATAACGAGCCACAGCCGGAGCCACAGGCGCTCGAAGGCCAGCGCCCAGACGCTCAGCTGCACCTTGCGCTCGAAGGCCAAATCCCGGCCGGCCCGGCGGATGATGTCGTCGGTCATGGCGCCATCCTAGCATCGCTCGACGGGCAAAGCCTAACCCATCGCATCCAGCTGCTACACGTTAACTTGTTGCAACAAAGGCGCGAAGCGCATGTGCCGTGTATCCGCCCCCGGGGTGTCGCGCGTTAGCCGTCAGGCCGTGAGCCACTCCGGCATACGGTCGAGCGCAATCAAATCGTCGTAGCTCGGCCGCGGGCGGACAACGCAGTGCCGCGATCCGTTCACCATAACCTCGGGCACCAGAAGCCGCGAGTTGTAGGTCGAGGCCATCACCGCCCCATAGGCACCACCGGTCATCACCGCAACGAGATCCCCGGGGCGGAAAGGTGGCAGCGGCCGGTCAAGCGCCAGATAGTCGCCGGTCTCGCACACCGGCCCCACGATATCCTGGGCGATAGGCGCATCGGCGCCGCGCGCCTCCGTTACTGGCCACAGGTCGTGATACGCCTCGTAAAGCGTCGGCCGGATGAGGTCGTTCATGGCGGCATCGACGACAGTGAACGTCTTGTCCACGCCCTCTTTCGTGTAGATCACTCGAGTGACGAGGATACCGGCGTTGCCGACGATCATGCGACCCGGCTCGAGCACCAGCGTGAGGCCGAGATCGCCCAGCGCCTCGCGCACAACCGCTGCATACTCGACCGGATGCGGTGGCACGTCGTTGACGCCCCGATAGGGCACGCCGAGACCGCCACCTATGTCGAGATGATGCAGCGCATGTCCATCAGCGCGCAGCTCGGCCACGAGGTCTCGCATGAGTCGGAATGCATCGCGGAACGGGCCAAGGTCGGTGATCTGGCTGCCGATGTGCATATGAATACCCGCGACCTCGATGCCAGGAAGCGTCCTGGCGCGAGCATAGAGACGCCGGGCGTCGCGGAAGGGGATGCCGAACTTATTCTCGCTCTTCCCGGTCGAGATCTTTGCATGCGTCTTGGCGTCGACATCAGGATTGACGCGGATTGCGACCCTCCCCGTGCAGCCGAGCGAGGCCGCCACCTCCGACAATTGCAGCAGCTCCGGCTCGCTCTCCACGTTGAAGCCCAGGATACCTTCGGATAGCGCATAGGCCATCTCGGTGCGCGTCTTGCCGACGCCGGCAAAGATGATGCGCGAAGCCGGCGTTCCGGCCTGGCGCGCGCGGCGCAGCTCGCCTTCCGAGACCACGTCCATGCCGGCCCCCAGTCGCGCCAGCGTCGCCAGGACGGCCTGGTTCGAGTTGGCCTTCATCGCGAAGCAGATAAGTGCGTCGAGCCCTCGGAACGCGTCCTCGAGCACGCGGTAGTGCCGCTCTATGGTCGCCGTCGAATAGCAATAGAACGGCGTGCCGATCTCGTCGGCAAGACGATCCAGGCTCACGTCTTCGGCGTGCAGGATGCCGTTCTTGTAGGCGAAGTGATGCATGGGTGCGCGCAATTCCGTGTGGGCTGAGACTGAGCGGCGCTGACGGGCGCCTACGTGGCGGGGAGGCGCGCCTTTTAACTTATCGCGCGCGAACTTGCACGGTCGAGGCAGCACAAGCGCCAGGCCGCCAGACGACATCGAGCAGCGTCCCGCCCGGGCACACGTGGCCTCGGGCGGTCGATAACGTTGAAAAGGTTCAAGAAGCGCCGGGCGGCCTAGCGGATGAGGCCGTCGAGCACGAAACCGCGATGCGGTTTGGGGGCAGCAGAGGTGTTGGGACCCGCAGCGGCATCCTCCGCCGAAGCGGCCTTGCCCGCCGCCTTGGCCTCGGCCGGAGCTTCGAGCGAGCCACGCACGCCGCACCCCCAGGCCAGCAGCGCGACAAGCGCTGCGGCTACGAACGGGATGGCTGCGTGCTTACGCATGGTCCTACCTGTGGTCTCGATCAATCTGGAACGGTTACAGCGGCCATCTAGAGTTGTACCCCCGGCCGAGCACCGGCCGACGCAAACCGCTTTTCTCGGACTACCCTGACTACCTTTAGCCCCTCTTCTTGTCCTTTTCCAACCGCTTCAGCCAGGCCCGCGCCATTTTGCGAACATTCTGTGGCGCGGTTCCCCCAAAACTCGTTCGGCTGCGCACGGAGCTTTCGACGGAAAGCACTGAATAAACACCGTTCGATATTCGCGACTCGACCGCCTGCATGGCCTCGAGAGGCATGGCCTCCAGGTCGATCCCCCGCCGCTCGGCTTCCTTGACGATGGCTCCGGTTACATGGTGCGCATCGCGGAACGGCAACTTCAACTCGCGCACCAGCCAATCGGCAAGGTCTGTCGCGGTCGAGTAGCCCCGACCTGCGGCCAACCGCATCACCGCGGCATCTGGCTCCATATCCTCGACCATACGCGTCATAGCGGTGAGGGCGAGCGCCAGGCTCGACAGTGCGTCGAGCGTGACCTCCTTGTCCTCCTGCATGTCCTTGGAGTAGGCGAGCGGCAAGCCCTTCATGACCAGCACGAGGCTCTGGAAGGCGCCGGCGATACGTCCAACCTTGGCGCGGGAGAGCTCGGCAGCGTCCGGGTTGCGCTTCTGCGGCATGATCGAGGAGCCGGTGGTCAGCCCGTCCGAGAGGCGGACGAAACCGAACTGGGGCGTCATCCAGATGACGATCTCCTCCGCGAACCGCGAGAGGTGGACGGCGGCGATCGTGGCAGCGGCCAGCGTCTCCAGAACGAAATCCCGGTCCGACACGGCATCGAGCGAGTTCGCCGCCGGCCTGTCGAAGCCGAGCGCCTCGGCCGTCATGTGGCGGTCGATCGGAAACGACGTGCCGGCCAGCGCCGCGGCACCGAGGGGGCATTCATTGAGCCGCGCTCGCGCGTCCGCAAACCGCGAGCGATCGCGGGCAAACATTTCGACATAGGCCATGAGATGATGACCGAACGTCACCGGCTGGGCCGGCTGCAAGTGCGTGAAGCCGGGCATGACGGTCTCGGCGTGGGCATCCGCCTTGGCCGCAAGAGCCCGCATCAGGAACTGAAGCGCGCCGTCGAACTCGTCGAGCCGGTCGCGCACATAGAGCCGGAAATCGAGGGCCACCTGGTCGTTACGCGAGCGCGCGGTGTGCAGGCGCCCCGCAGCAGCACCGACGATCTCCCGCAACCGGCTCTCCACGTTCATGTGAACGTCCTCGAGCGAGCGTTGGAACACGAACTCGCCGGCCTCGATCTCGGCCAGCACCTGCGACAGACCGCGGGCAATCTCCCGCGCATCGGCCTTCGTTATGATTCCCTGTTCGGCGAGCATCGCCGCGTGCGCCTTCGAGCCGCGGATATCTTGGGGAGCCAGCGCCTTGTCGAAGCCGACCGAGGCATTTATCTCCTCCATGATCTCAGCCGGTGGCGCGGAGAAGCGTCCCCCCCACATGCGGTTGGCGGCATTGTCGGGATCGGGCTTGGACACGGGCTTGGCTCCTTGACGAGGCGCCTGCACGCGGCGCACGGCATCAAATCATCGGAAGGGACGTCGGCATGACAGCGGATGGCAAGGCACGGTCCGGCGCGCACGTGCGTCTCGCGGGTATCGCGCTGGCTGCAGCAGTAGCCGGTTTTGCTGCGGTTTATGTCACGTTCGCCGGCCCTGGCAAGGTCCAAGGCCCCCCATCGGCCGACCCGACGATCGCTGGCGGGCCGACCGGCAGCCGCGTCGCAACTCCCGACAACGCCGCTGCAAGCCTAGCCGGTCCAGACTCCCGGCGCAGCCTCTCGAGCGGCTCGATGACCGCCTTCGTCTTCAGGAAGAACCCGGAGCCGCTGCCCGAGATTGCGTTCTCCGACGGCAGTGGCAAGCCGATGACACTCGCGAACTTCAAGGGCCGCATCGTGCTCTTGAACCTCTGGGCTACGTGGTGCGCGCCGTGCCGCAAGGAGATGCCCGCGCTCGACGCCTTGCAGAAACAGCTCGGATCCGAAACGTTCGAGGTCGTGGCGTTGAGTGTCGACCGGCAGGGCGCGGACGCGGCGCGAAAATTCCTACGCGAGATCAACGTCGAGAGCCTGAAGCTCTACGTCGACCCGAGCGCGCGCGCCGCCACGACACTCAAAGCGGTCGGCATGCCGACCACCATCTTGATCGGCAAAGACGGGCGCGAGATCGGACGGCTCGTAGGCCCGGCCGAGTGGGACTCCAAGGAGGCCAAGTCCCTGATTTCGGCGAGCATCGAGTAGACGCCGACGGGCGTCCGGCCGTGCTTCCTCAATGACGGGGCTTCCTCGATGACGGGCCGCACGCCTGCCGACGGGGGGGGCCCGTCCACTTCATTTCTTCTTTTGCGTCAGCGCAGAAGCGGCTGCGGTTTTCGCGGCCCTGGACGCATTGGGGTCCTTCAGCACCTTCGCGGCCTTGCTCGCAACGGCCTTGCTCGTCGTCTCGTTGGAGCCCTTCTGCGTCAGCGCAGATGCAGCAACCGACTTCTCCGCCTTCGATGCCGTCTTGCTCTTAAGGACTTTCGCCGCAGCGGATGCCGCGGACGCTCCTGTGCTTTCGCTGGTTGGCTTCTTGGCCATTCTGAATGCCTCCGGTTGAGGGACTTAGGAGAGTTCAAGGTTCGAATCATCCACACCGAAGATGCTAGCCAGCGACGCATGGAGCCCGAAGCCACCCCTTAAGATTCTATGGTGGACGCACCAGAATGCGGTTGGGGTGTTGCAGCGGCGCACGACCCGGTGGCGTCGGAACATCCGCGCGATCCGTTGACATCCTCCCGCAGGCCCCGCCAATAGGCCAGCCAATCCCGACATCGGGCCGATGGCATCCGGCCCGGCCACCACGAGCGAAGGACGACCAGACGATGAGCCACGCCGCCCTCGAGACGACGATCGAAGCTGCCTGGGAGGCGCGCGATACCGTCGATGCCGCAACGGCGGGCGAGGTCCGCGAAGCCGTCGAGGCCGCGCTCGATCTGCTCGATCAAGGCATGGCGCGCGTCGCCGAGAAGCGCGACGGGTCGTGGGTCGTCAACCAATGGCTCAAGAAGGCGGTGCTGTTGTCGTTCCGCCTGACCGACAACCACGTCGTACCGTTCGATCGAGCGACCGGCACGGCTCTCGCCTACGGCTACGACAAAGTTGCGCTGAAATATGCCGGGTGGAGCGGCGACCAATTCAAGGCCGCGGGCTTCCGCGCCGTGCCCGGTGCCATCGTGCGTAGATCCGCCTACGTCGCGCCGGGCGTGATCCTCATGCCGTCGTTCGTCAACCTCGGCGCCTACGTCGATCGCGGCACGATGGTCGATACCTGGGCCACGGTCGGCAGCTGCGCCCAGATCGGCCGCAACGTGCACCTCTCCGGCGGCGTGGGCATCGGCGGCGTGCTCGAGCCGATGCAGGCAGGGCCGACGATCATCGAGGACAACTGCTTCATCGGCGCCCGGTCGGAGGTGGTGGAGGGCGTTGTCGTCGGAGAGGGCTCGGTCATCTCGATGGGTGTTTTCATCGGCGCCTCGACGACCATCATCGACCGCGCGACCGGCGAGCGGTTCGTCGGCCGCGTTCCGCCCTACTCGGTGGTGGTCTCGGGCTCACTGCCCGGCAAGCCGCTGCCGGACGGCACCCCAGGCCCGTCGCTGTACTGCGCCGTGATCGTCAAGAGGGTCGACGAGAAGACCCGCTCGAAAACCTCGATCAACGAGCTGCTGCGCGATAAGGATTGAAGCCAGTTGCGCCCTGCTCCCCGGTTGCGCCTTGACCGGCGGTCGCACGTGGGAGCGTCGCCACCTCTGGCGCGGCACTGGTCGCCGCGCCAGTCGAGCCGGCGCTAGCCGCGGTCGCAGTAGTCGTCGGCCTTCCTGCACGCCCACTTCTCGCCGTCCTCGCACTTCCTCAGGAAGCGGTTGCACTTGCGAACGATCTCGGCGTTCGACTCGTACTTCGAGGCGGGCTCGTAGTCCTTGACGCACTTGCCGTACTTGTTCCGGTAGCTGTCGCCGGGGCACTCGTCGCGTGTATTGGCTTTGGCGGCCTCGTTCAGAATGATGGCCGCGGCGACGCCGGCCGCAACGCCGATCGCTACGTTGCGCGCCGTCTTGCTTTTGGCGAGCGCTTGTCCTGAGCCGAGCCCCGCGCATAGCCCCGTCACCATCGCCAATGCCAGGACTGCCGTCATAATTCGCTTCATCGAGCCTGATCTCCCTGATCTTCCGGCACGCGGTTTACGACAGCGCGTCGCGCGGCTGCCGGGCCAGGCGGGCGATGGGACGAAGCCCCCAAACACCATAATGCCCAGAAAAGTTAAAAGCGTTCAATCCCGCCGCGGCGCGTCACCGCTATTCCACTCGATCATGGTGAATGGCTGTGCGAGAACGTGTCGCCTTTCTGAATGTCCAGCGTCGCACAACTCAGGCATATGACAGGCATGTACCGGACACTCGACCCCGACAGGATCATCGAGACGATTGCTCAGCTCGAGCGTCGTATCGGCGAGCGTTTCCCGGCCTCGGGCTTGCGCAAGGTCTGTGGGGAGTTGCTCGACGTTGCCCGCGCAAGCAAAGCGCGGGCGGCACAGGCGGCGCGGCCCAATCCGGGCCTTCGCGTCGGCATCCTGACACTCGTGCTGCTCGGCCTGACGATGCTCGGCTATGTGGCCACCATCATCGAGCTGAAGCGCGACAGCGAGAACCTCTTTGGGGTGCTGCAGGGGATAGATGCGGCTATCAACATCGTCGTCCTGATGGGCGCGGGCGCGCTCTTCCTGTGGACCATCGAGAGCCGTTGGAGCCGTCAGAAGGCACTGGCGGCGCTTAACGAGCTGCGCTCGATCGTTCACGTCATCGACATGCACCAGCTGACCAAGGACCCGAGCGCGCTCGCGACGGTGGCGACAGGCACACCCTCGTCGCCGCAGCGCCAGCTGACGCCGTTCGAGCTGATCCGCTATCTCGACTATTGCTCCGAGATGCTGTCGCTCGCCGCCAAGCTCGCCGCACTCTATGCGCAGTCGACCCGCGACTCGGTGATCATCGAGACCGAGAGCGATCTCGTACAGATCACCACCAACATGTCCGCCAAGATCTGGCAAAAGATCACCATCGTCCAGCACATGATCGCCAGCGAGACACCGACACGGGCCGTGGCGCTGCCGACCCCGGCCCCGAGCCTGGCTCCGGTCAGTACACCTGCCACGGCGCAAGCGGCACCTGCTGCCGGAAAGCCCGCCTCGCCATGAGCTTCGATCCGACCGATCCCATCGAGATGACCGCCGCGCTGATTCGCTGCGAGAGCGTGACACCGGCGGAGGGGGGCGCTCTGACGCTTCTCGAACGCCATCTCGCGAAGCTCGGCTTCACGTGCCACCGCATGACCTTCACGGAGGCCGGCACACCGGATGTCGAAAACCTTTATGCGCGGCTCGGCTCAACCGCCCCGCACCTCTGCTTCGCGGGGCATACCGACGTCGTTCCGGCAGGCGACATCTCGGCCTGGACAGCGCCGCCGTTCGGCGCCGAGATCAGGGGCGGCTCGATGTATGGCCGTGGCGCGGTCGACATGAAGGGTGCGATCGCGTGCTTTGTCGCCGCGGTAGCGCGCACGCTCGCTGAGACCGACGGTCCGCGCATCGGCAGCCTGTCGCTGATGATCACCGGCGATGAGGAAGGCCCGTCGATCAACGGCACAATGAAGGTACTCGACTGGCTCCGGGCGCGTGGAGAGTTGCTCGACGCCTGTCTCGTCGGCGAGCCCTCCAACCCTGCCGCGCTCGGCGACGAGATCAAGATCGGGCGACGTGGATCGCTCAACGGCGAAATCGTGGTCTCGGGCAAGCAGGGCCACGCCGCCTACCCGCACCTCGCCGACAATCCGGTGCCAAAGCTCGCGCGGATCCTCGACCGCCTGTCGAGCCAGCGTCTGGATACCGGAACCGCCGCGTTCGAACCGTCGAGCCTCCAAGTCACCGTCATCTCGGTGCCCAACACCGCGACCAACGTCATACCGGCCGAGGCGCGTGCCAGGCTCAACATCCGTTACAACGACCTGTGGTCGAGACCAGCCATAGAAGAGTGGGTGCGGTTGCAGTGCGATGCGGCTGCAGGCGGCGTCGGCGCCCGCTACGACCTGCAATTCTCGGGGACCGGCGACGTGTTTCTGACCGAGCCGGGACCGCTGGTCGACACGCTGTCCGCTGCGATCGAAGCCGAGACCGGGCGCCGACCGGCGCTGACGACGGGCGGCGGCACCTCCGACGCCCGCTTCATCAAGGACTGCTGCCCGGTTGTCGAGTTCGGTCTCGTAAATCAGACGATCCATCAGGTCGACGAGCGCGTGCCGCTCGCCGACCTCGAGACTTTGACCCGCATCTATCAGCGCTTCATCGCAGGGTACTTCGCCCGCTCCGGCACCGAGGCAACGGGCTTCAGAGCGCCGTGATGTAGCGGAAGGCGCTACCATCGCGCGCGACATGCGCGAAGCTGGGGAATGGCAAGTGCATGCCGCCAACCAGCAGCCGCTCCGCAGACGCCATGTCGAGCACGCGCAGGCGCGTGGCAACGCCCGCCTCGGCATCGATATCGAATGCCATGCGCCATTCGGGCCGATCGAACTGCCACGCCGCGACGTGGAGCGCGTCACCCCACACGAGGAGCTGGCCGGGGCCCGAGTTGATCAGAAATCCCGTGTGTCCCGGCGTGTGGCCCGGCAGCGGAACCGGCACGATACCCGGTGCCACCTCCGCGGTGCCCGAGAACAATCGGATCTGTTTGGCATAGGGAGCCAGAACGGCTTTCGACAGAGCAAAGAAGGGCTTCTGTACCTCGGCAACGCGCGCCGCATTGCTGTCGTCGGTCCAGAACCTGTGCTCGACGTCACTCATGACGAGCTCTGCGTTTGGATAGAGCGCGTTTCCGGCGCCGTCGACCAGACCACCGACATGGTCGCCGTGCATGTGGGTGACGAGCACGGTGTCGACGTCCGACAGTTGGTAGCCTGCCGCCTTAATGGCCGCTGGCACCTTGCCGAAGTGCGGCGGCTGGAACTTGTCGGCAGCACCGGTATCGATGAGGATCAGACGGTCGCCGCTACGAACCAGGAAGGCCGAAACCAGCAGCGGGAAGCCACCCGCCGGCATGCGGGCCTTGTCGTTGAGCGGCGCGATGGCCTCGGGGGACGCGCCGTCGAGGAACTTGGCAAACTCGAGAACCGGAAATGCCACCTCGCCGTCCAGAAGCGATACGACCTCGACGTCGCCGATTTTGCGGCGCAGAAATCCAGGCGCATCGGTTATCGCAGACCGCGCACGTGCGTTCGCGGGGTCGGCGGGGTACCCGACCCCAGCAGCCAGGGCCGCTAGACCCGACGCCGATCCAGCCAGCAGAGAGCGCCGGTCGAGCCCCGTTTGAAGTCTCCTCGTCGTCTGCATGTCTAACCCTTTCCTATTCGATAAGCCTTGGTGCGCGGGCATCCCTTCAGCCCGGTCCAAGCGGTCGCACGTTTCCGTCGGTAGGCCTCAGAACGCCAGGCCGCTGCCGCCGCCAACCTCGATCACCTCTCCCGTGACCCAGCGCGCCGCAGGGCTTGCGAGGAAACCGACCACGTCGGCGACGTCTTCGGCCTGGCCGATCCGCTTTAGCGCCTGCTTCGACTTGGTGAATTCCTGGCCCTCAGGCGAGTGGACGAACTCGGCCATGTCTGTCGCGATCACGCCCGGCGCGACCGCGTTGACCGTTATGCCGCGTGAACCGAGCCCAGCGGCCAGTGCCTTGGTCAGATTGTCGACAGGAGCCTTCAACATCGAGTAGGCCTCGAGGCCGACGAAGGGCGTCCGCGAGACGATGGATGTCGTGGATACGATCCGGCCGCCGTCGTTCAGTCGCTTTATAGCTTCCTGCGTTATGAAATAGAGCGCGCGGACGTTGACTGCGTAGATCTCGTCGACGACGTCCTCGGTGGCCTCGGCGAAGCCGACGAACGGCGCGATGCCGGCATTGTTGATCAGAATGTCGAAGCGGTTTGACCCGGTACGGCGTGTGAGCTCGGCATCGAGTGCCGCGAACAGCGTCGTGGCGACGCCTTTTTTCGAGAGATCGGCGCCGACTGTAAACGCGTCGCCGCCCTCGGCCTTGATCGCGGCGACAGTCTCATCGGCCGCCTTGGCACCTTTGCCGTAGTGGACGACGACGACCGCACCCTGGGCCGCCAGATTCTTGGCAATTGCTCGGCCAATTCCTCGACTCGCGCCCGTGACCAGCGCGACCTTGCCGGCAAGCGGCTTGGCGATCTTGTCCGTTTGCGCCATTGTGACGCTCTCCTTCATGTGTTTGCGGTGTTAGACCATGCGTCGCATGAGATGCGACGCCCGGAGGGCTCCTGCTCCCGAGGGCCGACAGCGGCCGCTCGCAGCCGACATGTGGGATCGGATTGCGTTAGTTCAAGAATATTGAACTATTGAATTAAGGGTGCGGATCGCGCATATCTTCAGGATGCAGAGACCGTTCGTTCATCCGCCCATCGAGGACGTCAAGCTGGAGACCATTCTCTATGCCTTGTCCGATCCGGCTCGTCTCGAGATCATCAAGAAGCTGACAGCGGGCGGCTGTCCGATGAATTGCTCGACGGCGGCGCCCGAGCATCTTCCGAAGTCGACGCAGTCCCATCACTACCAGGTGCTCAGGGAAGCGGGCCTCATAAGGTCGGAACGTCGAGGCACGGCGGTCGTGAACACGCTGCGCTGCGGCGAGATCGGCGAGAGGTTTCCGGGCTTGATCCCTGCTATACTCAAAGCCGCCGAGGAGAGCTGCAAGGGCGGGTAGCACCGAGGGCCGACGGCCAACCGCCTATGACCTCGCCCCAAGGACGGGCGTCCAAAGCCCGAAGCCGCAATCTGTTTTCGTCTTGAGCCAACCCAGCTGCAAGGTCAGCTGCCAGCGCGTGGCGAGACCCTGCGAATACCGAGCCATCCGGCCACCAGATGCGACGACCATGTGGCACGGCCAAGCTCATTACAGGAGGAGGTTCCGATGCGCATCCTCACTGGCGGTCTCGCGATCGCCGCGACGCTTGTCTGTGGCACGACGGTCGAAGCACGCCGCGACGATTACAAATCAAGCGCCAAAGCCCGATTCGCCACCGAGAGCGCCCGCACCGCGCGGTCCGGCGCTGCTTGGTCGCGGCGGAAGCCGCAGAGCCAGGACAGTCAGGCCGAAATCGACCGTGCTGCAAGCTGCGATCCAGCCGGCCGGTTCGACGGCTATCCGGCATGGGCACGGATCGCATTCGCCTGCGGTGATCGTCGCTGAGCAGCGCCTTCCCGCCGCTGTGAACCTACCGGAAGTGCTTCGACAGCTTCAGGCCCTGCGCCTGATAGTTCGAGCCGAGATCGCGCCCGTAGAGCGTCTCGGGCACCTCCATCATGCGCTCGTAGACGAGCCGGCCGACGATCTGGCCATCCTCCAGGATGAAGGGAACCTTGTGCGAGCGAACCTCGAGCACGGCCTTCGAGCCCGCGCCGCCCGCCGCCTCGTGCCCGAAGCCAGGGTCGAAGAACCCCGCATAGTGGACGCGGAATTCGCCGACCAGCGGATTGAAGGGCACCATCTCCGCGGCATGGGTCGGCGGAACGTGCACGAACTCCTTCGAAGCGAGGATGTAAAACTGGTCGGGATCAAGGATCAACCGCCGCTCGGCGCCGACATGGATCGGCTCCCAGTAGTCGGCGACCGAGCAGGAGCCGGGCGCGTCGATATCAACGAGGCCCGTGTGACGCTTGGCCTTGTAGCCGACGAGCCCTGACGGGCCGCCGTTGAGATCGACGGAGAGCGCGATGCCGTCTCGGATGTCGGCCGTATCGGACGAGACGAGCCGCTCCCGCTGCTGCAATTCGGCCAGTGCCCGATCTCCGTTCTCCGGATGGCCGTGCCGGAAGCGGATCTGAGACAGCCGCGAGCCCTTGCGAACGACGATCGGGAACGTCTGCGGACAGATCTCTGCATAGAGCGGGCCCTGGTAGCCGTCGGGAATCTGGTCGAACGCCATGACCCCGTCCGCGATGACCCGCGTGAAGACGTCGAGGCGCCCGGTCGAGCTCTTGGGATTGGCTGCGGCCGACAATCCGGGCACGAGGCGCACGCTTTCGAGCAGCGGCACGATATAGACGCAGCCCGTCTCGAGGACGGCCCCATCAACGAGATCGATGGCATGAAGACGGATTGAGTCGAGTTTCTGCGCCACCGTTGCTCCGGGGCCCGGCAGAAAGCTGGCCCGGACCCGCCAGGCGACCGCGCCAAGACGCAGATCGAGGCTCGCCGGCTGGATCTGACCGTCCGCAAGCGGCTCAGCAAGCTTGATGCGACCTGACGATACGAGCGCTCGGATTGCCTGCACCGGCACGATGCCTTCGAGCGCCCGCTCGCCGATCCGCCGCGGGGCGCTACGTCGTTGCTTCGGCTTCTTCGCTGCCGGTCTGGCCATACTGATCTCCTTGGAGATTTGGCTCTAGACCAAACCGGCATCGGCGCCAAGCCCCGCGCGTCTGGCCGCTCGCGGTACCCAGGCACCGATAGGACCGTCCGACCTCCCCCGTTGTCACATCGCGGCGTTTCGGCTTTGATAGATCATCGCGCATTCGCGGGAATTCGGGAGGCTCGCCATGGATCGCCGCTCATTCATCGCCACGACCGGTGCGGCGGCGGCCGTCGCCGCCGTAGGCACGGCGGCGACGACAGACGAGACCGCGGCAAGCAGCCCCGCGCCGGATGCAGCGCCCGCCGTCCACACGGGCGTACGCAGGTTGACGCTTGCCATGCCGTGGCGGGATGCCGCCGGCGGGCTCGCCGACCGAGCCGAACGCATCTGCCGTCGCATGGAGCTGGCGCTTGGCGAGCGCTTTCGCATTGTGCCGAAGCATCATGCCCACGGTGGTCTCGAGGCGGTCATGACCGCCTCGGCGGACCTGAGCTTCGGGCTCGCGAGCCATGATCTCGGCCTGCACCCAGCTCTCGCCTACTTTGCCGGGCTGCCGGGCGCCGGAGTACTGTCGGGAGAGGAACTGGTCGCTTGGCTATCGGTCGGCGGCGGTCAGGACCACTGGGACGCAATTGTAGCCCCCCACAACGTCAAACCATTGATGGCCGGCCATCTCGGGCGATGGCCTGGACTGTGGTCACGGGAGCCGGTCCGCTCGCTGGCGGATCTCGAAGGCCGGCGGATCGCGGTCGAAAGCCTTGCGCGCGCCGTCGCTAACGGTATCGGCGCAGTCCCGGTGCAATTGCCTGCCGACGATCTCGCCGCGGCGCTCGCGGAGGGCGACGTTGCCGCGGTCGAGCTCGGCGGGCCGCTGACCAGCGTCGCGATCGGCCTGTCGCGCGCCGCGCGTCATGTCACGGGTTTTGGTATCAACGAGGGTGGGCTCACGTTGGCCCTCAACATCCGCAAGTCGCTGTGGGACGGCCTTGCCGCCCAGGAGCGAGCGACCATCGAGGCTGTCGCGGCGGCCGAATGCCAACTCGCACTGGCGGAGGCGCGCGCGCACGAGAAGCCGATGCGGTCCATATTGCGCGACGGATTCGGAATTCAGTTCGCTCCGATGCCGCACGATGCCAGCGCGGCGGTCGACCGGGTTGCTGAAGTCGTAGTTGCGCATGCTGCCGGGCACGACGAGATCGCGACTCGCGTCGATCAAAGCTACCACGGGTTCCGCAACGCCGTGTGGGGTATCGACCAAGTCCCAGCGGGCCGTATTCCAAGACACCACGGGACCGAGATCGCCGCCTCATGACGACGGCCCGCGCGCTGGCGCCCCCGGGGACGATCGCGCGCCGTCGTTAACATTGGCCGTCTGATCCGGACCCAACAAGACCGATTGCCCTCGCACGACGGACCGAAACCGTCGTATCCTGATCATCCGGCAGGCGCCGGACCAGAGAGGGAATGCCCGACGGCCGGCAAATGAGAGTTCGGCATCAGACCAGGGAGACCTACCGCATGAGCATCGACCATCACGCCGACCTCAAGCGCCATGTCGCCGCCCCCAACGACAAGGCCGTCGCGGGCATCATCAAGCATCTGGGCATCGCTTTGAAGAGCAATGACGCCTCGATGGTGTCGTGCTCGAGCAAGGACGAACTCGAGCGGGTGCGCGAAAGCTGGCTCAAGAAGAAGCTCGCCCTCGGCGACGACGACAAGGGCCTCGACGCGGCTATCAAGGAAATCTGCGAGAAGATGAAGGGCGACAAGCAGAAGAGCCGCGTCGTCTTCTATTATCTCCTCGCCGAGAAATTCGGAAAACTCGACGCACTCGCCAAGTGATCGTGGCGAACGCGGTCATCAAACATCGCGTCGCGCCATCGTTGGGAGACCGAAGCGGGACACTTATGCGCACCACACGTTCGCGCATCGCGCCAGTGCGTCCATCGCTTCAGCGCTGCGGGATCGGCCGAGGTCTAGACGCGGCTACCCAGGGTGCCAAAAAAATCTTGTGCCGGCTCTGGGACCGCTGAGATGTCGACGGTGCTGGCCTCGCGACCCAACGGATACGGCAGAGTGGCTGCTTACATCGCGTACGTGAGGGAACTCGGCGTGGTCGCAACCCGAGCCAGCGACCACGTCGGTGAAATGGTCCGGCCGCGCGACAACCGATGCAAGGGCCCTGGCAACATTGCGTACTTTTCATGCGAAGCACTTATAGTGTAGGATTTTCAAGAGGTGAGCTACGCGGAATGCGCCTTGTCCCGGCGTTTGTGCGGCACGCCACCGGGCAACAGGTGGGTCTGGACGGAGGTGAATGTTCTGCGGCTCCCGGCCGAGAGCAGACGCTCCGAATGGCCACAGCTCTCGGCGTCGGAGCGGCCTTGCCGTTCGCTGTCGTAGATGATCTTCGCACGGACCACGTCGCACGACGCGACAGACAGCACCAAGCGACCGGAACAGCAGGCAAGACGGCAAGGCCACCCCCATGAACGCGACCTCCATTGAAGAGCTCCGCTCCGGACTTGCTGCCCGAGAGGGCAGCGACGAGACGATGGATCAGGTCCGCGAGCTGCTGTTCGGCGACGCCAGCCGCCGCCTCGAGGCGCGCATCGCGGCGATGGAAGTGCGCCAGCGTGAGACGGAGCGCATGCTCGGCCAGAGGCTCGATGCGCTGGCGGCCAGGGTCGAAGCGCTTGGTGGCGAGGTCGGTGCCGAACGCCGGTCGAGCTTCGAGGCGCTCGCCCGCAGCGTGTCCGAGCTCGGCGACGAGATCCGGCGGATCAGCAGGCAGTAGTCGCCCGGGTGCAGTCGTCCCGGGTCGAGAGCAGAGGACGGCATGACGCAATCGCACGGTGTCTCGCGGCTGAAGGAACTCCTCTTCGACAGCGAGAGCCAGACGCTGAGCGACCTCGCGCTCCGACTTGACCGCCTTGCCGAGACAAGCGCTGCCGACCGCGCCCTGGTGGTCGAGGAGCTGCGCCGCGAGTTGGAGGCGTCAGGCGAGCGTCTCGAGCGCCAGCGGGAGGATCTCGTCGCCCGGCTCGACGTCCTGGATGGCCGTGTCGGAAACGCCGAACGGCTCGAGGCGAGCGTTGCCGACATCCTCGAAGGCGCCATTCGCAAAGCTGAGATCCACCGCCACGAGGCCCTCGCCAGCGCCGTGGCACCGCTCGTAGTGCGCACCGTCAAAACGGAGATCCGCAACAGCCGCGACGAGCTCGTCGAGGCGCTCTATCCGATGACGGGACGCATGGTGAAGGCCTATGTCGCCAGCGCCATGAAGGATCTGATGGAGGACATCAACCGGCGGCTGGAGCAAAACCCGTTCATGCTGCGGCTGGCGTCGCTGGCCACCGGCCGGTCCGTCGCGGAGCTGGCGCTGGCCGAGACGCAGCGGCTCGACGTCAAGGAGATCTATCTGATCCGCCGCGGTACCGGCGCGATGGTCGCTCATTGGCCCGCCGAGGCCTCCGGCGCCAACCGCGAGCAGGTCGTATCGGGCGTGCTCACCGCACTTACCGAGTTCACCAGCGAGGCGTTCAGCGACGACGGGCGTGCCCTGCGCCAGATCGACCTCGGACCGTCCCAGGTCTATCTTCGCGTTTCGCCCATGTTCCTCTTGGCGGTCCGCTGCACCGGCACCGCCCATGCCTCGGTCGAGGCGATCATCGACGACGAGTTCCTTGGCGCACTCGACCAGCAGAGCCTCCTCGCTGCCGCCGTACCGTCGGGCTCCGTGAACGCCGCCGCAAATGCCGATCTTGTCGCATCGCTTGCAGGGCGGCTCGAGCAGCGCATCGACGCCAAAGTCAAAGAGCTGGCCCCGCCACGCGCCGGGATAGCGGCGCTGAAGGTGATCGGCTGGGCGGTCGGCCTGCCTTTGGTTCTGTGGCTCGGATGGACCACTTATTCGAGCTACGAGACGAGCCGTGTCGAAGGGATCGCACGCAATATCCTGTCCAACAGCACAGAGCTCAGAGGCTATCCGACTCACGTCTCGGTCGAGCGTCGCGGCCGCAGCGTGACGGTGTCCGGCCTCGCCCCGACCAATGCCGCCAAAGAGAATGCGGTTTCAGAGATCACCCGCTCCTTGCCGTCGAGCGTGGTTCGCGACCAGATCGCAGTGGTTCCGAGCGGACTCGCCAATGCCGAGCCGCTCGTGCGCGACGTGCGCCGCGAGTTGGCCGACCTCGCCGCGACCCGTCAGCGAGACGCGGTGCTGACCTCGGCTGTGCGCGGGCGTCAGGCTCTCTCCACCCTTCGTTGGCGCCTCGAAGCCGCAAGCGCAGGCATCCTTAACGGCACGCCGCAGCCCGCGCTCGCACGCGCCGACGTGGCGATCGAAAACGCGCGGAAGGAGATCGACGGACTTGCCGCATTGGCCAGCACTGCATCCGCCTTGGATGCCTCGGGCACGCGGGCCGAGCGCATCATAGCCGCCGCCCGCACTGTAAGCTCCGCCATAGCCGCCGCAACAGAGTCTGTCGCCCAGATTATCCCGGCTGTCCCGGGAGAAAGGCCCGCACAGTCGGCACCGCCCATCGCCGCCGATGGAGCCGCTAGCGCGCGCGCGCTCGAAGCGAGCGGAGGCCCCATAGCCGCGGCCGCCCTGGTCGATGTCGAGACCGAGCGGCTCGACGCCGTTGCGGCAGCATTGCTCGAGGCTGCCGAACGCCGCGCGGGCGACCTCATCCTACAGTCCGACCTCGCGGGCATGAAGTCCGCGGTTGCAGCGCTCGAGCGCCGCCCGCTCCCCTCGCCAGCGCCACCTCCTTCAGTGCCGTCCCCTCGCGATCGCCTGGTCGCCTGGACACAGGCCAACGCTATTTTCTTCGCCAACAATGCCGAGCCGCGCGATGCCGCGCGCACCGAGCGCCAGCTCACCGCGCTGGCCGAGCTGATGAGGGACGGCGACGATCTCGTGCGCGTCGTGGGTTACACCGACGAGCTCGGCGGCGGCGCGCGCAACTCGTCGCTGAGCCAGATCCGCGCCGAATGGGTCGCGCAGGCGCTTGTGTCCCGTGGCGTGCCGCCGGCGCGGCTGGTCGCCATTGGCCGCCTCAATGCGATCGACATCGCGCCGACCAAGGGCCAGCAGAGCGCCAACCGCCGCGTCGAGTTCGAGGTTGGCTTCATTGGCGAGACCGCGCCGTGATTGCGCGCAAGATCATGCTGCTCGGAGAGATCGGCGTCGGAAAGTCGTCGATCGCCAAGCGTCTCGCCTTCGACCGCTTCGAGTTCGACTACAAGCCCACCGTCGCCGTCGACGTCTATCACTACGACGTGCCCGACGAGCCCGGCCGTCCCGGCATGCGGCTCGTGATCTGGGACACCGACGGGAATTTCGGCGATGCCATGTTCCGCCACGTCTACATGAAGCAGGCCGCGGCGGCGATGATCGTTGGGGACATTTCGAGACCCAACACACTCGACGCGATGGCTCGGCTAGGACAAGGCTTCGTCGACGCCTTCCCCGGCCGATATTTCTGCTATCTGATCAACAAGCAAGACCTCGCACGTGACGAGCAGCCGGTTCACCTGCCGGTCGCTCTGACAATGCCGGGCGTCAATCTGTCCCGAACCAGTGCGCTGACCGGTGCCAACGTCAAAGATGCCTTCCGTGACGCAGCCCACGCCATCCATCGCCGCGCCCAGTGACGGCCCGAGCGTCGATCCGGCAATCCTGTTGGCTACAGGACTTCACGTTGCCGCCCGCGGCATCTATGGGCTGGTTTGGCTGGACGAGGCCCTGATCGCACGCACCCGGTTCGGCCCTATCGTCGAGGACGTTGCCATAGGGTCTCCGATCACCGACAGCGTGACGCCGCTTCTGGGCCTCGAGGACGACATCCAGGCACTGAGGTCGAAACAAGGAGCCGTTCTCGAGCTGCCGGCCGTTGCAGTGATGTCTGCAGATGGCAGTGCCCGCCGGCTCAACTACACGGTGTTCTGGATCGACAGCGCCCGCCGCTTCCTGCTGCTCGTCTCGCGTGCGGCGCCGCGTGCCGAGTTCGAGGTCGAGCTGACGCGCCAAGTCCGCGCCCGGCTCATGGCGGAGGCCGAGGTTCAGGCAAAATCGCAAGAGCTCGCTCACGCCAATACGGAGCTGGCTATCGCCAACCGCGACCTCGAGCAGTACGCCTCGATCATATCCCACGACCTGAAATCGCCGCTGCGCGTGCTGCGCCAGCTTGCCGACGATGCGGGCCGCGGGCTTGATCAGGGCGACACGGACGGCGCGAGGGAGGCGCTGGAGAGGGTCGGCGAGCAGACGCGGCGGATGTCGCGCATGATGACGGCGCTGCTGGAGTATGCGAGCGCCGGGCGCAAGGCGGAGCACGTCGGTCCGGTCGACACGCGCACGCTCGTCAAGTCCGTGTCTCGCTCGTTGCCGGCGCGCGATCAGTTCGCGATCGAGATCACGGGCGACTGGCCAGTGATGGACACGCTGGAGGCGCCACTGGATCTCGTTCTGCGCAACCTTCTCGACAACGCGATCAAACATCATGACCGCCACGCGGGCCGCATTCGGATCGATGGCTCCGTGCGGCCGCCTTGGCTCGAATTCCGCATCGCGGACAACGGCCCTGGCATCCCGGAAAACTGCCGGGAAGTCGTGTTTCTGCCGTTCCGCTCGCTTTCCGACACGAAAGACAGCACTGGAATGGGGCTCGCCATCGTCCGTCGGACGCTCGAAGCATCGGGAGGCGAGATCGAGATCATAGGGACCGGTCTCGACGGCCGTGGTACGACCATCCTTGTTCGATGGCCTTTGTCAGCCAACCAAGGGTAGGCGGCCCCTGCCGCAGCAACCATACGGCGATACCCCTCCCCGGCGTGCGAAAATCGGCGATGGCTTCCGCGCATTGTTCGGCTTAGTTTATGGGCTTGGGCCACCGCAGCACTGAGCGACAGGAACCGACGACCGATGGCCACCTCACCAACCAGCTCTGGCGGCGCGTTCCTTGCCAGAAAGAGCGAGCTGCTCCGGGCACGCCAGGGGCTGCCCGACCTCAAGGACGTGCTTGTCGTGGACGACGAGTCGTTCGATGCCGAGCGGCTCACCGCGACATTGCGCGTCATGTTCGGCTACGAGATCGAGGTCCGCAGAGCGGCGACACTGGCCAGCGCGCTGGATCGCGTCATCGAGACACTGCCGGAGGTTATCTTCCTCGACGACATCTTGAAGCCCGCCGACGACGCTGCCCAGTCCATCCCGTACCTGCGCCGCGCCGGATACACGGGACCTATCATCGTCATCAGCGGGCAGGCAACTCGCGCCCGCCGCTCCCTGCTGCTCGCTGCCGGCGCCGGAGAGGTCATTCACAAGGACGACGTCGACAGTGTCCGGCTCGCCGAAGCGCTGGTCAGCGTCCTCAAACCGGCACGATGAACCCGAAGCCTTGCTCCGGACATCCGATACGGGGCAGCCGATGCCAGATGATCGATGCCAGATGATCGATGCGGGCGATCCTCGATGCGCATCGCGTCCCGCTACTCGAAACCCTGAACACCCCTGAGAGGCACCACTCCCCATGGCCAAGTACCGCCTTCATGGCTTCGGACGCTCCGGGAATACCTTCAAGGTCGCGACCTACCTCGCTGCCGCGGGCCTCGATTGGGAGCCCGTGCTGGTCAGCGTCGCGGCCGGCACGACGCGCGATTCGGCCTGGCGCTCGAGTATCAACGCGATGGGCGAGATACCGGTGCTCGAGACCGGCGGCCGCTATCTCACACAATCGGGCGCAATCCTGATGGAGCTCGCAGAGACGACGGGCAAGTTCCAGCCCGCGACACAAGAAGAGATTTCCGAGGTCCGCCGCTGGATCCTGTGGGACAATCACAAGTTCTCGAACCACTATGCGACCCGCCGCTTTTTGAAGGCCTTCGCACCGCAAGCCCCGTCGCAGGATGTGCTCGACTGGCTTGGCGTCCATGCCGAACAGAACTTTGCCATCCTGGATGCCCATCTGGCCGGCCGGAACTGGATTGTCGGCTCGTCGCCGACCATCGCCGACTTCTCGCTTGCCGGCTACATGTACTATCCGAAGTCCGAGACGGGCTACGACGTGGTGGGCACCTACCCCAACATCGGCGCTTGGGCCGCTCGGCTAGCCGATATGCCGGGCTGGAAGCATCCATATGAGATGCTGCCGGGCGGCGTCCCGCAGCCTCTGCGCTGAGCAGTGCGGTCGTTGCGGGTCTCCCCTGCGCCTGGACCATATCGATAAACCACGATGGCGCCCGTTGGTTGTAGACAAGCCCGTAGCGGCCTTACCGTCGCTTCGGGAGTGTCTGTTATTCCTGCGGTCGTCTGACGCGATGCGAGCAGGGCCACTTTTCGGCCCGATGCCCATGCTGCATGCAGCCACAAAGGGCATACGTCGGGATATGAGGGGGTTCCGAATGAAGTCGATGTCAATTGCGGTTGCGTGCGTAGCACTCGTTTCGGCAGCCGGCGCATGGCCGGCCCGCGCCACAGAGGAATTGAAACTGCCGCCCGAGGTCACACCGAAGCTTCGCGAGGCGTGCGAGAGTGACGTCCGCCGGCTGTGCGTCGGCAAGGACCCCACGGTCGCCAAGGTCAAGAGCTGCGTGATGTCGAAGTTCTTTTCGCTCGGAAGGCGCTGCCAGTTCGAGATCGCTCAAGCGGGCCTCGCGCCCTGAGCCTCTTCGTAGGCTGGCGATGTTGGCGCCCAGGCGGGAGGGTCGAGGGTGCAATCGGGGAAGTGTCGCTTCAGGGCAGCAAGCGCGCGTCGTGATCAGCGAGCCGCGGTGCTCGATTTGCGTCGTCTACACCAATCCCCGGCGCGCCTCGAGCCCACCCCGAATGACTGTACGCCGGACCGGGACGGGGGCTTCGGTTGCTACGGCCCTCTCGATGGGCGTCGGCTCACAGTCGCAGCCGACACCTGCCGCCCGGCAGTCCAATAGAAATGTGGCGAGCGTCAAGCTGCCGAATCCAGCAATGCTCTCAGATCGGCGGCAACGGTATCCGGGGGCAAGTCCGGATATTCGTCGGGCAACGCGCTCCGATTGATCCACATGGTCTGGAACCCGAACGCCTTCGCTCCCGCGATGTCCCAACGGTTCGAGGACTGGAACGACACGGCGCTCGGCTCGACGCCGAATGCCTCGGTCGCCAGCGCGTAGACCTTCCGATCGGGCTTGTAGGTATTGGCAGCGGCGACGGAAATGACGGCATCGAAGACGCCGCTCAGGCCAGCCGCCGCTACGGCATCGTCCAGCATGTCGGGGTCGCCATTGGAGAGAATGCCGAGCCTCGCGCCGCGCGACTTGAGCGCTGCCATCACCTCTGCGACCTCCGGATAGGCGGCAAGAGTGCGATAAGCCTCGAGCAGCCTTTCGCGGATGTCAGGACTTACGCCGCCAATGCGGTCGATGGCATAGGCGAGGCTCTCGGACGTCAACTGCCGGAAACTGCGGTAGCGACCGGTACTGGCGTGGATCCAAGTGTACTCGAGTTGTTTCGTGCGCCAGAGCTGGGACAGTTCGCGTGCGTCAGGACCGATCTCGGCGGCCAACGCCGCAACGGGCGCGTGAACGTCGAACAGCGTGCCGTACGCATCGAACACGAGGACCTGACGCTGGTGCATTGGCCACCCTCCGCTCAACTAACGGCGACGCCCGGTATGGCCGGACGCCGCCCTGCTCACGAGGCACCGGTGCGCCGTGTCGCGCGTCAGGCAGCCTTGGCCGCTTCCGGCTTGGCGACGGTGGCGAGATACTCCATGGCCGCAGCGACGCCACCCTTGCGATGGGGCACGCCTGCGACCTCGAGACCCATCTCGACCCCGGTCAAGGCGCCCATGATGGTGAGGTCGTTGGTATCACCCAGATGCCCGATGCGGAACACCTTGCCGGCGAGCTTGTTGAGCCCTGTGCCCAGCGACATGTTGAAGGTTTCGAGGACCACCTTGCGAAGGGCGTCGGCATTGTAGCCTTCGGGCATCATCACCGACGTCACGACGGGCGAGTAGTATTTGGGATCGCGGCACAGGATCTCGAGGCCCCACGCGCGGACGGCGCGGCGAACGGCCTCCGCGTGACGCTCGTGGCGGGCGAAGACAGTGTCGAGCCCTTCCTCGTGGAGCATGCGGATCGCCTCGTCGAGCCCGTAGAGCAAGCCTGTCGCCGGGGTGTACGGGAAGAAGCCGCTGGCATTGTTGGCCAGCATGTCTTCCCAGTTCCAGAAGGCCCGCGGCAGCTTGGCGTTCTTCGAGGCGGCGAGTGCCTTCTCGCTGACTGCCGTGAACGACAGCCCCGGCGGGAGCATCAGGCCCTTCTGCGAACCCGAGACGGTGACGTCGATGCCCCATTCGTCGTGCCGCAGATCCATCGAGGCCAGCGACGATACGGTGTCGACCATTAGCAGCGCCGGGTGACCCGCGGCATCCATCGCCTTGCGGATCTCGTCGATCCAAGACCGACAGCCGGTTGCAGTCTCGTTGTGGACGACGCAGACCGCCTTGATCTCGTGCGACTTGTCGGCGCGCAGGCGCTGCTCGATGACGTTGGCATCCGCACCGATCCGCCAGTCGGTCGAGATGAAGTCGACGACAAGCCCCATGCGCTCGGCCATCACCTTCCACAGTGTGCCGAATTGCCCGGTCTCGACCATGACGATCTTATCGCCCGGCGAGAGCGTGTTCACGAGGGCAGCTTCCCAAGCGCCGGTACCCGAGGCGGGGAAGATGATGACGTGGCCCTGGGTCTTGAAAATGGTCTTTATGCTCGACAGAACGCGCTTGCCCAGCGCCTGGAACTGCGGCCCCCGGTGATCCAGAATTTGCTGGCTCATGGCCGCGATGATACGCTCCGGAACCGGCGTCGGGCCCGGGATCTGCAGGAAATGGCGGCCGGGCTTCCTCGGCTCGTTGGACATGGGCGTTCCCTCCTCGCGTGTTGCGGAACCGCTCCGCCCGAGGCTCTTTCGACCTCTCGCGGCTTGCCCATATCGGCGGCGTAACCTGCGTGGTTTTTCGGCAAGGCGTCGAACTATAGGTGCGAAGAACAAAGGCCGTCAAGGGCGCCCCGGCGCGGCATCGCGACCGACAAAGACGCCGGCCGCCGCCCGCGCGGCCGGTTCATCAGACGGTACGTTCGTTTCGCAAGCTCATGCTGCAACTGCGGTATAGCCCCGTGGACGCGACGGCCCATGGAGACTAACCTTCACCATCTACCGCGCGTGCTCCGATGCTCGTCCGACGACGCGTGTATCGTGCGCCCTCCCATCCGAATGACACCCTGTCGAGCGAGACAATCAACAACCCATGGTCAAATCACCGCAAGACCTGGCCGCAGGCCTGTTCCTAGTCGCCGTCGCCGCGCTGGCCTGGCTCGCGGCGATCCCGCTGCCCTTCAACCAGACCGGCGGCGTCGGCTCGGGAATGCTGCCGAAATCGGCTGCCGTCATCCTCGGCGGCCTCGGCACCGCGATCGCGATCGGCGCCTGTCTTTCGGGCGGCGAGCGGTTGACACGTTGGAGCCTGCGCGAGATGGCGTTCGTGCTCGGCGCCATTCTCGTGTTCGCGCTCACGATCCGCGGCTTCGCGTTGCCCATCGCCGGATGGGCGATCCCACCGCTCGGGCTCGCCGTGGCCGGCCCCGCAACGATCCTCATCGCCGGGCTCGCCGACCGCTCGACGAAGTTCCGCGAGGCCCTGATCTTCGCGGTTGCACTGAGCGTCGCGTGCATCGGCCTCTTCCGCTACCTGCTCCAACTGCCGATCCCCGTCTTCCCCCCGCTCCTTGGCTATTGAGGCCCCGATGTTCGAAGTGATTTCAAATCTGGGTCTCGGCTTCGCGGTCGCGCTGTCGCTCAAGAACCTCGCTTTATGCTTTGCCGGTTGCCTCATCGGCACGTTGATCGGCGTTTTGCCGGGCGTCGGCCCGATCGCCACGATCGCGATGCTGCTGCCCATCACTTTCGGTCTCGATCCGGTCGGCGCGCTGATCATGCTCTCGGGCATCTACTACGGGGCGCAGTACGGCGGCTCGACCACGGCCATCCTGGTCAACATCCCGGGCGAGGCAACCAGCGTCGTCACCACACTCGACGGTCACCAGATGGCCAAGCGCGGCCAAGCTGGCGTGGCGCTCGGTACGGCGGCCATAGCGTCGTTTTTTGCCGGCACTTTCGCGACCATCGTCGTCGCGGCGCTCGCACTTCCGATGACGGCGCTGGCGTTGAAATTCGGCCCGTCCGATCGCTTTGCGCTGATGGTGCTCGGGCTCGTCTTCGCGGTCGTACTGGCACGCGGCTCGGTGCTGAAAGCGCTCGCCATGATCGTTCTCGGCGTGCTGCTGTCGACGGTCGGCACAGACAGCGAAACGGGCGAGGACCGCTTCACGCTCGGGCTTGCCCAGTTCGCAGACGGCATCGACTTCGCGGTCATTGCCATGGGAATCTTCGGCTTCGCCGAGATCCTGAAGAACCTCGAAAACCCCGAGGCGCGTGACGTCGTGCGCGGAGCGATCGGCAAACTTCTGCCGAGCGCGTCGGACCTCAAAGCCTCTGCCGCACCGGTGGCGCGGGGAACGCTGCTGGGATCGTTCCTCGGCATTCTGCCGGGCAACGGTGCCGTGCTGGCTCCGTTCGCGTCCTACACGCTGGAGAAGCGGATCGCGAGCGATCCGTCGCGCTTCGGGCGCGGAGCGATCGAGGGCGTCGCAGGCCCCGAGGCTGCCAACAACGCAGGCGCCCAGACGTCGTTCATCCCGCTTTTGACACTCGGCATTCCGCCCAACGCGGTCATGGCACTGATGGTGGGTGCCATGACCATCCACGGGTTGATCCCAGGACCGCAGATCATGTCTAGGCAGCCGCAGTTGTTCTGGGGCCTCATCGCGTCGATGTGGATCGGGAACCTGATGCTACTCATCATCAACTTGCCGCTGGTCGGCCTGTGGGTGCGGCTGCTCAAGGTCCCCTACCGGCTCATGTTTCCGGCGATCCTGCTTTTCTGCTGCATCGGCATCTACTCGATCGGCAACAAGCCGGAGGATGTGATGCTGACGGCCGCGTTCGGGTTCATCGGCTATGCGCTCCTGAAGCTCGGCTTCGAGCCTGCTCCGCTTCTGCTTGGTTTCGTGCTTGGACGGCTCATGGAGGAGAACCTTCGCCAGTCGTTGTCGAAGGCGGGCGCGACCTTGCTCTCACTCTTCGACAGCCAGCTCGCAGCCGGGCTTCTGATCGGATCTGCGCTTCTGCTGCTGCTGGCGGTGCTTCCGTCGATCCGCAAGGGGCGCGAAGACGTATTCCAGGAGTGAACACGCCCGTCCGAATGTGTGTTTCGCCAGCGACTTGCACTGGCGTTCGACATACCTTCGGATTATGGACAATCGACCTTGGTTGTAATCACTAGGTAGATTGCTGGACTTGGGGGCCGGCACGAAGCAGAACCAGGAGCACGGCGATACAACGCCGGCACTCGAAGTGGGGACGGCGCCGCAACCCGCGCAGACGGGGCCCGGCGTCAGGAAACGCATCATAGGAAAGGCGCCCGACGCATGAAGCGATTGCTCACTGCACTCCTCGCCGGCATGGCCGCGAGCGTGTCCATAGCCGGAGCGGCCGAGGCGGCCTATCCGGAGCGCCCGATCACGATGATCGTACCGTTTGCCGCTGGCGGTCCTACGGACACCATCGCCCGCATCGTCGGCGAGCACATGTCGAAGGTGCTGGGCCAGACGGTCATCATCGAGAACGTCACGGGCGCCGGAGGCACCACCGGCATCACACGCGGCATGCAGGCCGCGGCCGACGGCTACACCATCATGATGGGGCACATGGGCACGCACGGTGCGGCCCCGGCGCTCTATCCGACGCTCAAATACGATCCCGCGAAGGATTTCCAGCCGATCGGCCTTGCCGCTGGCACACCGATCCTCATCGTCACAAAGAAGGACTTCGCTGCGAAGGACCTCAAGGAGTTCGTCGCCAAGATGAAGGGCGAGGGCGCTAAGCTCAACGAGGGCAACGCTGGCGTCGGCTCGGTTTCGCACACGACATGCACGCTCCTCACCTCGATCCTGGCCGTCAAGACAGCGCGTGTGACCTACAAGGGCACTGGCCCGATGATCAACGACCTCGTCGGCGGCCAGATCGATTTCGGCTGCGACCAGATCGTGTCGGTTGCACCGCAGGTCAAGGCCGGCACCATCAAGGGCCTCGCCATTGCCACCGCCGAGCGCTCGCCGGCGCTGCCGGACGTGCCGACCACGAAGGAAGCTGGCCTGCCGGAGTTCCAGGTTTCGGCATGGAACGCCGTGTTCGCTCCCAAGGGTCTGCCCGCCGACATCACCGCCAAGCTCAACGACGCGCTCGTCAAGTCGCTGGACGACGAGAACACGAGAAAGCGGCTGCTTGAGCTCGGCTCCGTCATCCCGGACAAGAGCGGGCGCACGCCGCAGTCTCTGCAGAAGCTCGTCGAAAGCGAGGTGGCCCGCTGGACCCCGGTGCTGAAGGCAGCCGGCATATCGGCCGCCGTCAATCCTGCCGGAGCCACGGGCGGGGCCACTCCGCCGGCAGCCACAGCGCCCGCACCGGCACAAAAGTAGTGCTTTTCGTCGAGGCAGAGGCGATCCGGCGCACGGTCCGCGGACCTGCCGATCGGACTCTGGATCGAGCGGCCAACCCAGGCAGAGTGCCTCGGGAGGCCGCTCGAAGACACGCTTCGGGACCAGCGACCGGCAGTTCGCTGGGCTTCGAAAGTCGAACGCCTTCGATACCTCTATTCGACAGCCTGTCGATACGTCGTCAGCAGAGACCAAGGCTCGACCAACAGGGCCAAAGCGCCGACACAAAAGCAAACAAGTCCAACACGACACCCGAGGAGACGTCAAAATGTCCAAGTCCACTGACGCACCCGGCGCATCGCGCCGCAAATTCCTGAAGGGCGGCGCGCTCGCGGCCGGAACGGCCGTCGCCGGCACTGTCGCAATGCCGAACGTGAGCCGCGCACAGACCGTCAAGATGAAGTTCCAGTCGACCTGGCCGTCGAAGGACATCTTCCACGAGTATGCTCAGGACTTCGTGAAGAAGGTCAACGACATGTCGGGTGGCCGGCTCGAGCTCGAACTGCTCGCCGCTGGTGCTGTCGTCCCCGCCTTCCAGCTAATCGACGCCGTCTCGACGGGCGTCCTCGACGGCGGCCACGGCGTCTCGGCCTATTGGTTCGGCAAGAACAAGGCGTTCTCGCTGTTCGGCACCGGCCCGGCGCTCGGCATGGACGCCAACCAGATGCTCGGCTGGGTCCGGTTCGGCGGCGGCCGTGAGCTCTACGACGAGCTCATCAACAACATTCTGAAGCTGAATGTCGTCGGCTTCCCCTACGGCCCGATGGGCTGCCAGCCGCTCGGCTGGTTCAAGAAGGAAATCGCGGGGCCGGACGATCTCAAGAACATCAAGTACCGCACGGTCGGTCTGTCGGCCGACATGTTCAAGGGACTTGGAACGAACGTCACCATTCTCCCCGGTGGCGAGATCGTGCCTGCGATCGACAAGGGCCTGATCGACGGCGCCGAGTTCAACAATCCGTCCTCCGACAAGCTGCTCGGCTTCACTGACGTCGCCAAGATCTACATGGTGCAGTCGTTCCATCAGCCGAACGAGTGCTTCGAGATCCTCTTCAACAAGGGCAAGTTCGACGGGCTGCCGAAGGAGCTCCAGTCGCTCGTCCGCTCGGCCGTCGAGGCCAGCTCGGCCGAGCTGTCGTGGAAAGCGATGGACCGCTACTCCAAGGATCTGCAGGCCATCAAGGACGCAGGCGTCAAGGTTGTGAAGACGCCCGAAAGCGTGCTCAAGGCGCAGCTCGCCTCTTGGGACAAGGTCGTGGAGGCACAGTCGGCGGACCCATTCTTCAAGAAGGTCGTCGACAGCCAGAAGGCTTGGGCGAAGCGCGTCGTGGGCTTCGACCAGGAATACACGGTCAATCCGAAGATCGCCTTCGACCACATCTTCAAGAAGGCCTGATCAAACGTCGCTTGCAACAAGCAGGCTGGAACGGCCGCCGCGGGAGATCCCCGCGGCGGCTGATCTCGCGTTAATGCAACCGGGCTCCTTGCGAGGAGCGTCACGGCCTCGAACGAGGCGTGAGGGGGATTGGGATGAATAAGCTTCTGCCGCAGGGGCTCGTGCTTGCGTCGATCGTCTCGGCGCTGGCGATCGTGTTGTCGCATGCCAATACCCAGCCGCCGCCGTTCATCTACTTCGCTATTCCTCTGGGCTTTATCGTCCTCGCCCTGATCGCTTTCGTAGCCTACGAAGGCTGGCTGCACGGCGTGGACCACCTCAACACCGTCGTCGGCCAGATGTTCTCATGGTCGATCCTCGCGCTCACTCTGGCCGTCTGCTACGAGGTCGTCGCGCGGTATGTTTTCCACGCGCCGACCAACTGGGCCTACGACGTCAGCTACATGCTGTATGGCACGCTGTTCATGATGGGCGGCGGTTATGCCATGTGCCGCAACGCTCACGTGCGCGGTGACTTCCTCTATCGCCAATGGACCCCGCGCGGCCAGGCTTGGTCCGATCTCATCCTGTACTTCCTGTTCTTCTTTCCGGGGATCCTGGCCCTCGCCTACTCAGGCTGGGATTTCGCGCGCCTTGCCTATCTTCTCAACGAGCGCTCGTCGGCCAGCCCCGATGGCCCGATCATCTGGCCTTTCAAGGCACTCATCCCCGTGGTCGGCGTCCTGATGCTGTTGCAGGGACTGGTGGAGGTGGTGCGCTGCATCCAGTGCATCCAGACGGGGGAGTGGCCGGCGCGCGCACACGACGTCGAAGAGATGGAAAAGCTCATCCTCGAAGAGGCCGAAGCGAAACGACTGGCCGAGGAGGGCCGCTGATGTTCCCGTTCATGTCCTCGCGCCGCAGGCCGCCCCTCACGCCCGTAAAGGCGATCATCGGCGCCGTGGTGCTTCTCGCGCTCTATGCGGCCGTGTTCCTGGTGCCCTCGTTCGAGGCGGCGGCACAGGCGGCCGCCAAGGGATTACCCGCCAAACCTCTCATCTCCGACGCCGGCATGGGCATCGTCATGCTCGTGCTGTTCCTGTTCTTCCTCATGCTCGGGTTCCCGATCGCTTTCACGCTGATGGCACTGGGTGTGGCGTTCGGCTATTACGCGATGGGCAACACCGTATTCCAGCTGTTCGTGCAGCGGACCTATTCGGTGATGGCCAACGACGTGTTGATCTCGATCCCGCTGTTCCTGTTCATGGGCTACGTGATCGAGCGCGCCAACATACTCGACCGCCTGTTTCGCTCGATCCAATTGGCAGCAGGCTGGCTGCCGGGATCGCTCGCTGTTGCCACGCTCGCAACGTGTGCGTTGTTTGCGACCGCGACCGGCATCGTAGGCGCCGTCGTCACGCTCATGGGTCTTCTCGCATTTCCTGCAATGCTGCGCGCCGGCTACGACACGAAGCTGGCAGCCGGCGTGGTTTGTGCGGGCGGTTGCCTCGGCATCCTCATTCCGCCGTCGGTCATGCTGATCCTCTATGGGGCGACGGCCGGCGTATCCGTGGTCAAGCTCTACGCAGCGGCCTTCGTGCCCGGCGTGATGCTGGCCGGCATGTACATGACCTATGTGATCGTGAGGTCATGGCTCAACCCATCGCTGGCGCCGATGCTGCCGAAGGAGGAACGCAGCGCGCCCCTCGGCACCGTGCTTTATGAGCTTGCCACCGCCTTCCTGCCGTTGTCGCTGCTGATCCTCTCGGTCCTCGGCGCCATCATGTTCGGCCTCGCGACACCGCAGGAGGCAGCCGCAGTAGGCGCACTCGGAGCGATCTTGCTGGCGGTGGCCTACCGGACGTTCTCCATCACCAAGCTCAAGGAGAGCGCCTACCTGACCGCCCGCGCGTCCGCCATGGTGTGCTGGTTGTTCGTCGGCTCGGCGGTGTTCTCGGCCGTGTTCGCCTACCTGGGCGGCCAGAAGGTGGTGGAGGACTTCATAATCGGCCTCAACCTTTCGCCGTTCTGGTTCCTGATCCTGACGCAGGCGATCATCTTCGTACTCGGCTGGCCGCTCGAGTGGACGGAGATCATCGTCATCTTCCTGCCGATCTTCCTGCCGCTGCTCGACGATTTCTGCATCGACCCGCTGTTCTTCGGCGTACTCGTGGCCCTCAACCTGCAGACCTCGTTCCTGTCGCCACCGGTCGCAATGGCGCCGTTCTACTTGAAAGGCGTCGCGCCAAAGCACGTGACGATCGACGAGATCTTCTCGGGCGTGATGCCGTTCCTCTACATCGTCGTCCTGTCGATGGTCATGTTCTACGCCTTCCCCAAGATCGGTCTCGGCCTGCCCGAGTACCTCTATGGCCACAAGTCGCCGAAGTGCGAGCGCAAGACGGCAGACGGCGCCAATGGCACCGTCACCGCCGAGGTGGGTGGCACGGCAGCGACCTGCCGCTGGCAGCCGCAGGCAACCGGTAGGCCAGCGTGATGAGCGCCGGTCTCTGCCGGCTCACCGTCACGGAGGCGGCCGACGCCATCGCGAGCGGCGACGTGACGAGCGAGGCGCTGGTCGCATCGTGCCTCGAGCGGATCGCATCGCGCGACCCGGAGATCGGTGCCTGGGCACACGTCGACCCCGAACGTGCACTGTCCGACGCGCGTGCCTCTGACGCGGCGCGACGCTCCGGCCGGGGCATCGGCCCGCTTCACGGCGTGCCGATCGGTGTCAAGGACGTAATCGACGTGGCAGGGGCGCCTGCCGAGTACGGCTCCCCGATCTTTCGCGGCCGTGTCGCCACCGCCGATGCGAGTGCCGTCGCCGCACTGAAATCCGCAGGCGCGGTCATTCTCGGAAAGACGGTCACCACCGAGCTTGCGCTGCTTACGCCGGCCGCGACGCGAAATCCGCGCGACACCTCCCGCACGACCGGAGGCTCATCGGCAGGATCGGCAGCCGCCGTCGCCGACGACATGGTACCGGCGGCCCTCGGAACGCAGACTGCCGGCTCCGTGCTGCGCCCCGCCTCCTACTGCGGCCTCGTCGGTTTCAAACCGAGCCTGGGCCTCGTGCCGCGGTCGGGCGTGCTGATGCAGTCCCACAGTCTCGATACGGTCGGCGTGCTGGCACGGACGGTCGAGGACGTGGCCCTCGTCACCGACGCGATGGCTGCCTACGATCCGGCGGACCCGACGAGTTTTCCCCGCAGCCAGCCCAACCTTCTCGACATCGCGCGCTCTGGGCCACCGCTGCCCCCGCTCTTCACCGTGGTGCGGACAGCCGCATGGGCGACGGAGGCGTCCACCCTCATGCAGGCCGCGTTCGACGAGCTCGTCGAAGCGCTCGGCCAGCAATGCCGCGTGATCGAGCTGCCGTCCTCGGCCGACGCGATCGAGGCACAACGGATCGTGCAGCTTGCCGAGAACGCCGCCTACTACGGTCCGATCTACGAGCGTGCACCCGAGCTCGTCTCTCCCGGCCTCGCCAAGCGACTGCAGGCAGGGTTTGCCGTCCCGGCGCGCGAGTACATCGACGCCGTTCGCGTGCGCGATGCCCTGTACGAATCGATCGACGAGATCCTGACCGACACCTCGGCCATTCTGACGCTTGCTGCACCGGGACCCGCGCCGAAGCTCGCAGAGGGCATCACTGGCTCGCCGATCTTCAACGGGCTGTGGACATACTACGGATGCCCCTGCATCTCCCTGCCGCTCATGGAAGCCGACGGACTGCCACTCGGCGTCCAGCTTGTCGGCGCACGCGGCGACGATGGACGTCTGCTGCGGACCGCGCGGTGGCTCCTTACTCACGCGGCAACGCTTTCCTGACGCGCTGCCGCGACGTCGGTCCGAGCAGACTGGCTTCGACCGACCGTTCAGGAACGGTTAACCAATATTGCGGATGATTAACAGCCCGCGCCCTGTCCGTCCGCGGTCCTGCCCCGTTCTGCGTCCCGAGGTCCGCCCGTGTCGATCGCCTGCCTGCGTCTGCCGCAGACGCTTCGTCTTGCGGCCACTGCCATCGTGCCGCTCGCCACTCTCGCCGCTCCCGAGCCCGTACGCGCCCAGCAGCTTCTGGCGCCGATATGGAGCGGCATCTACGCCGGGGCGCATGGCGGCGCCAACTGGACCACCATCGACAGCGATCTGGGTAAAGCGGTCGACCAGCAGTCGGCGAGCTTCGGCGGGCACCTCGGCATAAACCTGGGCCTTGGGCTGATCGTGGTCGGCGCCGAAGCGGACGTCAGCATCGATACCGCGAGCTACGGTATCACCGCCCTTCCCACGCTGAGTGGCAGGGCCGACATCGACGCGAGCGGCACCATCCGCGGCCGTATCGGCATCCCGATCGGACCAGCGCTGTTCTACGCGACGGCCGGCTACACCTGGACCGACGTCGGGATCACGCTGAGCAATGGCGGTGGCGCCACCGTCGACCGCTCGACGTCGTTCCAGGGCATCGTCTACGGCGCCGGTGTCGAGGCAATGGTATTGCCGCGCATCTCGTTCCGGCTTGAAGCGCTGCGCTTCGACTACAGGAGTTCGAAGCTCGACCTCGGATCGGTGGGCCAATCGCTGCAGGAGTTCGACCCGTCGAGCACCGTTGTACGCGCCGGCGTGAGCTTCCACTTCAATTGAGCCCTGCCGAACCGGTCACGCGAGCTTGAACGGCATGTCCTTTCCGGCAAAGAAGGCATCGATGTTGTCGAGAGCCTCGAAGCCCATCTGGTTACGCGCCTCGATCGCGGCAGAGCCGAGGTGCGGAAACAGGAACGTGTTGGGCAGGTCGTAGTAGCCCTCGTGGATTTTCGGCTCACCGGCGAAGACATCGAGCCCGGCATAGCCGAGCCGACCCGACTTGAGCGCCGCGATCATGTCCTCGTCGTTCACGAGATCGCCGCGTGCGGTGTTCACCACTACGGCGCCGTGGGGCAGCTTCTCGATCACCGATTTGTTGAAGAAGTAGCGTGTCTCGGGGGTCGAGGGCGCATTGATGGAGAAGAACTGCGAAACAGACAGCAGGCTGTCGAGTGACGCATGATAGGTGACGCCGAGCTCTTTCTCCCGCTCGGGGGTCTGCCGGAAAATGTCGTAGTAGTGGATGTCCATATCGAAGCCTCGGGCGCGCTTGGCGAGCGCCTGGCCGATCTTGCCGAAGCCATAGATGCCGAGCTTCTTGCCATCGAGCCTTTGACCGACGAGTTGCAGCGGCTGCCAGCCGGGCCAGTTCCTCTGGCGGATCATCGCCTCGCCCTCGCCAGCCCGTCGGGCGGCACCGAGCAGTAGCAACATCGCAATCTCGGCCGTTGCCACCGTGACACCGTGGGGCGCATTGCCCGCGCGGATGCCTCGTGCCTTGCAGGCATCGAGGTCGATGTGGTCGAAACCGATCGAGAACGTCGAGATGCACTTCATGTTCTCGGGCATCCGATCGATCACATCCTTGCGACACTTCTCATTGAGCGTGAGCAGGATGGCGTCGACCGACTTCGCCGCCTCGAGCATCTCGTCAATCGTGATCTTTGGATCGCCACTATGCGCGATGACGTCGTAGGTTGCGCGCGCGCGCGCCATAACGGCATCGGGCAGCGGCCACGTGATCAGGACCTTCTTCTTCGCCACGGCGATCCTCCATGAGGTCTTAGACTTTTGTTCAATCAACCGCTTGTGCCGCACTCCGGTTGGTCTGACAAGCCGCCCCAACGTGCGACACGTCGCAACGCTCTGTAAACCATCAGCTGGCAGAGTCTGGAGAAGGGTCGATGCGTCCCGCAGGCGGCGTGTCGTGTCCATTGGAGATTGCAGACATGCGGGCGCTGGTCCTCGTGCTGGCCGGGCTGGCCGGCCTCAAAGTGTACACCCAGGATCAGCTGTGGCGCTCGGCGACCGCGGACGCCGTCGTCGAGGCCTATCGCGACCGCGCGGTCGAGGCCTGCGTGAAGGGCGGACATCCGGAGGCGAGAGCAGCCGGCGCGATGCGGCAAATGTGGACCAAGGAGACGCGCGTCACATTGGTCATCGGCCGCGACGACGTCGACGTCGCGATCTGGGACGTCGAAAATCCACTGTGGGCGGTTCGTTTCAAGAGTCCGCGTCTTCTACTGACGGCGTCGGGCGCCAGCGGCGAGACGCTCGCCGCTTGCGAATTCGACGTCGCGCTCGGCAAGGCGAGGATCCGCCACGACTGACACCCGCGAACCGCGGTTCGAGCCGGGCAGACCTGCACCCACGACCGGGGCACCCGGCTAGCGCTTCACTGCCTCGATCGAGATCTGCGCCATGAACAAGTGGTCGAGGCGACCTCCGGTCAACGCCGAGACGATGCGCGTGCGCTCGGAGAACGGCGTAACCGGCCCGACATGCACGACCTCGAAGCCGGCGTTCGCGAACATCTCCGCATAGGTGTCCGGGGTGAACCAGCGCATGTGCGTGCGATCGAAGACCCCGCTGTCGGCCAGATCGAAGCGGCCGCGGATCAACTCGCGAACGACGCGCCAATGAGCGACGTTGGGCGAGCTTGCGAGCACCAGCCCGCCAGGACGCACAAACCGCTCGAGCTTTGCCAGCACCGCCCATGGATCGACGAGGTGCTCGAGAACCTCCGACAGGATCAGCGCATCAAAACTCGCTGCCGGCCAAGGCAAGTCGATTCGCTCGACATCACCCACGAGAACTTCCGAAAGCACCATGCGCGCATCGTCTGCGGCACCCGGGAACAGCTCGATGCCAGCGTAGTGACCGGCCCGGCCACGGCGCCTTGCCATCGCCCCCGTGGCGCCATTGCCGCAACCGACCTCAAGGACGCGCGCCGTTGGGTCGTGGGGCAACTTGTCGACGAAATCTACTCGCGGATTTGTGAAGTAGACGGTGGGCTTCCCGGCATAGGCGCGCGCCAACCCGCTGGCGCTCATCGTTCGGCTTGTCACAACTGGTCCCCTCGCACGCGCCCGAAAGATCGCGCGAGGACGCTACCAGGAAGCGCTCAACGGGTGGCTAACGTCCGCGAGGCAAGCCACCGACGCGCCGCGCGTTCGATTAAACGGGAATTAACCTTTCCAGGTGCTTCTAGAGGATTGCCGCCCAGTGCGCCGAAGCCCCGGCGTCGCGGCGGCTTTGGCAGTCGTGGACGCGTACCGGCCCATGGTTCTGAGTGAGCTTCGTCTCCTGTCGTGCCGACTTTGGCTCGTGGTCGTTGCCGCCGCGTGGCTCGTCGCCGGCTGCGCCGAAAATGTGGGGTACGCGAGCCCAAGCTTCGCCACACAGGCCGCAATGCCAACCGCCAGTCGCGTCATCCGCGTCGGCATCGGCGATAAGATCAAGGTGACCGTTTTCGGCGAGGACAGCCTGACGACCCAGGTCGAGGTCAACGGCTCGGGCCAGATCGCGCTGCCACTGGTCGGCGAGGTGTCTGCCAAGGGCAAATCCCTCGCCGAGCTGCGCGAGACGATCGTTCGGCGCTACTCGGAGGGGTTCCTGAAGAACCCGCGAGTGAATGTCGAGATCCTGAACTTCCGTCCGATCTACGTGCATGGTGAGGTCAGAAGCGGCGGCGAGTTCGCATTCAAGAATGGCCTCACGTTCCGCGATGCCGTTGCCTTGGCGGGGGGATACACCTACCGCGCACAGCAGAGCCACCTGATCCTGGTGCGCGAGGGTGGGCGAGAGGAGCGCATCGCTCTGCCGACCGACATGCTGGTGCTGCCTGGCGACAACATCCGCATCCCCGAACGCTTCTTCTAGCGGGCTCCGGACCTCGATGGAGAGCGCGCGGTGAGCGGCGATGGGAAGCAAGAACATGATCCGAAGGATGCCGGGACGGGTCAGGCGTCACGCACGGCACTTGGCCTTGTCGCGACCGGGACGGTGGCTGCGCTGATGGTGGCTGGTGTTCCCGCTCCGACGTCGGCGCTCGACCTCGACAGCGATGGCGGTCTCATCACCGAGACGGTGGCCGGCCGCGAGCGCCTCGGCGTCTATGACCAGGCGAAGAAATTCGGTGCCGAGCGGGTTTCCGAGCGCGACCGCGCGCACCTGATGCCCGAGGGGTTCCGCGCCGGCAACTACATCGTCCTGCCCTCGATCGGTGCCGCTGTGGTCTACGACGACAACATCTTCGGCACCGACCTCGACCGCCACGCCGACATCCGCAGCGAAATCACTCCAGGCATTCGCTTCCAGTCGCAATTGCCGCGCCACGTGCTCGATCTCTCGGTTGGCGGCAAGATCGTCAACTACAGGGAGAATCCTGAGCAGGACTACGCCAGCGTCCAGGCCAAGCTCGACGGAGCACTGCATTTCGACCACGCGCACACGCTCTCGATAAGCACGCTGTCCGCGCTCGAGCACGAGGAACGGTCCGATGCCCTGCTGCCGACGACAGCCGGCGAGCCGGTTGCCATTGTTCACAACCGCGCCGCCATCGGCATCACACGCGATGTCGGTCGGCTCTACGGGACACTCTCTGCCTCCTTCGACCGCTGGGATTTCAACGATGCCACCACCTCGAGCAGCGCCCGTCTCGAGCAGGATCAGCGCGACCTCGACCTGATGGCTGCCCAAGTGAAGTTCGGCTACCGCATTTCGCCGGGCTACGAGCTCGTGGGCAAGGTTCGCGCGCTGCAGCAGTGGAACCGCGGCAACACGCTGACCGACTATGACGGCATCGGATACGAGGCGATGGCCGGCGTCGCATTCGAGACCAATCCTCTCGTCCGCTGGCGGTTGCTGGGCGGCTACGGCATCCGCGACTACGAGCAGGCGACAATCAAGGACGTCGCGACGTCGCTGCTTGAAGGCCAGGTTCAGTGGTTGGCCACGCAACGCATGACGCTATATGGCACGGCCACCCGCGCCGTCGAGGACCGCGTCGGCACCGACGTAGGCGGACGGATAGAGAGCCGGTTGCACGGCAAGCTTGAGTACGAGATCCAGAACAACCTGCTGCTTACGGTCGATGGCGAGCTGAGGGACAGCGACTTCATCGGCGTCACTCGCCGAGACCGGGGTTGGAGCGCCCGTGTCGGCCTCGATTATTACCACACCAAGAACTGGCTGTTCACCTTTGGATACGAACATCAAGTGCGTGATTCGACCGAAGACGCCTTCGACGTGACGCGCAACCGGTTCTCGGTCGGCGCGAAGTTCCGTTACTAGAACAACAACACGGCATCGAAAGCCCAGGAATGTACGGAGCGGGACTTGGACCAGAGTTCACGGACGAGGCGGGCACCAGCCCGAGCCTCGAGCGAATGCTTTCAGCGCTTCGCCGACGCTGGAAGATCCCGTGCGCGCTGGCTCTGCTGCTTGCGGCTCTTGCCGCCGCCGTCACTCACCTGATGCCGGACCGGTACGACGCCGCCGCCGTCGTGCAGATAGATCCGCGCAAGAAGACCATCGCCAACCTCGAAGGCGTCGTCGCGGATCTCAAGGCCGACGCGGCCACCGTCGAGAGCGAGGTCGAAATCATCCGCTCACGTTCGATCGCGCTCAAGGTCATCGAGGTCTTGAAGCTGCGCGACGATCCCGAGTTCGAGCATGTCACTCATATCCGCCGCCTGATCGGCCAGGCCGGTCTCGCCGTGCTTTTCCCCGAGGACGAGCCTGCCAAGAACGCGGCTCGCCGCACCGAGACTCGCAAGGACCCGATCGCGAGCCTCATATCACCGGAGCGACCTGGCGCCAACGAGCCGGAAAAGGACGAGATCGCGGTGGCTTTCTCCGAGCGGCTCAAGGTGGCACGGGTGCGCAACACGCTCCTGATCTCGATCAAGTTCTCGGCGTCCGACCCGGTCAAGGCGGCGCGCATCGCGAACACGATCGCCGAAGTCTACGTCTCCGAGCAGCTCGCAGCGAAACAGCGCGCCGCAGGGCAGGCGAGCGAACTCCTCGAGCAGAAGATCGACCAGTTGAAACTCAAGGTCTCCGAGGCCGAGCGGCAGGTCGAGCAGTACAAGGCCGAGAACAACATCTTCGACAGCGAAGGCCAGATCCTGTCCGAGAAGCAGCTCGCCAGGCTCATGGAGCAGACCGTCGTCTCCCGCAATGCCACCAGCGAGGCGCGCGCCAAGTACGAGCAGGGCCAGAAAATCCTGCGGCGCGGCGATAGCGGCGCGGGCATAGGCGACGTGCTACAGAGCCATACCGTTCGGCAAATGCGCGAACAGGTGTCTGCCGCGACGCGCCGAGAGGCCGAGCTCGCCTCGAAGTATGGCCCGAAGCACCCAGAGATGCAGAAGATCCGGGCCGAAGTCGAGGATGCCGAGGCGCAACTCGCTTCCGAGATCCGGCGCCTCGTCGAGAACCTCAAGAACGAGCTCGAGGTTGCCGAGCACCGCGAGCGTCAGCTTTCACAGAGCCTTGGCTCGCTGAAGGATCAGCAGATCGTCGCGAAGGAGGCGGGCGTCCGACTGAAGGAGCTCGAGCGCGAGGCGGAGACCAGCAAGCAGCTGTTGCATACGCTGCTGTCGCGATTCAAGCAGACCCATGAGACGCAAGAGCTGCAACTGCCCGACAGCCGTATCATCGAGCAGGCCGACGTGCCCTTGTTCCCGTCCGCTCCGAACCGCAAGCAGGTGGTTTTGGTGGCACTTCTTATGGGGCTCGCAGCAGGCATCGCCATCGTGCTCGCGCTCGAGTTCGCGACGACGGGCGTTGGCCGGCCCGACGACGTCGAGCGCGTATTCGACCTCGCGCACCTTGCGTCCGTCCCCTGGGCCGTCCGGCCCGGCGACAAGCAAGACCGGTTGCGCTCGATCCGGCTTGTCGTCGCCGAGCCAGGCAGCGCCTATGCAGAGGCCATCCGCGGTGCGCGGCGCGAGATTGACGTGCGCAGGACGAGCAGCGCGGCGCGCCTCGTGCAGGTCTCCTCGAGCCTGCCCGGCGAGGGATCGGCGACTGTCGCCTCGAACCTTGCGCATCACTACGCGATGACCGGTCACCGCGTTCTGCTGATCGACGGCGACTTGAGGCGGGCGGCACTCACGCGCGAGCTAGCCGCCGGCCGCGCTTCCGGACTGCTGGAGGCCCTTGCGTCCGGCCAGCCGGCGGCAGGAGCGATCCTCAGGGATGCACGAACGGGCCTGCATTTCCTTCCTGCCAGCGGACCGCTGCCGTCGCGCCTGTCGAGTGCGGAGCTGCTGGCCAGCCCGGGTGCTACACAGGCATTCACGACCCTCAAGGGCCTGTTCGACACCATCGTTATCGATACACCTCCGCTGCTTCCGGTCATCGACGGTCGCGTCATCGCGGATTACGCCGACCAGATCGTCTTCGTGATGAACTGGCGCGGCACGCCGAAGCAGATCGCCAAGCGGGCTTTGAAAGGCCTCGGCTTCAACCACCGCAAAGTGGTCGGCATCGTGATGAACGAGGTCGACCCCGTTGTGCTGGACGACACGAGCGCACTCGGCTCGGGGCTGGCGCTCGCCGAGCCATCGGCCACGCGCGGTCATGGCCGCCGCGCCGCCTGAGACCCGTCGGACAGCGCCTAAAGGCCCTGCCCTTCAATGAAAATTAGGCACCGTCAGCGTACACTCCTACCCGTGTAGGCAGGCAAATGACAGCCTGCGCGTCAGGTGGGGCATGATGTCTTCAACAACCGTTATCGACCGTCCCGAAGCCGATACGGCGTCCGGCACGGCGCCGCTGGCAACCCGTGCGCGCTGGTCGCGGCGGATCGCTATGGACCTCGTCGCGCTGGCCGACATGCTGGCCGTCGCGTTCGGCGGCTTTCTTCCGGCCTACATCTACGCGACGACGGGCGAAATTCCACTCGACTGGCTGATCGTCGCGCAATGCTCGGTCCTTGCTGCCTTCATGGTCCAGGTCTGCCTCAGGGCCTGGGGCTTCTACGAAACCTCCAAGCTGCATGCCCTACCCGAGGATCCGGCGGCGCTCTTCACTGCGCTCGTCATTGGCATCGTCGGCGTTCTGGCTCTCTGCCTGCCGCAGACCCTGCGCAGTGCACACATGTGGGTCTGGTTCCTCGCCTGGCTTTCGGCCAGCTTCACGCTGCTGCTCGGCGTCCGCCTCGTAAGCCGCCCCCTCCTTGCCACTCTGGCTGCGGCCGGCCTCTACGAGGAGGCCGTAGCCGTGTTCGGCGCTGGAAGCATCGCGCGCCGCGTGAAGGAGCACCTGTCCAACTCCGACCAAGGCGTCCGCTTTGCCGGCGTCTTCGACGACCGTCTCGGCGATGAGCGCATCGACACAGAGGGACTCGCACTGGCCGGTACGCTGACCGATCTCACGGCCGCCGTCCGTCGCGATCGCATCGACCGCATCGTGGTGGCACTGCCCCAGGGCGCCGACCGCCGACTCTCGGACGTTGTACGCAAGCTCGAGCAATTGCCTGTCTCGGTGCACATCGTCACCCATATCGCGACCGATCTTCTGCCGAGCGGCAACGCGCACGCGGTCTCTTGCCTCGGTCCGGTCGGCCTCATGGACGTGAAGCGCAAGCCGCTCTCGGACTGGGCCCCGATCGTCAAGCGTTGCGAGGATCTGGTGCTCGGCTGCCTGTTGCTGCTGATCGCCATGCCGCTGATGCCGGCGATTGCACTCGCGATCAAGCTCGACAGCCGCGGCCCCGTCCTCTTCCGTCAGCGCCGCCGTGGCCTCAACCAGAGAGTATTCGAGGTTCTGAAATTCCGCACCATGTCCGTCATGGAGGACGGCACGGACGTGCGCCAGGTGGGCACATCCGATCCGCGCGTCACCCGAGTCGGCCGCTTCCTGCGCCGCATGAGCCTCGACGAGTTGCCGCAGGTCTGGAACGTTCTGCACGGCGACATGAGCCTCGTCGGCCCACGACCGCACGCGCTGATTCACGACGACGAGTTCGGGCAGCTCCTCGAGGACTACGCCGGCCGCCATCAGGTGCGCCCTGGCATCACCGGACTGGCGCAGGTCGAAGGCTGGCGCGGCGAGACAGCGACCGCCGACAAGATGCGAGCCCGCGTCGATCTCGACATCGCCTACATCAAGTCCTGGTCGCTGTGGCTCGATCTCAAAATCCTGATGCGCACATTCGGTGCAGTCATTTTGGGCAAGAACGCGAACTGAACGCGGCAACCTGAGAGCTGGGGCATCGGCAGAGTCGGACGGAGAGGAGCAGTGTAGCCGCGCAGCGCACCGAAGCGCGCCGCCAGAGAAAGCCAAGCGACATGTCGCGAGCCGTTACGGCATCCCGCGCCGCCGTTCCGACGCCGGTCCTGATCGTGATCCTGAGCCTATTGTGCCCGACGGAGCTGTCGCTCTACGTCGAGGGCCTCCGGCTGCCGCCGCACCGCGTCGCGCTGCTTGTGCTGTTCCCTCTCGCGGTCGCCCGCATACTCGGCGCGCCCGATACCCGTTTGCGGTCTTTCGACGCCCTCTTCCTGATGTTCGCCGGAGCGACGCTGGCCGTGTTCGGCGTGCACGCCGACGGCGGACGCGAGGGCCTCGTCTATGGCGGGTCGCTGGCGCTCGAGAGCCTTGGCGCCTACTTCGTCACGCGTGCCTACGTGCGCGATCTAGCGACGTTCGCCGCAGCGCTGCGCGCCATGTTCTGGGCCATTGCTGCCGCCGCTATCATTGCGCTGCCGGAGACACTACTCGGTCAGCTATTTGTGCATGACACGCTGGCGCGTCTGACAGGCTATGTCCATCCGACCGGCGTCGAGACGCGCATGGGGCTGACGCGCGCCTACGGCACATTCGACCACCCGATCCACTACGGCACCTTTTGTGCGGCGATGCTGGCCCTCTACTGCTATGCGGAGAAGACCGCCAGCGGAGCCCAACGGCGCGCCGTCTTCCTGCTCGGCGCCACAGCGCTTGGCTTGTCCTCGGCGCCTCTCCTCTGCATCGCCCTCCAGTGCACCATGGTCCTCTGGGAAATATCGACGCGCAAGGTTCCCTCGCGGCTTACGCTGACGCTGGTCACGCTCACCGGACTCTACGTCGGCGCCTCGATCTTCTCGAGCCGATCGCCCATCGCCTTTATCGCGACCGGCATGACGTTTGACAGCTGGACCGGCTACTACCGCCTGCAGATTTGGGAGCACGGCATGTCCAACGTATGGGCCAATCCCTGGCTCGGCATCGGGCTAGCCGACTGGGAGCGGCCATGGTGGATGGTATCGCCGACGGTCGACGCGTTCTGGCTGGTGATCGCCATGCGTCAAGGCATCCCATCCGTGCTACTACTCGCACTTGCGATCGGGCTTCTGGCACGGGCGGTCGCCAGACGTTCCGGTCGCAGTCCCGACCTCCGCATGCGCCGCCTGATGCTCGGCTGGACGATGTCGCTGGTCGCGCTTTGCCTGATCGGCTGCACAGTGCACTACTGGAACGTGCTCTACGCCTATTTCTTCTTCTTCCTGGGGCTCGGTGGCGCCCTGGCCGATCCCCGCCGCGCAACCGCGACCGCCATCCGGCTGAAGGAGCCGACAGCCGACCGGAGCCAATCGCCCCGCCACCGGCCGGAGCAGCGGCCATCGTATGCCCCCGAAAGGCCGCGATACGCGCCGGAGCCGGGCTTCGTGCATCCCGGCACGCCTTATGGGCGGATGACCGGGCACGAGGCGCTGGCCCTTCTCAAGCGGTAGGAAAGAGACGCGGGCAGTCGGCCCGCACAGCAATCGAAGCCGTCCACCACATAAGTTCCGACCGCATCTCGGAGCGGACCTGGCGATCGCGATCACGGATGGATCTGCGTGCTCAAGGTTTGGCTGGCGGCAGGCTCAGGCTGCAGAGCGCCGCGCCTCGGGACGTGTCAGCAGCTTCGTGCCGCAGACATCCTGTAGCGTATCGCCGACGAGACTAGCCTTGTTGTCCCAGCTCTCCGGCAGCACGCGGCGGCGGGCCTCGGCGGCGTCGAAAGGCGTCTCGAGTGCACGCGAGATGGCAGCCGCGAACCCCGGCGCATCATGGGCAACCGAGACAAGGTCTCGCCACCCGTCGAGCGCTGGAAAGTCCGTCGTCACAACGGGGCGGCCAACCGCCAGGTACTCCTTGAGCTTGATCGGATTGCAGGCCTCGATCCAAGGGCTGCGGTTCCACGGCATGATGAGCACATCCATCGCCGCCATGTAGCTGGCGATGCGCTCGTAGGGCTTGCGCCCGGTAAACGTCACATTGGCGAGCGGGCACCAACCGTCGGGCAGCGACGAGCCCCCGACCATGACAAACTCCATCGAAGGAAGGCGCCGCGCGACGGCGAGAAACAGCTCGGGATCGAACGTATGGGCATCGATGCCGCCGATGAAGCCCACCCGGGGTCGTGACAGATGCGCCAGCTCGTCCGGGCCGCGGTCGGATTTTGAGCCTGCCGCGGCAAACGCCTCGATCTCGACGCCATGCGTCACGAGAAGCTGGCGCTTCACCTCAACAGCCTCCTGCCGCATCAGGTGCGGTGCGGCGTAGACGACGAGGTCGGCCGACCGCTTGAGGTCTGCGATCTGACGACCCAGCAGCGCAGGGTCTCCTTCGGGGAACGCCTCGAAGCGGTCGGTCCGCTGCAGCACGACCGCGGCGGCCTCGATCTCGCCGACAAGGCGCGCGCCGGCCGGACAATGCACCCACAGGACTGGCCGCGTGATGCCCGCGCGCCGCGCCGCCCATCGGATTTGCGGCGCGAGCGCCCAGCCGCTGACCGCTTGACCGGCCTGCCCTGGCACCACCGCGGGTGAGCACACCCAGAACCGGTTCTCGACGTTCACCAGGCCGCGCGAGAGGCTCGCGAGCTTCCGCCGCACACGCGCGCGAAAATTGCGATCGCGGCTCGGGCTCGGCATGCGCACCGCAATCGAGTTGACAAACAGCACCGGCATCTCGCGCGCGAGCCGCCGCATGATCTGGAAATCGAAGTGCCCGCGGTTGTGGTACCACCAGTCCTCGCCGCCGATGCAGATGATCCCGTCAAACGGCTCGCCGCCTCGGGCCGTTGCGCCACTCATGCCGCTTGCTCCCATGCGCCCGCGCGCCCTCATCCACGTTCGCCTGTCGCCCTGTCGACGACGGCCGCTCGTGGATGATGGCGCGCCTCCATTAAGCTTTGATTTCCATCCTCGGCGCACCCTACGGGCTTAACGAGGGATTAGCCGCCGGCGGCTAGTGTCGACATCCCGATGTTCAACGGGGCGCTGGACGCTGGGCCGACATGGGCATCGCGGTCATCGCCCCTCACCGACCTGCACAGCGCATGCCGTGCCAGCGCGAAGGACCAGCATGAGGCCGGCCCCGCCAATCGATGTCTCAATTCTGGTCGTCAGCTACAATACGCGAGCCCTGACCCTGGCTGCCCTGCGCTCCGCCGTGGCCGAGACGCGCGCGGCGAGCATCGAAATCATCGTCGTCGACAATGCTTCCAACGACGGCTCGGCTGAGGCCATCGCCAGCGCGCACCCCGGCGTTCGGCTCATCGCCTCGGATGCGAACCTCGGGTTCGCAGCCGCCAACAATCTGGCCGCGCGCCATGCCCGCGGTCGCTATCTGCTGCTGCTCAACCCCGACACGGTCGTGCTTGACGGCGCCATCGACCGACTGCACGCCTTCGCGCAGCTGAGGCCCGAGGCGCGCATCTGGGGCGGACGGACACTGTTCCCCGACGGCCGGCTCAATCCCGCCTCCTGCTGGGGCCGCATCACGCTGTGGAACCTCGCCTGCCGGGCGCTTGGCCTGACAGCCCTGTTCAGCGACTTGGAGCTCTGCAATGGCGAGACCTACGGCAGCTGGCCGCGCGACCGCGAGCGGGCCGTCGATATCGTCTCGGGTTGCTTTCTCATGATCGAGCGCAGCTTCTGGCTCGAACTCGGCGGGTTCGATGCCGCGTTCTTCATGTATGGCGAGGAGGCCGACCTCTGCCTGCGGGCGGCACGGCTCGGTGCCCGACCCCGCATTACGCCGGATGCGACGATCGTCCACATCGGAGGCGCATCGGAGACCGCCCGCACAGGCAAGATGGTTCGCCTTCTGGCCGCCAAGGCAAGCCTCATCCTGCGGTATTTCCCGCCACATACCCGCCGCATCGGCACCGCGCTCCTTGCCGCCTGGCCTCTGTCGCGATGTGCTGCGACCAGCGTCCTCGCGATCATCACCCGGAGCGAGCGCCATCGCACCACGGCTGCGGTGTGGCGCGAAATCTGGCGCCGCCGTGCAGAATGGAGGTCGGGCTACGATGCCGCGGCAGGGCTGACCAGTGCTTCATCCCCGACCGCCACCGCTCCTCGCAAACTCGCACCGGAGGCTCGGGCATGACGCGCGCGACATCCCCCGTCGTCCGCCGCCCGGACGTCCCCGATCCTCCGGCGGGCCCGGTCGCCTTCTCGATCTGCACCCTGGTCAACGATGCCGCCCAATACGAGCAGATGCGTGCCTCCCTCGTGGCCGGCGGCTTCGGTGCGGACGTCGCCGAGTTCCTGTACATCGACAATACCGCCGGCGAGCAAACGTCCGCCTATGCCGGCCTCAATGCAATGCTCAACACGGCAGTCGGCCAGTTCGCGGTGCTCTGCCATCAGGACGTGCGTCTCATCGCCGACACGCGCGACACGCTTGCCGCCCGACTAGCCGAGCTCGACCGGCTCGATCCCGCGTGGGCGCTGGCGGGGAATGCCGGAGGCATCGCCTCTGGCCGTCTTGCGCTTCGCATCACCGACCCGCACGGCACTAATCAATCGATGGGGTCGCTGCCACAGCGGGTCATGAGCCTCGACGAGAACTTCATCGTCGTGAAGAAGGCAGCCCGCGTCGGCTTCTCGCGCGATCTCGGCGGCTTTCACTTCTATGGCGCCGACATTTGCCTCGTCGCCGACATCCTCGGCTACAGCGCCTATGTGGTCGACTTCCACCTCCTACATCTGTCGGCCGGCGTGAAAGGGTCGTCATTTGCGGCCATGGAGGATGCCTTCCGCCGCAAGTGGTCCCGCGCGCTCCGGCCCCGTTGGATGCAAACAACGTGCTCGCTGGTGCGTCTCTCCGGCGATCGGCTCGGCAGGTTCGCAGGCCGCTTCGCCGAGGCACCGGTGCGCGCGCTGTCGCGACGGCTACCGGGCGCGTCGGGTTGGACACGCCGGCGTGCTGGCACGGAAGGTGGCGTCGCGGAGCCGCACAAATGAGCCTTGCATCTCCCACGCCAGCGGCCATTACGGCCGCGACGGTGCCCGCCGCCGCAACTGCCGGCGTCGCCCGTCGCCTGGCGGGCCAGGGCATGCTGCTGCTATCGGGCTACGCCGCGGCGCAGGGCCTGTCGTTCCTTCGCAATGCCATCATGGGACATGCGCTTTCGCGGGGTGATTTCGGTATCGCGGCTGCCGTCACGCTCGTGTTGCAGCTTGTCGAGACGTTGACCGACCTCGGCGCCGACCGGCTCATCGTCCAGGCTCGCGACGGCGATGCCCCGTCACTCCTGGCCGCCGCCCATACGACGCTGGTCGCCCGCGGTATCGCAACAGCGGTCATTCTCTATTTCGCCGCTGGTCCCGTCACGCAGTACTTCGCGATTCCGCACACCGCCTGGGCGTTCGAGGCCGCCGCGCTGGTCCCCCTCGTCAGAGGCTTCTTGCATCTCGACTGCCGCCGCGCGCAGCGCCGACTGGATAACAAGCCGCAGCTCCTGGTCGAGGTCATCCCGCAGATCGCCGCCCTGGCCGCGACCGTCGTGCTGGTCTCGATCGGCGCCGGCTATGCGACGGCGCTATGGATCTGGCTGGTGCAGGCCGTCGTGGCGGTTGCTGCCTCCCACGTGCTTGCCGAGGCTCCCTATCGCCTCGGCGCAAACCACACCGAGCTCTCCCGGCTCTTCGCATTCGGATGGCCCATCTGGCTCAGCGCGATACCGCTGGCGGTCGTCTACCAGGGCGACCGCATCGTCATCGGCCGGGTGCTTGGCATGGAGGAGCTGGCGGCATTTTCCGCGGCCTTCATGATCACCATGGTGCCCGGTCTCGTCGCGGCCAAGGTCGGTCACGCGCTGATGCTGCCGGCGCTCTCGGCCTGCCGCGACGACGCACGCCGCTTTCAGTCCCGCTTCGCCAGGCTGACCGAGGCGACCGCACTTGCGGCCGCGCTGTACGGCCTGACGTTCATGGCTGCAGGCGGCGCCATCCTGCCGGTGGCCTTCGGTGACGCCTATGCAGGCTACGGTGCAGTAGTCACCTGCCTCGCGGTCATGTGGGCATTGCGCATGCTTCAGGCGGCGCCGGGCATGGCGTTGATGGCACTCGGCGAGACGCGGCCCTTCCTCGTCGCCGGTCTGCTGCGCGCCACCGCACTGGCAGGCTCGCTCGCCGCGGCCACCAGCGGCGCCGGGCTCTTGGGAATTGCCGCGGCCGGCATCGCGGGCGAGGCGCTGTCTCTGGCTTATGTCGCCTGGCGCCTCGAGCTCGGGCGGCCGACGCTCGGGCGACCGGTGGTGCTCGCCGCCCTCTCGCTTGCGGGCGCATGCGCCGGCGGTCTTGCCGCCGTCTCACTCCTGCCGGCCGATGTCGGCCTTTTCCATGGGCTGGCCGCCGCCGCGGGCCTCGCGGCCGTTGCCATCGTGGTCGCCCTGGGCCTCGTACCTGCGCTCCGCCACGCTGCCGCCGACTGTCTCGGTGCCATCCGTCAGGGCGCGGCGCGAGATGTCCTTGCCCCTTGAAGGCGGAGCGCCACCGGACGGGTCACTTCAAAAGGGCCGGCGCGCGAGCTGGCGGCACGGTCCGGCCGCGAAGCCCGAAGGCGATGTCATAGGCCGCGAGCAGGCGGCTGCGCTCCGTTTCCCAGCGCAGTAGCGCTTTGGCCCGTTCGGCGCCCCGCGCGGCAAGATCGGCCCGAAGCGGTTCGTCGTCCGCCAGCCGCGCGATCTGGCGCGCAAGATCGACCGGCGAATTGTCGGCGGCATAGAGCGACGCGTCGCCCGCGATGCGACGACCCTCGGCCAGGTCGAACTGCACGAATGGCACACCGAGCGTCATGTACTCGAAGTGTTTGTTCATGGAGATCTTGTCGTTGTAGCCGTTCTTCGGGTCGGGGATCACGCCGATATCGAACGCCGACAGCGAGGCCATGAGCGGCTCGCCCGACTGGAATCCGGTGAAGGTCACGTAATCGGCAATCCCCCGCGCCGAGGCCAGCGCGGTCAGTCGCGGCAACTCCGTGCCTGAGCCTACGATGGCGCACTGGATGTCGCGGCGCCCGTCGCGATTGACGAGCGTCGCCATCGCCTCGACGAGCAGGTCGACGCCGTCCTGCGCGCCCATGATGCCGAGATATCCGACAAGGTGCGTCCGCCCGTTCTTGAGGGCGATATTCGGCGTCGTGCGCTTGAAGCGCGTCAGGTCCGGGATCGAGCGCACCACCAACACGCGATCGGGCGCCATGCCGCCACGGCAGATGGCAATCGAGCGGAACGTGTCGTTGGTCGCAATCGAAACGTCGGCCGCCTGGAACGTCATGCGCTCGAGGCCGAGCAGCAGTGCGTGGAACATTCCGCGCTTGCCGAACTTGGCCTCGTACAGCTCGGGGTTGATGTCGTGATGATCGAAGACGAACGGCTTACCGAACAGGTACTTCCAGAAGCCCGCGACGAGGAACATGAGGTCGGGCGGGTTGCACGCTTGCACAACGTCGAAGCCGACCTTGAAGTAGGCCTTGATCGACAGCGCCAGCTCCCAGGCCAGCGCCCAGCCGTACTCGACGGCATAACCGAGGGCACCGTCAGCCTCTATCGGCATCGGATGGCGGAAGATGTGAACGCCCTCGAGCAACTCGTATGGCGCGGTGTACTTCCCGCCCTTGGGGCAGATCACCGAGACGGTGTAGCCCGCCTCCTTCAGTGTGCGCGCCTCCTGCCATACGCGGCGGTCGAGGGGCACAGTGAGATTCTCGACAATGATCAGCACACTCGGAGTTCGCGACACGAGCTACATGCTCCAGCTCTGGCGCGCAGTCATTGCCCGCCCATTCCAACGTCCGAGTGTGTCCGTCCGAGGTAAAGGAAGGCTTGGCCAGCAACGGCACGAAGCGGTTGGCAGGCGTGCCGAAACGGGACGCTGCCAATGACGGAGGCGGCTTGCCGCACGGCCCGTTTCTTGCGATGAAAGCGCAGAGCGGCCGCTAACGATTTTTTAACGCGTGCGGCCATTGTCCGGAGTCGAGCCCATGTTCCGCATTCCGCGCCAGGACCCGTGGCCGCCTGCAATCGACCTCGCAACAGTCCGCGAGACGCTGCACTACATGCATGACGACATGCGCCGCATCCCGGGCCTCGAGAAAGTTGCCGACGCGATGGCCAAGACGATCGATGAAATCGAGGCGGCCGAACGCGACCGCCCCCGCCGGAAGCTGAATCCGATCACCGCCCGCTTCATGCCGAACCGCCTCTGGTAGGGCGACACGCATGCGAGGGGCGTCGACCGCGGCAAGCCCGCACCCTCGCGATCGTTTCGTCGCCGGCTTGGATCGGCGCTGAAATGAAAAGCCCCGCGATCCATCGGATCTGCGGGGCTTCTTTCTCTCAGGCGCAACCGACAAGCTTCAGAACGTCACTTCGACATTCCACTTCAGAGCGACGTCCGACGTGTTGTCATTGAGACCGAAGAGGACGCCGGCGCCGATGCGTGCCGACGGGCCCTCTTCCTCGTCATCGTCGTCATCGTCGTCCTTGCCACCCTTCTTGTCGTCGTCGTCCTTGCCCTTGCCGGCGTTCATGCGACCGAGCTTCATGGCCTTCTCGCCGCGTCCGCGATCAAGACCGAACGTGTAGTAGACGACCGGGCCGATGCGATGGGTATCTCCATCGCCGAACAGCAGCGAGCCTTCGTCGCGCGTGCCGCTGTCACCAAGACGATTGAACGAGCCGTAGCCTTCCACGGCAAGCCCGATCGACTTCGACAGGTCGTACTTGAGCTGCCAGGCGTAGTCGAGGTCCCACCGCTCGTCGCGGACCCGCACGCCATCCTCGAACTCGCCGCCGCCAAAATGCTTGACGAAGATGAGGTTGCCCGTCGCCGACCATGGGCCATTGGCGACCTTCATGAGCGGCCCGATCTTGAAGGTGTTGCCTTCCTCGGCCTCGAACGCATGAGAGAAACCGACGAGCGCAGCAAGACCGAACCCATTCTTCTTGAGCGGCACGAACACGAACGTGCCTTGGATCTCGATCTCCGTGGCCTTCAGACTGTCGAAGGCGTTGAGCTGCTCGAGATCGTCGATCTCTTCCAGCCGCTCCTTCTCGAACTCCACGCACACCCCGAGCTTGAAGTAATCCGTAATTCCGAGATTGACCTCGAGCTCGTGCCCATGCCGCACGGCTTCGTTCTTGTCGCCGACGATCTCCTCGTCGGGCCCACCCGGATCCTCGACGATAAAGCGACGGCGGGGAATTCCGGAGTGATAGGCGCCGTGATACTCGATCTCGATCTCGCCCTTTTCGGCCTCGGGCTCCTCGATATTGAACTGCGCCGCGGCAGGCGTAGCGGCTGCAAAGCCGATCATTGCGAGCGCGCCGAGAGCGCCCATTGCAAAGGTCCTGGCGAACGCCACCATCCCTCCCCGAATCGCGGCTGACCGACCGCAGAATAACAGGCTCGCGCCAACTCAGACCCGAGCAACAAACGTAACATTATACCGTTAGAGGTTCGATTAACACCGTTGGAGTGACATACTGAGCACTTTGGGCAGCATGCGGTGCAGACCCGCAACACACCCTGGCCAGGACGGGGCTCGAACGGCGCGGGACGCGTGCGAGATTGTGCGGTCGCAACGCCGTTACTCGGTGCCGAATTAGAACAAGATTCACAAACTCAGATCACGGATCACGGCCGATTGTTCGCGCACTGATCGTGGCGTTAACCAGCATTTATCCAATCGAAGCCTAGGCTTGTCACCCGAAATGACCTGTGCGGACCCCCTCGGACCATGCTCAACGGCGCCTTTGGTTCAAAGCGCAACAACTCGCTGATGGGCGAGTATGCGACGCTGCTCGGCAACGCCGTGCTGCGCAATCGCGCGCATACGGCCGAGCAGATGGCCCGCATCGAGTCGGAACTCGCCGGCAAAGTGAAGTCCGAGTTCATCGCCAACATGAGTCACGAGCTCAGGACGCCGCTGAACACCGTGATGGGCTTCTCCAAGCTCTTGGCCGGACACGGACGCCGGAAGCTGCCCGACGCCGAGATCGTCGAGTATGCCGACCTGATCCACGATGCCGCCTCGCACCTACTGGCGGTCATCAACGACATCCTCGACATCTCGAAAATGCAGAGCGGACGCTACACGCTCGACGCGCGCGAGATCAGCGTCGAAGAGATCCTGCAGTCCACAGTCTCTTCATTCCGCAAGTCCGCCGAAGAGGTCGGCGTGTCGTTCATGCTGCGCGTCTCGATCGACCTGCCGCCAGTCCGCGGCGATGCCATCAAGCTCCGACAGATCATGAGCAACCTGGTCTCCAATGCCATCAAGTTCACGCGCCCCGGCGGCTCGGTGGCGGTCGAGGCCCTGCGCGGACACGACGGCAGCGTAACCATTCTCATTCGCGATACCGGCGTCGGCATGACCGACGAGCAGTTGCAGATCGCGCTGACGCCATTCGGCCAGGTCGACGGCAGCCGCACGCGCTGGCGCGAGGGAACCGGCCTCGGCCTACCGATTGCCAAAGCGTTGGTCGAGCTGCACGGCGGGCGGCTCGAGATCCGCAGCACCCTCGACGTCGGCACCGAGGTCGCCGTCATCCTCCCGTCGCGCCACAGCGTCACGGCACCAGATGCCGCGACCATCGAATCGAATGACGACCAGTTGAACCGCACCTGGTCCTGAGTAGGAACCGAAGCATGCAGACGTCCATAGCCAACGACCCCGCGACCACCCCGCGAGACGCCTCCATCGGGCGCATCGTCTCGGTGACCGGATCCAAGGCCATCGTGCTACTCGACAACCGCCAGGACGGACGCGTCAGGAGCATCAACGAGCGGCCGGAGATGGGAACGCTGCTCGCCATCGACACCGCCAACACCATCGTGCTGTCTATTGTGTCGGCACTCAGCGTACCGGTGCCGGCACAGCGCGAAGGCGAGGGCGAGGTCTGGATCGCCGAGCTCGGCCTCGTGGGCGAGCTGTGGAAGGCCGCCGAGAACCGAGGCGTCACGTTCAACCGTGGCGTCACGGTCTATCCGGCACTCGGAGACCGCGTGCGGGTCGCATCGAAGGTGGAGCTCGAGCTGGCCTTCTGCGGCGACATGGCCCGCTCTGTCCGTGTGGGCTGCATCCGGCAGGATGCCTCGATCCCGGCCATGGTTCGCGTCGACGACCTGCTCGGCAAGCATTTCGCGATCCTCGGCACCACGGGCACCGGCAAGTCCTGCACCACGGCGCTGATCCTGCGCGCCATCCTGCAGAAGAACCCGGCCGCTCACATCGTGCTGCTCGATCCGCACAACGAGTACGCAACCGCGTTCAGCGAGTTCGCCGAGGTTATGAACCCGCGCAACATGCAGCTCCCGTTCTGGCTGCTGAACTTCGAGGAGATCGTCGAGGTTCTCGTTGGCGACCAGAACCGCAAGGCCGAGATCGAGATCCTGCAGGAGCTGATCCCGATTGCCAAGAGCCGCTACAGCGCCGGCCGAACGCACGAGAGCAACAAGCTGCGCCGCGGTGTGATCGATAGCGGCCGCTTCACCGTCGACACGCCGGTGCCGTACCGCATCTCCGACCTGACCGGCATCATCGACGAGCGGATGGGCAAGCTCGAGAACAAAAAAGATCTCGCGCCCTATCGCAACCTCAAGAACCGCATCGATTCGATCTCGCAGGATGCGCGCTACGCCTTCATGTTCGGGTCGCTCACCGTCTATGACGGCATGACCCAGGTGCTCGGACGTCTGTTCCGCGTGCCGGTGAACAACCGGCCGCTGACCATCCTCGAGCTGACCGGCATCCCCACAGAGGTCGTCAACGTCGTCGTCTCCGTGCTCTGCCGCCTGACGTTCGATTTCGCTGTCTGGAGCGAAGGCCAGATACCGGTCACCATCGTCTGCGAGGAAGCGCACCGTTACGTCCCGGTGAATCCCAGCCTCGGCTTCGAGCCGTGCAAGCGCGCGATCGCCAAGATTGCCAAGGAAGGCCGCAAGTACGGCGCCTCGCTGTGCATCGTCACGCAGCGCCCTGCCGAGATCGACCCGACGATCCTCTCGCAATGCAACACGGTGTTCGCGCTGCGGATGACAAACGACAAGGACCAGCACCTCGTGCAGTCGGCCGTCGCCGACACCGGCTCTGGCCTGCTCGAGTTCCTGCCCTCGCTCGGACAGCGCGAGGCGATCGCGTTCGGCGACGGCATGGCCCTGCCGGTTCGCATCCGCTTCGACGAGCTGCCGAAGAACGTCCTGCCGCGCTCATCGACTGCACGCTTCACCGAGAGGTGGCAGAAGTCGGTCGGCGACGAGGGATTCCTCGACCAGGTCGTCGAGCGGTGGCGTGCATCGGGCGTCGGAATGACAGCCGACGCCAGCCAGCAAGCGTCGATGATGGTGGAGGCTCTCGGCATCGGCGGCGATCCGGCCGACGACCTTGCCGATCTTGCCAACGGCACCGAGTTGGACGCCGACCTCGACGGCCACCCGCCGGCACTGCGCGTCCGCGGTGAGGCCGACATGTTCCGCGCCGGCGCCGTCCAGGGCAATGGACAAGGATATGGTCCGGCCACCGGCTCGGGCACCGGTGCCTACGCCGCGCCTTTGCCGCCCCAGCAGAATTCTTCGCCGATCAGTGGTCGCCTCGGCCCACAACTGCGCAAGGATGCGCCCCAGCAGCCCGCCCAGTCCGCACCCGGCTCCGGCAGCGCGGCACGCCCGATGCTTCGCCGCGAAACTGTGACCGCGGGCCTGTCGTCGCCCCCTGCCGCGCCGCATACCTCCGAGCAGCAGATCGCGGGCGGCGTCCGCTCGCTGCGCGACCGGCTCTTGCAGCGGCCGCAAGGCCGCTGAGTATCCCGCCCCCTCGGCCGCCGCGCCCAGAGGCGCGACGGCATTGGGTCTCCGCGGCCCGCATGCTAGATGCAGGCGCGGCAGGCAAAGGCCCGATGGGCCGGACCCGCCGAGCGACTTGGAACTGAACATCCCCATCGCCGAGGCTTCCGTACATGAGCGTCATCTTTCCCGTCATTCTATCCGGCGGCTCCGGCACGCGGTTGTGGCCACTGTCGCGGGCTATGTACCCCAAGCAGTTCATCCGCTTCTTCCGCGGCCAGAACACGAGCTTCCTCGGCGCAACCCTGCAGAGGCTCACGGGCGCCGCCGGCTTCGCCGCCCCGATCCTGCTCTGCAACAACGATCATCGCTTCCTGATCAAGGAGGAGATCGAGCAGTCGGGCATTGTGCCGAAGGCGATTGTTCTTGAGCCTGTGGCACGCAACACCGCCCCCGCGATCGCCGTCGCGGCACTGGCGGCGACGCGGGAGAGCCCCAATGCGATCCTCGTCGTGATGCCGTCCGACCATGCCGTCAAGGACGAGGCGAAGTTCGTGGCTGCCGTCAAAAAGGCGGCCGAGGTCGCGGCTGGCGGCCGACTGGTCCTGTTCGGCATCAAGCCCGAGGAGCCGCATACCGGCTACGGCTATATCCGACAGGGGGCGCCACTCGCCAACGGCAGTGGCAACGGCGCCTACGAAGTTGCGGCCTTCTTCGAGAAGCCGAACCTTGCGACCGCCGAGACTTACGTCTCCGAGGGCGGCTACTATTGGAACAGCGGCATTTTCGTGCTGCACGCCCAGGCCTTTCTCGACGAGATCGCGCGCTTTGAGCCAGCCATTCTGGAGGCCGCTCGTGCCGCCCTTGCTGGCGCCGACACCGACCTCGGCTTCCTCCGCCTCGAGAAGAAGGCTTTCGCGGCTTCGCCCTCGATCTCGGTCGACTACGCCGTGATGGAGAGGACAAAGCTTGCGACGATGTTCCCGATCGACGTCGGCTGGGACGACGTCGGCTCGTGGGCCTCGCTGTGGCACATTGCTCCGCGCGACGGCGACGACAACTACGTCAATGGCGACGCGGTCCTGCGGGACACCAACGGCTGCTACATCCACTCCGAACGCTCGCTGGTTGCCACGATTGGGGTCGCGAACCTCGTCATCGTCGATACGCCCGACGCATTGCTGGTGGCCGACAAGGGCCGCTCGCAGGACGTCTCGAAGATCGTGGCCGAGCTCAAGCGCAGCAGGCGCAAGGAGCAGGAGCAGCACCTCAGGAACTACCGGCCGTGGGGCTTCTTCGAGACGCTCAACATCGGCTCGCGCTTCCAGGTCAAGAAGCTGCACGTGAAACCGGGCGGCAAGCTTTCAATGCAGATGCACCATCACCGCTCCGAGCATTGGATCGTCGTTCAGGGCACCGCCAAGGTGGTGATCGGCGATATCGAGAAGCTCGTTCGCGAGAACGAGAGCGTCTACATATTTTCGACGCAGTGGCACCGCCTGGAGAACCCCGGCAAGGTGCCGCTCGAGCTCATCGAGGTGCAGATCGGCTCGTACCTCGGTGAGGACGACATCGTACGCACCGACGACATCTACAATCGCTCGCCGGAGGAGACGCGCTGAGCAACGGTCGC
>CAYYGO010000003.1:66133-125358 GCA_964471635.1 uncultured Hyphomicrobium sp.
GCACCGACGACATCTACAATCGCTCGCCGGAGGAGACGCGCTGAGCAACGGTCGCACCGTCCGTCGAAGCCCGGCCCTGTAGTGGTCAGGCCCCTTCGCGGTCAGACCCCTTCGCGGTCAGGCACCGTCGCGTTCCGGCGCGGTCGCGGCGCGCACCACAGCCTCGGTCAGCGCCGGCTGGCAGAGCTCCACGAAGCGGTAGGCATAGCCGCGCAGATAGCGGCCACGCCGCAGCGCGATACGAGCGGTGTTCTCGGCAAACAGCCCCGGCGCCTCGACCAGCGCGAGGGCGCTGTCGCGATGGGGATCGAATGCCATCGACGCGATGAGGCCGACGCCGAGGCCCAGTTCCACGTAAGCCTTGATCACATCGGCATCGAGCGCGGCCATGACGATGTCGGGCGCAAGCCCGGCCTCGGCAAACCGCGCGTCGATGTTGGCGCGACCGGTGAAGCCCTCGTGATACGTGATGACCGGATGCTCGGCGATCGCCTCGAGCGTGAGCGGTGTCGCACGCGCCAGAACATGACCCCTCGGCACCACGACCGCGTGCCGCCAGTCGTAGTAGGAAAACGCGACCAGCTCGGGAACGTCGATCAGCGTCTCGGTGGCTATTCCGATATCGGCGTTGCCGTCGAGCAGCATGGTCGCGATCTCGGTCGGGCTGCCCTGGTGCAGCATCAGGTGCACGTCGGGGAACAAGCGCTTGAACGCGGCGATCACCGGGGGCAGCGCATAGCGGGCCTGCGTATGGGTCGTTGCGATCGTCAGCTCGCCACGGTCGGCCTTGGCGAACTGATCCGCGAGCCGTTTGATATTGGCCGCGTCGAGCAACATCCGCTCGACAATGGTGACCAGCTCCTTGCCGGGCCCGGTCAGCCCCAAGAGACGCTTGCCACGGCGCACGAACAGCTCAACACCGAGCTCGTCCTCGAGATCCTTGATGTGCTTGGAGACGCCGGATTGCGAGGTGTAAAGAGCACCAGCGACCTCGGTCAGGTTGAAGTTGCGCCGTACCGTCTCGCGGATGATGCGGAGCTGCTGGAAGTTCATCCCCGGGCTCCGGTGGTCCCTTCCGCGAATACGCGCAGCCGCCGCCCGATGAGTCGCACCTCCTGCCCGGCAGCGAGAGCCAGCAAGTCGGCGGTGGCCGGCGACAGCTCGACCTCGTAGTGGCGCGGCGGAGCGCCGTCCGCGCCGTGCCCCTTGAGCTCGACGCGCCGGACGGCGCCAACCGGCAGTACGCGACTGACGGTAGCCGCCACTCCGACCGGACCATTCGCCTCCGTCACGATATCGATCTCGTGCGGGCGGGCGTAGGCCACGACATCGCGGCCATCGGGGAATGGCAGTCCGTCAATCGGCAGCACCGCCGATCCGACACGCACCTCGCCACCCACCACCGTTCCGTGGAACGCATTGACCGTGCCGATGAAACCGAACACGAAAGGTGTCGCGGGATTGTCGTAGATCTCGACGGGCGTACCGATCTGCTCGACGCGCCCTTTGTTCATCACCACCACCTTGTCGGCCAGCTCAAGAGCCTCCTCCTGGTCGTGGGTGACGAAGATCGAGGTGATATGCAGCTCCTCGTGCAGCTCTCTCAGCCAGCGGCGGAGTTCCTTGCGCACTTTGGCATCGAGCGCTCCGAACGGCTCGTCGAGCAGGAGCACGCGCGGCTCGACGGCAAGCGCCCTGGCAAGCGCCACGCGCTGCCGTTGCCCGCCCGAAAGCTGTGCCGGCATCCGCTGCGACAGCCAGTCGAGCTGCACGAGATCGAGGAGCCGCTTCACCTTCTGGTCGATTTCGGCGTCGGTCAGCCGGACGCCCTTGGGCTTCACCCTGAGGCCGAACGCGACGTTCTCGAACACCGTCATGTGGCGGAACAGCGCATAGTGCTGAAAGACAAAGCCCACCGCGCGCTCGCGCACATGTCGGTCCGTGGCGTCCTCTCCTTCGAGCAGAACGCGGCCCCGGTCGGCCGCCTCGAGCCCGGCGATGATGCGCAACAGCGTGGTCTTGCCGCAACCCGACGGGCCGAGCAGCGCGACGAGCTGGCCCTCGGGGAACTCGAGGCTTACGTCGTCGAGCGCGACGAAGCTCCCGAACCGCTTCTCGATGCCTTCGACCTTGATGCTCATCGTGGATCGTTCCTCGCGGCCGTGCGGGCCGACTGCCATTCGACGTAGGACTTGATGACCAGCGTGACGAGCGCCAGCAGCGCCAGCAGCGAGGCGACGGCAAACGCGGCAGCGAACTGGTATTCGTTGTAGAGAATCTCGACGTGCAGCGGCATCGTGTTGGTCAGTCCGCGGATATGGCCCGAGACCACCGACACCGCACCGAACTCGCCCATTGCACGCGCGTTGCACAGCACCACGCCGTAGAGCAGGCCCCATTTGATGTTTGGCATCGTGACATGCCAGAACGCCTGCCAGCCCGTCGCGCCGAGCACGATCGCCGCCTCCTCCTCCTCGCGCCCCTGCGCCTCCATGAGCGGAATGAGCTCCCGTGCAATGAAGGGGAACGTCACGAACACAGTGGCGAGGACTATGCCCGGCACCGCGAAGATGATCCTGATGTCATGGTCTGCAAGCCACGGACCGAGCCAGCCCTGGGCACCGAACACCAGCACGTAGATGAGCCCCGCAATGACCGGCGAGACCGAGAACGGCAGGTCGATCAGCGTCGTCAGGAAATGCTTGCCGGGGAACTGGTACTTGGCGATTGCCCACGCGGCCGCAACGCCGAAGACGAGGTTCAGTGGCACCGCGATGGCCGCGGCGAGCAGCGTCAGCTTGATCGCCGAGACCGCGTCCGGCTCGACGATCGCGGCCAGGTAGACACCCCATCCCTTGCGCAGCGCCTCCACGAACACGGCGACCAGCGGAAGCAGAAGGAAGATCGCGAAAAACGCCATCGAAACGCAGATCAGCGTCCACTTCACCCAGGCGCGGTCGCGGGTCGCTGCACGGCCCTCGAACCGGGTCTCGCCACCAACCAGGGAGGTGCCGAGGCCGGCCATCAGCGATCTCTCCCGATGCTGCGGGCAGCCCAGGTCTGAAGTGCGTTGATAACGAACAGCAGCACGAACGACACCACCAGCATCACCGAGGCAATGGCGGTGGCGCCCGCATAGTCATACTGCTCGAGCTTGGTGATGATGATGAGCGGCGTGATCTCCGACACCATCGGAATATTGCCGGCGATGAAGATCACCGAGCCGTACTCGCCGACCGCGCGAGCGAACGCGAGTGCGAACCCCGTCAGCAGTGCCGGGAGCACCAGCGGCAGGACCACGAGGCGAAACGTCTGCCAACGCGTCGCACCGAGGCTCGCTGCCGCTTCCTCGATCTCGCTGTCGAGATCCTCGAGCACCGGCTGGACCGTGCGCACCACGAACGGCAATCCGATGAACGTCAGTGCCACCAAGACGCCGAGCGGCCCGAAAGCCACCTTGATGCCGAGCGGCTCCAGGTACTGCCCAAGCCAGCCGTTCTTAGCGTAGATCGCGGTCAAAGAGATGCCGGCGACGGCCGTTGGCAGGGCGAACGGCAGATCCACGAGAGAATCCACGATCTTCTTGCCCGGGAACGAGTAGCGCACCAGTACCCAGGCCAGCATCAGCCCGAACACGGCATTGATCGAGGCTGCGAGCAACGAGGTGCCGAACGTCAGCTTGTAGGACGCCACGGCGCGAGGCGCGCTGATCGTCGCCCAGATCTCCGCCCACGAGAGTGTCGCCGTCTTCAGGAAGACCGCCGACAGAGGGATGAGCACGATCAGCGACAGGTACGCGATGGTGTAGCCGAGCGAAAGACCGAAGCCCGGCAGCACGCGTCGCGCGTGGGCCCCTGACATCAGCGCCTCACCAAAATCTGGTCGTAGATGCCGCCATCGGCAAAATGCTCCTTCTGCACCTTGGCCCAGCCGCCGAGCCGGCCTTCCACCGTCAGCGTCTTGATGGCCGGAAAGCGGGCGGCGTTGGCAGCGAGCACGGCCGGATCGCGAGGACGGAAATGATGCTTCGCGATGATCTTCTGACCCTCCGGCGAGAACAGGAATTCGAGATACGCCTCGGTCACTTTACGGGTGCCGCGCTTGGCTGTCACGCTCTCCACGACTGCCACCGGCGGTGCGGCCTCGATGCTCGTCGACGGATAGACGATCTCGAAGGCTCCGGCACCCAACTCGGCGCCGATCAGGATGGCCTCGCTCTCGAACGTCACGAGAACGTCGCCCACCTCGCGCTGCGTGAACGTGGTCGTCGCGCCGCGCCCTCCGCCGTCGAAGACCGGTACATTGGCGAACAACCGCTGCACGAGATCGCGCGCGCCGGCCTCCGAGCCGGTCGTTTCGATGCCGTGGCCCCAAGCCGCCAGATAGGTGTAGCGGCCGTTGCCGCTCGTTTTCGGGTTCGGCACCACGACCGACACGCCGGCTCGTGCGAGGTCGCTCCAGTCCTTGATGCCTTTCGGATTGCCTTTCCGCACCAGAAAGACGGTCACGGTCGTATAGGGGATCGCGCCAAACGGCAGTCGCTGCCGCCAGTCGGCCGCCACCAGTCCCCCGCGCTCGGCCAAGAGATCGATATCGGGCTCCTGGTTCATTGCAACGACGTGGGCCTCGAGGCCGTTGGTCACGGACAGGGCCTGCTTCGACGAGGGACCATGCGACTGCCTGATGGCCAGCGTCTCGCCGGTTCGCGCTTTCCATGCCGCGGCGAAGGCCGGATTGATATCCTTATAGAGTTCACGAGCAACGTCGTAGGACGCATTGAGGATTATCGTGTCGGCGCGCGCACCGGTGGCGGTCACGACGAGGACGAAGGCGTAGGCGGCGGCGAACGCGAGCCAGTGGAAAGGGTGTCCCAGGTGCATTGTTCGGGTTCCAGCGGATAGGTCTTGACGCGCGACCCTATGCACCCCGCGCAAGCCGGCGAACGAAGAAATCCTGCACTCGATATTCCTGGTCCGGCAGTCTTTCGCGGCCGCGGCCTGGGGCGGAATGCGCGACCTGTCGGACCACCCTGCGACGCTGTCGCCATCTGCCACTGGACGGGCCGGCGGCAAAACATTCCGGCGGGCACGGGCAGGGCCCGTCGCCTCAGCGGCCCTTGGAGCTGTAGATCTGGTCGAAGATCGCTCCGTCCTTGAAGTGCACCTCGGTCGCCTTGGACCACCCGCCGAACACCTCCTCGATGGTGAACAGCGTCACAGGCGCGAACCGCGCCTTCAGCTTCTCCTGGATTTTGGCGTCGCGCGGCCGATAGTAGTGCTTTCCGGCGATCTCCTGACCCTCAGCGCTATAAAGATGCTTCAGGTACTCCTCGGCGACAGCACGGGTGCCACGCTTGTCGACGACCTTGTCGACCACCGCAACCGACGGCTCGGCCAGAATTGATATCGAGGGCGTCACCACATCGAACTTGTCGGAGCCGAGCTCCTTCCACGCCAGATAAGCCTCGTTCTCCCACGAGATCAGCGCGTCGCCGATGGCGCGTTCCGTGAAAGTCGTCAGTGAGGCGCGGGCTCCCGAATCCAGCACTCTGGTGTTCTTGTAGATGCGGGTCACGAGATCGCGCGCCGTGGCCTCGCTGCCGCCCGGCTGCTTCAAGGCATAGACCCAGGCTGCAAGGTAGTTCCAGCGAGCGCCGCCCGATGTCTTGGGGTTCGGCGTCACCACCTCGACGCCGGCCCGGCCTAGATCGCTCCAATCCTTGATCTTCTTGGGGTTGCCTTTGCGAACGAGGAACACGATCGTCGACGTGTACGGCGCCGAGTTCGCGGGAAGGCGCTTGGCCCAATCAGCCGGAATGAGCTTGCCCTTTGCATGAAGCTGGTCGACGTCGCCGCCGAGCGCCAGCGTCACCACGTCCGCCTCGAGACCGTCGATCACCGACCGTGCCTGCTTGCCGGAGCCGCCGTGCGACTGCCTTATCTTGACCTTGTGCCCTGTCTTGGCCTTCCAGTGCTGGGCGAAGGCCAGGTTGTAGTCCTGGTAGAGTTCTCGGGTCGGATCGTAGGAGACGTTGAGTATCGACACGTCGGCCGCTCCAGCGACGCCCGAGAGCGCGGACATGAGCAGCAGGGCACAGCCGGCAAAGGCACCGCGGCGCGAGAACGTTGTCGTCATGTCGTGCTCCTTGGGCAGGTGTGGGTCTCGCAGCTCGCGCTATGCGCTGAACCACTTCAGCCGAACGTGGATTCTTCGCAGAGTTTATAGCGGCCTCGCCCGGAGACGTGGACTGTCCTCGCGCCGTGGCGGGCGAGCCCTGCCCAGCAAGCATCTGCCCTGGACGAGGGCGGGGATCGGCGACGGAGCGGCACCCTGGCAGAGCCGTCAAATGAGCTTCTTGAGCTCCTTCTTGAACGCTGGCGCGAGGTCGTCGCGGGCCAGCGCATAGGCGACATTGGCCGTCAGAAAGCCGATCTTCGAGCCGCAGTCGTAGATCACGCCGTCGAACCGAACCGCGAAGAAGGGCTGCTTGGCGTCGTTCTGCAGCTTGATCATGGAATCGGTCAGCTGGATCTCGCCGCCGGCGCCCCGCTCCTGTCGCGCAAGCAGGTCGAAGATCTCCGGCTGCAGGATATACCGACCCGTGATGTGGAGGTTCGATGGCGCCGTGCCGCGCGGCGGCTTCTCGACCATCGTGGTGATCTCCGCCACCTTGGCCTTCGCACTCTTGACGCCGACGATGCCGTATTGGTGCGTCTGGTCCTCGGGGACCGGAGAGACCGCAATATGATTGCCGCCATGCTCCATGTAGGCCTTCATCATCGTTGCAAGACACGGCTCGGCGCCGTGATGCAACATGTCGGGCAGCAGCAGCGCAAAGGGCTCGTCGCCAACGATGTCGCGCGCGCACCATACGGCGTGGCCGAGGCCGAGCGGTGCCTGCTGGCGCGTGAAGCTCGTCTGGCCCGCACCCGGCAGGTCGCGCGAGAGAAGATCGAGCTCGCTCTTCTTGCCTCGCTCCGCCAGCGTCCGCTCGAGCTCGAACTGACTGTCGAAGTGGTCCTCGATGACACCTTTGTTACGCCCGGTCACGAAGATGAAGTGCTCGATACCGGCGGCCCGCGCCTCGTCGACCACGTGCTGGATCACCGGCCGATCGACGACCGTCAGCATCTCCTTCGGCATCGCCTTGGTTGCGGGCAGGAACCGGGTGCCGAGACCGGCGACGGGCAGAACCGCCTTGCGGATGGGCTTCGGTTTCACCGGCATTCGGACAGCTCCTTGCGCTCGACGCTCCACGTCCACCGGTCAAGTCGTCGATCTGGTCGGCATTCTGGCACGCGATTTGATTATTCCGGGGCAGCGGCTTGTCGCCCGGGACGCGGCTATGTCAGACCGTTGCGGGGAAATTCGGGCGAAACCTGATCGGCGGACTTCAACTCGGCAGTGGATACTCCAACATGACCATACTTGTCACGGGTGGTGCCGGCTACATCGGCAGCCACATGGTTCTCGAGCTTCTCGACGCTGGCGAGCGGGTGGTCGTCCTCGACAATCTGACGACGGGCTTCCGCTGGGCGGTTCCGGCAGCGGCGACGCTGGTCGTTGGCGACGTCGGCGATCAGGATCTCGTCAGGGCCATCGTGCTGAAGCACAAAGTCGAGGCCATCATCCATTTCGCCGGCTCCGTCGTGGTGCCGGAGTCGGTTGCGGATCCACTCGGCTACTATTTCAACAACACAGTGAAATCACGGGCGCTGATCGAGGTTGCGGTTGCAACGGGCGTGCGCCACTTCATCTTCTCCTCCACCGCTGCCGTTTACGGCAATCCGACCGAAACGCCGGTTCCCGAGACGGCCCTGCCCGCTCCGATGTCGCCCTACGGCTCCTCCAAGCTCATGACCGAGATCATGCTGGCGGATGCCGCGCGCGCCCACGACCTGGGCTACGTCGCACTGCGCTATTTCAACGTCGCCGGCGCCGATCCCCAGGGCCGCACGGGCCAATCGACCCGCGGCGCTACCCATCTCATCAAGGTCGCCTGCGAGACCGCGCTCGGCAAGCGGCCGCGGATGGAGGTCTTCGGCACTGACTACCCGACGCCGGACGGCACCTGCATCCGCGACTACATCCACATCAAGGATCTCACGCGGGCTCACACCGCTGCACTGGCGCACCTGCGTTCGGGAGGCAAGTCGGACGTGTTCAATTGCGGCTACACCAAGGGCTATTCCGTGCTCGAGGTGATCGACGCCGTAAAGCGCGCATCGGGGCGTGATTTCAGCGTCGTCCTGTCGCAACGCCGACCGGGCGATCCCGCCGCGATCATCGCCGCGTCCGACAAGATCCGCCGCACCCTTGGCTGGCAGCCTGAGCACGACGACCTCGACCGGATCGTCGTCCAGGCCCTGGCCTGGGAATCGCGTCTCCAGCAGCTCAAGATTGCCTCCTGACACACCCTCCCGGCCCAGATTTCGGCCCATATTCCGGATCATCCTGGTCATGCGGGCACGAAATTGGTGTCCCGAGTTGGTCTACCTGTCGCGAATCGGGTGACGTCGCCATGTCGGCGACCCGAGCCAGTCGGGTCGACCGGGCGGGGGCAGGGAGACGGTGGCGATGACAGGCGGTTGGATCGACCGGGCGGCGACGTGGCGGGGAGCTCGTTTGCCGGCGCGACAGCTGGACAGGTCGCTCGTCATGAGCAGCGCCCGGTCCCGCGCCGAGGCGAACGGCTCCGGACCACCGGCGCCGCAGTCGAAGACACGGTTCCCGTCCGGCAGCGCCGGACGGCCACACCTTTCGGCGCGCATCCTCACCGCGCTTGCCGCGCTGCTGCTGACGGCCGGCATGGCGGCTGCCGCTGCCGGCAAGCCCGATCCGGCGTTCCGCCGCTTCCTGGAAGGCGTCTGGCCCGATGCCAGCGCGGCCGGCGTCACTCGCGCGACTTTCGATACCGCCATCGCGAGCCTCGACGCGCCTGATCTGTCGCTGCCCGACCTCGTGCTGCCAGGACGCGAGCGCCAGTCGAGCCGCGGCCAGGCGGAGTTCACCGCCCCTCCCGAGAAATACCTCGATACCGCCTACCTCGAGAAGCTCGCCGCCGAGGGCCGCCAGCTGTTGGTCCGTCACAAAGCGGCGCTGGAGCGGATCGAGGCCGAAATCGGTGTCGACCGCTACTCTGTGCTCGCGATCTGGGGCCGTGAGACGGCGTTCGGCCGCCACCGGCTACCGCACGACGCGCTCGCCGTGCTCGCGACACAGGCCTATCTCGGCCGGCGCAAGGACATGTTCCGTGCGGAATTCGTCGCCGCACTGCGCATGCTGGAGGCCGGCGTTCCGCGGGCCGACATGCGCTCGTCCTGGGCCGGCGCCGTGGGCCTAACCCAGTTCATGCCGACCGAGTACTTCCAGCACGCCTACGATCTCGACCGCGACGGCAGGACCGACATCTTCCATTCGGTGCCCGATGCGCTGGCATCGGCCGCGCGGCAGCTTGCCGGCAAGGGCTGGGTGCGCGGCGAGACGTGGGGCGTGGAAGTACGGCTGCCGCCGTCAGGCGACTGCGCGTTCGAGGGGCCGACGCAGGCCCGCCCCGTCGCCGAATGGGCAAAGCTCGGCTTCCAGCCGGCGCGGCGCGCGACGTTCGCCGCCCGGGAGCTGCCGCTCGAAGCCTATCTGATGAGCCCGGCAGGCGCCTACGGGCCCGCCTTCCTGGCATTCGAGAACTTCCGCGTCATTCGCAAGTACAATACCTCCGACCTCTACGCGCTGTTCGTCGGCCATCTCGCCGACCGCATCGCCGGCCAGCCGGGGTTTGGACGGGCGTTCGGCGGCACGGGCGCGCAGAACACCGCCGTCATCGAGGAGATCCAGCAGCGCCTTCAGGCGAAGGGCTACGAGGTAGAGAAGATCGACGGCAAGATTGGCTCCAACACGCGAAAGGTAATCGGCACCTACCAGCGCGCCAGCGGGCTCGCCGTCGATTGCTGGCCGACCACCGCCGTCCTCGAGCATCTTCGGCGCACAGCTTCGCGCTAACAGGCAGTTGGGCAGGACACAGGGTCATGGTAAATAACCGCCCTATGATCGCCCTGCCGCAAGCAGCGCCTCCCACGACCCCGGTTTGGAGCGTCGGGCAGCGCCGTGCCAGTGTCCGCCGACTGTCAATTCGGCTCGCCGCCGCGGCGTTGCTTGCGATAGCGGCCGTGCCCGTGATGGCGTTCATCCTCGAGCCGGTGCTCGGTCGGCACTTGTCGTCCCTCGGTGTGCTGCCGGCTTACGCGCAGGAGGACCCGCTCGGCACGAGCTATGTCACGCCGTTTCCAGCCAACGACACTTACCAGACCCTCGTCATTGGCGACACCTTCGCCGAAGGCATCCTGTATGGCCTCGTCGAGGCCATGGGCAACGACACCAGGCTCGTCATCCAGCGCAAGCACCGCGTTGTCTCCGGCCTGATGACCTCCGAGCACGGCGATCATCTCCTGCAGCTCGACGAGGTGCTGGCGCGGGAGCCACCGCATGTGGCGATCGTCATGCTCGGAGAGGATGATCGCCAGCCCGTCAGGATTGCCGGCACCGCGAAACGCGCCGCCGTTGGCTCGGATGAATGGCGGGCGGAGTACAGTCGGCGAGCCGACGCGATGATGAAGGCCCTGAAGCGCCGCGGAGCCGCGGTCTATTGGGTCGGCTTGCCCAATCTCCGGCGCTTCGAGGCCAACGAGCAGGCACAGATGATGAACGACATCATCCGCGAGCGCGCCTACCTCAACGGCATCAAGTATATCGACGCCTTTGCGGGTTTTGCCGAGGAAGGCGGCGGCTGGAGCGCGTACGGGCCGGACCTGGCGGGCAAGATGCGCTTGCTGCGTGAGAACGACGGCGTCAATTTCACCGGTGCCGGCAACCGCAAGCTCGCCCACTTTGTCGAGCGCGAGCTGCGCCGCGATCTCAATCAGGCCAAGTCGGAGCGAGCCATCCCGCTCGCCGGCACCGCCGCCGAGCAGGAGAAAATCGCCAAGCCCGCGGGCGCCGGCAAGGCGGCTACAGCAGCTCCCGCGACGGCCGGCGCTGGCGGATCCGCCCCTGCGTCCGGCGCGGCATCCCGACCCGGCACCCCACTCGCACCCGCAACCCCGGCACCTGCGGCGACAGGCGAGCAGAAGGCGGACAACAGCCGGATCACGCTCCGGGCACCCGGATCGGCGGGCCGCGAGGAAGCGGTGCAGATCGACATCGTGCGTCCGCCCATCCCGGCTTCTGTGGTGGCTCTCGTTACGCGCCGCGAAAGCCCCGATCGGCCGTCGCAGATGGGCGAAACGCTCGTCGACCAGATCATAGGCGGCCTGACCGTCATGAGCTCGATCATGCCCGCATCCGGACCGGGCCAGTCGGCTGGCCGCGCACGCATCTCGCCAACGCAGACGCCGTTCTATCGCGTGCTGGTGAAAGGCGAGCGTCTGGCTCCCAAGCCGGGCCGCGCCGACGATCTGATATGGCCGCGACCAGAGCCGAAGCTCTCGGCGTCTGAGCCCCAGGCCGAAGTTCAGCCCGCGCCCGGCTCCATCGCGGCTCCGGTTCCGGCCCCCGCGGCCGAGAGCGCCAAGCCCACGGTCGCCAAACCGCCAGCGCCGCAGCCGGCATCTAGACCCGCGCGTCCGCCGCGCGAGCCGAAAGGCTGATCGTCGTCTAGCGCTTCGGCTCGCCGCCCGGCCGCATCTCCACAACACGCGCGCCACCAGCCTGTGGCGTGGTCAATGGCAAAGCGTCTCCCGCTGTCGCCCCCACACCTGCGCCGACGGCGGGCTGTACGGCCGGCATCGCAGGCGCCGCCGCCCCGGTCTCGGCAAGCTTACGCTGGTATCGTCGCCAGCTCACCGGAATTGCCGCAAGGTAGAGTAGCGTCAGCCCGGTCAGCGTCCCGAACGGATAGGTGAACAACAGCGACACCACCGCCACCGCCAGCACGAACAGCGGTAGCACCATGTCGCGCGAGATGCGCTCCCCGAGCAGCTTGCCGGAGTAGGTCGGTATGGTCGACACCATAAGGCTCGCAATCAGCACCGTGTAAAGCAGCACACCCTTGTAGGCGTCGCCGGAGCGCAGCCCCGCGAACCCGAGCTCGTCGAGGTAGACCGGCAGCAGCACCACGATTGCGGCCGCCGGGGTCGGCATGCCTGTGAAGAAGTTGGCCTGCCACTTTGGCTTCTCCTCGTCGGCGGCGACGTTGAAACGGGCGAGCCGCAGGGCGGCAGCAAGCGCAAAGATCATCACCGCGATCCAGCCGAGGCTTTTCGGGGTTGCGAGCCCCCACGTGAACAGCAGGAATGCCGGAGCGACGCCGAAGTTTACGAAGTCGGCCAGACTGTCCAGCTCGGCGCCGAAGCGCGACGACGCCTTGAGCAGCCGCGCCACTCGCCCGTCGATGCCGTCGAGCAACGCTGCGAACACGATGAGCCCGAGCGCCAGCTCGTAGCGGCCTTCGATGGACATCCGGATCGAGGTGAGACCGGCGCACAACCCCATCAGCGTGAAGAAGTTGGGCACCATCATCCGCACCGGCACCCGCGAATGACGGAACATCGGCCTGCGGCGGCGGCGACGGGATTCCTGCTCCAGTCGGGGTACGATCGGATCCATGGTATGGCCTCCCTTCCAGCGCCGGCCGGCAACGACGCGCTGAGCCGGCGCATGAGCCTCAGCTGCGCCGTGCCTCTCGCTCGGCCTCGCTGCTCTTCAGGTCCGCGAGCACGGTCTCGCCGGCGACCATTCGCTGGCCGACGGAGACAAGCGCCGGCCGGCCAGGCGGCAGGTAGACATCCACCCGGGAGCCGAAGCGAATAAGCCCATAGCGCTGCCCGACGCCGACGCTGTCGCCCTCGTGCGCAAAGGTCACGATGCGGCGGGCGACCAGCCCGGCGATCTGCACCACCGCGATCTCGGTCCCGTCGGGCATCTCGATCACGAGGGCGCGGCGCTCGTTCTCCTCGCTCGCCTTGTCGAGTGCGGCGTTGACGAACGCGCCGGGCACGTACACCGAGCGCGCCACGCGACCCGGAACCGGTGCGCGCTGGATGTGGACGTCGAATACCGACAGGAACGTCGAGACGCGCACGCGCGGCTCCGGCCCGAGGCCGATCTCGGCCGGCGGCTTCACCTTCTCGATCGACGAGATCGCGCCGTCGGCGGGTGCGATCACTAGCCCCTCGCGAAGCTGCGTCACGCGATCGGGATCGCGGAAGAAGTAGGCGATCCACAACGTCAGCACGGCCAGCAGCCAGCCGAGAGGTGGAAACAGCAGAAGGAACAGCACCGTGAGAAACAAGGCCGCGGCGACGAACTTGTGCCCGTCGCGGTGGACGGGAACGAAGCTATCCCAGATGGTATCGAGGAGGCTTGAAGACTGCGACACGGTGCTGGCTCCAGCAATGTTCGGATGACGGGGCCGGCACGCCGGCGGAACGATCAGGACCCGGAACGTCGATCCGGCATCGGCAGTCGGCGTCAGGCTTTCGAGGGCGCCTGTCGGCAGCCGCCGCATGAAGTCCGCTGCCCCGCCAAGCGCTGTTTAGCGGCAGACGGCCGCCTGGAGAAGCCCCATCGACCGGTGGCGCGGGCCCCGCTCGCCTTGAAGCGCTTTGAACTACGGGACCAAAGGCACCGCCACGAAGCGCAGGTCGCCACGGCCGTCCTCGACCCGGAGCAGCACGGCTTTGCGACCCGACTTCCTGACCTTCTCGACGCTGCGGCCCATCTCGTCGGGCGTCGTCACCTGGTCCTGGCCGGCCTCGACGATGACATCGCCCGGCTTGATGTTCTTTGATGCCGCCGGGCTCTGCGGATCGACCTCGACGACCACGATGCCCTTGACCTTCGGATCGATGGAGAAGCGTGCGCGCAGTTCGTCGGTCATCGCCATCAGCGTCATGCCGAGCACCGGCTTGTCGGGCGCCCTGGGTTCCTCCGGCTTCGCCGAGGTCACAGCAGCCTCACGCGGCTCATCGTCCTCGGCCAGGCGCCCTACCGCGACCTTAAAGCTCTTCTTCTCGCCCCGCCGCATAACCTCCACCTCGACCGCCTTGCCGATCGGGGTCTGAGCGACGATCTTCGGTAGGCCGCGCATCGTCGACACCTCCTTGCCGTCGAAGCGCATGATCACGTCGCCGGCCTCAATGCCGGCCTTGCCGGCGGGGCTGTCAGGCGTAACGGCCGACACCAGCGCACCCGAATTCTCGGGCACACCCATGGTCTCGGCAATGTCCTCGGTGATCGTCTGGATCTTGACGCCGAGCCAGCCGCGTCGCGTCTCACCGAACTGGCGTAACTGATCGACGACGTTGACCGCCGTGTCGGACGGCACCGCGAACCCGATGCCGATCGAGCCACCGGTCGGCGAGATGATCGCCGTGTTCACACCGATGACCTCGCCCTCCATGTTGAACAACGGCCCGCCGGAGTTACCCTTGTTGATGGCCGCATCGGTCTGCAGGTAGTCGTCGTAGGGCCCCGAGTTGATGTCGCGCTGCTTGGCCGAAATCACACCGACCGTCAGCGTGCCGCCGAGGCCGAACGGGTTGCCGATCGCCATCACCCAGTCGCCGACCCTGAGCTTTCCGGAGGAGCCGAATGCCACCTGCTGCAAGGGCTTTTTCGGGGTTACTTTGAGCAGCGCAAGATCGGTCTTGCTGTCCTTGCCGAGTACTTTCTCGACCTTGAGCTTCGAACCGTCGTGGAAATTGACGATGATCTCGTCGGCGCCGTCGATGACGTGGTTGTTGGTGACGACGAGACCTTCCTTGCCGTCGATGACGAAGCCCGAGCCGAGCGACGACACCTTGCGCTCGGATGGCGGCACCCGACCGCCCTTCTTGTTGAAGAAGTCCTCGAAGAAGTCGCCGAACGGACTGTCCTTCGGCACTTTGGGCAACGGCACGCCCTGCGGGCCTCGCGCAGACTGGGTGGTCGAGATGTTGACCACCGCATCGAACAGCCTCTCCGCGGTCGGCGCCACCGACTGCGGCCCGCCGGGACCGGCCAAAGGTCCCCGCTGCGCCTCGACAGGTTCTATAGCCACGACTAGAGCCGCGAGCCCCGCCCCGACGAGCGCCGTCAGCACGGTGAACGCGCTCCGGTTCGCGCTTCGGGCAGGGCTCGGTTTGTTGCAGCGCATCAACGACATCTCCTGGACACGCGGGATCAGCTTCGCGTCCAGTCTAGCGTAAACTTTGGCGGTCTGTAGGTACTTTGAGCAACCGTGTGCCGGTCGGGCGCGGCAGGGGGGCGCGCCACCGGACCTCGTCTCCAGCAGTCGGGGCCGCGCGGCATCCGCGCGTGATCCTAAGGGCTTCGAGGCAGGTGCGGCGGCGCTTGAAGCCAAAACCGCACCCGCACGCCTCCCACGTCACGCCGCCCGCTGCGCCGACTCTTCGCCGTCCCAGAGAAACGCCGAGATCTGCTCGGTCTGCAGCGGCTTGCTGATCAGATAGCCCTGGATCTCCGTGCAGGACAGCTCGGCCAGAGCCTCACGCTGCTTGGCGGTCTCGACGCCCTCGGCCGTGGTGCACATGCCGAGGCTCGCAGCCAGCTCCGTCACCGCCCGCACGATCGCAACAGGCTGGCGCCCGTTGTCCAGATCGGCCACGAACGAACGGTCGATCTTGAGCTTGTCGAAGGGGAACTTGCGCAGGTAGCTCAGCGAGGAATAGCCGGTGCCGAAGTCGTCCATCGAGATGCGCACGCCAATCTCCTTCAGAGCACCCAGGATGGCGAGCGTGGCATCGGTGTCGTGGATCAATACCGATTCGGTTATCTCGAGCTCGAGCCGGTCCGGCTTGAGGCCGTAGCGCACGATCGCCTCGTTGACCGCACCGATGAGCTTGCCCGACCGGAACTGGACCGCCGAGATATTCACCGCCACCCGCACGTGATCGGGCCAGGTCACCGCAGCGCGGCACGCCTCGCGCAGCACCCAGGCGCCGATCTCGTCGATGACGCCGATCTCCTCGGCCAGCGCAATGAACTTGTCGGGCGCCACGCGGCCACGCTTGGGATGGTTCCAGCGGATCAATGCCTCGCAGCACACGACCTCGCTGGTCTCGGTATTGACAAGCGGCTGGAAGTTCAGCTCGAACTCGCCCTTAGCGCAGGCGCTGCGCAGATCGAGCTCGAGCATACGCCGCTCCTGAACCTCGATCTCCATGCCCGTTTCAAAGAAGCGGTAGGTTCCGCGACCGCCGGACTTGGCGCGATAGAGCGCGATGTCGGCCATCTGCATGAGGTTCGTGCGCTCGAGCTCGCCAGGCCGTGTGACGACAATGCCGACGCTGGTGCCGATCGAAACCAGATGGCCTTCGACCTCGAACGGCCGGCTGAGCTCGGAAATCACCTCCGACGCCACGGCTTGAGCGGCCTCCTCTGCATTGGGTCCGCGCAGCAAGATGACGAACTCGTCACCGCCGAACCGGCCGAGCACGTCGGTCTCGCGGATGGACGAGCGCAGCCGCGCCGCAACGATCCGCAGCAACTGGTCGCCGATCGGATGGCCAAGCGTGTCGTTCACCGCCTTGAAGCGGTCGAGATCGAGGCAGAGCACGGCGAACGGCATGCCGTTGCCCCGGTCACCGTTCATTGCGTCGAGAGCCTCGAGGAACACGCGGCGGTTTTTGAGCCCGGTGAGGCTGTCGTGACCGGCGAGGAACACGATCCGGTCGTCGAGCTGGTTGACGACGTGCCGCAGAGCGCGGTGCGAAATGAACACGGCAACGCACGTCACGATCGAGCTCAGCATGAGCCCCAGGACGAGGGCCCAGTATCGCGCCGTGACGCGGTCGGTGAGCAGACGCTCGAGCTCGTCGGCTCCGGTAGCGGACAGTGCGACGGCCTGCGCATGGACACGGCCGGTCAGGTCGCGCAGCATCGCCAGCTCGATGTCCGTGATCTGTCCGAGCGGGTCGATGGCCGCCGCGCCGTAGTCCTTGACCGCCCAGCGGAGGCTGGCGATCGGGCCTTCCAGTTGCCGCGACAGCTGGCCGTCGGGATCGGCTGCGAACGCCGACCGGTAGGACCGCTCGAGTTCTTCCGTGATCGTCATCAAGCGGTGCACGTTGTAGATCGCCGCGGCATGGGTGTCGGCGTAGCTGGCTGGGTCCTTCCTGAGCGTGATGAGCTGCATTGTTGTGTTCTTGACGTGCGCCAGCAGCGCAGGCATGCGCTCGACCAGCGTCGACATGAGATAGTAGCTCTGCAGCTCCGGATCGAGAATGAGGTTCGAGGTCTCGCCGACCTTGCCGATGAGGCCGAGCATCTTCTCGATGATCTCGTCGCGACGTGTCGTCTCGGCAGCGAGTGCGGCACCGATGTCCCTGACCTCGTCGGCGACCAGAAGCCCGTCCGCCAGCTCACCCTCGATCCGCGCGAGCGCGTCGGCCTTGGGCAGCGGCTCGTAGGGCGACGCCAGCTCGCTGAGCACGGGCAGCGCTACGCGCAACAAGCGCACGCCCTCGACCTCCTTGCTGGCGAAGGCGATCTTCTCCTCGTTCTCGCGGACGAACAGGAAGCCGAGCACGAAGATCGGCACCAGCAACAAGCCGATGGCCCACGTCAAGAGCCTGCGGGTCGAATGAGCGCAAGCGATGTCGCGAGAAGCGCGCGGGAAGGGACGTTTCAGGGTCGCAACGGAACTCATGACGCAAAGGCTCCCATCGCCGAGCCGCCGAACGCGCTCGGAAGTTTGGTGGAGGCGGGCTTTGCGTCATGCAGGAGGAACGCGGGACAACCCAGGATCGTCACGCGATGCGAAGCGTCAAGTTCGCCGACCCGGCGAAGTCCAAATCGCGCAGGTCGTCCACAGCCATCACGACGGTAACGGACGACAGTTTCCGAAATGCTGAACGACCGCGAACAATGCCGCGAACATTCTCAACAACGCGCCAGCTATGGTTGACGGAAGGTTTTGCCGCGCTCCAGACCCGGACACGGCGCTCAACCGGCTGAGGGGCGCGGTCCGACGGCGAGAAGCTGTCGGGAAACAAGAAAGAGCCCGGGATCTCTCCCGGGCCCTCCCTGGACCAGCGGCGTCTGGCTAGTGCCGACTGATCGAGCTTGGCGGGCCGCCGCGACCGACGCGCCCCGCGACGGGCTCGGCCCGGAACTAGTTCGGGCGACCTTCGAGGCCGTACTCCTGCATCTTCCTGTAGAGTGTCGAGCGGCCGATATTGAGGCGCTTGGCGACCTCGGTCATATGGCCTCGGTAGCGCCCGAGCGCCAGCCGGATCATGTCGGCCTCGATCGCCTCGAGCGGGCGAATCTCGCCGTCCGCAGTCACGGCCGGGATGCCGAGCGACGCGCTGCCGTCACCGGGGCGGACCTCGACCGTGTGAGGCACGCGGTCCTCGGCACCGATCAGCGCCGGCCCGGTGTAGGCCGGCCGTCGGTCGATTGGCGCCGGCGCTGGCGGTACCTCGGCCTCGAAGCCCTCGACGTGGGCCGCGATCTGCGGGAACTCGGCGACCGTCAGCTCGGAGCCGTCCGCCAGCACGACTGCCCGGAACACTGCGTTCTCGAGTTGCCGCACGTTCCCAGGCCAGGGATAGGACGTCAGCAGGCGCATCGCATCCTCGCTGATGGACAGCACGCGCTTGCCCTCCTCAGCCGCGAACCGCGCCAAAAAATGCTGGGCAAGCTCGGCCACGTCGCCCATCCGCTCGCGCAGCGGCGCGACCCAGATCGGAAACACGTTGAGCCGGTAGTACAGATCCTCGCGGAACTTGCCGTCCTTGACGAGCTGGATCATGTCGCGGTTGGTCGCCGAGATGAGCCGGAAGTTGACCTTCACCGGCCTCTTCGCGCCGACCGGGTCGATTTCTCCCTCCTGGAGCGCGCGCAGTAGCTTGACCTGGGCATCGAGCGGCAGCTCTCCGACCTCGTCGAGGAACAGCGTGCCGCCGTCGGCCTCCTGGAACTTGCCGACCCGGCGCTCCACCGCGCCCGTAAACGAGCCGCGCTCGTGGCCGAACAGGATGCTCTCGATGAGGTTCTCGGGGATAGCGCCGCAATTGACGGTCACGAACGGCTTTCCGGCGCGCTCGCTCTCGCCCTGGATGGCGCGTGCGATAAGCTCTTTGCCGACGCCGGATTCGCCCTCGATCAGCACCGGGATGTTGGACGCGGCAGCGCGCTTGCCCAGCGCGATGACGCGCTGCATGGCCTCGCCGCGGATGATGAGATCGGCGAAGGTCAGCGTACCTTCCGCCTTCTTCTTGATGCGTGTGATCTCGCCGGCCAGCGCCTCGATCTTCAGCGCACTCTTGATGGACACCTCGAGTCGCTCGGGGCTCGCGGGCTTGATCACGAAGTCGACCGCACCCGCGCGCATCGCGCCGATGGCCGTGTCGATCGAGCCGTGAGCGGTCTGAACGATCACCGGCGGCATGCCGGGCTTGCCGCTCATGCGAGCCAGCACGCCCATGCCGTCGACGCCGGGCATCACCAGATCGAGGAGAACGAGGGAAATCGACGCCCTGTCGGCGCCTTCCAGCAGCGCGAGCGCTTGCTCGCCGTTGCCGACTGCCTTGATCTCGAAGCCCATTCTCTTGATGGTCTCTTCGAGGATGCGACGCTGCACGGGATCGTCATCGACGATCAGAACACGCTTGGCCATGGGGCACTCGTACTCGACACAACTGTTTACGGGCCGGCATCCACTGGAGGAACCGCATTGCCCCGATTGGGCACAAGCGCTCACCGGCAACTCACTGCACAGGCTCGAGAGTGCCCTACAAGGGTAAACAACTGCTTATGGATTTACTCAGGATGATGCCTTCGGCGATGTTTGCCCCGCAAAGCTGCCGACTAGTCGTCGAACTCCACGGCGAAATAGTCGACGATGACCTTGCGTGTCCGGACGCAGACGACCTTGTACGTCTCGGCCAATAGCAGCGATCCGGCATACGCCGGAGACGGCCCCTTCGAGGGGTCAGAATCGATGCAGCCGACCGCGACGCCGCGCACGGTGTCGACTCGCTGTCCGTTGGCGCGGGCCAGTACGCGGCAAGTCTCGTTGATCACGAGGCAATCGAGGTTGCGATAGAAGAAATCGTTGGCCGGCAGCTTCCACTTGTTGCGGCGGTATCGCGCCTCGATCTGGGCATGCACGTCGGCTATCAGGCGCTGGTTCGAGTCGAAGCTGAGGTTGAAGCACTCTCCAAGGTATATGATCGCACCGACGACCGCCGGCGTTTCGATCTTCACCGGAATGCCGTGCTGCTTGTTGGCCCGGATCGCCTCGTCGCGGCTCCGCTCGGCCCACCAGAGGGCTCGGCGGGTCGTCCTCCCAGAAGTAGATCCCGTCACCGAACCAATCGTAGCCCCGTGGCGAGGGCTCTAGGTGATCGCGGCCCTGGAGGATGTCACGGACGACTTCTGCGTCGGTGCCATGAAACCCGAGCACGAAGTCGTCGACGATACTCGGTGTATCAAACATGCCGTCGCACGCTATGCTCGGCTGACGGAGCCGGACGCCCGACCTACCTGGACTTCTGGGCACCTGATCTCGGCTTAGCCGGTGCAGAAAGCACCGACTTACCGGCGGCGGCCGAAGCGCCGACAGACTTGACCGACCGTGCGTCAGCTACGGCGTAATCATTTTTTAGGAAATCGACGACGGCCTTGCGATCCGCCGCCTTCAAGATGATGTTGTGGGCCATGGTCGTGGGTCCTGCTACCGCCCGTGCACCGGTCGAAGCATGTAAGGCGGCTGTCATTTGCATAGCCCGTTCGGGCGCAATGATGCCACCGGCTTCAAGCGCTTCGGCTAAGGCGCGCACCATAGTGTGCCTGCCGAGCAACGGCAATCCAAGGGCTACCTTTTTCTTTCCACCAGCCCAGTGCGGCGGAATTCGGTCGATTGCAGGCGCCGGTGATCGTTGGCAGTTGCCTCCCGCGATCTTGAACATCCGCGTCTGGCGGACCACATTGCGCCGCGCAACACAACCACTGGAGCATCCGCATGTCCGTCACCCCGGCACCCACCGATCTCGGCCCGATGCCGGAATGGAACCTCGCCGATCTCTACGCCGCTCCCGATGCTCCCGAGGTCGCGCGAGATCTCGCCGCCGCGGCTGCCGAGGCCAAGCGCCTCAAGGCAGAGACGCAAGGTCATTTGGCCGCCGTCGCTGCCGACGGCGGCCGGCTGGCCGAGGTGATCGAGGCCTACGAGAGCCTGTCCGACCTCATGGGTAAGCTCGGCTCCTATGCCGGGCTCCTCTATGCCGCCGATCAGGCCGATCCTGTCCGCGCCAAGTTCTACGGCGACGTGTCCGAGAAGCTGACCGCCATATATACCGATCTCCTGTTCCTGGAGCTCGAGCTCAACCAGATCGACGACCCGGCGATCGAGGCTGCGCTGGCCCACCCCCGCCTCGCGCGCTTCAAGCCCTGGTTCGACGACTTGAGAAAGGAAAAGCCCTACCAGCTCGACGAGAGAACCGAGCGGCTATTCACCGAGAAGAGCCAGACGTCGCGCGGCGCCTTCAACCGGTTGTTCTCCGAGACGATGACCGCGCTCCGCTTCCCCGTCGCGGGCGAAGCCGAGCCGCTGTCGCTGGAGCCGACCCTCAATATGTTGTCGCATCCGGACGGCGCCCGCCGGCGGGTTGCCGCCGAGGCGCTGGCCAAGGTGCTCGGCGACAACGTGCGCCTGTTCGCGCTCGTCACCAACACGCTGGCCAAGGACAAGGAGATCTCCGACCGCTGGCGCGGCTTCAAGGACGTGGCCGATAGCCGCCACCTTGCCAACCGTGTCGAGGCGCCGGTCGTCGATGCGCTCGTCGCCTCTGTGCGTGCCGCCTACCCGCGCCTGTCACACCGCTACTACGCCATGAAGGCACGTTGGCTCGGCATGGAGCGTCTTGCTCACTGGGACCGAAACGCGCCATTGCCCGACAAGCCCGAGCGTGTGATCCCGTGGGCCGAGGCCGAGGCCATGGTGCTCAATGCCTATCGCGGTTTCGCGCCGGAGATGGCCGGCATCGCCCGGCAGTTCTTCGACAAGCGATGGATCGACGCGCCCGTGCGGCCTGGCAAGTCGCCCGGCGCGTTCTCAGCCTCGACAGTTCCGTCCGTGCACCCGTATGTGATGATGAACTACCAGGGCAAGGTGCGGGATGTCATGACGCTCGCCCACGAGCTCGGTCACGGCGTGCACCAGGTTCTTGCCGCCGGGCAGGGCCCGCTCCTGGCGCCCACTCCGCTGACGCTGGCAGAGACCGCAAGCGTCTTCGGCGAGATGTTGACCTTCCGCAAGCTGCTGTCGGAGACCACGTCGGCCAAGGAGCGCAAAGCTATGCTCGCCGGCAAGGTCGAGGACATGCTCAATACCGTTGTGCGACAGATCGCGTTCTACTCGTTCGAGCGCAAAGTGCACGAGGCGCGCCGCGCGGGCGAATTGACCGCCGATCAGCTCGGCGCGCTCTGGATGGAGGTGCAGACGGAGAGCCTTGGTCCGGCGATCGAGCTCAAGCCGGGCTACGAGGTGTTCTGGACCTACATTCCGCACTTCATCAACTCGCCGTTCTACGTCTATGCCTATGCGTTCGGCGACTGCCTCGTGAACTCGCTCTATGGCCTCTACCAGGAGAGCCATCCGGGCTTCGTGGGGAAGTACTTCGACATGCTCAGGGCCGGCGGCTCGAAGCACCACTCGGAGCTTCTGGCGCCATTCGGCCTCGACGCCCGCGATCCCGATTTCTGGTCGAAGGGCCTGCGCGTCATCGAGGGCATGATCGACGAGCTCGAGGCCGCCGACCGGATGGCCTGAGCCCGACAGAAGGCGCGCCGGATTGCCGGCGCGCCGGGTCTCTGTTGCTCAGGGCTGGAGCATTTGCCGATCAGGTGGAATCGGAGGTGATTCCCATGAGCGGCGAACAGTGATTCAAGTTGGGGGCTGGCAGAGGAGGCCAGCCGCCATGGCCAAGCCTTTGTCTGCCGATCTGCGCGACCGGCTGCGGGCAGCTGTCGAAGGTGGGACGACCCGGCAAGCCGCGGGAGAGCGCTACAACGTCGTATCGTCGACGGTGACGAAGTTGGTGACCCGCGTGCGCAAGACAGGGTCGACCGCGCCTGCCGCCATGGGCGGCGATCGCCGATCTGGGCCGATCGAGGCGCATGCCGACGAAATTCTCGGCTTGATCGACGCTCGCGCCGACATCACGCTCGCCGAAATCGCCCACGAGATCGAGGCGCGGCACGGCCGGCGATTTGCCCCGAGCGTGATCTGGCGGTTGCTCGATCGTCGCGGGCTCACGTTCAAAAAAAAGCGCGCACGCCAGCGAGCAGGCCCGTCCTGACGTCGCCGCCGGTCGCGAGACGTGGCGCGCGACACAAGGCGACATCGATCCCTCGCGCCTCGTTTTCGTCGACGAAACTGGCGCTTCGAAGAAGATGACCCGCGCGCATGGCCGCTCGGTGCGCGGGAAACGTTGCGTCGCAGCTGCGCCGCACGGCCACTGGAAGACGATCACGTTCGTCGGCGGGTTGACGCTCGGTGGCATGATCGCGCCGATGCTCATCGACGGCGCCATGGATGGCGCGGAATTCGTCGCCTGGGTCAGGGAGATGCTGGCGCCGACGCTGACGGCGGGCCAGATCGCCGTGATGGACAACCTGCCGGCGCACAAGCACGGCGAAGTTCGCCAGGCGGTCGAGGCGCACGGCGCGGAGCTGCGCTACCTGCCGGCCTACTCGCCCGACCTCAACCCGAAAAAAATGCCTACTCGAAATTCAAGGCGTTCCTGAAAAAGGCCGAGGCCCGCCCCAGTCCCGATCTCGAAAGCGCAGTCGCCGACGCGCTGCCTCGGATCACCCCTTCCGACTGCCGCGGCTACTTCACCGCCGCCGGCTACGGTTCCACATGATGGGAAACTGCTCTAGCGCCGGCCGGGCAGCGTTCTCGATCGCTGCGGCGGGCGGGTGGTAGAGACGGACGAGGCCTCGCAACCAGTCGGTTACGAGGCCTCCTTTTTCTGGTCGGGCGGTCCATTTCGATCGCAGGCCTGTGCCTCACGTCGCGGCGCGGTGGCGGCGACCCGCGATCAGGGACGCGGCGCCTCGACAGCGGGCTTGGCGGGTGCCGCCGAGACTGCAGTCTCGGAACGGAAGAAGACGTCTACCCGCATGCCGGTCAACAACGGCGGATCGCCGTCGATCGACGCCTGAACCTCGAGCACCTCGACGTCGTTCGGGCGGCGCGGGCCGCGCGTGTTGATGCGGGGTGCGGCCAAAGCGGAGGCAATCGAGGTGACCTTGCCCTCGAAATCGCGGTCGGGGAAGGCGTCGGCGCGCACCACGACGCGCTGGCCGACGCGAACCTTCATGGCGTCGCGCTCCTCGACCTCGGCGCGCACACGCAGCGCGGTTAGGTCGCCGAAGACGGCAAGCGGGGCCTCCGGCGACGGCGTCGCAAACTCGCCCGCGCGGGCGGGCACGGTGAGCACCGTGCCATCGGCCGGGGCGCGCACGCGCGTGCGCTCGATCGCCTGCTCGGCGAGGGCCACCTCGGCGCGGGCGGCATAGAGCGAGCCCTCGAGCCGCGTAGGCAGACCTTTGCCGCTGTCCTTGCTTGTGTCGGCCAGCCGGGCGAAAGCGCCACGCTCGGCCTGAAGCTTGTCCTCGGCGGGCTTGACGGCAGCACGCGCGTCGTCGAGCGCCTGCAGTGTACCCGTACCGTTGCGCTGCGCGGCGAGCGCGGCGTCGACCGCCATACGGGCACGGAACACCGCCCGCTCGGCGTCGTACACAGCATCGTCGGCCCTGCGGCGCGGAGTGGTGCCCTTGGCATCGGGATCCTCGTCACGCTCGCGCAGCCGCACCTGCGCCTCCGACTCGGCGGCGCTGTGGCGGATCCAGAGATCCTCGTCGTCGAGGCGGACGATCACGTCGCCCTTCTTCACGCGGTCGCCGGTTTTCACGGAGACGTCGACGATGCGGCCAGCGGCCTGCGCCGACAGGCGGACCTCGCCGTCCTTGGGCTCGACCCGGCCGGTCGCGGAGGCGGCCCACTGGGCGCGCGCAGGGGTCGCGTCGGCGTGGGCGGTGGCGGTGGCGGTCAGGGCTCCACGTTGACCCGAAACCGGGCCAGGCCGTACCACGGCCGCGGTCGCCAGCACGATAATGCCGGCGATGCCGAGGGTGAACAGCGTCGAATCGACTTTAGGCATGAGCTTTGCGCCTCTTCGTAAGGTCAGTGATTTCAGGGGCGTCGAGCCCTGTCGGCCGACGCTCCTCGCCGACGATCAGTCCATCCTCGATCTTGACCACGCGGTCGGCGTAGCCGAGCGTGCGCGGATCGTGGGTCACGGCCAGCACGGAACGGTTCTGCTCCTTGGCGATGCGCGAGAGTAGCGCCATTACGGCGTGCCCGTTCTCGCTGTCGAGCGCGGCGGTCGGCTCGTCGGCGAGCACGATCGAGGGCGAGGTGGCGATGGCGCGGGCAACGGCCACGCGCTGCTGCTCGCCGCCCGACAGGTTCGAGGGATAGTTGCGCATGCGCTTCGCAAGCCCGACGTCGTGCAGCACCTCCTCGGCGCGGGCAGCGGCCGGAAAGCCGCTTTCACCACGCACGTCGAGGGCGATGCGGACGTTCTCGAGAGCGGTCAGCGTCGGGAACAGGTTGTAGGACTGGAAGATGAAGCCGAGATGCTTGCGCCGGATCTCAGCGAGCGCCTCAGGGCCGAGCCCGGCTGTCGGCGTGCCGGCGACCGACACGGTGCCGGAGGTGGGCGACAGGATGCAGCCGAGGATCGACAGAAGCGTGGTCTTGCCGCTGCCGGATGGGCCCATGAGCAGCGTCAGCTCGCCCGGCACCAGCGAGATGCTGACGCCCTTCAGCGCCACCACCATGCCGGCACCCTGGCCGAGCTCCTTGACGACATCCTTGGCTTCGAGAACGGGAGCGGTCGTCATCTGCTGAACACCGTTGCTGGATCGATCTTGGTGACCTTCACGATCGCCGACAAGGCGGAGATCGCGCACATGAAGAGCGTCAAGGCGAACAGGCCGAGCGCAAGGCCCGGCGTCATCACGATGGGCAGCGCCGAGCCCTGGCTCGCCAGCACGATCAAGAGCGCAATCACCATGCCGAGCGAGTACCCGATGACCGCACTGAGCCCAGCCTGGGTCAGAATGACCTTGTGAATGTAGAGGGACGACGACCCGAGCGCACGCAAAGTCGCGAACTCGTTCAGGTGGTCCTTGGTCGATGAGTAGAGGGTCTGAGCGACGATGACGGTGCCGACGAGACTGCCGAGCAGAGCACCGCCGATGAGCGCGATGCCGGCACCGGTCCGGAACAGCCATTGCCGAAGGCTGCGGTCGCGGAACTCGGCCTTGGTCAGCACCTCGGCGCTCTCGAGCCGGTTGCGCAGCTCGGTGCGCACCGCCTCGACGTCGGCGCCCTCGTCGAGCTGGACGAGGTAGAACGTCGAGCGCTCGCCGTCGACACCGAGCAACGCGCGCGCACGGGCCAGGGTGGTGAAGGCATAGGGCGACTGGGTGAACGAACGGATGCCATCGGTCATCGCCCGCACGCGGACGCGGCCGGTGGCGATCTGCGCGGTCGAGCCGACGCCCTCGATGTCGAGCTCGCCTAGATAGGATCGGTCGACGGCGATGCCTTCGGGGGCTTTGATGTCCTCCCAGCCGCCGGACACGAGATTCCACGGCTCGAGCCCGCCGTCCTCCGCATTGGTGCCGACGACGACAACGCGCGACGAGCCGCCGCTTGGCTTGCGCCACTCGGCAAAGGCGGCGACCAGCGGGACGACGCGTGCAACGCCCGGCGTCGCCAGTGCCTGGTGCCGCTCGCGCGGGGTCAGCAACACGCCGCCATCCTCGTAGCTCTTGGCACCGTAAGCGGTGATCCAGAGGTCGGCCTTGGCCTGGTCGATGTTGCCGGTGATCATGCGGCTGGCGCCGAAGTAGAGGCCGAGCTGCACGGCTACCAGCACGATCGAGAACAGGATGCCCACGAGCGTCACCGCCAGGCGGATGCGATCGTGGAACAGGTTTCGAAACGCCAGCGTGCCAATCATGTCCTGCCCAATCGGTAAGGTGCCGGCCGGCGACGGTCGTGCCGCCTAGCCGCGTCCGGCACCGATCCTCGGCGCCGGCAGATTCGATGAACGCGCGCGGCGTCTGGCCGGTGCCGGGCGGCGCGTTCGAGAGTCGGGGATTTCGCACGGCGACTACCGAGCCGAAATATAGGCGCTTCGGCCGTCTTCGACCATGCCCGGGACGCCACCTTGTTAACGGACACAGTACAACGGCAGCATAAAGGCGCCTCGCGCGTGCAATCGTCGCACAGCTTGGGGCGAAGGCCGCTCGTCGTACGGCCGAACTGCTTTGCCCATCGCCTCATTTTGCCCACATAGACGACCGAAGTCCTTTGCATGTCCAGCGCGTTGCACCACAGGTCCGCCATGAAACGATCCCCAGCGTATTTGCTCTCCCGATCCCGACCCGCAAGCCTTGGATCGCTCTTCGGGCCGGCGGCACTCGCGCTGCTGACCTTCGGGTCGGTTCTGCCCGCGTCAGCCCAGTATCCTCCGGCCCAATCACCGTCTGGTCAGACGCCGCCTAGCCAGGCCCCGGCCGGACGAGCCCCGTCTGCCAAGCCGCCGGCCGCGCAGCCTCCTGTCGGCCAGGCCCCAGTTGGCAAGGCCCCGGGGCTACAAGCTCCAGTAGGTGTCACCCCAGGAGGTCAGGTCCTCGGAGGTCAAGCCGAGGGCAAGCCCCAGCCCGTCGGTCCGCTCGGCCTCTGGTACGACGACAGCGGCAAGGGCGCGGTCGAGATCAAGCCATGCGGCCCGAATCTGTGCGGCAACATCGTCTGGCTGCGCGAGCCGACCGCCACCAGCGGCCAGCCGGTTGTGGACGCCAACAATCCCGACAAGTCGAAACGCGTGCGACCAGTGTGCGGTCTGCAAGTGCTGGGCAACGTGAAGCCGCAGGGCGACGGCACCTGGGATGCCGGATGGGTTTACGATCCTAAGGTCGGGAAATCGTATGACGTCGCGATCGAACTCGACGGCCGCGACCGCCTGACGGTCACAGGCTACAAGGGCATCAAGCTGTTGAGCAAGAAGCTGACCTGGACGCGTGTGAAAACCGAGCTGCCGCGCTGCGACACTGCGGAGATCCGCGCCGGAGCCGATCTGCCCGGCAACGTCCCGCCTGGCAACGGAGCAGCGGCACCGCGTTCTGCCGGGTCGCCGGCACAGGGTGCCGCTCCGGGGGCCGCACCGGCCCAGCGTCCGGCGGCTACTCTCCCGCCATTGCCGGGCCGCCCTTAAGCTTGCCCTTGTGCTTGGCCTGACCGGCGGGCGTGCCCGAACGCGGCGACCCACCGTCGACGAGGCTGCGGGCCTGTATCTTGGCCTCCGACTTCATGCGCTCGAGCTGTGCCCGCTCGTCGAGCCGGCCGACGACACGCTGCGCGAACTCGACCGTCCGATCGACGACGTACGTGCGCTGCCGGTCGAGCGTGACCATGTGGTAGCTGTCGTCGAGCACGGCCACCTCGACAAGGCCGCCGAGACGCCGCTGAAGGAGCATGGTGTTCTTGAGGTCGCTCTGATCGTCGAAGCGCGGATGGAAGATGACGGTGTGTTGGTTGATCTTGCCGAGCTGCTTCTTGACGCGCGACACGAGACGGCGGAACTCGAGCACCATGCCACCGCTGCGGCCGATGAGATCGTCGAGCGATCGCCCATCGCCCTTGAAGCTGTCGAGCATGAAGTTGCGGATCCGCTCGTCCTTGATTCCGTAGGGCTGGCGCTGGCGGAAGTGGAAAAGGCGCGCCGTGAACTTCTCGTGCACGAGCTTGAACAGCTGCAAAGCCTTCGGGATGGCCCAGCCGTTCGGCCAGATGGTCGGCGCAAAGAGCATCAAGCCGTGCACGTCGTTCGGACGGTCGGCGGCGAGCTTCAAGGCGAGCATCGCGCCAGCCGACATGCCGCCGACGAGGATCGTATCGCAGCTGTCCTTGAGCGCGTCGTGCGCGGCCTCGACGCCGGAGTACCAATCGGACCAGCTCGAGAGGCCGGACAGGTCGGTGCCGCCACCGAGCCCCGCAACGAGCGGGCAGTGAACGGTGTAGCCGAGGCGTGCGAGCGACTGTGCGACGAAGCGCAGCTCGACGGGCGTGCCGCCGAGGCTATGGACGAGGAGAACGCCGACACGGCCGCCGGGGATCACGATGCTGCCGGGAAGCGCCTTCATTTTCTCTCTCTTGCTCATTGCTCTGGCCACACTTGCTCTGACGCCACTTGAGTCGGACCGCATGTCACACGAGCACCCGTCCGGGACCGACTCGTCCCAGTGGAGGTACATTTGGCGTCGCTTGATCGCGCCCCGTCCCGCGAACCGGAACGCGGGGGGCGCACCGGCATGTTCTGTTTGCACTGCAATCGACGATATGGCGCATGAAGCTCCATCTCGCCCCCGCCGCTACTGCAGCCACCGTGGCTACCGCCGTGCAGGTCTCCAGCTATCAGGATAGATTATCCTTTCAAGACAGAGCACATAAATCGTTGTCTTCCATCTAAGACTAAGCGAGGAGCGATTTCCAGACCCCTCGCCAGTCCCTGCCGGGATGCTCCACGAACCGAGAATCTCAGTCGTTGTGCGTCGCAGCATTCTTAATTCAACCGCTAGCTCGGACCTTGGCAAGGCCAAATTGTGGCAGATGCCGCCCGTCCGCCTTGCCGTACACCGGGCCGCGGACACCCTCGCCCCGTCCGGAACACGACAAACTTAAGTCTGGACAAAGAGTTGCCGTACCCCACTGTGCTTCGGACCCAATGGGGTGAGGTCAAATTGTCCCGCCATGCGGCGCCTTTGACTGTAGCGACTGACCCTTTGCTAGACTGTTGCAGCAGCAAAACTAGGTTAACGCCCTGTTCCACCACCGGACTTCTGTGTTGCGGCGGGCTTCGGGCTGGCGCCCGGGTCCGCCGCCGGCCAGACGAGCGCCGCAGCGACGTAGGCCAGTGCGGATATGAGTAGCGATAAGAGGTACGGCGCCGCAGTCACCTCGGTTACATGGCCGACCGCCCAGGTCCCGGCGCCGGTGAGTATGGCGGCCGTGGCGCTCGGAGCGCCGCCGAAGCGCGCATTGATGCCGATGACGAGGGACACGAAAATGCCGGTGCTGCCCGCAGCCGAGGCGACCTCGACCAGCGAGCGGATGGAGCTCGCGGTCGCGGCCAGGACGGAGGCCACACATGCGAGTGCGAGAACCGCGAGACGCGCCGAGCGGACCTTGGCGGCCTCGCTCGCTTCGGGGCGAAGCCTCAGCAGGATATTGTGCGAGACCTGTCCCGCCGATGCGAGCAGCACGGAATCGACGGTCGATAGGATGGCCGAGATAAGCGCCCCGGCGAACAGCACATAGGCAACCCCCGGCAGCAGCAGCCGGGCGAGCTGGGGCACGATCTGCTCGGCGCCGTCGCCTTCGAGGCCCGGCACGATGGCCGTACCGACGAGGCCAAGGTAGATCGGAATGAGACCGACGACGAGATAGATAAGCCCCCCGGCGACGGTGGCGGTACGCGCGGCCTCGGCACTGCGACAGCCGAGCATCCGCGAGACGAGCTCGACCGCGACGATGCTGCCGCAGATCGGCACCGCAAGGCGCTCGAGGAAAGCGAGCGGTGGTGTCTCGGCAAAGATCAGCCGGTCGGCCGGCAGCGCGGCAAGCGAGGCCTGGAAGCCGCCCGCCGACATGGCCGCCATGACTGCCAGGACCAGTAGGCCGCCGATGATGGCAAGCCCTTGGACAAGATCGGTGATTGCGTCGGCCAGCAGACCGCCCATGACCGTGTAGGCGACGACGACGAGCGTCGCCATGGTGATGGCGATCGTGACGTCGACGGCGGAGACGGCGCTCACCACCTGCCCAAAGGCGCGGATCTGGGCGGCCGCCCAGAACACCGATCCGGGCAGCAGTGCGAGCACGACGAGACGCTCGACCCCGGGACCGAAGCGCTGCCGGAAGAAGTCGGCGAATGTGACAAGGTTCAGCCGCCAGAGTGTCGCGGCGAAGAACAGCCCCGCAAGGACAAGCGCCAGCGCGTAGCCGAACGGATCCTGCTCGGCACCCGCCAGCCCTGAGGTGTAGACTTGTCCCGCGGTACCGACGATGGCCTCGGCACCGAACCACGTCGCAAAAACGGTGAACGCGCCCAGCACCGGCCCGATGCTGCGACCGGCATTGATATAGTCGCGCTCGGTGCGGATCCGGCGCGACACCACTGCGCCGATGACGAATTGGACAAGAACGTAGGCGAGGACGCCCAGCAACACCATGTTCATGAGGACGCTCCGCCGCTGTGGCACCCTGCGGGCGCGGCGGTCGGCCTGCCGCGCCCTCAAGCAAAACGGTTTTGCCAGATCCCCCCGAAACCGTCACTGTCACGTCCGTTGCGGCGGGATATAAGCGCCGAGGTGTTGCCGAAATGGATGGGTTCGCCGGCTGCGGTCGGGTAGCCCGGCAGAGAGCTTGCGAGAGGTTCGCGTTGGCCAACTTGTTGCGCGTATCCGCCACGATGCCCGCCCCGTCGGAGCGTTATCACGCGTCGCCTGAGCCGTTCGAGGTGCGTCGACGAGGCGGTGCGGCAAGGCGCCGGACCCGCCGCGGCCTCGCGGGGCTCATGGCCTGCGTGCTGGCCGCTCAGCCGGTGGCGCCGGCAATGGCCCAGGATCTCATCACCACGGCCGACTATGAGACATGCCGGGCACAGGATGACGGGTCTTTCCGCCAGGCGATCGAGGGTATCACCGTCAAAGCGCTGCAGAAGGGCATCGCCGGGCTCGACTACAAGGCGCTCGTCGCCGATGAGTGGCGCAAGGGCGGCGTCGACGAACTCATCGATCGGCGGGTCGATCTCGCTGTCGCAGAAGTCCGTTCCGAGACGAGTTGGGCCAATCTCTTGCAGTCGCTGGCCGATGCCGAGCAGGCGCAGAAGCTCGCAACCGCGGTCGCCGAGCGCGTCTACCGTTCCGATGCCGTAATCGCAGGCGTCGAGGGATTGGCAATGGGCGTCGGCATCTCGGTCGGCAAGTCGATCGAGCTCGCCAGCGTCGACGCTGCGGGCCCGGCCCTGATGTGCCTTCAGGCGTTCCTTGGACCGCGCTACGGCGCCAGCGTCTCGCGGGCCGTCATCCAGGACGCCGGCAAGGAGTTCGGTCTCGATCCCTCGAAATCGAACGTCGACGTCTCGTCCGGCGCGGTGTTGCGGCAATCGGGCGGCGGCATCACCGGCGCCGCCCTCATTCTCGTGCGCCGCCAGCTCGCGGGCCTCGCCCAGCGCGTCGGCCAGCGGCTGGTCGGCAGCGTCCTGTCACGGCTCGTATCGGTGGCGGCCGGTGGTGTCGGCCTCGTGCTGATCGCCAAGGACGTGTGGGATCTGCGCCACGGCGTGATGCCGATCATCGCCGCCGAGATGAAGTCGCCCGAGAACAAGGTGAAGGTGCAGGAGGAGCTGGCGCGCACCATGTCCGAGCAGATCGGCGAGCATGTGCGCGAGATCGGCATCAAGTCCGCCGACCGGGTGATCGAGATCTGGAGCGAGTTCCGCCGCAACCATGCCAAGGTGCTGGAGATCGCCGAGCGCAGCGCCCCGTTCAAGCAGTTCGTCGAGAGCGTGCGCACGGACGGCTTCGCCCGGCTCAACGAGGTGGTGGGGATGCTGCTGCCGGCCGAGGGCGAGGCGGGGCTCTTGAAGCGGCTCGACGACGGGACGCTCAATACCGCGGTCAACGTGATGCCGGCCGAGGCGATGGAAATCGCGCGCGACACGCGCTCGGTGGCCGATGCCCTGGGCTGGTCGGCGCTGACCGGCGGCGCTCTGGGCGGCGTCATCGAGCACCAGCTTCATAAGCGGGCGAAGCCCGAGGATTTCACCGCCGGTTCCCTGCAAAGGCTGCTGCAGGTCGGCGACCGTCTGTCGGTCGGGCGGCTGGCGAGCATCTCGAAAGAGGCGCGCGACACGCTGTTCGCACTCGATACCGCCGAGCTCAAGGCCTTGACGAAGAGCCTGTCCGAGACCGAGCTCGGCACCCTGGCGCGCTACCTTTCGGGCCTGCAGGCGGCCCCGCGCGAGCGAGTGCTGCGCGCGGTGGCCGCATCGGCGGGCTCGATGCAGGCGCTGGCCTCGAGCCGTGTGCGCGAGGCGATTATCAGCAGCCGCGACCAGTCGGCCGCCGTCGACATGATGCTGCGCGCGCCAGGCTTCGATCCGGTTGCCGTCGCGTCCGATGCGCGGCTCGTTTGGGATGGCCGGGTCAATCCGCTGCTGATGTGGGAGCGCCATCCGGCGGCGGTGGGTGCGGCGGGCTTCGCAGCGCTGCTCTTGGTGCTGATGGTGATGCGGCTGCTGCGGCCCCGGCGCCGTGCGAGGCCGCCTGCTTCGACGCCGCCAGCCGCGACACCACCGGCCTCCGCCGCGACCTGACGCACGTCGTCGCGCAACAAGGGCTCCTCGCGGCGCGCCGGCGTCCGGCCTCAGCCAGACGCGAGCTTGTCGGCCATGACGGCAATGGTGCGCTGGTAGACCTCGGCCTTGTTCCACTCCTTGATTACGGCATAGTTGGCGGTGCCAGGCCCCCAGGGCTGGCCCGCCTTCCAGCCGTAGGACTTCAGGAACTTGGCGGTCGAGGCCAGCATGTCGGGCACGCTCGACTTCAGATTGCGGCGCCCATCGCCGTCGAAGTCCACGGCATGCTTGAAATAGGACGACGGCAGGAACTGCACCTGACCGATCTCACCCGCCCAGCCGCCGGTCATCTCGGCGGCGCTCATGTCGCCGCGATCGATGATCTTCAAGGCATGAACAAGCTCGTTCTCGAAGAATGCGCTGCGTCGGCAGTCGTAGGCCAGCGTGGCGAGCGAGCGGACGATCGACAGCTTGCCGCCGCCGTCCGCGCCGTAGTTCGTCTCGAGCCCCCAGATCGACACCAGCACGGCAGCGGGCACGCCATACTGCTTCTCGATGCGGTCGAGGAGCGCCCGGTTGCTCGCGATGCGCTGACGTCCGCGGGCGATGAGGGAGGACGACACCCGGCGGGTGTAGAACTGCTCGAACGACAACTTGAACGACTTCTGTCCGCGGTCGAGGCGGATGACGTTCGCATCGTACGAGACGCCAGCCAGGCCAGAAGCGATGGCCCGCTCCGATACGCCCGCAGCGGCGGCGCGCCCCTTGAAGCGGGCGAGCCATGCGTCGAAGCCGCCGGCGCCGGAGCCGCAATCGGCGGCGGGTGCGGCGGTCGGGGACACGACCAGCAGGAATGCGGCGGCGATGGCAGCAAGCGGACGGACGCCAAGCGGGCGGAAGGGACGAGGCGGCATCGAGTGGCTCTCCTTTCAGGCGAGAACGCGCCACGCGATGAGGATGCGCCCGAAGGAGGACGCGAAGCACAGCATGGCGTAGGCGTAGGCGATCAGCGCGAAGTGCTGGGGCCAGACGCAGAAGGCTGCAAGCACCACCACGGTTTCAAATCCCTCTGCCAGTCCGGACATGTAGTAGAGCGACTTCTGCCCCTGCGCCGTGGTCTCGATGTCGCGCTTGGCGGCCATGATCGCGAACGCAAGGAACGTGGTGCCGTTGGCGAAGAAGCTCATCAGAAGCACGGCCGCCGCGAGCGCGTTGGCCGAGGGATCGTGGATGGCGAAGGCCAGCGGAATGGCGCCGTAGAGGATGAAGTCGAGGACGATGTCGAGGAAGCCGCCGCGGTCGGTCTTCTTGGTTGCGCGCGCAACGGCGCCGTCGAGGCCGTCGGCGAGGCGGCCGGCCAGGAACAGCCAGAGGCCGAGATCGAGCCGGCCGAAAGCGATCGCGCCGGCCGCAGCCATGCCGATGCCGAAACCGGCGAGCGTGACCGCGTCCGCGGTGACGCCCCGTCCCGCCAACCATCGGCCAGCCCGGTTCAGCGGCGGATCGATGAGCGGCCTGATATGGCTGTCGAACATCGAACGAAACCCTTGCCTCGCGACCAGTGAACGGCTACCGCCGGTGCGGAAGGCCGATGCCGGCTGGCCCGCGTCCCGGCCCGCGTCCGGCTCGACGGATGGACGGGTACATGGCCCAGCATCCAGCCGCGCATCCGGCCTCGCAGCGTGCCTGGCCCGCGCCGATTGACCGGGCGCGGAGGTTCCCTACTATCTCATCAAGGACTTGGCCACCACCCCCGGATACCGGACCGCGCGACCATGTACGAAAGCACCACCCACTCCATCCGCGTTCGCGTCGAGCCGCACTACGTCGAGGACCAGTCGATGCCCGAGGACGGGTACTACTTCTGGACGTATACCGTTACAATTACCAATGACGGCGACGAAGCGGTGCATCTGCGCTCGCGCGTGTGGCGCATCACCGATGCCAATGGACAGACCGAGGAGGTCCGCGGCCCCGGCGTCGTCGGCCAGACGCCGACCATCCCGCCCGGCGAAAGCTTCACGTACACGTCTGGCTGCCCGCTCAAGACTCCGTCCGGGATCATGGTCGGCAGCTACCAGATGGCGGCCAACAGTGGGACCGCGTTCGAAGTAGCGATCCCCGCGTTCTCGCTGGACAGCCCGTTCGTCGTGCGCAGCGTGAACTGATCCCATGCAGGGCCCGCACTACAGCGCCAGCGAGCTGCTCGCACGCCTCGTCTCCTTCGACACGACGAGCGCTAAAAGCAATATGGCGCTGATCCGCTTCGTCGAGGACTACCTCGCGCAGCACGGCGTCAGAAGCGAGCTCGTACCGAGCGCGGACGGCGAGAAGGCCTCGTTGTTCGCCACCATCGGCCCGAAAGGCATTCCCGGCATCGCGTTGTCGGGCCACACGGACGTGGTGCCGGTCGCAGGACAGCGATGGGACAGCGATCCCTTCCGCCTGGTCGAGCGCGACGGCCGTCTCTACGGGCGCGGCACCACCGACATGAAAGGCTTCGTGGCGTGCGTGCTGGCGGCGGTTCCGGACCTCGTGCGGCGGCCGCTCAAGATTCCGCTGCACATCGTGCTGTCCTATGACGAGGAAATCGGCTGCGTCGGAGTCCGCCCGATGCTGGCCGAGCTTGGGCATCGGCTGATCCGGCCGCTGATGGCGATTGTCGGCGAGCCGACCGGCATGACGGTGGTCGACGCCCACAAGGGGCCGGCGCGCTGGACGGTCGATATCCGCGGCCGCGCGGCGCACACCAGCATGGCGCATCTCGGCGTCAACGCGGTACACTACGGCGGACGCTTGATGGGCGAGATCGACCGGCTAGCGGCCGAGCTCAAGGAGGGCCGAAACGATCCCCGCTTCGACCCGCCGTTCGTGACGCTGCAGGTTACGCAGATCGAGGGAGGCACGGCGACCAACATTGTGCCCGTCTCGTGCCGGTTCAGCGTAGAGCTGCGATCACTGCCCGGCGTCGACGTCCGCATGGTGGAGGATCGGTTGTCGCAGTTCGCCCGCAAGCGCTGCCTGCCGGAGATGCAGGCCGTGGCGCCAGAAGCGGACATCACGATCCATCTCGTGAACTACGTGCCGCCGTTCGCGGCAGACACCAAGGCCGACGTGGTGCCGTTGGCACTGCGCCTCATGGAGCAGAACCGCACGCATGCGGTATCCTACGCGACCGAGGCGGGGCTGTTTCAGGACGCGGGCGTACCGGCGGTCGTGTGCGGGCCGGGGTCGATCTCCCAGGCGCATACCGCCGACGAATGGATCGCCGTGTCGGAGATCGAGCGCTGTTCGGCCTTCATCTCGCGCCTCGCCGACTGGGCGGAAGGCTGAGCCGCCACGCTCTTCAGGGCTTGGTCGTGTGGCGGCCGGCGAAGAGCGTCGTGCCGCGGATGGGCTTGCCGCGGCCGCTCTGGCCCGCATCCTGGAGCGCGTCGATCTCGGCGGCCGCGCTCTCGATCGCCTCGAGCAGCCCTGGCCGGTAGCCTTTTGCAATCGGCAACGGCCGGGTCTTGCGGGGGCGGTTCGGCATGATGGGGCGCCGCAGCATGGCAGGTCCTCTGTCGACAGGCGTGGATGACATCGAGCGAAACGACCGCACCGAGCGATCTGCAGACCCGCAACACCGACCGTCAAGTACGGCCGTTGCCGAGCGTGCACAGCGCCGGTCGGCGCCCTCAGGGGTGGTCCGGCAGCCCCGGATGATCGGACGGCCGGATCCCGAGCGGCCAGCGGAAGCGCCGCTCGCTCTCGGCAATCAGCAGGTCGTTGATGCTGGCCTCGCGGCGGCGCATGTAGCCCTCGGCGTCGAACTCCCATTGCTCGTTGCCGTAGGAGCGGCACCACTGGCCGGCGGCATCGTGCCACTCGTACTGGAAGCGCACGGCGATCCGGTTGTCGGTGAAAGCCCACAGCTCCTTGACCAGGCGGTAATCGAGCTCTTTCTGCCACTTGCGGGTCAGGAACGCCTCGATGGCCGCGCGCCCAACGAAAAGCTCGGAGCGATTGCGCCATGTGCTGTCGGGGGTGTAGGCACCCGCGACCCGTGCCGGATCGCGGGTGTTCCAGGCGTCCTCCGCCATGCGCACTTTCTTCACCGCCGCAGCGCGGTCGAACGGCGGGACGGGCGCGCGCATCCTATGCTTCCTTGAAGCCGTAGGCGGGCACACCCTGCTCGTTCTCGTAGTACTTGAACGGCAGGAACTTGCCGCTCATCGTGATCTTGACGCGGTCGCCCTTCTCGTTGGGCAGACGCTCCATGTGCATGTCGAAGTCGATCGCCGACATGATGCCGTCGCCGAACTCTTCCTCGATCAGTGCCTTCCAGGCCGGGCTGTTGACCAGTACCAGCTCGTAGAAGCGGTAGATGAGCGGGTCGGTCGGCGGCATCGTGGTGCCGGAGCCACGGTAGGGCACCTCGTTGAGCATCCGCTCCTCGATCTCCGACAGGTCGAACAACGCGGCGGCCTTGCGGGCCAAAGGCTTCACGAGCTTGTGCTGACCCAACAGCGCGCCGACAACGAGCACGGGGCTCATACCACCGATCTCGTCGGTGATGTACTTCCACGTCCAACCCTTGGCGCGCTTGATATCGAGGATCTTCTCGGTCAGGTCTTCACGCTTCATCGGGCTTGCTCCCTGTGGTTTTGGTTTCATGGTTTCTGGGCCGGGCGCGGCGCTTCTATTGCGGCCCGCGATCAGCATACCGACGCGCGGCGCCGGATCTTCCGCGATCTCGTCGTCATCCGGCAGCCGAGCGGCGCCCGGGCGGTAGATCGCCGGCTGCTTCTTCGCCGGCCGGTTCACTTGGACGGGCCGGTTCAACCGGACGGGCCGTCTCAACATGCGTCGTACCTCCGATGGTCGGGCGAACGGATGGGGGATTGCGCAGGACCTCGGGCGTCGCACCCGCACCGCCGGCGAGCTCGCGCGAGCGGGTGACGAGGAAGTCGATCAGGTGGTTGCGCAGCGGATAGTAGTTCGGATGCTTGTGGAGGTCGGTGCGGGAGCGCTGCTTCGGCAGCGTGTTCTCGACGATCTCGGCGACGCGCGCCTTCGGACCGTTGGTCATCAGCAGGATCTTGTCGGCGAGCAGCATCGCCTCGTCGACGTCGTGGGTGATCATGAAGATGGTCTGCTCGGTGGCGGAACGGATGGCCAGCACCTCGTCCTGCAGAGAGCCGCGGGTGAGTGCGTCGAGGGCGCTGAACGGCTCGTCCATCAGCAGGATCTGCGGCTCGATCGACAGCGCACGCGCGATGCCGACACGCTGCTTCATTCCGCCCGAGAGCTGCGAAGGCTTCTTAGTCTCGGAGCCCGACAGATGCACGAGATCGAGAAACCGCATCGCGTGGGTGCGAATGTCGGCACGCGACCAGTCGCGGTGACGAGAGGCGACCGCCAGCTCGACGTTGCCCAGCGCCGACAGCCACGGCATCAGCGCGTTGCCCTGAAATATGACGGCGCGGTCGAGACTCGGACCCGCGACATGCTTGCCGCCGACGATGATCACGCCGTCGCTCGGCTCGTCGAGGCCGGCGAGCGCGTTGAGAATTGTCGACTTGCCGCACCCGGAATGGCCGATGATGCAGACGAACTCGCCCCGCTCGACCGAGAACCAAAGATCCTCGAAGACAGTGAGCGGCGGCTGGCCCGCTCCTTGCGGAAAGCGCTTGGCCAGGCCCTCGACACTGATGAACGACTTGCTCATGCCAGCGCATCTCCGGCCAGACCTCGGGAAATGCCTCCACGCGCATGCGGCCGGGCGCCGGCCGGCCGCGCGAGGAGACGGTGTCGTGGCGGCACGAAGGCCGTTGCCTCAATCGGCATACGATACCGCCTTCTGCAGCCGCGCCATGGCCTGGTCGAGCGCCATGCCGACGAGACCGATGAGCAGGATCGCGGTGATGACGTTGGTGATCGAGAGGTTGTTCCACTCGTTCCAGACGAAGTAGCCGATGCCGGTGCCGCCGACGAGCATCTCGGCCGCGACGATGACCAGCCACGCGATGCCGATCGAGATCCGCATGCCTGTGAAGATCGTCGGCGCCGCGGCGGGAAGGATCACGCCCCATGCCGTCCGGACGGGTCCGAGCTCGAGCGTCTTGGCGACGTTCAGCCATTCGCGGCGTACCGACGCGACGCCGAAGGCCGTGTTGATGAGCATCGGCCACAGCGAACAGATGAAGATGACGAAGATGGCCGACAGGCCCGAGTCCTTGATCGTGTAGAGCGCGAGCGGCATCCAGGCCAGAGGCGAGATCGGTTTCATGACCTGGATGAAGGGATCGAGCGCGCGGCTCATCAGAGGCGACATGCCGATGAGAAAGCCCAGCGGAATGGCGACGGCAACCGCAAGAAGGTAGCCGAGCAGCACTCGTGCGATCGAGTAGGCGAGCTGGATGCCGACACCTTTGTCGTTGGTGCCCCGGTCGTAGAACGGGTCCCTCAGATGCTCCCAAAGCTTGGCGCCGACATCGAGGGGGCCCGGCATCGCGGACTTGCCCTGTGTCGCAGCCGCGCCCATGAGTTTCGCATACTCGGGGTCAATCTTCTGCGCTGTCCCGACGCCTGATACCGCGAGGTGCCAGGCGAGTAAAAACATGACCAGCAGCAGCAGCGAGACGGCCGAGGCCCTGATGGCGAGCGTGTTCATGGCGTCACGTCCGCTTTATCGCGAAGCTCTGGATATAGTCCTCGGGCTTTTCGGGATCGAACACCTTGCCCATCACTTTGAAGGACTTCGACGTCGTCTCGGGCGGCGTCAGGCCCGCCTCCTTCATGAGCTTGGCGGCATCGGTGGCAAGGAACACCTGCCTCGCGACTGCCTTGTAATCGACGTCGCCCTTGATCTGACCCCAGCGCTTCATCTGCGTCATGATCCAGATCGCGAAGCTCTCCCAGGGGAAGGGGTCGAAGTCGATACGGTCGGCGACTTTGACGATATTGCCGAGACCGTCGGCGAACGTGCCGGTCAGAACCTGCTCGACGACGGTGACGGGCTGATTCAGGTAGTTCGCGGGCGCAATCGCCTCGGCGATCTGCTTGCGGTTCTCGGGCTTGGAGGCAAACGCGGTGGCCTCGATGATGGCTTTCAACAGAGCGCCGTAAGTGTTCGGCATCTCGGTGACGAATTGCTTCGAGGCCGCGAACGCGCAGCACGGGTGGCGGTCCCAGATTTCCTTCGACAGGATGTGGATGAACCCGACGCCATCGAACACGGCACGCTGGTTGACCGGGTCGGGCGCGAGGAAGCCGTCGATGTTGTCGGCGCGTAGGTTGGCCACCATCTCGGGCGGCGGCACGGCGCGGATCTGCACGTCCTTGTCGGGGTCGAGACCGGCCTCGGCGAGGTAGTAACGCAGCAGATAGTTGTGCATCGAGTAGTCGAAGGGAACCGCGAACTTGAAGCCCTTCCAGGACTTCGGATCGCGCTTGTCCTTGTGCTTGATGGCCAGCGTGATCGCTTGGCCGTTTATGTTCTCCACCGCCGGCATGGTGTAGGGGATCGGGTTCGAGCCGACGCCGAGCGTGATGGCGAGCGGCATCGGCGAGAGCATGTGCGCGGCGTCGTATTCCTTGTTGAGCGTCTTGTCGCGGATGACCGCCCAACCTGCCGTCTTCACGACCTCGACGTCGAGGCCCTGCTTTTTGTAGAACCCGAGCGGGTGGGCCATGATGATCGGCGTGGCGCAGGTGATCGGAATGAAGCCCACCTTCAGCGCCGTCTTCTCGGGCGTCGCGCCCTGCGCGAAGGCATCCAAAACCGAGCCAAGCGGAAGGAACTGGGCAATTGCAGCGGCGGCCGTGCCCGCACCCACGGCGCGCAGGAAGGCGCGGCGCTCCGCATCGGCGGGGAAAAGTGCGCGGACCACTGCCGATTCCACGACGCGCGATAGCCGCATGTCCTCATCGGCCACAACCTTGGCCTTGGCCGCGGCTTCGGCGGAGCGATGCTCGGCCTCGCTTACGTGGTGACCACAGCTGCACCCGCCGCCAAGCGAACTCTTGGCGTTGAAGGGATCGTCGAAACTCATGAAATGCGCCTCCCGCTTGTGCGACCACGACTGCGACGAAGCAGATGGTTAGCAAGCGGTGTGCCACGGCGTTGGAACCTGCAAAATCAATACAATACAATATGATAACGCTCGTCGTCCAATATTTGGGCGGACAGAGTGATTGCCGACCAATTGGGCAATAGCGCGGAGTTTAGGCAGATCGGCTGACCTAGACCGTCTTCTTGATGTCCGCGAACTCGATGTCCGGCGCTCGCTCTTGGGTCCAATTCAACATGAAGCCCGACTGCGCGAGAAAGACGGGCGCACCATCGAGGTCGAGCGCGACCGACGAGCGGTTCTTGTCGACGAACTGATCGAGCGCGGCTCGCGTCGGCGCCGAGATCCAGCGCACCAGCTCGAAGCTCGACTGCTCGAAAGCGGTAGCGAGCCCATATTCGTTCTGCAGCCGGTCGGCGAGCACATCGAGCTGCAGCGCGCCGATCACGCCGACCATCGGCGGCGAGCCGTCGACCGGCGTAAAGAGCTGTACGACGCCCTCCTCGGCGAGCTCCTGCAGCGCTTTTCTGAGCTTCGTCGCCTTGATCGCATCGTCGAGGCGCACGCGACGCAGGATCTCGGGCGCGAAGCTCGGGATGCCTAGGAAGGTGAGATCCTCTCCCTCTGTCAGCGTATCCCCGATGCGCAGCGCGCCATGGTTCGGGATGCCGACGACGTCACCGGCAAACGCCTCGTCGGCAACCGAGCGATCCTGGGCGAAGAAGAACTGCGGCGACTGCATGGCCATCGTCTTGCCGGTGCGCACCAGCTTGACCTTCATGCCTCGCGTGAGCTTGCCGGAGCAGACGCGCATGAAGGCGATTCGGTCGCGGTGATTGGGGTCCATGTTCGCCTGGATCTTGAACACGACGCCCGACAAGTGGGGCTCGGAGGCATCGACAGAGCGCGACGAGGCGACCTGGGCGCGGGGCGGCGGCGCATGGGCGACCAACGCGTCGAGCAGATCGCGCACGCCGAAGTTGCGCAGCGCGCTGCCGAAGAACACGGGCGTCAGAGTGCCCTCGCGGAAGGCCTTCGCGTCGAACTTTCCGCAGGCATCGGCGACGAGGCCGACCTCCTCGCGCCAACGCGCGGCGTCCTCCGGCTCGAGCAGTGTGTCGATGAAGGGATCGCCAGAACCGGAGACGGCGGTCCCCTCCGGCGCCTCGTCGATCTGGCGCACGCGCGGGCTCGTGAGGTCGAAGGTGCCGCGGAAGCCGCGGCCCTTTCCCATCGGCCAAACCATCGGCGCGGTGTCGAGGGCGAGGTCCTTCTCGATCTCGTCGAGGATCTCGAGGGGCTCGCGCGCCTCGCGGTCCATCTTGTTGATGAAGGTTAGAATCGGAATGTCGCGCATGCGGCAGATCTCGAACAGCTTGCGCGTACGGCTTTCGATGCCCTTCGCGGCGTCGATTACCATGACGGCGCTGTCGACGGCGGTGAGCGTGCGGTAGGTCTGGTCGGCGAAGTCCTCGTGGCCAGGCGTATCGAGCAGGTTGAAGACGGTGTCGCGGTACTCGAAGGTCATCACCGAGGTGACGACGGAGATGCCGCGGCTTTTCTCGATCGCCATCCAGTCCGAGCGGGTGTTCTGCTTGCCGCCCTTCGCTTTGACCTGCCCCGCGAGCTGAATGGCGCCGCCGTAGAGCAGAAGCTTCTCGGTGAGCGTCGTTTTGCCGGCGTCGGGGTGGGCGATGATGGCGAACGTGCGCCGGCGCGCGATCTCGGCCGCGAGCGCGCGGGCGCGCGGAGCCGTTGCGGCCCCGGTTGGCTCTGGCACGGCGGCGGCGCCGGTCGTCGTCTCGCTCACGTCTCGTCCTCTGGCTGGTCGCCCCGGTGCGGAGCGACTGGCAGGCGTATAGCACCATTCGGCGGCGCGACGGCAAGAGCGGCCCCGCGCTCCGCCGCACGAAGCGTCACCGACCGCGGGACGCGACGAGGCCCGCCTCGAGGTCGAGGATGAGATCGGCAGCGGCCTCGAGCCCGACCGACAGGCGGATCATGCCGTCGGAGATGCCGAGCTCGGCACGCGCCTCGGGCTTCAGCCGCTGGTGGGTGGTGGTCGCCGGGTGGGTGACGAGGCTTTTGGTATCGCCCAGGTTGTTCGAGATGCGGATGATGCTCAGCGCGTTGAGGAAGCGGAACGCGGCAGCCTTGCCGCCTTCGACCTCGAAGGTGACGATCTGCCCGCCGCCCGTCATCTGCCGCCGTGCCAGGTCGGCCTGGGGATGATCGGCGCGACCGCAGTAGATCACGCGCGTGATGCCCGACAGCCGCGCCAGATGGTCGGCGAGCTCAGCCGCCGTCTCGCACTGCTGGCGAACCCGGACTGGCAGCGTCTCGAGGCCCTTCAGCATGACCCATGCGTTGAACGGGCTCATGGCGGGGCCCGTCTGGCGCAGAAAGTCGTGGTAGTGATCCTTGACGAGTTGCTTCGACGCGAGCACGGCGCCGCCGAGGCAGCGGCCTTGCCCGTCGATGTGCTTGGTCGCGGAATAGACGACGACATCGGCACCGTGCTCGAGCGGACGCTGTAGCATCGGCGTGGCGAAGACGTTGTCGACGATGACGATGGCGCCGATGGAGCGCGCCAGCCGGGAGACGGCTGCGATGTCGACGAGCTCGAGCGTCGGGTTGGACGGAGTCTCGAAGAAGAACGCGCGCGTGTTTGGCCGGACCGCGGCCTCGAAGGCCTCGATGCCGCGACCGTCGACCAGCGTCGATGCGATGCCGAGACGGGGGCACAGGTCCTCGACGATGTAGCGGCAGGACCCGAACAACGCGCGCGCCGACACGATATGATCGCCGGCCTTGAGATAGCCGACGATTGCCGCGGTGACGGCCGCCATGCCGGTGGCTGTGGCACGCGCGTCCTCGGCACCCTCGAGCAACCGGATGCGCTCCTCGAACATCGAGACGGTGGGATTGGCGAAGCGCGAGTACTGGAAGCCCGGATCCTCGTTCTTGAAGCGCGCCTCGGCCTGCTCGGCGCTCTTGTAGACGAAGCCCTGCGTCAGAAACAGCGCCTCCGACGTCTCGCCGAACTGCGATCGCAACGTGCCGCCGTGGACAAGTTGCGTCTCGGGCGACCAGTTGGCGGGATCAGACAGCGGGTTGTGTTTCGTCGTCATGCGCCTCTCCCCTCGGGCTCGATGCCTCGCTCCGGCCCTGCCTGTCCCGCAAGCGGCGATGCCGCAAGCGATTGCCGGGCGCGTTGGAAAGACGAGGTTTCCGGGTCAGCGCTCGGCCCTTTTAGCGAGTTGTTTTACGTGGCTGCAAGCCGGCCGGCCAAATCACCACGGTACAGTTGCGGCTCGTGGCCGCGACGTGCTGGAGCGCGGAAATAGACCCCGCGGGCACCGGGCGTCAAGGGGCGGCAAGTCTTGGCGGCTCACCCGAGAGGGTGTCGGCTGGCGAGAAAGCCGGCCAGCGCCTCGGGCGTGTCGATGTCCTCGAACGACGCCCCATCGGCCCAGGCGACGGCAAAGGCGCTCGACGGGTCGGCGGTGCGCTCGGCCTCCATGATGGCCTTGCCGCCAGCATCTCCCGCCAAAGCTACGAGCCGCGGAAAAAGCCGCCGCGGCCAGAGCACCGGATTGCGTTGCGTTCCGTCGGCTGCCGCCGGATAGACGATCGCGCGGGCGCCGCGGTCCTCGAACTCCAACATGAGACGGGAAACGAGCGCCGGGTCGAGTGCAGGCAGGTCACCCGGCACGACGAGCGCGCCGTCGATGGGTGTGTCGGCCAGGGCGCGTATGCCGACGGCGATAGAACCACCTATGCCATCGTTCCAACGTGTGTTGTGGATGCACACGTGCCCCGGCAGGTCCGACAACGCCGCCGCGATCTCGTCCGCGTCGCGACCGGTGACGACGACGGTTGCCGGGACCGTTGCGGCGGCCAGCGTGGTGGCGACGCGGCGGACGAGCGCCACGCCGTCGACGGAAGCGAGGAGCTTGTTCGGGCCCCCGAATCGACGCGAGGCGCCCGCCGCCAGGAGAACGGCCGCGATCTGCATGTCCCTGCCCTGCTCCTGTGCCCGCCCCGCACCTGTTGCTGCCGGGCGCCTGTTGCCGCCGGGCCTCGCCGGCACCCGACGACTGTGGCGCGGCGGCGCTCAAGAAATCCGGAGACTCGCTGCAATGTTACGATCTAGAGAAGAAGAGCCAAGGCCATTCTTGAGCCTTGTCGGGCCGTTAGGCCGCGGCGGCGGTACGACTTTGTGGTGGCAAATCTATTGGACACGCCCCCGGCCCATTCGGGGCACGAGGACCGAATGCGGACACTGCTCAGACTTTTTCTATTGCTCGTTGCGATCGCGGCAGCCGCCCTGTGGAGCGCCAGCCAGATCCGAGTGATGCGCCCTACGCTGGCCGCGAGAACGGGACCCGCTCTCAGCGATGTCGCAGCCTGGGGCTATCAATTGCAGCGCCTGCGTCCCGATCTCGTGCCGGCCGAGATCGATCTCCTGGTCACCGACTACTCGCGCGACGGCACGCCGAGCGGAGCGTGGACGGCGGACGAGGTGGCCAGGATGACCCGCCGCGCCGGGCTGAAACCGCGCATCGTGCTCGCCTACATGTCGATCGGGGAGGCGGAGAACTACCGCTACTACTGGCAGCGGCATTGGACAGTGGCACCGCCTCGCTGGCTCGGCCCCGAGAACGAGGACTGGAAGGGCAACTACGCTGTCCGCTATTGGCTCAGTGGCTGGCAGCGGGTGATCCTGAACCCTGACGCCACCGCCCTGACGCGTATCGCAGAGCGGTTCCTGCCGTCGTGGAAGCCCTACATCGATCACGTGATCGAGGCCGGGTTCGACGGCGTCTATCTCGACAAGATCGACGGGTTCGAGGACTGGGAGAAATCGCGCCCGGCCGCCAAGGCCGACATGATGATCTTTGTTGCGGCCATCGCGCGATATGCCAAATCGCGGCGACCGGGTTTTCTGATCGTGCCTCAGAACGGCGAGGCGCTGCTCGAGCTGCCGGCCTACATCGAGCACATCGACGCGATCGCCAAGGAGGATCTGCGCTACGGCATCGAGGGCGACGGAAAGTCGAACTCGGTCGATGAGATCGAGGCCGCGATCGGCGCGCTCGAACGAGCCAAGGCAGCTGGCAAGCCGGTGCTGGTCGTCGAGTACATAGTGGACCCTGCACAGCAACAGGATGCGAGGTCGGAGGCTGCACGGCTCGGCTACAGGCTGTTGTTCGCAAGGCGCGAGCTCAATCTGCCGCCAGAGGTGATAAGGCCGGAGGGTGCGCTGGCCGACCCGGGCAAGTAGGCCGATGCCAGGTTGCACAACCTAAGATTTTATTTGCCGAGCGACGGGGCGCGATCACATTGCGGCACAAAGCATTCGTGTTGCTCTGACATCTTGTTAACACTTTCGACATTGACCGCCACGCCGTCGCCTAGAGCACGCCTTGCGAATCAGCAAGGGTGCAACCTATGCGTGAAGTTGCATCCCAGTTTGTGGCGTGTCGAACGGTGGCGTTTGCGCTGCTCGGCATCGCATGTACCGGCGGACCTCTGCCCGCCACGTCCGGGGCCGGCCAACTCTCCCTGCCACAGGGCGGCATTGCCGGCCCGGCCCGCGTCATCGACGGCGACACGATCGACATCGCGGGCGTCCGCGTGCGCCTCGAGGGAATCGACGCACCGGAGAACGGCCAGACATGCGGCTCGCGGGATCCCGCGATGGGCGGCCGTCAATGGGGTTGCGGAGCCGCGGCAGCCGCAGCCGTCGAGCGGCTGATCGCGCGGCGCGAGGTGCGGTGCTGGTCAGCCGGGACAGACCGATACGGCCGGATGCTCGCGCAGTGCACGGCCGGCGACACCGATCTCAATGCGGAGATGGTGCGATCCGGATACGCGTGGGCCTTCGTCAAATATTCAGAGCGCTACGTCGGCGTCGAGGCCGAGGCGCGGGCAGCAGGCGTCGGCGTCTGGCAGGGCGAGGCGACAGCGCCGTGGGAATATCGAGCGCAACGGTGGGCAAGCGCCGAGCCGGTTGCGCCGGGCGGCTGCGCAATCAAGGGCAACATCTCGGGCAAGGGGCACATCTACCACCCGCCGTGGAGCCCCTGGTATGGCCGCGTCACCATCGACACGACGCGCGGTGAACGATGGTTCTGCACCGAAGGCGAGGCCCTCGCCGCCGGCTGGCGCCCGGCTCAGGCGAGATAGGCCTTGGGCCACACAGGCGGAAGGTCTGCCGCCCGATCGGCAGAGAGCCTTGGCACGCGCGGCCCGGCCTTGACTTACGTTGGCGCCGGGCGGATCAATTGCTCTGCTTGCATGGCAGGCGCGCGTTTCTCGCAGGACATTGTTCAGTGTGTCTTTGCTGCAACTGCTCGGGAGTGCGGGCGGTTTGAGGGAGCGGTTGAAACTGGGAGACTCTGGGGCAATGGCGACGACAATCGGAACTGGAGGGCATGCGGGTCGCGACCGGCAGCCGATACGCGCTCGGCACGCCTTGGCCGGCTCTGCGGCGGCGCTCGTCATCCTTTGTGCAACGGCCCTACTCTCGCCGGTTCCGGCACACGCAGGCTCGTCGTGGCACGGACTGAAGAGCGAGATCTACGGCGGCCGCCCGATTGACGAGACGCGGGGCGTGGTCACCATCCAGGCGCCGTTCCGCCCGTCCGACGTGCGCGCCGTACCGGTATCGGTCGAGGCGAGACTGCCCGAGGGGCAGAGCATCCGATCCGTGACGCTGGTCGTGGACGAGAACCCGTCGCCGGTGGCGGCAAAGTTCACGGTTGGCGGCAGCCGCAATGCGGTGAGCCTCGCGACCAAGGTGCGGCTCAACCAGGAGAGCTTCGTACGCGCGGTGGTCGAGGCCGACGACGGTCGCCTCTACATGGCCGCTTCGCTCGTGCGGTTCGCCGGCGGGCAGGCCGCCTGCTCCGCCCCGCCGACCGGCGATCCCGTGGAGATCGCGGCCAACATGGGCAAGATGACGCTCGAGCCCGTTGCCGAGGCGACGCCCGCAACGCGAGCAGTGCAGAAGGTGCGCCTCGCCATGCGCCACCCGAACCACACCGGAATGGCACTCGACCAGATGACGCTGCTCTATATCCCATTGCGTATGGTCGCGGCGCTCGAGGTGCGGCAGGGCGCCGAGCCCGTGCTTGCCGTCGAAGGTAGCATCACGCTGTCCGAGAACCCGTCGGTCGAGTTCGATTTCAGGAGCAATGGCGCCGACACGCTCGAGGTGACGCTGAAGGACAGCGACGGGGCTGAATGGCGGCGCGCATTCCCGGTCGGACCGGCGAGCTGAAAACACGCGGCTCGGCGCCTGCATCGGGGCAGGGTGGCGACCGGCAATCTGCGCTCAGTTGCTCTGCCGCGGGAGACCCGCTTGCAGGGCCAGCACATGTCCAGCGAGATAGAGGGACCCGCAAATGACGACACGGGCCGGGCGTGGCTCGGCGGCGCGGATCGTCTGCAAGGCGGCCTCCACGCTCTCGGCCACCCGCGCCTCGAGACCGACGTTCGATGCCATCAGAGCCAGCTTTTCCGGGGCATAGGGCGCCTCGTGGGCGCCCGGTATTGGCACCGCGACGACACCGCGAGTCAGGCCGCGGAACGGCGATAGAAAGCCGGCCGCGTCCTTGAGGCCCATCATGCCCACGACAAGATGGAGAGGCTTCGGGCTGCGTTCCTCGATCTCAGCCAGCGTCTGGGCCAGCGCCTGCCCGGCAGACGGGTTGTGGCCACCGTCGAGCCAGAGTTCGGAGCCGTCAGTCAGCAGCGCGGCCAGCGGACCGCCGTCGAGGCGCTGCATCCGAGCCGGCCAGCGGACCTCGAGCAGCCCCCGCTCGATGGCGCTCTCGTCGAGCCCCAACGCTCGGAGTTCGAGCGCAGCCGCCACCGCAGTACCGGCGTTGACGATCTGGTGACGGCCGACGAGCGCAGGCTTCGGCAGGTCCAGCAACTGCTGCTCGCGCTGCACGATCAGACGCCCGCTCTGCTCGTAGGCGTCGAAGTGCTCGCCCCAGACGACGAGCGGGGCGCGGACACGGGCCGCCGCATCGCGGATTACGCCGAGCGCCACGTCATCCTGCTGCGAGACGACGCAAGGCACGCCGGGCTTCAGAATACCCGCTTTTTCGGCCGCGATCTTCGCGATCGTATTGCCGAGCTTCTCTGCATGGTCCATCGAGACGGGCGTGACGACGGTCAGCGCGGGCCCTGCGACCACGTTCGTCGCATCCAGCCGGCCGCCGAGCCCGACCTCAAGCAGCAGCACGTCGGCCGGGTGCTCGGCAAAGGCCAGGAATGCCGCCGCCGTGGTGATCTCGAACTGGGTGATGTCGTCGCCGTCGTTGACGGCCTGGGTGCGCGTCAGGACGTCGACGAGGTCGTCCTCGCCGATGTCGCGCGAGCGCCGGTCAGGGCCGGCAAGCTGAATTCGCTCATGGAAACGCACGAGATGGGGCGAGGTGTAGACGTGCACGCGGCGCCCGGCGGCCTCCATCATCGCCTTCAAGTAAGCGGTGACCGACCCCTTGCCGTTGGTGCCGGCAATATGGACGACGGGCGGCAGTCGCTTCTCGGGCGCGCCGAGCTTGGCCAACAGCCGCTCGATGCGACCGAGCGAGAGGTCGATGAGCTTCGGATGCAGAAGCTTCAAGTCAGCAAGCAGGGTATCGCTCGAGCGGGAGGCAGCCGCACCGCTGCCCGCCCCGGGTACGATCTCGGCCGGCTTGTCGGTATGTCCCGGCATGAGCTTTCCGCGGTTGCGCAGTGACGGGGCCGCGCGGACAGCACCGGGCGGCGGAGGACGGCGGGACGATACCCTAGCCGCGCGGCTTGTCCTTGCCGGTAGGCCGGCTGGTCGCTACGCCCGACGCCGGTGCGTCCGAGCGCGACTTCTCGCGTTGCTCGAAGCGCTCCGTTACGGGCACGGGCTCGGCCTCGATCACGCCAGCAGCTCCAGCGCGGCTAGCGGCCTCGATCGAGCGGCCGTCGAGGGCGGCACCGTTGACGTGGCCTTTGCCGTTGACGGCTTTCAACGGAGCGTCGGTGGCCGGCATCGACTTCGGCGACATGAAGAGCCCGATCAGCCGGCCGAGCGTCTCGCGCATCTTGTGGCGGTGCACCACCATGTCGATCATGCCGTGGGCCAGGAGATACTCGGAGCGCTGGAACCCGTCGGGCAACTGCTCGCGGATCGTCTGTTGGATGACGCGCGGGCCAGCGAAACAAATGAGCGCACCGGGCTCTGCGATGTGGACGTCGCCGAGCATGGCGTACGAGGCCGTGACACCCCCGGTCGTGGGGTCGGTCAGCACGACGATGTAGGGAAGCCGGGCGGCGCGCAGCCGCTGGACCGCGATCGTGGTGCGCGGCATTTGCATCAGCGACATGATGCCTTCCTGCATGCGCGCGCCACCGGAGGCCGCAAACAGAACGAAGGGCTTCTTGTGCTCGACGGCGCGTAGCATCGCGGCAATGACGGCCTCGCCCGCGGCCATGCCGAGGGACCCCGCCATGAAGCGGAAGTCTTGGGCGGCCACGACGGCCTCCTGGCCTTCGATGCGGCCTTCCCCAATAAGGATGGCATCGTCGAGCTCGGTCTCGGCCTTGGCATCCTTGAGGCGGTCGGTATAGCGGCGGCCGTCGCGGAATTTCAGAGGGTCGATGGCGACCTGCTGCACCGGAACCTTGGCGAATTCGCCGCCGTCGAAAACCATTTTGAGACGGGCCTGAGCACCGACCCGCATGTGGAAGTTGGAGCCGGGAACGACGAACTGGTTGGCCTCTAGATCCTTGTAGAACACCATTTGCCCGGTCTCGGGGCATTTCACCCAGAGATTGTCCGGCACCTCACGCTTGGTGGTGAGGAAGCTGCGGATCTTGGGTCGGACAACTGAGTTGATCCAGTTCACGGTGGTCTGGCTCCTTGGAAGCCGGATGTCGGGCCGGGCCGCGTCGCGGTATCCTGGCCTTTCGCACATGCGTTAGCCAGGAAAACCGGGGCGCGCAACAGCAATGCCTTTGTCGTCCGCGCCACTCTTGCGTCGGCTGGTCGCATGACGGGAGCTGCGCCAGCGCGTCGTCTGATCGAGGTCAGGCGGCAGTCGCCCCGGCCCTGAGGGGCGCCGCAAGCTTCGACACAAGATCTAGGACATCGTCCACTGTCTTGCCAGTCGCCTTGCCGTCGGCGGTGAGGCTGTTCTTGATCGCCGTAACCAGCGCGGAGCCGACAACGACGCCGTCTGCGCCAGCCGCCATCTCCCGGACCTGGTCGGGCGTTCTCACGCCGAACCCCACGGCGACGGGGATCTTGGTTGCTGCGCGTATCCGGGCAACCTGTGAGTGAACAGCGTTTGCATCAGGCGCGGCAGCACCGGTAATGCCAGTGATCGAAACGTAGTAAAGAAAGCCGGAGGTGTTGGCCAGCACGGTCGGCAGGCGTCGCCCGTCGGTGGTCGGCGTGGCGAGCCGAATGAAGTTGAGGCCGTGGGCGATCGCCGGCAGGCACAGCTCGTCGTCAGCCTCCGGCGGCACGTCGACCACAATCAGGCCGTCCACACCGGCCGCCGCCGCGTCATCGAGGAAGGTTTCGCGGGGATAGATATAGATCGGGTTGTAATAGCCCATGAGCACGATCGGCGTCGTCTGGTCGCGGGCGCGGAACTCGCGGACGAGGGCGAGGGTTTTCTTCATGTCCTGGCCCGCTTCGAGAGCGCGCAGACTGGAGGCCTGGATTGCCGGACCATCCGCCATGGGGTCGGAGAAAGGCATGCCGAGCTCGATAATATCGGCGCCTGCCGCGGGCAGCCCGAACAGGATCCGCCTCGACGTGTCGAGGTCGGGATCGCCGGCGGTGACGAAGGTGACCAGCGCAGCGCGGCCTTCCGTCCTCAAGGCCGCGAAACGGCGGTCGATGCGTGTCTCAGTCATGGCGCTCTGCTGGTTGACCCGGCTGGAAAGTGGCGCCCGGCGGCAACGCGGCGCAGCGGACGAGCCGGCTGTCCGCGACCGCGGCCGTGCGATGGCGAGTGGCCCGGTTGTAGTCGGGGTCGCGCAGCATGTCGACGAAGCTCTGCGCAGTCGGATAGCGGGCGATGAAGGCGAGATCCCATGTCTCGTCGGCGGGACCGATCAACGTCAGCTCGGGCCGGCCAATCCATACCTGGCTGCCGCCCACCCGGTCGAACACGGGCGTTGCAGCCTCCGAGTAGCGCCGGTAGGCCTCGGCGCCGGTCACGGGCGAGGCGCCATGCTCCGGGTCGGTCGCGGCATAGACCGCAGTCGGCCGGAAACGCAGCAGGTTGAGCATCAAGATGGGCTGGTCGATCGGCAGAGCGAAGATCGCCTTGAACTGCTCGCGCGTTGGATTGACCGTGACCACGCCATTCGCCTCAGATCTTCATGCCCAAAGCCTTGGCAACGGTGAACAGGTCCTTGTCGCCGCGGCCACACAGATTCATGAGGATGATCTGGTCCTTCGCCATCTTCGGCGCGAGACGCATGACGTGCGCCAATGCGTGCGCCGGCTCCAGCGCGGGGATGATGCCTTCGGTGCGCGTGCAGAACTGCAAGGCCTCGAGCGCGTCGCCGTCTGTCGCCGAGGCATAGGTGACGCGGCCGGTATCCTTGAGCCAGGCGTGCTCCGGGCCGACGCCCGGGTAGTCGAGCCCGGCCGATATCGAATGGCCTTCGAGGATCTGCCCGTCCGCGTTCTGCAGAAGGTACGTGCGATTGCCATGCAGAACGCCGGGTGTGCCGCCGTTCATGGACGCGGCGTGACCGTTCACGACCTCGAGCCCGTGGCCCGCGGCCTCGACGCCGTAGATCGCAACCTCAGCGTCGTCGAGGAACGGGTGGAACAACCCGATGGCGTTCGAGCCACCCCCGATGCACGCGACGAGCGCGTCCGGCAGGCGACCTTCGGCGGCAACGATCTGCTCACGCGCCTCGCATCCGATGATCGACTGGAAATCGCGCACCAGCATCGGATAGGGGTGGGGCCCAGCCGCCGTGCCTATGATGTAATAGGTATCCTTGACATTGGTGACCCAGTCGCGAAGCGCCTCGTTCATGGCGTCCTTGAGCGTCCCGGCACCCGATGTGACGGGGTTGAGCTTGGCCCCCAGCAGCTTCATGCGCGCAACGTTGGGCGCCTGCCGCTCGATGTCGGTGGCGCCCATATAGACCTCGCACGGCATGCCGTACTTGGCACACACGGTGGCCACCGCCACGCCGTGCTGGCCAGCGCCCGTCTCGGCGATGATGCGCGTCTTGCCCATGCGGCGCGCGAGCAGGATCTGGCCGAGGCAGTTGTTGATCTTGTGGGAGCCCGTGTGATTGAGCTCGTCGCGCTTCATGTAGATCTTGGCGCCGCCAAGCTCGGCGGTCATGCGCTCGGCCAAATAAAGCGGGCTCGGCCGGCCCGAGTAGTGGGTATGAAGGTGGGCCAGAGCCGCCTGGAACGCCGGATCGGACTTGGCCTCGAGGTAGGCGCGCTCGAGATCGAGAATGAGCGGCATCAGCGTCTCGGCGACGAACCGGCCGCCGAAGATGCCGAAGAACCCGCGGTCGTCGGGGCCCGTGCGGTAGCTGTTGAGCTTCGACTCGCTGGCCTTGGTTGCTGTAGTCGCCATCACTCTCTCTCGCTCACGGCTGATGCCGTCTGCTTAATGCCCTTCGCCGCACTTAGGAAGCGGGCGATGAGGCCGGGATCCTTGACGCCAGGGCTGCTTTCGACCCCTGACGATACGTCGACGGCCTTGGCTCCGGTCAGTCGCACGGCCTCGGCCACGTTCTCCGCAGTGAGCCCCCCCGACAGCATGAAGGGCACCTTGTCGCGCACCGCGTCGAGAGCGCGCCAATCGAAGGCCACGCCGTTGCCGCCGGGAAGCTTCGCGCCGGGCGGCGCCTTGGCGTCGAACAGAATTAGATCGGCGACCTCGAGAAAATCGAAGGCGCGCGCGGCGTCAGCCGCCGTGGCGACCGGAACGGCCTTCATGACGGGGCGGCCGTAGCGGGCGCGAATCGCGCGCGTGCGCTCCGGTGTCTCGTGGCCATGGAGCTGCAGCATATCGGGCTTGACGGTGGCGACGATCCCGTCGAGGAGCGCATCGTCCGCATCGACGACCAGGGCGACGCTCGCCGCCACGCCGCGGATATACTCGGCGAGCGGGGCCGCCTCTGCGGGCGTGATCGAGCGCGGGCTCCTCGGGAAGAAGACGAAGCCGACCAGATCGGCGCGCCCCTCGACGGCAGCAAACAGCGCCGCCTCGTCCCGGATGCCGCAGATCTTGACCCTGACACTCATCGCCTAACGATCCCGATCCCTTTTCTCACGCCGTTCCTCGAGCATCCGCGACGCCTCGTCAGGCGTCCGCCCGGGGCGCGGCCGATATGGCGGCAGCGACCAGGCGTAGTGAATGGCAAGAGCGCGGATCACGAAGCCCGATACCACGCCCGCTGCAAGAGCGGCCGGGCGCGAGACGCCAAGACCGAGCGCGGCAACGAATACCGCGCCGGCCACCATGGCCGCAATGACGTAGATCTCGCGGCGCAGGATGAGCGGGCTCTCGCCGCCCAGCACGTCGCGGATGATGCCGCCGAAGCACGCGGTGATGACACCCATCGTGATCGCAACCACCGGCCCGGCGCCCGACGCCATGCCACGCTCGGCGCCGATAACGGCCACCAGAGCCAGTCCGACCGCGTCGAGCCACAGAAGGAGGCGGTAGCGCGATTGCGGGATGTGGGCGGTGAAGAACACGATCGTCGATACCAGCAGGCACACGACGAGATAGGCTGGCTCGCGAACCCAGAACACCGGCAGCTGCCCCAGCACGACGTCGCGGACCGTGCCGCCGCCGATACCGGTGACCGTGCCGAGCAGCACGAAGCCGAAGATGTCCATCTCTTTCCGCGACGCTACGAGCGCGCCGGTGACCGCGAACACGACAACCGAGAACCATTCGAGCGCGACGACAGCGGAGGAGAACAGGTCATTCGGTATCATGCTGCCCACACAGGTTGCGAAAGCGGCAGCGGGCGCAGGGCGTCTCGCGTGCGTCGAGAGGGCAATGGGACGGTATCGCGACGGCGGGCCTTGCGCTCAACGAGGCGATAGTGCGATGTCGCGGCTGCGGGACGCTCCCGCCGGTCCACGTACGGCAACGTCGGCGTCGCGCTCGCGTGCTAGCCGATCGGCCTCGGCCTGCCAGCGCAGCGCCTCCTGGGTGCGGTTGCGCGCCGTGCGGCGCCACCGGCCCTGGCCGAGCCATACCGCGGTGCCGCCCACCAGAACGCCGAGCATCAGCGTGCCGAACAGGTACGCATAGAACGGCAGCTCGAGCCAAAGCGCCGGCGTCTCCGGCCGGAACGGGTCGAGGATCAGCCGCACGCCATGCCGATTGGCGATGGCCAGCGTGATGAGGAGGGCCGCCGCCGGGAAGGCGACCAGGAGAAGCACGATCCGTCTCATCATGGCGTGATCCATCCTAACTCTGGCGTCCAGGCCCGGCTTCGCGCCTTGGCGTTCCGGTCAATTCCGGCGACCGGGTTCCACCCTTGTTGCATCGTCGACATCGCTGCACGTCCGCGAGGGTTGCCGGATATAGTTCGGGGTCGTCGCTCGAAGCAGGTACGGACCCTCGGCATCGACGGGTAGACCGGCGCGCGCCATTCGCGTCCGATGCGTTGCGCTCGATGCGGCACTCCGGACATAAGTTGCGCCACGATCGGGCTGCACTCCTTTTAGTCCCGCCTGCGGGGCATTGACAATCGCCCGGTAGCGATAAGCCTTAGCGGCCTCGGCGCGGGCCTGCCTCAGAGCGAGCGCGACTTGGCCGCCGGCCGCACCGCGGGTGCCTTGACAGTGGAACGGGCTCGGCCCCGCCCTGCGCCGCCTCCGGTCTCGGGCCCCTCGCGATCGTTCAGGCGATCGCGCAGCTCTTTGCCGGTCTTGAAGAACGGCACGAATTTCTCCGATACCGACACCGAGGCGCCGGTGCGCGGGTTGCGCCCCTGGCGAGCGGCACGATGCTTGACGGTGAACGCGCCGAAGCCCCGCAGCTCGACCCGATCACCCCGCGCCAACGCCTCGACGATCTCGTCGAAGATGACGTTCACGATCCGCTCGACGTCGCGATGATAGAGATGCGGATTGGACGTCGATATGCGCTGGATGAGCTCTGATTTGATCATTCCCCCCTCCCACTTCAAACGTCTTGTTATTACTGCGTTTTCTGAGGGTGCCAAACAGAGACGAGCCCGTCAAGGGCCGGCGTGGCCAACCGGCGGCCCTGGCCGACGATCTCGGCCACCACGCCCGCGCCGATGGCCTCGGCGATGCCCGACACGCCAAGGCCGGTGACGCCGCCCGACTGCGGCTCCGGCTTCCAGTCGACGAGCTTCAGGTCCTTTCCGACGCCGCGCTTGTCCTTCAGCCAACGAACCGCTTCATCCTCCCCGCCGATCTCGTCGACAAGGCGGGCGTCGAGTGCCTGCCGTCCAGAGTAGACGCGGCCCTCGACAAGACCCGGCACGTCCTTGGCGACGATACCGCGGCGCCCCTCGACCAGCGACAGGAACCAGCGGAAACCGTCCTGGATCATCTCCTCCGTCACCTTGCGCGACGGCTCATCGATGGGCTGGAACGGCGACGGGCTGGCCTTGAGCGGGCCGCTTTTGATCTCGTTCATCTTGACGCCGACCCTGCCCAGGAGCTCGGCGAATTCCGGCCACTGCATCAGCACGCCGACGGAGCCGGTGATGGTGTTGCCACGCGCGACGATATGGTCGGCACCAAGCCCCAGGATGTAGCCGGCAGAGGCTGCTACCGTGCCGAACTGCGCCACGACAGGCTTGACCTTGGAGAGGTCGCGGAGCGCGCCATAGAGCGCCTCGCCGCCCGACGTGGTGCCGCCAGGGCTGTTGATGAACACGACGACACCCTCGACGTGCTTGGCCTCGGCGAGCTTCTTCAGAAGCTTCAACTGCTCGCGGTTCTCGAAGATCGTGCCCTCGAACGCGACGCGGGCGATCTGGTGGCGGCCGGTGATCTCGGCGACGCGATCGCCGGTGAAGGCATATGCGCCGGCAGCCAGCGCCACGGCCGTGATGGCGAGGCTGCGCCAAAGTCCGAGGCTGCGACGCAGGCGGCGGCGGTCGAGGACGGTTTCGGTCTCTGGTGTCATTTCGGGACGCTGACCTCTGGGATCGCCCCGCTCGCTGCGTCCCGATCGGACGGAACTGCCGGGCGGCCGGGGGCTGGCGATCGGAACTGTCGACGGTTTCCTAACCGTGGACGACGGTAGGCAAGGATCGCGCCGCTTTCAATCGCCACCTCTACCCCGGTGGGCGCCGGTCGGCGGTGGACCGGCTCGGAAGCGGCATCACCGGCGCCACAGCCTCTGGACAGAGTGGCGGTGGCGCCGTAGGCGGCGGCAAGGCGGTCGGCACTTCGGGCGAGCGGCGCCCTCCGTTCCCGAGGCGTACCAGGCCCAACGGCTTGTTTGGACCATGGGCGTGCTGGGGCGTGGTTAACAAAGCGCGCCGGTCGACAGGGGCGTCAGGATGGGCCCCGATCTACCAAATAGGCGCGCGCGGCAGACGCTGCGCGCGCCCTGGCAGCAAATTCAAGCCGCCACTTACTCCTTCTCGTCGCCCTTGCTCTTCTTCAGGGCCGCGGCCTTGAAGATGTCGCCCAGCGACGCACCGGACGCCGACGAGCCGAACTGGGCGACGGCTTCCTTCTCCTCGGCGAGCTCCAGCGCCTTGATCGAGACAGCGATCCGGCGGGCAGCCTTGTCGACGCTGAGCACGGCCGCGTCGACCTTGTCGCCGACATTGAAGCGCTCGGGCCGCTGCTCGGACCGGTCACGCGACAAGTCGGAGCGCTTGACGAAGCTCTGAATGTCGGTGTCGGCGATCTTCACCTCGATACCGCCATCCTGCACGCTCGTGACGTGGCAGGTGATCGTGTCACCCTTCTTGAAGCGCGACAGTGTGTCTGCCGGGTCGCCGCCGACCTGCTTGATGCCGAGCGAGATGCGCTCCTTCGCGCTGTCGACGTCGAGGACGATGGCTTTCACCGGGTCGCCCTTCTTGTAGTCCTTGATCGCCTCGTCGCCCGCGCGGTTCCAGTCGAGGTCCGACAGATGGACCATGCCGTCGACCCCGCCGTCGAGACCGACGAACAGGCCGAACTCGGTGATGTTGCGGATCGGGCCCTCGATCACGGTGCCCTTCGGATGGGCGGCGAGGAACGCGTCCCAGGGGTTATCCTGGGTCTGCTTCAAGCCGAGCGAGATGCGGCGCTTGTTCGGGTCGACCTCAAGGATCTGCACCTCGACCGCCTGGCTCGTCGACACGATCTTGCCGGGATGGATGTTTTTCTTGGTCCAGCTCATCTCGGAGACGTGGATCAGACCCTCGACACCCGGCTCGAGCTCCACGAACGCGCCGTAGTCCGCGATGTTGGTGACGGTGCCCTTGAAGCGCGCATGGACCGGGTACTTCGCCTCGATCGCCTGCCACGGGTCGGACAGCAGCTGCTTCATGCCGAGCGAGATGCGCTGCGTCTCGGGGTTGATGCGGATGATCTGCACCTTAACCGTGTCGCCCACGTTCAGGATCTCGGACGGATGATTGACGCGGCGCCAGGCCATGTCAGTGACGTGGAGGAGGCCGTCGATGCCGCCGAGGTCGATGAACGCACCGTAGTCGGTGATGTTCTTGA
>CAYYGO010000004.1:0-120630 GCA_964471635.1 uncultured Hyphomicrobium sp.
GCAGCGCCGAACCGTAGAGGAAGGCGATCGACAGCATGTGGAACGGGTTGTAGAAGAGATTGCCATAGCGGATCGAGAAGGCCGCGGTCCAGTCGAGGTGCGGGAACACGCCGAACGGTACTGCCTCGCTCCAGCTGCCCATCGCGATCGGACGGATGAAGCCGAGCACGAGATAGAGCCAGATCGCCGACGCGAACGCCCAGGCGACATGCGTTCCCATCCCCAGACGGCGCGCGTTGGTATAAACGCGCACCCAGAACAGCAGAATCGACATCGTCAGGAAGAAGCCCGCCAAGAGCCACCACCCGCCCTCCGACATCGGCGGAATGGACAGCCCGTATTTTGCCGGAGGCGGTTCGAGCGCCAGCCAGAGCAGCTGGCGGACGAACTGCACCGGGCTCCAGTTCACGGAGGCCAGCATGTTCATGCCGATGATCAGGATCGCGAACAGCCCCGACAGAAGGGACGCGACACCGAGACCGCCGAGATAGAACGGGCCGACCTGGGCGTCGCCGATCCGCCCGAGCAGGTGACTGAAGAACGGCGTCCCCTCTCTTGGCCAGGCCGGGTCGGGATTGTAGGGCGGCACACCCATCTCGGGGTGCGCACGAACCTGGATGCGCGTGAAGATGTTCTGATATTCAGCCATGTTCGGTCCCTCCCTTCTCAGCTCGCCCAGATCGGCAGATCAAGCCACCAGTTCCACCACTCGGGCCAGCCGCGGGTCCAGAACGGGCCCGAGATGACGATGCAGACGGCGCTCCAGAACACGGCATTGAGCGCCAGGAACAGGCCAAGCCGGTGGATGCCGAGCGTGCCGATCGAGTACCCGATCGTGTCGCGGAAGAAGGTGTTCTCGTGATCCGGCGTCTTCACCGTCTCGCCGGGCGCCGGGTTGGTCGCCGAGAGCACCAGCGCGCCGTGCAGCGCGAGTGCCAGCGCGGTCGTGAAGAAGAACGTGATCGCCAGCATGTGCGCCGGGTTGTAATGGAAGTGGATGTACTGGTACCCGACGTTGGACACCCAATCGAGGTGCGACAGGATCCCGTAAGGGAAGCCGTGTCCCCAGGCTCCGAGCAGGAACGGCCGGATCACGACCAGCGTCACGTAAGCGAAGATCGCAAAACCGAACGCGATCGGCACATGATAGCCCATGCCGAGCTTGCGGCAGATCTCCACTTCGCGCAGCGCCCACGAGACGAACGCGCCGATGGCGCACAGCGTGATGATCTGCCAGAGACCACCCTCCTTGAGCGGCGCCAGCGCGAGCCCGTACTTGAGATCGGGCGGGGCGATGTTGATCGTCCAGGGGTTCCACGTCGGTCCGATTGCGGCACCGTACATGATGAGCGCAGTGCCCATGATGGTGAAGAACACCGACGTGATGCCGAAGAAGCCGACATAGAAGGGGCCGACCCAGTAGTCGAACAGATCACCGCCGATCAGCGTGCCGCCCCTCACCCGGTACTTCTTCTCGAAATTCAGCAAGGCCATGACGAATATCCTCCTAGGGACGCCCTCATCGGGACGCGCAACAGCACTGAGGACGGCGTGCCGAACGCGCGGCGCCGCACAGAACCTTGAGCGGCGGCGAAAGAAGACCCGATCGGTCTCCGCTCGCCGCCGTCGTGCCGATGGCGTCAGCCGATCTTGTAGATCTGCAGGCCGGTCACCGGCAGCGTCGGAGCATGAATCTCCGCCGACTTCTTCGCCGGCGGGTTAGCCAGCCAATTGTACCGGTCGCTGCTCAGCAGCAGGAAATGGATCGTGAAGGCGAGTATGGCCAGGAAGACATACAGCGCCGTCAGGATCCGCACAGGATGGATCCATTGCCAGATCACGTGCATCTCGATCACTCCTTTTCGAGATCCAGTTCAGTTGGCCTCCGGGGCCTCAGCACCGAAGGCAGCGGTTCGATGTCAGCGGCCAGGGCTCAACCCCCGAGCCACGGACGCCACATCCACATCAGCACGTGCGCCACCGAGGCGATCGCGACGTAGAGGATGGTCATCTGCATGAAGCTTCCATGCAGCTCTCTGGCTTCCTGGTCGGACAGTCCCGACGTATTCAGCTTCTCGCCTAATCCAGCCATGCTTTGTCTCCGGCTGTTGGGCCAATGGCCCGTTACCGCGTATGCACCCACGCGGCGGGGCTCAAGGTCGCGGATCGCTCCACGACACATGTCTCGCCCGAATACCGGGCAGAGATCGCCGCATCGCCATCGCGCTCATCCCATGAACGCGATGGGGATCACGGTGTGGGCGGCCTCGCGCGCTTCGGTGTAGACGGAGCGCCGGCGGCCGCCGACAATCGAGTGTGTCTGCCAGCGCCACGGCAAAAGCCGCCCGAGCAGCGCAAACAAGAGGAAGAAGGGGAAGACGATCGTCACCAGGAGCCGATACTCCTGCTGCCGGGAGCGGCGTCCGCGATAGCGCCCGACAGCGTCTGCATCCGAATGGTTTGCCATGCTGCGTCTCCCTGTTCCGAAGTGCGCCTGGTTGCCGGAGTATGCGATCCCCGAACGAGCCGTCATTGGAATGCTCCTGTCGTCAGCAATGCCTCGGCGCGCTCGACATGATCGCTCGACACGCGCGCTGCGCCCTGGCGCCGTGCCGCAAGCTCGGACGCGTCCCGCATCCGCTTCGCAGTCGAGATCCTGACCAGCACCGGCTGGCGGGCGACGAGCGCGTCGAGGGCAAGCCGCGCCTCCTCGTCCCACGGCAGTTGGTCGGCAAGCCGCGACGGGCTCGCCTCGATCCGGTCCATCTCGGTGGCGAGCGGCAGAATGTGGAACAGCGCATCGAAGAACGCGTTGCACACCTCCTGAACGACGTAGGTGGCGCCCGCATAGCCCATGAAGGGCGTGCCGGTGTGCCTGCGGATGACGGCACCGGGGAACGAGGCCGGAATGAACGCCGCTCGCCCGCCCGCTTCGGCGAGATACATCCGCTCGTTGAAGGAGCCGAACAGCACGAGCGGCGGCCGCGCACGGATAGCGCCGCGGATCGCGTCGTTGTCGGTCTTCTGGCCGCGCACACGCGAGATCGCGAAGGTGCATGGCAGCCCAAGCTCGTCCTCTAGGAAGTGGCGCAGGCCGCGGGCGTAGGTTTCGTTTGCAACGACGCCGAAGCCGGCGGTGGCGAAGAAGTCCTGCGTGACGCTGCGCCAAAGATCCCACAAGGGCTTGATCGTCGAATGCTTCTCCGCCTCGATGAAGGGTTCCGGATCGAGCCCGAGGATCGCGCCGAGCGAGCGCAGGAAGCTGGTCGTCGAATGAAGCCCGATCGGCGCCTGCAGGAACGGACGATCGAGTGCCTCGCACAGTAGCCGGCCGTACTCCCGGTACATGCACACATTGGCGTCGGCATCGACCAGCCGTCCGACCTCCGACAGATGACTGCCGAGCGGGAACACCATGTTGATCTCGGCCCCGATACCCTCGACGAGGCGGCGGATCTCGGCGAGATCGGAGGGCATGTTGAACATTCCGTAGGCGGGCCCGACGATATTGACGCGCGGCTTGGCCCCGGCCACTGCTGGCTTGCGCTTCGGCAATTTGCCGCCCTTGGCGCCGTACTGCGTCCAGAGCCAGTAGAGTGCGCGATCGGCACTCTGCCACTGGTCCTCGTCGATGGTGCGCGGCAGGAAGCGCTGGATGTTGGAGCCCTCCGGCGTCACGCCGCCGCCGATCATCTCCGCGATCGATCCCGTGACGACGACGCTCGGCAGCTTCTTGTCGAGCACGCCGTGCGCACGCCGCATCGCCGCCTCGGTGCCGCGCTGGCCGAGTTCCTCCTCGCCGAGGCCCGTGACCACGATCGGCAGCTCGTGCGGCGGCAGCGCGTCCGTGTAGTGCAGAACCGAGGTGACCGGCAGGTTCTCGCAGCCGACCGGTCCGTCGATGATGACCTGCAGACCCTTCACCGCAGTGAAGACGTAGACGGCACCCCAGTATCCGCCGGCGCGATCGTGATCGAGGACAAGCATCAGCGCACATCCTCCGTGACGGTATCGAGGCCACGCGTGCGCTTGCCGTTGGTCAGCACCGTCGCCGGCCCCTTGCCGGCAGCGGGTTTCGTCGGCAGACCTTCCCAGACGCCGGCCGTGTCGCCGACGCCGACGCCCTCGAAGAACGCCTTCATCACGTCGAAGCGGCTCTTGGATGCGATTGCGGCGTTCACGACGTCGGCAAGCGAGCCTGCACCGGCCGGGCCCATCAGCGGGCGGGCCGAGATAAGGTTCGTAAAGTAGAGTGCCGGAGTTCCGCTCTGCTTGGCCTTCTGCACGACCGGCGTGGTGCCGATGGCGAGATCGGGCTCATACTCTGCGAGTGCAGCAAGGTCCTGCTCGAGGGAAGCACGAAACGCGACATAGACACCCTTCGCCGCGAGCCAGGCCGCGTCGTCCTCGCAGAAGCGCGTCCTGGGACACGCCGTGCCGACGTAGCGCAGGTCAGCGCCGCTCTCGACGAGGAGGCGTGCCACGAGCAGCTCTGAGCCCTCGTAGCCCGACAGCGTCAGGCGCCCTTTTACCGGCTTAGCGGCCAGTGCGCCCTGGATGGCCGGTATGATCCGTGCCCTTGCGGCCTCGGCGCGGCTGGCCGGCAACCCCGCCGCCTGGCCAACCGCGTCGAGCCATGCCGCCGTGCCTTCGACGCCGACAGGCGCCGAGCCGACAATCGGGCGGCCCGCAGCCTCGAACTCGCGAAATGACGCGGTATAGAATGGATGGATCGCGGCAACCGCGACGCAATCGAGCGCCTGATAGAGCTCGCGCCATTCGCGCGTCGGCACCACCGGACCGGCCGCCAGACCCATCGGCTCCAGCATGGCGCCGATCGACATCGGATCGGCCGGGAACATCTCTCCGACGAGGGTCACCGTCGGCCGGCCACTGACACCCTGCCGCGGCGCCTGCACCGGACCCTGTTCCGCCTCGCGGCGCGCATAGGCGAGCATCGCGCCCGCCAGCACGTCCTTCGCCTCGGCGTGGGTCGGCACGCCGAAGCCTGGCACGTCGATGCCGATGATGCGCACGCCGTTGATCTCTTTCGGCAGGAGGCGAAGGGGCACCCCGGATGCCGTCGGCACGCAAAGATTGGTCACGACGATGGCGTCGTAGTGGGCCGGATCGGCAAGCTGGAATACCGCCTCGCGGATGTCCTCGAACAGCTTGCCGGTGACCAGCGTCTCGGAATTGAACGGGACGTAGCCGACCGTGCGGCGCGCACCGTAGAAGTGCGAGGTGAAGGTCAGACCATAGACGCAACAGGCCGACCCCGACAGGATCGTTGCGGTACGCCGCATCCGCAGGCCGACGCGCAGCGAGCCGAACGCCGGGCACATGCTCTGCGGCTGATCGTGCGGGCCCTTGGGATAGTCCGCCTCGAGGCGCGCCAAGGTCTCTCCCTGGCCTGCCGCCTCCGCAGCCTTGCGCAGCTCCGCCGCGCCGCCATGACACCCGCCGGCGGCGCTCGGCGCCGCGGTTTCGGCTATGTCGGTTGCTGATGTCATGGTTGCTGTTCCATCGCCCGCGAGAGACCCGTCGGATCCGCTGTGTCCTGAGCGCCGGACGCGCTCGGTATTGACCCCGTCACGCCGTGTCGTAGACCACTTCCAGAGACGGCTTTTCGGTGAGCGCGCGTCCGCACATGTCCTCGATCGAGGCGGGCTGAAGCACGACATCGCGCCCCACGGCCTCGCCCTTGAAGAGACCGAGCAGATCGTCGGGGCCGAGCGGCGTCGGGTGAACGGGCGGCGCAACGCCCACGTTCATCGCCAGCGTCTCGAACAGCGGCCCCCAGCGGTCGCCCGGGCGGCCGATGATCTGGTAGTTGGCGCTCTTGCGGCGGATATCCTCGTCGGCCGGAATGGCGGCGAGCACGGGAATGCCGACAGCTTGCGCGAAGGCCTGTGCCTCGCCCGTCCCATCGTCCTTGTTGATGACCATGCCGGCCACACCGACATTGCCGCCGAGCTTGCGGAAGTACTGCACCGCCGAGCAGACGTTGTTGGCGACGTAGAGAGACTGGAGATCGTTCGAGCCGACGACGATCACCTTCTGGCACATGTCTCGTGCGATCGGCAGACCGAAGCCGCCGCAGACCACGTCACCCAGAAAGTCGAGCAGGACGTAGTCGAAACCCCAATCGTGGAAGCCGAGCTTCTCGAGCAGCTCGAAGCCGTGGATGATGCCGCGCCCACCGCAGCCGCGGCCGACCTCCGGCCCGCCCAGCTCCATCGCGAATACGCCGTCGCGCTTGAAGCAGACATCGCCGATCCGCACGTCCTCGCCGGCGAGCTTCTTCTTCGTCGACGTCTCGATGATCGTCGGACAGGCGCGACCGCCGAACAGCAGCGAGGTGGTATCGCTCTTTGGATCGCATCCGATCAGCAGCACGCGCTTGCCCTGCTGCGCCATCATGTACGACAGGTTCGCGAGCGTGAAGCTCTTCCCTATGCCGCCCTTGCCGTAGATGGCGATGACCTGGGTTTCCTTCTTGTCCGCACCATCGCCCCCGGAGGGACCACGTCCCGCGAAATCGTCGGAGCGCTCCGTCGCGGGGGGCGGCAGAATGTGCTTGGCTAGTCCGAAGGCCGTCATGCACAAGTCCTCCAATCCAGAACCATCTTCAGGCACGAGGGATCCTCGAACGCGGCGACGTAAGCGTGCTTGGCCTCGGTGGCGCTCATCGTGTGGGTGATGAGGCCATCGAGGGAGAGACGGCCGGCATCGACAAGACGGGAGACGGCCGCGATATCGGCGGGCTGCCACTCGGCGGCGACGCGGATGCGGGTCTCGCGCAGAAACGCGGGCACGAACCCGAAGTCGATGCGGCCCTCGTAGAAGCCCGCAAGCACGATCTCGCCACCCTTGCCCGTCCGGCCGATCAGCTCGTCCAGGATGCTCGCGCTGCCGCTGGCGTCGTAGACCGAGCGATAGTCGCGGCGCGGATCGGAGGCGCTGTCGCGCACGTCGTAGCCTTCGGCGGCGCCGGCCCGTGCAGCGACCTTCTCCCAGACCACGGGCGGCTCGCCGCCCAGTGCGATGGCGATGCGTGCCAGCAGGCGGCCGACGATGCCGTGGCCGACGACGAGGTCGGGCAACACCGCATTCCGGTCGGCCAGTGCGTGATGGGCGGTTGCGGCAAGCGCCAAGAGCACGGCCCGCTCGCCGAGCGCACGGTCGACGTGCACGGCGCGATCCTGACGCGTCACGAGGCGGCTGGCGGCGCCACCGAACAGCCCGCGCACGTCGCCGAAGCAGTTGGCTCCCGGCACGAAGACGTCCTGACCGAGCCGGTGGCGTGCCAAAGGTCCGGCGTCGACGATGACGCCGGCCGCCTCGTAGCCCGGCACCAGCGGATAGCCCATTCCGGGAAAGCTCGGCATGCGCCCCGACCACAGCAGACGCTCGGTTCCGGTCGAGATGCCGCTCCACATCACGTCGACCACGACGTCATCCGACGCAGGCGCCGCAACCTCGAGCGATCTGAGCTCGAGCCGCTTCGGCTCCTCTAGGACGACGGCGAGAGACCGCATGCTCTCCTCCCGTTGGGGCCGCGCGGCACCGTGGCCGAGGGCTCCTGGATGTGACAAGGTGTCAGGCTAACCTGTCTAATTAAAATGTCAACCTACGTGTACACTTTGCATCCGCTTCGTGATCGCCGGCGGTCAGCTCCTGCGGGCGGACATGAGGCTCGTCAGCGTCACGCGGTAGGTCGGGATGCGCCGCACGTCGGTGAAGCCGGCCTCTGCCACGAGACGCGCCAGCTCGTCGAAGCTGCGCGATGCGCCCCGACCCATCGCCATGAGATAGAAACCGAAATAGGCGTCGGCGGCCGGCGTGCCCGACAGTGTCTCCGCAACCAGCAGCGTCGCTCCCGGCGCGAGCGCGCGATGCACGGCGCGCAAGATCCGAAGCGCCGTCTGGTCGTCGTGGTCGAGCAGAACCCGGATCAAGGTGGCCACGTCCGCGCCCGTCGGCAGCTCGTCCTCGAGGAAGCTGCCGCCCGCGACCACGAGCCTGTCGAGGCCGGAGAGCCGTGCCCGCGCTCGCTCGGCGACGGCAGGCAAGTCGAACAGCGTCAATTGCAGATCCGGGGCGCGCCGCGCCGCGGCCGCGATGAACGTGCCGTCTCCGCCGCCGACGTCCATCAGCGCGCGGTGGCGGGCGATCGGGTAGGCGTCGAGCACGTCGTCGGCAATCAGCGCCTGAGATGCCGCCATGAATGCGGTGTATCCGGCGACAGCCTGTGGCGCCAAGGCTTCGGGCGCGGCACTGTGCGCGTACGACCAGAACGACGAGAGGCGGGTATGCGCGTACTCGCCGCGCAGCAGCCGCACCGGGTCGGCTATGTCGCCATAGAATATTGCATTGTGCTCGATGACGGTGGCGAACGCCGGCGTTGCCGCCACCGCCGCTCCGAGATCGCCGAGACCGTAGCGGCCGCCGCTGCGGACCGACAGCAGATCGAGCGAGACCGCGGCCTTCACCAGCCGCGCCGTCGCGTCCGGCGCGAGCCCGATCCGGGCCGCGATCGCAGGCAGCTCGAGTGGGCCCTCGCGGAGCGCCTCGAACACGCCGAGCCGAAGCGCCGCCGTGAGCACCTGCGTGTGCACGAAGCCCGCGATGATGTCGAACAGCGCCCGCTCCTTCCGCCGCGCGAACCCCCGCGTCAGCGGAAAGCGCGCCACCCAGCGCTGGAAGCGCGGCTGCTCGAGCAAGCGATCGCGCAAGGCGTACACGCGGTCCATCGCCGTCAGGTGCCGCGCCGGCCCCGCGCCGCCGCCTGCCTGCGGCGCCGCGCCATGCAGATGCCGAGGCTGCGCGTTCATGCCGCCACCCGGGCCAAGCCTGCCGGCAGCATGCGCTGCGCGTCCTTCAGGACCAGCTTGCGGAAAGCGTCGCGGCCGGGACAATCCGGCACCGCGTCGAGCGCCTCTTGCAGCAGCGCCTCGACCCGCTTCATCGCGCCCAGCAAGCCGCGCTCGGCGACGGCGCTCGGGCGGGCCAAAGCCGCATCGCGCCCGACAGGCTTGCCCATCGTCGCCGCGTCTCCGGCCGCGTCGCATACGTCGTCGGCGGCCTGGAAGGCGCGCCCAAGGAGTTCGCCGAAGCGATGCCACGGCGCCGGATCGGTACCCGCAGCAAGCGCCCCCGCCGCAGAAGCACCGGCAAACAGCGCCCCGGTCTTCGCGCGGTGATAGGCGTCGAGGTCGATGGCGTGCTCGCATTCCCAGGCCTGCCCCGCCGCAATGCCCGATGGCGCACCGACCGATCGGGCGACCGCCGCCATGACGCCCAGTCCGCGCATCGCGTGGCGCAACGGCGCAGCAGCCAGATGCTCGAAGGCCAGCACGATCAGCGCGTCGCCCGTCAGCACCGCAATCCGCTCGCCGTAGGCCGCTTGCACCGAGGGCCGGCCGCGGCGGGTATCGGAATTGTCGAAGCAGGGCAGGTCGTCGTGCACCAGCGAGGCGCAATGCAGTAGCTCGATCGCGACCGCGCCGGCCATCACCAGACCCGGATCGTCGGCGCGGCAGGCGTCCGCCACCGCCAGCACAAGGCGCGGCCGGATGCGTTTGCCGCCAGGAAAAACCGCGCTCTGCATCGCGTCGGACAGCCGATCCGGGCAGTCGTCGCCGCGCGCCCGCGCCAGCGCCTCGGCCAGCGCTACCTCGATCATATCCGCCTCTGCCTGCATGGAACGGCCTCCGCGGTTGACTGTAAGTCTTTTTGGTCATTCTATAGTGTCAATCAGAATGGACAGCCTGCCGTGTCTCGTCAACCGGCATTCGCATCAAGGTCCACCCATGGCCGCGAAAAGCATTGTTGTGGTGGGTGCTGGCATCGGCGGGCTGACATCGGCCCTGTTGCTGGCAGCGGGCGGCTGCGAGGTGACGGTTGTCGAGCGGAGCGCGCGGCCGGGCGGCAAGATGCGCGAGGTGCTCGTCGAGGGCGCGCCCATCGATTCAGGGCCGACCGTGTTCACGATGCGGTGGGTATTCGACGAGATTTTCGACGCCGCCGGGCTTCGCTTTGCGGACAAGGTTCGCCTCGCCCCGGTCGACTGCCTGGCGCGTCACGCCTGGAGCGACACGGAGCGGCTCGACCTCTTTGCAGATCCTGAGCGCTCCGCCGATGCCATCGGCCGGTTCGCAGGCGCCGCAGAGGCGCGCGGGTTCCGCGCGTTCTGCCAGGCTGCATCGCATACCTATCAGGCGCTCGAGCGAACGTTCCTCACCGCCTCGCAGCCGTCGGTCGCGGGCCTCGTCGGGCGCCTCGGCTTCACCGGCCTGCGCAACTTCACGCACACGAACCCGATGGCCACCATGTGGGCCGAGCTCGGCCGCTATTTTTCCGATCCGCGCCTTCGCCAGTTGTTCGGCCGCTACGCCACCTATGTCGGGTCCTCGCCATTCGAGGCGCCGTCGACGCTCATGCTCATCGCACACGTCGAGCAGACCGGCGTCTGGCTGGTCGACGGCGGCATGCACCGCATCGCACAGGCGCTGGCGGACGCAGCCGCATCGCACGGCGCAACGATCCGCTATGGAGCGCACGTCGCCTCCATAGCGACCGACGGCCTAGGTCGCGCCTCGGGTGTCGTGCTGTCGGGCGGCGAGGCCATTGCCGCCGATGCGGTGGTCTTCAACGGCGACGCGGCCGCGTTGGCGCTCGGGCTCGTGGGGCAAGGCATCGCCGGCGCGCTCGGCAAGCGCGGCGGCGGGGTGCGCTCGCTGTCGGCCGTCACGTTCGCGATGCGGGCCGAGGCGCGCGGCTTCCCGCTCGTGCGTCACACCGTGTTCTTCTCGCGCGACTACCGGCGCGAGTTCGCCGACCTGTTCACGGCGCAGCGCATGCCCGAGGACCCGACCGTCTATCTCTGCGCCCAGGACCGCGACGGCGAAGGCGGCATCGCTGCGCCCGACGACGGCCGCGAGCGGCTTTTCTGTCTCATCAACGCACCTGCCGACGGCGACAGCCGCGAGCCGAGGCGCGACGCGAAATGGTCCAACCCCCAGGAGATTGCCAGATGTCACGATCGCATGGCCCGACGCTTGGCCGCATGTGGGCTGACGCTCACGGCCGATCCGACCTCGACCGCCGTGACGACCCCTTTGGGCTTCGAGACCATGTTTCCTGGGACAGGGGGAGCGCTCTACGGGATGGCCTCTCACGGCTGGATGGCCTCATTCCAGAGGCCCGAAGCGAGGACGCGCATCCCGGGGCTCTACCTGGCGGGGGGCAGTGCCCACCCGGGGGCTGGCGTCCCGATGGCAGCCTTGTCGGGCAGACTCGCGGCCGAGACCGTACTCCGGGACCTGACTTCGCGGCGCCGGTTCCACCGGGCGGCTATGCCTGGTGGTACGTCGACGGGCTCAGCGACGACGGCCAGCACGCGATCACGCTGATCGCCTTCGTCGGCAGTGTCTTCTCGCCCTACTACGCCTGGGCTGGCCGCGGCCAACCAGAGGACCACTCGGCGCTCAACGTGGCGCTCTACGGGCCGCGCAGCACGCGATGGGCGATGACCGAGCGCCGACGCAGCGCTTTGAGGCGCAGCACGTCGGCCCTCACCATCGGACCGAGCCACCTCTGGTGGAACGGGCAGGGCCTCGAGGTCCACGTCGACGAGACCACGAGCCCGGTACCGAGCCGCATCCGCGGCCGCGTGCGTCTGTTGCCGACCGCTCTCACCGGCGGCTCGTTCGATCTCCATCCGAACGGGCTGCATCACTGGTGGCCGATCGCGCCGCTGGCGCGTATCGAGGTCGAGCTCGAATCCCCGGCCCTGAAGTGGAGCGGCGCCGGCTACTTCGACACCAACTTCGGCCGCGAGCCGCTAGAGCAAGGCTTCCGCCGCTGGGACTGGTGCCGCGGCACGCACGAGCGCGGCTCGACACTGCTCTACGAGGTCACGCTACCCGACGGCCGCCAGGACGCGCTGACCCTGATCGCAGACCGCACGGGCGCGGTCGGCACGCTCGAGCCGACCCGCAACGTCGGCCTGCCGCGCAGCCCCGTCTGGCAGGTCGAGCGCGGCACGCGCGCCGAGGACGCCGAGCCGGCCCGGGTGGTCAAGACGCTGGAGGATACCCCGTTCTACGCCCGATCCAAGGTCGCGACGCGGCTCGCCGGCCAGACCGTTCTCGCGATGCACGAGAGCTTGTCGCTCGACCGCTTCAGCAGCCCGATCGTCAAGTTGATGCTGCCGTTCCGCATGCCCCGCCAATTCTGGTAGGGCGACCGCCGGCTGATGAGCGGCCAGGAAGCCCCCGGGCGACGCACTTTCGCTGCATCACCCTCACGCGGCCACGCCCAGCGCCGCGTCTGCGATCACTCGCGCGAGCTCGTCCGGCCGCTCCTCGTGCGCCAGATGGCCGAGCCCCGGAAGTCGCACGACAGTGGCGCCGGGAAGCCGCTCGCGCACCCGCCACGCGTCGCCGGCCGGGATCGCAGTGTCCTCGGCGGCAGCGATCAGCGTCAGTGGCACGGTAAGCCGCGGGAGATCGTGCGCCAGCGTCTCGAGATCCCAGCTCGCCATCATGCGCAACGCAGCCGCGACGTGATCCCTATCCGACATGAGCCGCTTATAGATGGCGAGGCCGTCCGCGTCGATGCGCGAGCCGGTGCTGCCGATAAGGTCAGCGACCGCGCTGCCCTGCGCGCCGCGCCAGGCAAAAATCATGGGCATCAACGGATTGAGAAACATCAGCCGCGCCAGGGTCGGGAACAGGTGCCGCCCCACGCCGTCGAACGGCAGCAGAGCCCCATTGACGCTGACGATCCGGCGCGGGGCAATGCGATGGTCGAGGCACGCGCGGACAAGAATGGCCGCGCCCGCCGAGTGCCCGACCACGGCCTCCGGAGCCACGTCCAGCGCGCGGACCAGTTCCGCCACCGCTGCCGCCATGCCGGGCAACGTCCAGCCACTGGAGCCGCGCGGGGCACTGGTGAACGCGTGACCGGGCAGGTCGACGGCGACGACCCTGAACTCGGCGGCCAGCACCGGCAGCACGTCCCGCCACGAGTGCGTCGAGGCCGCGGTGCCGTGCACCAGCAGCAGCACCGGACCCTCGCCCGCCACCTGGACGTGCCATGTCAGTCCGCCGGCCGCCACGAAGCGGCTCAGCGTGCGGTTCGGCCAGGACGCTCCGTCGCGCGACCACTCCATCATGACACCACCCGACTCACCGCTTGGTCGCGGGCTCGGCGATCATCGTCCGCGCCGCCGTCGCAACCTTCCGCACGTCGCTGTGAGGCAAAGCAAGATAGCGCGCCCTGAGAGCCGCCCTGAGCACCGCGGCAAAGGGTTGCGGTCGCGTCGAGGTGTCGACGAGCAGCACCTGCTGCCGGTCGCCGGCCAGCGCCTTCGCCGCATGGATCGCATCGTCCTCCGCCCTTGCCCGGCCGCCTGTGCCGTCGAGTGCGATGTTGGACCGGCAATCGGTCAGGAGAACGATCGCCGGGGCGACACCGCGACGCCGGGCGTCGTTGGCGAGTGCACCAGCCGCCAGCAATGCGTGCGCGAGCGGCGTGCCGCCGCCACCCGGCAACCCGGCCAGTGTGCGCTTGGCCCGCGTCAGCGATCGTGTCGGCGGCAGCTCGAGCGCACTCGCGCGGCCGCGAAACGCGATCAGCGCCACGCTGTCGCGGCGGACGTAGCAATCGGCGAGCAGCAGCTCGACCGCACCCTTCGCCTCGCCGAGCCGGTGCAGTGCCGCCGAGCCCGACGCGTCAACCACAAAGATCGTCAGAGTGCCGCTCGAGTCCTCGAACTTTCGCACCCGGAAATCCTCGCCCCGCACGGCAATCCGCGCGCCGGCGGCGCCAGGAGACGCCCGTTGCGCGCTGCGAAGCCGCTGCCAGGGTGCCGCCGCGCGAAGCGTCGCCAGTATGTCGAGCCGCGCCCCGCCCCGCGGCGAGCCCCGGCGAACGCCGATCTGACGACCTCGGTTGCGACTTGCCGTCCGTACCGGAGCGCGACCGCCACTGTCCCCGCCGAACGTCCGCTGCGGCATGAGACTAGCCAACAGGTCGGTGGGCAAAGCCGCCTGAACAGCCTCGATCACGCTCTCGGTCAATGCCTCGATGTCGTTGGGCGGGTTTGCCTCGCGCCCATTTTCAGGCGGCGGCTCGGCAGGCGGCTCTTGGTCCGCGTCCTCGTCGTCGTTGTCGCTCCGGTTCTCGTCCGGCGGTGCAGGCATGGTCAGTGCGCGCGGGCCGAGAACCAGAACGGCGGCCTCGCGGGCCGCCTCGGCATCGACCTCCGCCTTGCCGCTCAGTGCAGCGATCGCGCGCGCGGCCCGCGCGGCAAGCAGCGTTGCGCGGGGCGATGCGACACCGAATGCCGCTCCCGCCTCGCACAGTGCCGCAATGATCGGGTCCGGCAGGACGACATCGGCAAGCCGTGCCCGCGCCTCCTTAATCGAAAGGGTCGCAGCATCTGCCGGCACCAGATCGGCCAGCGCCAATCCGCCGAGATCGATCCGGAACGCCATCCGGTCGAGAAGCACCTCGGGCGGCGTGCCGTCCTCTTGTTCGCCCTCGTCCATCAGCACGACGCCGAAGTCGGACGGCAGCACGGCGGACATCCCTTCGCGAGCAATGCGGACCGCCCGGTCATCGAGCGAAGCGGCGATCCGGGCCGCTGTCGCCCGCGAGAGCCGGTCGGCGCCAGTGACCACGATCACGCCGCCATTTGCTCGGGGTAGCAGGCCCGGCTCCAGCACCGGACGTCCGGCGGCGAGCGTCGCGGCGATATCGAGACCGCCGATCAGGCGGTCGTCGGGCACGGCAGCCGGCACCTTGATCACGCGCGCCGCACCGACGCTGTCGCGCAGCACGGCAAGCCAGCGGTCGACGGCAGGGCCGGGGCGCGCACGCAGCCAGACGCCGCCGAGGCTCGGCGGATCCAGCGCCGAGAGCAGGGCCACGCGGCACGCCGCCTGCCATCGCCCTGCCCCCGACACGGCATCGCCCGCGCCTCCTGGTGGCATGTCGCGCACCGCAGTCAGGCTCCGACCGCAGCGGCAAGCGATGCGCCGAGAACCTCCTCGAGCGCACGAGCGACGCGCGCTTCCGACCCCGCCTCGTCGAGCGGGTCGCGACGCAAGCGGTGGCTCAGCGCCATCGGCGCGACGCGGCGCAGTTCCCGTTCGCCGACGCTGTCGCCTCCCTCGATCGCGGCCAGCGCACGCGCCGCGCGCATCAGCGTCAGCTCGCCGCGTAAACCGTCGGTCCCGAGCGCGAGACAGATCTCGGCGGTGCGCTCCAATGCCCGGTCCGGGACGCGGATCGCATCGAGCCGGGCCCGCGCGGCGATCACCCGATTGCCGATCCGCTCCGTCTCGGGCGCGAACCGCGCCACGAATGCCGCGCCGTTGCGCTCGAATGCGTCGCGCCGGCGCACCACCTCGATGCGGCTCGGCACATCGCGCGGCGTCGCGACGCTCACCATCAGTCCGAAGCGGTCGAGGAGCTGCGGTCGAAGCTCGCCCTCCTCGGGGTTGCCGCTGCCGACGAGCACGAAGCGCGCCGGGTGGCGGATGCTGATACCCTCTCGCTCGACCACGTTTTCCCCCGACGCCGCAACGTCGAGGAGGAGGTCGACGAGGTGATCCTCGAGCAGGTTGACCTCGTCGATGTAGAGGAAACCGCGGTTCGCGCGGGCCAGCAGGCCGGGCTCGAAGCGCTTTACGCCGTGCACCAGCGCCTGCTCGATGTCGAGAGCGCCGACCACACGGTCCTCGGTCGCGCCCAACGGCAGGTCGACGACGGGCACCGGGACGGTTGCGGGCTCGCGCGCCGCACCGCCCGCGCAGGCCGCGCATCCAGAGACGCAGGTGACGTCCGCTCGATCCGGGTCCGCGTTGAAGGCGCATCCCGCTACGACCTGGATCGGCGGCAGCAGATCCGCCAGCGCTCTGACGGCCGTCGACTTGCCGGTGCCTCGATCGCCGAGAACCAGAACGCCGCCGAGGGTCGGATCGACTGCCGCCAACAGCAATGCAAGCTTCAATTCGTCCTGCCCTACAATGGCGGCGAAGGGGAAAACAGGTCGCATCTGTCGCTCTTCACCTCGTGCGCGAAAGGAACGCCTCGTTGGGCCTTCCGGGTACCCGGCGGTCGCGAGACTTGCGGCTCGGCAGGCACCCCCCTATCATCATCTCCATCGTCAGAATGACATACGAAACTGTCTTATGCCATTGACATTGTGCGGCCAGCGCGGAGCAAAATCCGCCCGGCGGCGTCTGTCATGCTCTGCGCAGCGCGGCGGCTGGCACGCAGGCGGCGGCATCGGGGCGAGCGAGGCAAGCCTCTAGGCGAGCCGCCATCGGGGCGTCACGCCGAACGGCGATGCTCGGCGACATCTTGTGATCCCGAAACACGGAAGACCCCATGCCGACCGAGGACGAGATCGTTGCGCTGAGCCGGCAGCTCATCGAGCGCGGATCGAAAAGTTTCGCCGGGGCGGCCCGCCTGTTCGACCCCGGGACCCGCGACAGCGCATACATGCTCTACGCCTGGTGCCGGCACTGCGACGACGTCATCGACGATCAGGAGCTCGGGTTCGCTCGCGCGCCGGATCGCGCCTCGTCCCAGACCCCGCACGACAACCTCGCCACCCTCGACCGCAAGACACGCGAGGCGCTGGCCGGCCGCGCAGACGAGCCGGTGTTCATCGCCCTCGAGCGAGTGGTACGGCAGCATGGTATTCCACATGTGCACCCACTCGAGCTGATCGAGGGCTTCCGCATGGATGTGGAAGGTTTCCGGCCGAAAACCCTCGATGATACGTTGACGTACTGCTATCATGTGGCCGGCGTGGTCGGGGTTATGATGGCCATGATCATGGGGGCGCGCGGTCCCGACGCATTGAACCGCGCGGCAGATCTCGGCATCGCGTTCCAGCTCACCAATATCGTCCGCGACATCGTCAGCGACGCCGAGGCCGGTCGCGTCTACCTGCCCTCCGAATGGCTCGAACGGGCCGGTCTGGCCACCGCCGACCTGGCCGAGCCGGCCCATCGCGCCACGCTGTTCGCCGAGGCCGCTCGGCTGCTCGATATCGCCGACACCTACTATGCGTCAGCCGGACCCGGCATCCATTACCTGCCGTTCCGCTCGGCGTGGGCGGTCGCGTCGGCACGCAACATCTACCGTGGCATCGGTGGCGTCGTGCGCAAGCGCCGCGAGGCGGCTTGGGACCAGCGCGCCCGCGTCGGCGCCGGAGGCAAGCTGGCGGGCGTTGCGCGCGGCCTTGGCCGCGCCTGCCTAGCCTCTCTGCCTTTCGACACCGTGCCGGGCCGCGGAACACAGGGCGCACCGTCGCGCCAAGGTCTCTGGACCAGGCCAGGGCTCGGCCAGGACGGCTGAACACTGTCCGTGCGCGGCGGCAGTTCGCCACATCAGTCCGCGGCGGCGGCGCTCGCGTGTCCCGCTGCCTCGGCCCGGTGCACCACCGGAAGCCGCCACCACGGAGTGCCCGGCGAGGCGTGATGGGCGTGGTGGTAGCCGAAGTGAAAGCACGTCATGAGCGACACCAGCCACGAGTAGTCGTTGCTGTGCGTCCGGTGCCGGTCGGCAAAGGGCTCGGACGTCGGCCGGTGAGGCAGGTAGGTCCCGAAGTAGAACAGTTGCAGCGACGACAACAGAGCGGGCAGGCTCCAGAACACCAGGAGATTGACCACCGGCGCGCCCAGCACCAGCAGATAGAACCACACGATCGCGGCAATCGTCGCGATCTCGCGCCAGGTCGTGTAGTGCAGGAAAAAGCCGACGTACCACCGCCAGAAGCTGTCGGAATGGGCGACGCTGAAATCGGGATCCTCGCCCGTGCCTGCGTGGCGATGATGCAAATGATGCTCGCGATTGAGCTTGGCGAAGTCGAACCCGGCATAGAGGAGAAGGCAAAGCCGGCCAACGGCGCCGTTGATGCGTGGGGAGAACGGCACCAGCGAGCCGTGCATGCAGTCGTGCGCGACGATGAAGAGACCGACATAAAGCCAACACTGCACCGCAACCACGACGGGCGCGAGCAAGATCGAAAGCGGCGTCCACGGATAGAAGAAGACGCTCGCGACGTGCACGATGAGCCACGCGCCGATCACGGCGGCGGCGAGCGCCATACCGATACGACCCTGGAGCCGTAGCGCCTCCGCGCGCTCCGCACCTCTACCCGAGGTCGCCTCAGCCACACTCGACGACATGATGTCCTCCATGTCCCCACGGTCTCCCGCGCACAGCGGAACGTCCGCGACCATGGGCTGTGCAACGCCGCCCTTGATTTCTCAGGCCGAAGGAGACGCCGACGCCGCCGTCGCTGGGCCCCGATCTGCCCGAGCCGCGCAGGCCGAACGGTACAGCCGATCAATGCCGCCTGGTCTTGGCCAGCATCAAAGCTACCAGATCGTCGACATAGCCGACCAGCGCCGTGACGTCGGCGCCACTCGCTTCGAGGCATTCGCGTGCCACTGCGATGTGCGCGTCCGCGCGCGCCCGCGCCGCCGACGCTCCGATGAGCTCGACGAGACCCGGAGCCGAGCGATCCTGCGCCACGGCCGCGCCCTCAGCCCCCGCACCGGCATCTGCCAGATCGTCGAGGATCTGGAACCCAAGACCAAGTCGCATTCCAAAATCGCCCATGAGCGCGCGCCGTGGCCCCTCGATTCCGGCCGCTATCGAGCCCGCGAGTGCAGAAGCCTCGAACAGCACGCCTGTCTTGGCCGCATAGGTGCGCTCGATCGAGACCAGCGTCGCGTCACCGCCGGGTGGGTTGATGTCCTCCTCCTGGCCGCCGGTCATGCCCTCTGGCCCGACGGCGCGGCTCAGAACATCGACGAGCGCGACCCGCTGCGGTGCCGAAAGCCGCTCGTCGGCCGCTACTGCGCCGAACGCGCCGCTCAGCATCGCCACGGCCGCGAGGATCGTCGTGCCCTCGCCGAACACCACGTGACAGGCCGGCTTGCCCCGCCTGACGGGCGTGTCGTCCATCACCGGCAGATCGTCGAGCAGAAGCGAGGCCGCATGCACCATCTCAAGTGCCACGGCAGCGTTGAGCGCGAGCTCGGGTGGACGGCCCCAGCTCCGGGCCACCAACATGGCGAGGAGACCGCGTGCCCGCTTTGCGGGCGCCACCATTGTGTGGCCCATCGCCGCATGAAGCCGTGTATTGCCTGCCGCGCCCCGTTGCGACAGCGCAACGATGCGGCTGTCGAGCTGTGACGCCAAGTGGGCGACCACCCTATCATCTCTGGTATTGATGGCAGGCTCCATGCCGTCGTTCGCGCGTTCTCGGTACATCCTAGCTCCTTGGCATGCCGTCTTGTCGGGCAGATGACCTGGAAGGGTCCTGAACGGGCGCCCTCCCCCCCGGAACGACAATGCAGGCCAGCCTGGCCCGCTCGTCAACTTGTGCTGCGCCTCATCGCTGCCGCGAGGGCGCCAGAGCCAGGTCCACCGGGACACGTACGGGCCGCACCAATACCATTCTACACGAGACCCGATCCGTCGGGCTCGTGAGCGACGAGACCACGCTTGACGAGCCGCAAGCGGGCGGCCACGCCGAGACCACCATTCGAACTGCGACCGATGACGGCGATCGAGTGGAGCGTTACGACTGTATAAGAGGTCGGGACTGCGTCTAGATCACATCTGATGGATCTAGACGTCACGCGAGGAAATGTGATCGTGGCTGACATCGGCGGACGCAAAGGCGAGCATATCGACATCGTGATGAATCGCGATGTTGCCTCGCGCGGCGCCACCACAGGTTTCGAGGATATCACGTTCGAGCACGTCGCCCTGCCCGAGATCGACCTCGCCGAAGTCAACGTGTCGACACGGTTCCTGGGCCGTCCGGTGGGTGCACCGCTCCTGGTCAGCTCCATGACCGGCGGCACGGCCAAGGCCCGCGAGATCAACGACGCCATCGCGCGCGCCTGCGGAGCCTTGGGCCTCGCCTTCGCCGTCGGCTCGCAGCGCGTCGCGCTCGAGGCGGGCGGGCTCGACGGCTTCAGCCGCGATCTCCGCCGTTCCGCGCCCGACGTCCCGATCCTCGCCAATTTCGGCGCCGCGCAGTTGCGGACATGGAACGGACCCGAAATGGCGCGCCGCGCCGTCGACATGATCGACGCCGACGGGTTGATCATCCATCTGAACCCGCTGCAGGAGGCCGTGCAGCCCGGCGGCGACACCAACTGGTCGGGGCTGCTGTCTGCCATCGAGACCATCGCACGGTCCGCGCCGTTCCCCATCGTCGTCAAAGAGGTCGGCGCCGGCATATCGGGGCCCGTCGCCCGACGGCTCGTCGACGCGGGCGTATCCGTGATCGATGTCGCGGGCGTCGGTGGCACCAGCTGGGCCGCGGTCGAGGCCGAAAGAGCGGGTGACGACAATCTCAAGGCGCTCGGCCTTGCCTTTCGCGACTGGGGCATACCGACCTGCCAAGCCGTGCGCGCGGTGCGCGCGGCCTGTCCCAATACGGCCATCGTCGCCTCGGGCGGCCTCCGCGACGGCATCGACTGCGCCAAGGCGATCCGGATCGGCGCCGATATGGCCGGCATGGCGGCTGGCGTGCTTGCCGCGGCACTCGGCGGCCCCGACGCGCTGATCCAGAAGCTGTCCGGGACCGTCCAACAGTTGCGGATCGCCTGCTTCTGCACCGGCAGCCGCACCCTGGCCGATCTCAAGTCCGCGCGCCTCGTAGGCGGCGGGATCTGACCTCAATCCAAGCGAACGATAGGTGGCGATGTGAGCACGATTGTCAGCGGTGCAAAGGACCAGAGGCCTCGTACTGCCCCCGGTGGCGAAACGACTCTCCATGCCATCGTCGTCGGAGCGGGCTTTGGCGGCATTGCCGCCGCACTTCGCCTGCGCGCCAAGGGCTATCGCGTGACGCTTGTCGAGCGGCTCGACGCGATCGGCGGCCGCGCGCAGGTGTTCGAGAAGGACGGCTTCCGCCACGATGCCGGCCCCACCGTCATCACCGCGCCCTTCCTCTTCGACGAGCTGTTCGAGCTGTTCGGCAAGTCGCGCGAGGACTATGTCCGCTTCGTGCCGCTCGACCCCTGGTACCGGTTCTGGTTCCCCGACGGCGATACCTTCGACTACGGCGGCACCGTCGAGAGCACGGTGGCCGAGATCCGCCGCTTCTCCGAGGCCGATGCCGATGGCTACCTGCGGCTGGTGGCGCATTCAAAGAAGCTCTGCGACGTCGGCTTCACGCAGCTCGCGGCAGAGCCGTTCCACAACATGGGCACCATGTTCCGCCAAGTGCCGCGCCTGGTCGGGCTCAAGTGCTATCGTACCGTCTGGCAGCTCGTGTGCGACCACCTCAAGCACCCCAAGCTTCGCCAGGCCTTCTCGATCCAGCCGCTGCTAGTGGGCGGCAACCCTTTCGACACCACCAGCATCTATGGCCTCATCCACTACCTGGAGCGGCAGTGGGGGGTATTCTTCGCGATGGGCGGCACGGGCGCCCTGGTCGCCGCATTCGAGCGACTGATGCGCGAAGAGGGGATCGAGCTCATGCTCTCCACCACCGTCGGAGAAATCGTCGTCGAGAGCGGTCGCGCACGCGGCGTCCGGCTCGACGACGGTCGCGAGCTGCGCTCCGATATCGTCGTCTCCAATGCCGATCCGATGCACCTCTACAGTGAGATGGTGCCGGAGTCGGCGCAGTCGGTCGGCGCTCGCTTGAAGCGCCGGTCGCGGCTTTCGATGGGCCTCTACGTCCTCTATTTCGGCACGCGCCGCCGCTACCCCGACGTCGCACACCACACGATCTGGATGGGTCCGCGCTACCGGGAGCTGCTCGCGGAGGTATTCAAAGGCAAGACGCTGTCGAAGGACTTCTCGCTCTACGTCCACCGACCCACCGCTACCGATCCGAGCTTCGCGCCCGATGGCTGCGACAGCTTCTACGTGCTATGCCCAGTGCCGAACCTCAATGCCGATATCGACTGGGCGGTCGAGGGGCCCCGCCTTCGCGACCGTATCGTGGCAGCCCTCGGCGCCAGCATGCTGCCCGGCCTCGCCGACTGCATGACCGCCGACTTCTACATGACGCCCGGCGACTTCAAGCAGCGCTACCTGAGCGCGGCGGGTGCCGGCTTCTCCGTCGCGCCGTACTTCACCCAATCGGCGTGGTTCCGCTTCCACAACCAGGGCGAAGGCGTCGCCGGCCTCTATCTCGTCGGCGCCGGCACGCACCCGGGCGCCGGACTACCTGGCGTCGTCATGTCCGCCAAGGTGATCGAGAAGCTTGTGCCCGCGGCCGTCCCAGCCTGACGCCTCGCGGACGCGCAACGTACGGAGCCGCGTCGACCAACCCGAGGTGCCCTGCCCCCCGCGGCCGTCACTCGCGCGGGGTCTCCGCCCCCACGGCCTCGGCGGCACGGCGCTCACGCTCCGCCAGCACCCGCGTCACGATCGCGCGCACGGCGTCGAGGTCACGCAGATGCACGTCCGCCTGCGGCCGCGCAATCTCGAGGCCAGCCCGCTGGATGGCCATGGCGACCGCCGTGCGAAGCGCCGTCTCGGCTGCGGCGACTCCTGGCAGATCGGCGACCTGTCCGCGCACCGTGAACACCAGGCCGTTGGCTCCGATGTCATCGAACGACACGCGGGCCGGCGGCACGGCCAACAGCACGCCACTCGCGGCTGCACACTCGCCGAGCACGCGTTGTGCCGCCAGAGGATCGGTGGCGTGCGCCAATGTCACTCTCACCGCCGTCTCGCCGCGTGGACCGTCGGGCGTCAGATTGACCACCGCGTTCGCGATCAGGTCGGAGTTCGGCAGGAACACGCTCGCCCCGTCGGCGGTCCGCATCTCGGTGGCACGCACGGAAACGCGCATGACCCGTCCTCTCAGCCCCTTAGCCTCGATCCAGTCGCCGACCTTCACCGGCCGCTCGGCGAGCAGTATCAGGCCGGAGACGAAGTTGCTGACGATCGACTGCAGCCCGAACCCGATGCCGACGGACAGCGCACCCGCCAGGATCGCCACGCTCGTTATGTCGAAGCCCGCGACCGAGAACGCGGCAACCGTGGCCAGCGCGACGCCCGCGTAGCCCAATGCCTTGTCGATCGAATGTGCAACGCTCGCCTCGATACGGCCCGGACCGAGCATGGTCGAGGCCAGTGCGCGGCGTGAGAGCCGCGTCGCGACCAGCAGCAGCACGAACAGTCCGAGCGCCGCAGCGATCCGAAATGGCTCTATGCGCCACGAGCCGATGTCGATCGGAGACAGTCCAGGGAACAAGTGCACGCCGGGCAGAGCCACGTCGGAGGATGCAGCGCCGAGATCGGTAGCGGCAAGCAGGCTCCATGCCGCGGCCATGATGGCCGCCGGCAGCGCCACCCGCGCCCGTCGCATCCCGGGCGTGCCGCGCCGCCTAGGGAGCCGCATGGCTATTCGCCGCCTGCGGCCTGGCCGAGCGTCCGCGGTCCGCGGCTGAAGACGGCACCGGGTGCGGCGCCTGGCCCGTCGAAAACCTCGGCTGAGCGCGACCGCTTGGCCCCGATGCCGGTCTCGATCACCACATCGACTGGACCACCGGTCATGATGAGATGCTCGACATCGTCGCGACGGATCAGAACCAGCCGCCGCCGGCCGTCGAGCGTCGACTGCTCGACGATGTCGAGCCGCCGCTCGGGCTTCGGGCGGAAGATCCCGGCGGAAGGCAATGTGCCGTTCTGCAGGCTGCGCAGCAGATACGCGCCGCCGACCATGGCGCCCGCGAAGAGCACCGCCAACAGCAGGTACGACATCACATCCCACATCGATCCAACCGCGGCCCGGGCCGCGCCCCTGGTTGTCGGCTAGCACCGGAGCCCCGGCCGTCGCCACCTGCAACTGACTGCACTGTGCCGGGCGAAGGCGCACCCGCGCCACACCGTCGTCGAGCCCGCAGCAGCCGCCGGCGGTGCCCCTCGGGTTCCCCCGCACAACCTATAGCGCGGAGTTCATGCCATTTTAACGCTAATCATCGAAGTGTTGCGGACTGTTGCAGCAAGGGCCGACCCCGCATGCGTCGGGGCCGACACGCCGCACGATCACCGTCTAGTACCCGAGTCTCGCGTCGATGCAGGCTGCTGAAGCCAACGGTCCCCAGAATCAGCTACTTTCCCCCGCCATGAGCGGCGGCAAGGGCACCGCGGCGGGAGAGGCCGGCCTACCGGCCGATCCGCTGCTCGACACCAACGGCAGCCACCTTGCGACGAGCGTCCTGGCTCTCGCGGCAGGGGGTGGTGCGCTTGTGCTCGCCAACTATGGCGCCGGGGCCCCGCTCCTGTTGTCGCTGCTATCGCTGCTGGCCGCCTTCGGCCTCTTCTTCCTGATGGCCTTCGCGGCCGGCCACATCGTGGTGCGCGAGCGCGTCGCTCCGCCTGACGTTGCCCGCGCGGCCCTCGACCATGCCGCCGACGGGCTTCTCGTGACCCGTCCCGACGGCGAGCCGCTGCTTGTCAATGCGACGATGCGAGCCCTTGGCGTGGGTGAGGGGCCGCTCGCTGTCGGTAGCCTCGAGCGCATCGCCGGCCCCGACGCGGCCGCCCAGGCGGCGCTGTTCCGCCTCCACCGTGCTGCCGCCGCCGGACGATCCGCCGCCGAGGAAATCGTTGTCGCGGCGTGCTCGAGCGCCGGTGTCGGCTTCGACGCAGCGGCCGCGGACACTCGGCATCTGCGCGTATCGACCCGCCCTCTCTCCGTACCCGGCCACGAGCGCGACCTCGTCGACGGCCGCCTCGTGCTGTGGACCGCTACCGACATCACGCGCGAGCGCCAGCGCGAGGCGGCATGCCGCGCCGATCTCGAGAGCCGGATTGCAACCTTCGAGACCGCACCCATCGGCATTCTTGCCGCGGGCAGTGACGCCAGCGTCCAGCGCATGAATGACACGCTGGCCGGCTGGCTCGGCTATTCCGGCAAGGCGCTGCCGGCGCGGCTGGTCGACCTCTTGCCGCAGGGCTCCGAGGCGCTGGTCGCCGATCTGGTCCGCCGCGCGGCGGCAGGGCCTGTCGCCATCGACGTCGACCTCATGTCGGAGGACGGGCGCATTCTGCCTGCCCACCTCGTCTGCCGGAGCCGCCCCGGCGACCGTGACGGCGGGCTGACGATCGCCATCTGGCCCACCGGCCATGGCGCAGCCGCCGACCCTGCCGCCGAGGCCGGGGACCGCGAGGAGCGCCTCGCGCGTCTCTTCGAAGCGGCGCCCTTCGGCATCGCCGTCGTCGGCGCCGACGGCCGCATCGCCGGTCCCAACGGGGCCTTTTGCCGGCTCATGCTCGACGCCACCGGCGGGGCAGGGCAGACTGCGGTCGACGTGCTGTGCCGAGCCGCGGACATCGAGACGCGCGCCGCAATCGAGGCCGGGCTTCGTCAGGTCCTGTCGGGCCGCGGCAATGCCACCGCGATCGACGTCGCCGTGGGCGGCAGCCCACCCGCCACACCGGGCGCGATCGACGTCGCCGACCGCCGCCTCGCCAGGCGCGTCTACATGCATCCTGTCGCAGAGGGCACGGCCGTCCTCTATGTGGTGGACGCCACTGAGCACAAGACGCTCGAGGCCAAGTTCGCGCAGAGCTCCAAGATGGAGGCCGTGGGCAAGCTCGCGGGAGGCATCGCGCACGACTTCAACAACATGCTGACCGCCATCATCGGCTTTACCGATATCCTGCTCGGCATGCATCGGCCGCAGGATCTGGCCTACAAGGATTTGCGCAACATCCGTTCCAGTGCCGAGCGCGCCGCCGGCCTCGTCGGCAAGCTGCTCGCCTTCTCCCGCCAGCAGACGCTGCTCAAGGAGACGCTGCAGCTCGACGAAGTGCTGACCGATCTGGCGCTGCTGCTGAAGCGCTCCGTCGGCGAGAAGATCGAGCTCAAGCTCACCTCGGGCCGTGATCTCTGGCTGGTGCGCGCCGACAAGCTCCAGCTCGAGCAGGCGATCGTCAATCTTGCCGTCAACGCGCGCGACGCGATGGTCAAGGGCGGCAAGCTGCTGATCCGCACCCGCAATGTCGGCGAGCGGGAAGTGCAGCGGCTGAGCCACCTCGGCGTGGCGGCCGGCGAGTATGTGCTGATCGAGGTTGAGGACACCGGCACAGGAATGCCGCCGGAGGTCCTGGCCAAGATCTTCGATCCCTTCTTCACCACAAAGGGCGTCGGTAAGGGCACCGGCCTCGGGCTCGCGACCGTCTACGGAACCGTCAAGCAGACCGGCGGCTACATCTTCGCCGACAGCGTCGTGGGTAAGGGCACCACGTTCCGCATTTATCTCCGCCGGCACGTTCCGGACGCCGACGAGGTGTCACAGGCACAGAAGGTGGCCGCCGCGCAGAAGACGCAGAAGCCGGCCGATCTGACCGGCACCGGCCGCGTGCTCCTGGTCGAGGACGAGGACGTTGTCCGCAGCTTCGCGGTGCGCGCGCTGAAGAGCCGCGGCTTCGAGGTGCTCGAGGCGGCAAGCGGCGTCGAGGCGCTCGAGGTGATGGAGAAGTGCGGCGGCGAGGTCGATATCGTCGTCTCCGACGTCGTGATGCCCGAGATGGATGGCCCGGCGCTTTTGAAGGCACTCCGGGCAAAGAATCCCGACATCAAGATCATCTTCGTGTCCGGATACCCGAACGAGGCCTTCAAGCAGCAGCTCGACGAGAACGAGACCTTCGCGTTCCTGCCGAAGCCGTTTTCTCTGCCCCAGCTCGCCGCCAAGGTGAAAGAGGAGCTGGCGCGATAAGCGCCGCTCGGCGGCCCCTGCCCGGATCCGAATCGCGGCTTCGGGCGAATGGCCGGATCCACGACGCGCGGGTAGTGGACCAAAATTAGAACGATCGGAGATAGTTCAATTTATTTCATTGACTTACGTCACCCTGGACGATTCGGAACAAAAGTGGTACATTTTACCCTTAATTGCTGATCTGCAACTCATGCCCTAGGGTGCCACCATGTCGAAAGCCGATCTCGTCGTCGTCGAAGGGGGAAAGATGGACAAGAAGCAGGCGCTCGAGGCTGCGCTGGCACAGATCGACAAGAGCTTCGGCAAGGGCTCGATCATGCGCCTCGGCGCGCTCGACAAGACCATCGACGTCGAGGCGATCTCGACGGGCTCGCTCGGTCTCGACATCGCGCTCGGCATCGGCGGATTGCCGAAGGGCCGCATCATCGAGATCTACGGTCCAGAAAGCTCGGGTAAGACCACGCTCGCGCTGCATGTCGTGGCAGAGGCACAGAAGAAGGGTGGCATCTGCGGCTTCGTCGATGCCGAGCACGCGCTCGATCCTGTCTACGCGAGAAAGCTCGGCGTGCGGACCGAGGACCTCTTGATCTCCCAGCCCGATACCGGCGAGCAGGCGCTCGAGATCGCCGATACGCTGGTCCGCTCGGGCGCCGTCGACGTGCTCGTCATCGACAGCGTGGCCGCGCTGACGCCAAAGGCCGAGCTCGAGGGCGAGATGGGCGACAGCCTCCCGGGCCTTCAGGCCCGCCTCATGAGCCAGGCACTGCGCAAGCTCACCGGCTCGATCTCGAAGTCGAAGTGCATGGTCATCTTCATCAACCAGATCCGCATGAAGATCGGCGTCATGTTCGGCAATCCCGAGACGACGACAGGCGGCAACGCCTTGAAGTTCTATGCCTCCGTCCGCCTCGACATCCGCCGCATCGGCCAGATCAAGGCGCAAGAAGAGGCGGTCGGCAACCAGACCCGCGTCAAGGTCGTCAAGAACAAGGTGGCCCCTCCGTTCAAGCAGGTCGAGTTCGACATCATGTACGGCGAGGGCATCTCGAAGACCGGCGAGCTCGTCGATCTCGGTGCCAAGGCCAACGTGATCGAGAAGTCGGGCGCGTGGTTCTCTTTCAAAGGTGAGCGCATCGGCCAAGGCCGCGAGAACACCAAGGCCTTCCTCAAGCAGAACCCGAAGATGGCCGCCGAGATAGAGAAGGCGATCCGCGCCAACGCGGGGCTGCTCGGCGAGCAACTCCTGGCCGAGCCGGCGGGCGACGAGGCGCACGACGAGGACGGCGTTCTCCCCGACGACGAGGACACCGCACCGAAAAAGGGCAAGGCGCGCCGCTGAGGCGCTCGCGCCCCACCCATCCCCGATCGGCGCCTGTGTCTGGACGGCCGGCAGGCGTGAGGCGGGCGCTGCGGTACGGGATGACCGTCTCCACACCAGCCGCGGGGGCTGACAGACCGGCGGGGGGCCGTTAGAAGGGCTCCTCGAGCCTTCAGGATGGAAACGAGCCCCCGAGATGACCGGCGTCAACGAGATCCGCAGCACGTTCCTCGACTACTTCGTCAAGCACGGGCACGAGGCCGTGCCGTCGAGTCCGCTCGTGCCGCGCAACGATCCGACGCTGATGTTCACCAACGCCGGAATGGTCCAATTCAAGAACGTCTTCACCGGCCAGGAGACGCGAGGCTACCGCCGCGCGGTCACCTCCCAGAAGTGCGTTCGCGCCGGCGGCAAGCACAACGATCTCGACAACGTCGGCTATACGGCCCGACACCACACGTTCTTCGAGATGCTCGGCAACTTCTCCTTCGGCGACTACTTCAAGGATGTCGCCATCGAGCACGCATGGACTTTGATCACCAAAACCTACGGGCTCGACAAGAAGCGCCTCACCGTCACCGTCTACCATGACGACGACGAGGCGTTCGGCATCTGGAAGAAGCTTACGGGCTTTCCCGACAGTCGCATCGTGCGCATCGCCACCGCCGACAACTTTTGGGCCATGGGCGAGACCGGGCCGTGTGGTCCCTGCTCCGAGATCTTCTTCGACCACGGGCCCAAGATTCCGGGCGGTCCTCCCGGCTCCAAGGATGCCGACGGCGACCGCTTCATCGAGATCTGGAACCTCGTCTTCATGCAGTACGAGCAGCGCGGCCCGGGCGACCGGGTCGCACTGCCGCGCCCATCGATCGACACCGGGATGGGGCTCGAGCGCATCTCGGCGGTGCTGCAAGGCACCCACGACAACTACGAGACCGACCTCTTCCGAGCGCTCGTCGCCGCCTCTGTCGATGCGACCGGCGTAGAGGCCAAAGGCGATTGGAAGGCAAGCCATCGCGTCATCGCCGATCATCTGCGGGCCGCGAGCTTTCTCATCACCGATGGCGTGCTGCCGTCGAACGAGGGTCGCGGCTACGTTCTGCGCCGGATCATGCGGCGTGCCATGCGTCACGCCCACATGCTCGGCGCGAAGGACCCGCTGATGCATCGCCTGGTGCCGGCCCTCGTCCGCCAGATGGGCGACACCTACCACGAGCTCGCGCGCGCCCAGCCGATGATCGTAGAGACGCTGAAGCTCGAGGAGACGGGCTTCAAGCGCACGCTCGAGAAGGGCCTCGGCCTGCTGTCTGAGGCGTCCGGCGCGCTCGTCGCGGGCGCCGTGCTTCCGGGCGATGTCGCCTTCCGCCTCTACGACACCTACGGCTTTCCGATCGATCTCACAGAGGACGCGCTCCGCCCGCGTGGCATCGGGGTCGACACCAAGGGTTTCGCGGCCGCGATGGAGCGGCAGAAGGAGGACGCGCGAAAGGCCTGGAAGGGCTCGGGCGAGGCCGCAACCGAAACGGTCTGGTACGAGATCAAGGAGCGGACCGGCGCCAGCGAGTTCCTGGGCTACGAGACCGAGGGCGCCGAAGGCGTTGTCGCCGCAATGGTCAAGGGCGGCAAGGCGACCACTGCGCTGGCCGCGGGAGAGGAAGGCGCGATCGTCGTCAACCAGACGCCCTTTTACGGCGAATCGGGCGGCCAGGTCGGCGACCAGGGCATCATCCGCAGCGCCAGGGGTGCGCTGTTCCGCGTCACCGACACGCAGAAGAAGCTGGGCGATCTCTTCGTCCACATCGGCCGCGTCGAAAGCGGCAGCTTCGCAACCGGCGACCCTGTCGAGCTTCTCGTCGATCACGACCGCCGCGGCGCGACCCGTGCCAACCACTCCGCGACCCACCTGTTGCACGAGGCGCTGAGGCAGGTGCTCGGCACCCACGTCGCCCAGAAGGGCTCGCTCGTCTCGCCGGACCGCCTGCGGTTCGACTTCGTGCATCAGAAGCCGATGTCCGCCGACGAGATCCGCGCCGTCGAGACGATGGCAAATGCCTACGTGCTGCAGAACTCTCCGGTGGAGACGCGGCTGATGGCACTCGAGGACGCGAAGGCTTCGGGCGCCATGGCGCTGTTCGGCGAGAAGTACGGCGACGAGGTGCGCGTCGTCTCGATGGGTGTCGGCATCGGCGGCGAGAAGGCGAACCGCGCATGGTCGGTCGAGCTCTGCGGCGGCACCCACGTGTCGCGCACCGGCGATATCGGCCTCGTGCGGATCGTCGGGGAAAGCGCGAGTTCGGCTGGCGTCCGCCGGCTCGAGGCTTTGACTGGAGACGGCGCACGCGCCTACCTCGCCCAGCAGGACGAGCGACTGCGTGAAGCCGCCGCCTTGCTCAAGACGCGTCCCGACGACGTCGTCGAGCGGCTCCGCGCCGTGATCGACGAGCGCAAAGCGCTCGAGCGGCAGCTCGCCGACGCCAAGCGACAGATCGCACTCGGCGGCGGGGCGTCGGCCGGAGCAGGCTCAGACGGCGGTGGCGCGGTGCGCGAGGTGCACGGTGTCAGGCTTTTCGCGCGCACGGTACAGGGGCTCAATCCGAAGGACCTGCGCGGCCTCGTCGACGACGGCAAAAAGCAGGTCGGCTCCGGCGTGGTCGCCATCGTCGGCGTGACCGAGGACGGCAAGGCTGGTCTCGCGGTCGGCGTCACCGACGACTTGGTTGCGAACTGGAGTGCCGTCGACCTCGTCAAGGCTGGCGCCGAGGCGCTTGGCGGCAAGGGCGGTGGCGGCCGGGCGGACATGGCTCAGGCTGGCGGACCGGACGGCAGCAAGGCCGGCGATGCGCTCGACGCCATCGCGGCCCGCCTCGCCGGTTGATGACGGTCCACCCGCGCGCCGCTTGCCGCCACGCACGGCCGAACTCGTGCGTCGGTCACGGGCGAACCAGTCTGGCCGCCACGATGAGCGAACGGGCGGCGGCGCGGCGCGCGTGGTGCCAGCAGATGCGCTCGATCCGGTCCGAGACCCATCGCCACGACAACACGGCTGCGAGCGAGGCCAGAAACTCGCCCCATGTAAGGTGCGGGAACCAGACGACGAGGTCGATCAGGCTCGGGTCGAAGAGGTATCCTTCGGCAAGCTCGCGCAGCGTTCCGATCATGAGAGGGGCCCCCCGTCTGAGGCGGACCGCGCGTCGGCAGCGCGGCCTGCGGTGTCGATGCGGGGAGGCTGAGCCAGCACACTCCATGCTCCAGCGCGTTCGGGAACAGATCGTTTCCATTCAATGACTTGATCGGCATTGGCTCGAAGGCCACGCGAAGAAAATGCCTGATCCGGCACGCACTCGTCGCCGGATGCAATCTCAACTCATCTGAAACCAATAAAACCATTTTAAAACAGAAAGATACGTCGCCGTGCTCAAATCGAATGTAATGCCATGTAAAGGATGAAATGGAATGCGAATTGCCGCAATCGCATGCCGGTGGCAGTATCGAAGCCATCGCATGGAGTGACAGCGTATGCGGCGTGTCGACGATTTCAGTGCATGCGGCGAGGTTCGGAGCATGGCGGGCGACGGCGAGGCGGGTGACGATTTCGTCCGGCGGGCCTCGGCGCTGTTCGCGGCCGAGTTGTTCAAGCCAATGTTCCAGCGCGCCACCGCTGCTCCCGAGGACGTGCGCGCGCTGATTGCGGAGTTTCGCGGCAAGCTCGACGCGCTCGACACCGTCATTGCCGCCTGTCCGACCTCGACCGAGCCGACTGCACTCGGCTGGCACCGCCCGGCGCCCTCGGCGGGCGGCTCGGCCGGCGCCACGCGGACGTCTCATCTGTCCGCAGACATCGAGGGCGAGCAGCGCGACGGCCTCGACGAGGTCGGAAGAAACCAGCGCTCGCGCTTGCGCGAGCTCGTCATGCTCGAGGCACTGGCGCGGGAAGCGCGGCCATTCGCCCTCCAGCAGGTCGTCGCCGCCCTCGACCAACGCGGCTTTACCGACACCAGCGGGGCGATCGTCTCGCAGCTTCACAGGCTGAAGAAGCTCGGCATCATCGACCAGCCTGCGAATGGCATGTACGAGATCACCGACGAGGGGCTCGGTCATCTGCGCCGGCTGCGATCGAGCTTCGGCGCGCTGCTCAACGGCAGCTGAGGCGGCCCTGTCTGTGGACGGCCGCCACAAGGAGCCCCCCACCCGGCGCGAGGACCGCCGCCCTTGCGAGCCTGCGGGTCATGCCTTGGCGCCCCCCGGGGGACGGTGAGGCGGGGTGAGGGGCCCACCCGCTTGCGCGGGATGGTTATTCATGGGTGGCTGGGCGTGGGGCGGCGACGCCGGTTTGGGCCGATGCTCGGAGCGCCCACCCTCAAACCGCTGCGGCGCCGCTTGCCCCCACCCGATGCTGTCCACCCTGTCATGCCCCTTGCCGCGCCTCGCCGACATGCCACTGCGCGCTCCGGTCGCCACTTGGACTGACCCGCATGGTCAACAGCGCCCACGCTGAGGACAAGTTGCTGAAGGACCCTCTTGGTTCGACCCTCGGGATCGGGCGTGCCCGACCCGCCACGAACCTCAATCCGTGACGCGACCGCCTCTGGCGGTTCCAAGCCGCTCAGCGCCCCCCCAGGCGCACGAACCCCGCACCGCAGCCACAGTGACGATCCTCCAAATGGCACGATCCCGAAGCGATCAAACCATCTGGATACTTGGTACATTGCCCGAGCTGTAACTAAAGTATTACAGAAATATGTCAACGCATGCCGCGGTCGCGAGCCTGCGTTCGGCCATGCGGCGTCATGTCATAGGCCACCACAAACGGCAGCGAGGCTCTCTAGGCCCTGGCGGTGTCCACCTTGTCGAGGACGCGACGGAGCCCGCTGGCGCAACACCGGGAAGCCCGCTAGACACCCGCAGTCCTGGGGCACGCCAGCGCATTGCGCTTCCCCCCAGCAAACCTGCCCGTCGCCTCAAAGGAGTGCCATCGCATGCGACCCACATCTGCCATCCGGGCCTGGCTTGCCGGCGCAATCGTCCTGCCCGCCATCGCGAACGGCCTCGCGGGCGCCCAAGCGACAGAGCCCAACCCATCGTTTTGCGGGCTTGCTGCCGGCAAGACCGGCGAGCTTGCGACGCGCGTTGCAGCGGTTGCCGGCATCAAGGAGGTGTTCCGCAACGCCGAGTACGTCGCCTACCAGGATCCGGCCAGCCAGACCGTGTTCACATTCACCGCCGCGGGACAGGCGGCTCACCCCGCCGCTGTCTGCCGCCGGCCGCTGCAGAAGGGCGAAGCGCTCGAGCTCGAGATGGTCATCGTCTGCGAAGGGCCCGAGCGCAGGTGCGCCGACCTCGAGGGCGATTTCAAGCTCCTCAACGCCAAGATGCAGGCCGACATCAACAACCAGATCGGCGCGAAGCGCTGACCGTCGCCGTTATCGGCCCTGGTGGCGCGATCAACCGCCCCGCCCGGCCCGTGTGGCCAGCGCGCGATCCAGCACGTGGACGACATGCTCCGCGCTCCGCCCCGATCCGTCGGCGATCTGATGACGGCAACTCGTGCCGTCGGCGACGATGAGATCGCCCCCGGCCGCGGCGCGCACCGCGGGCAACAGGGATAGCTCGGCCATCGCGGTCGAGACATCGATCTTCTCCGCGTCGTAGCCGAACGCACCGGCCATGCCGCAGCAGGCGCTGTCGATCACCTTGACGTCCAGTCCCCGCACGCGCCTCAGCAGCGCCTCCGCCGGCCCGAACGCGCCCAGCGCCTTCTGGTGGCAATGACCGTGCACGTGTGCGGTAGCCGGCTCGTCGAGCGCGAGGTCGAGCGAGACCCGCCCGCCCGATAGATCGGCCTCCAGCAGCTCCTCCACCAGGAACGCGGCTTCCCCGAGGGGCCGCGCGTCGGCCTCCGGCAGCAGGGCCGCGAACTCGTCGCGCAGCGTCAGCAGACAGGACGGCTCGAGGCCGACCACCCGCGCGCCCTTCTTGACGAACGGCAGCAGAGCCGCCGCGGTCCGCCGCGCCTCGGCACGGGCCTCGTCCACCAGGCCCGCCGCAAGGAAGGTCCGGCCGCAGCAGATCGGCCGGGCGCCGTCAGCGGGCGCGGCGGCGTGCAGCCGGTAGCCCGCCGCCAACAGCACGCGCTCGGCCGCGGCCAGATTTTCCGGCTCGAAATAGCGATTGAACGTATCGCCGAACAGCACGAGATCGCGACCGTCGCCAACCACGGCATCGGCCCCGCCCTTGGCATCCGCCTTGGCCCCCTGGGCGCCCGCGGCCGATGCCGCGCTCGCGGCGGTCCACGGCCGGCGCCACACCGGCAGCGTCCGCTTACGGCTGATCCCGACCAGCCGCTCCGACAGGAGCGCGAGCCCAGGCACGCGATCACGCAGGTTCATCAGTAGACGCAGGCGCGCCGCAACAGGCGCATAGCGCGGCAGGTACGCCACGAGCCGGTCCATGAGCGACAACCCCTTGGCGGCCACATTGTGAGCCAGCCATTCGGTCTTGAGCCGTGCCATGTCGACACCCGTCGGGCATTCCCGCTTGCACGCCTTGCAGCCGACGCAGAGCGACATGGCCTCGGCCATCGCCGGCGAGGTCAATGCATCCGGCCCAAGCTGACCCGACAGCGCGAGCCGCAACGTGTTGGCCCGACCGCGCGTGCTGTGGGTCTCGTCCAGCGTGACGCGGTAGGATGGGCACATGCCGCCGCCCGAGAGCTTGCGGCAGGTGCCGTTGTTGTTGCACGTCTCGGCTGCAGCGAGCAGCCCTCCGGCCGCCGTCCAATCGAGTTGCGCGGCCGGTGTCCCCCCGCTGGCATAGCCAGGCGGGAAACGCATCAGGCTGCGGTCGTCCATGGCGTAGGGTTTGACGATCTTGCCCGGGTTCAACAGCGTGCCTGGATCGAACGCCTGCTTGACGTTCTCGATAGCGCTCGTCAGGCGCGGCCCGAGCATCGGCGCGATGTACTCCGAGCGGGATATGCCGTCGCCGTGCTCGCCCGAGAACGAGCCCTTGAATTGCCGCACCAGCGCGCAGACCTCGTCGGCGATATCCCTCATCGCCGCGACTCCGGTCGCAGTCTTCATGTTGAGGATGGGGCGCACGTGGAGGCAACCGACGGACGCGTGCGCGTACCAGGTCCCACGCGTTCCGTGGCGTGCGAAGATCTCCGTCACGGCCGCCGTGTAATCTGCGAGATGCTCGAGCGGCACGGCGCAGTCCTCGATGAAGGAGACCGGCTTGGCGTCGCCCTTCATCGACATCATGATGTTGAGGCACGCCTCCCGCACATCCCACACCTTGCGCTGCCCCTCCGCATCGCGGATCGCAACGACCGCGTCGGGGAAGCCGAGGTCCGACATGAGCTCGTCGAGCTCGTCGAGAGCACGGTCGAGCGCGCCGGCGTCCTCACCGGCGAATTCGACGATGAGCAGGCAGTCGGGTGTGCCGCGCGTGATTTCCGTGAGCGTCCGGCGGAACATCGCGATGTCGCGCCCGAGCCGCAGCACGTTGTTGTCGACCAGTTCGACGGCGACCGGCGACAGTCCGACGATGTGGCGCGTGGTCTCCATCGCCTCGCGGAAGCTTGGAAACTGGCAGATGCCCAGGACCCGGTGGCGCGGCAGCTCGGTGAGCTGAAGCGTCAGCGCCGTCGAGAGCGCGAGCGTACCCTCCGAGCCCACCAGCAGCCGGGCCAGAAGAGGCCGTTCGCCCAGCAGCGCATCGAGATTGTAGCCGGCCACGCGCCGCTGCACCTTCGGCACGCGCGCCTCGATCTCGTCCCGCTCCGATCTCGCGAGCCGCACGAGCCGCTCTGCAAGATCGTGCGCCCGCCGATCGCCCGTCACCGCGCCGGGATCCGCCACCGAGCCGAAGGCGAATTGGGCGCCGTCGGCGAACAGCGCCTCGATCCGCAGCACGTTGTCGGCAGTCATGCCGAAGCGCAGCGACCGCGCACCGCTCGAGTTGTTGCCGGCCATCCCGCCTATCGTGCACCGGCTTGCCGTCGAGGGTTCGACGGGGAAGAACAGGCCGTCGCGGCGCGCGCGCGTGTTGAGCGACTGCAGCACCATTCCCGGCTCGACGATGGCCGTGCGCGCCACCGGATCGTAGCGGAGGACACGATTCATGTGGCGGCTGAAGTCGATGACGAGACCATGGCCGATCGTTTGGCCGTTCTGCGACGTGCCGCCCCCGCGGGCGATCACTGGCACGCTGTGGTCGCGCGCGATTTCGAGCACGGCCTGGACGTCGGAGGCGTTCTTCGGGAACACGACACCCGCGGGCATGATCTGATAGATGGACGCGTCGGTGGCGTAGCGCCCCCGCGTGAAAGCGTCGAATCGCGCTTCGCCCTCGATGCTGCTCGACAGCTTGCGCTCGAGCGCGATGTCGCGCGAGAACGACTTGCCGAACGGATACCTTGCTGCGGCAGCGCCCGCCGCCTGTCGCTCACTCATGGAACCCTGCCGCACATCTGGAGGAAATTCTGTTGAAACGACCGTCGTCGGAGCGCGTCGCCCGTCGCGCGACGGCCGTGGATCGGAACTGGAAATGGCCGCGGAGACGCAGCGCGAGGCTCGGGACTAAGCGGACTCGGGCCTCTCCATGCGGCGGAGGGCCTCCTCCACCACGTCGGCCTTGTGGCGCAGGTGCATGCGAAGCGTTCTGGCCAGCGACGGGCCATCGCGCTGCTCGAGCGCCCGGATCATGTCCTCGTGATCCTGGATTGCAGCACGCCAGCCCTCGGGCGAGCTCTTGGCGACGAAGCGGACGTTGCGTATGCGCATCAACAGCTGCTGATAGAGGGCCGTCAGCGTGGCGTTGCCCGCCATGGCGAAGATCTGCTCGTGAATGGCCCGATTGTGCCGGGCGTAGCCAGGCCAGTCGTCCTTGGCGTGGCAGGCCACCATCTGCTCGTGCAGCTTGCGGATGTGGGCCAGATCCTTGAGCTTGAGGTTCTGGCAGGCGAGCTCGCCTGCCAGGGCCTCGAGCGCACCCATGACCGGAAACAGCTCGTCGATCTCCTGCCGTGTCAGCCGTGCCACGATCGCTCCGCGGTTGGGCAGCAACTGCACGAAGTTCTCCGAGGCCAGCACCTTCAACGCCTCGCGCATGGGAGTGCGCGACACGCCGAAGCGCTCCGAGAGCAGCGCCTCCGGCACCTTCTGACCCGGTGGCAGCTCGCCGGAGATGATCAACTGACGAAGTTGCTCCGCGACTTCGTCGTGGAGCGTCCTCCGAACGATCGGCGGCTGTCCAGCGGTTGCACGCGTCATGTTTCGGATCTCGTGGTCGGGCGAGAATCGCATCACGGCCTTCCTTTTCATAATACATGATTACGTGCTCCGCTGCGACCGCCACCACGCGCCGCCCCGTCTCCTGGTTACCCACTCGGGGGCACCCGCTCCGGGGCGGCACACGCCGTACTGCAGGACCAGCCGCCGCCAGTCCTATTCGGCCGCCTCCCTGAGGGCCGGCCGCGTCGTCGCCGCCAGATAGTCCGTGGCTGCCGCGAGGCCGCCCCGGTTGTGCGGAATGCCGGCGAGTTGCAGGCCCATCTCCACGCCCGCGATTGCACCGATCATGGTCAGATCGTTGGTGTCGCCGAGGTGACCGATGCGGAACACGCGATCGGTGACCTTGCCGAGCCCGGTGCCGAGCGACATGTCGAAGTGCTCGAGCACGATGTTGCGGAAGCGATCGGCGCTATGGCCCTCCGGCACGATGACGCCCGTCAGCACCGGCGAGTAGTACTTCGGGTCGCGGCAGAGGATTTCGAGACCCCATCCGCGAACGGCCCGGCGCGTCGCCTCGGCATGGCGCGCGTGGCGGCTGAACACGTTGTCGAGCCCTTCCTCGAGCAGCAGATCGATCGCCGCGTCGAGGCCATAGAGCAGGTTGGTCGCCGGCGTGTAGGGGAAGAAACCCTTCACGTTCGCCGCCAGCATCTCGTCCCACGCCCAGTACGACTTGGTGAGCGCAGCGCGCTTGCTGGCTTCGATGGCTTTGGCGCTCAACGCATTGAACGAAAGGCCCGGCGGCAGCATCAGACCCTTCTGCGAGCCGGCGATGGTGACGTCGACGCCCCACTCCTCGTGCCGGTAGTCGACGCTGGCCAGCGAGGAGATCACATCGACGAGCAGCAGCGCGGGATGCCCCGCCGCATCGATCGCCTTACGCACCTCGTCGATACGCGAGGTCGCGCCCGTCGACGTCTCGTTGTGCACGACGCAGACCGCCTTGATAGCGTGCTGCGTATCGCGGCGCAGCCGCTCCTCGATGACGTGTGCCTCGGCCCCTGTCCGCCAGTCGGTGCCGATGAACTCCGGCACGACGCCGATCCGCTCGGCCATGTTCCGCCACAGCGTCGCGAAGTGCCCGGTCTCGTACATCAAAACGGAGTCGCCCGGCGACAGCGTGTTGACGAGGGCCGCCTCCCAGGCGCCGGTGCCCGAAGCCGGATAGACCACGACCGGACCGCTCGTCTTGAACACAGCCTTCAGGCCGCGCTGGATCTTCAACGACAGCTGCTGGAAGTCGGGCCCGCGGTGATCCAGGACGGCCGCATCCATCGCCCGAAGGATGCGATCGGGGACCGGCGCCGGCCCCGGAATCTGCAGGAAATGCCGCCCGGCGCGTCTCGATTGGTTCTGACTCATGTTTGCCTCCCAAGCCTTTGCGTGTTTCCGGCCCGCGCGCCGCAACCGGGCCCGAGCGTTCGCCGTGATAGATAATTAAATATTTTTGTGGTTGTCAACTACAATCGCTTCCCAGCAACGAACGCGCCCCTACTATTTTTTCTTTTATTTTTTCAATATGTTACTAGAAAACTTCCGTCGCGGACAGATTGACGCTTGCGCCGGATAAAATAAATCTGTAATTATAAATTCATCGCGGTGGGTGCGCTCGCGGCGATTTCGAGACGGCTCGGCCATGAGAGCCACACGCAGAGCCGACGACGGGAAACGTTCAGCAAGAGGTGACAGAAATGGTGTCGAGAGTTGTGCGCACGATCACGTGCGCGGCGGCCTGCGTCCTTGCGGCGCCCGCCATGGCCTTCCAGCCCGCAAAGCCGATCGAAATCATCGTTCCGGCAGGCGCAGGCGGCGCATCCGACCAGATGGCCCGCATGATCCAGGCGGCGGTCCAGCAGAACAAGCTGCTCAACTCACCCCTCGTCGTCACGCTGAAAGGCGGAGCAAGCGGCGCCGAGGGCCTGATCGACATGAAGAGCTCGCAGCCCGACGGCCACAAGTTCATCATCGCCCAGTCGTCGATGTACACGCTGCCGCTGTCGACGAACGTACCGTTCGACTGGCGCGAGTTGACGCCGGTGGCGATCATCGCGCTCGACCAGTTCGTTCTGTGGAACAACGCAACATCCGCCGAGAAGACGGTCGCCGACTTCGTCGCCGCCGCCAAAGCGCGTCCGATGAAGATGGGCGGCACTGGATCGAAGCGCGAGGACCACATCCTCAGCACCTTCATCGAGCAGAAGGCCGGGGTCAAATTCGCCTACATTCCCTACAAGTCCGGAGGCGAGGCTGCGACCCAGCTCGTCGGCACTCATACCGACGCCAACGTCAACAACCCGTCCGAGAACGTCGCCGTGTGGCGCGCCGGCCAGGTGCGTGCGCTGTGCGTGTTCGACACCAAGCCGATGGCATACACGACCAAAGTCACCACCGACCAATCCTGGGGCGATGTGCCGACCTGCAAGTCGCAGGGTCTCGACATCGATTACACCATGCCGCGCGCGATCTTCATCGCCGGCAAGGCGTCCGCCGACCAGGTCGCGTTCTACGTCGATCTCTTCAAGAAGATCTCCGAGACCAAGGAATACAAGGACTACATGGCCAATCAGGCGCTGACCCCGACGTTCATGACCGGCGCCGACATGACGAGCTTCCTCGAGAAGGACGAGAAGAAGCACCGGGAGTTGATGGATAAGGCGGGCTTCCTCCTCAAGAAGTGACGCCGCTGCGGGGATCGACCCTGCCGGGTCGGTCCCCGTCCTTTTCGGGGCGCGCAGCGCCCGTCTCCCTCCCTCGCGAGTGCCCCCATGTCGACCGAATCAAACGAAGCGGCCGCAAGCCGCGACGCACTAGTCCATGTCCGGCCCGTTGATCTTGTCGTCTCGGCGCTGCTATTCGTCCTCGGTGTCGTGCTCGCCGTCGACAACTGGCGCATCGGCGTGAGCTGGGCCTCGGAAGGCCCGCAAAGCGGCTATTTCCCCTTCCGGCTCTCCCTGATCCTGGTCGCCGCCAGTGCATGGGGCTTCATCACGACGCTGCGCAGCGGATCGGGGGCGAGCGAGTCGTTCGTCGACAAAAGCTCCTTCGTGCGCGTGCTGCAGGTGCTGGTCCCGACCATCGCCTTTGTCGCGGGGATCGGCACCATCGGGATCTACGTGTCGAGTGCGCTGCTCATCGCCCTGTTCATGATCTGGATGGGTCGCTCGAACGTGCTGACGAGTATCGCGACCGCCAGTGTGTTCTCGCTGGTGATCTTCTGGATGTTCGAGATCCAATTCAAGGTGCTGCTGCCCAAGGGGCCCGTCGAAGCCTGGCTTGGCTTCTGAGCGCGCGGAGATCTTCAAAATGGATGCCTTCAACTCGCTGATGCACGGTTTCGCCGTGCTCATGACGTTCGACAAGCTGTCGCTGATGGTGATCGGAATCACGATCGGCATTCTGGTGGGCGTGCTGCCCGGGCTCGGCGGTCCCAACGGCGTCGCCATCCTGCTGCCGCTCACCTTCGGCATGGATCCGACCTCGGCGATCGTGTTCCTCTCCTGCATCTACTGGGGGGCCCTGTTCGGCGGCGCGATCACCTCGATCCTGTTCAACATCCCCGGCGAGGCCTGGTCGGTTGCAACGACCTTCGACGGCTACCCGATGGCCCAGAACGGCAAGGCCGCCGAGGCGCTCACTGCCGCCTTCTCGGCCTCGTTCTTCGGTTCGCTCGTGGCCGTCATCCTCATCACGTTCCTCGCTCCGAGCATCGCGAGCTTCGCGCTGCAATTCGGCCCGGCCGAGTTCTTCGCCGTCTATTTTCTCACGTTCTGCACGTTCGTCGGTCTCGGCAAGGAGCCGAAGCACAAGGTGATCATCGCACTCGTCATTGGCCTCCTGTTCGCCGGCGTCGGCATGGACACGGTGTCGGGCGAGCTGCGTATGACGTTCGGCTTCATAGAGTTGCTGAAGGGTGTCGACTTTCTCGTCGCGGTCATCGGCCTGTTCGGCATCAGCGAAATCCTGCTCACCATCGAGCACAAGCTCGCGTTCCACGGCCAGGAGGCGCGCATTCGCCTCTCGACGGTGTGGCGCACCTGGCTCAGCTTGCCGAGATACTGGGCGACACTTGTCCGGTCGTCGGCGATCGGTTGCTGGCTCGGCGTGACACCGGGTGGTGCAATCGCTGCATCGTTCATGGGCTATAATCTGGCCAAACAGCTCTCGAAAGACCGCGACAGCTTCGGCAAGGGTGAGATCGAGGGTGTGCTGGCGCCCGAGACCGCCGCCCACGCGGCGGGTACGTCGGCCCTGCTGCCCATGCTGGCACTCGGCATCCCCGGATCGGGCACCGCCGCCGTGCTGCTCGGTGGCCTGCTGGTCTGGGGTCTTCAGCCGGGACCGCTCCTGTTCGTGGAGCAGAAGGAATTCGTCTGGGGCCTCATCGCCTCGATGTATCTCGGCAATGTCGTCGGACTGATCATGGTTCTCGCCACCGTGCCGCTGTTCGCGGCCGTCCTGCGCGTGCCCTTCACCATCGTCGCCCCGATGATCATCGCGTTCTGCGCCATCGGCGCCTTCGCGATCGAGAACTCGGTGATCGACATCTGGGTCATGCTGGCGTTCGGTGTCATCGGCTACGTCTTCAAGAAGCTCGACTACCCGCTGGCGCCGCTGACGCTCGCACTCGTTCTCGGCGATCGTGCCGAGGATGCCTTCCGCCAGACCATGATCGGCTCCTACGGCGATGCGACCGTGCTGTTCAAGGGCCCCCTGGCTGCCACGATCATGTGCCTCGCCATTCTGCTGCTCTTCTGGTCCCCGATCTACCGGGCGACGAGCCGGGCCGCATCGCTGGTGTTCAAGCGGCCCCAGAGAAACGCTGCCGAATGACACCTGGCGCACGGCGACATGGTCCAACATGAAGGAGCCCATATGAGCACCGGCAAGAGCATCCTGATCCTCGGCGCCTCCTACGGGTCGCTGCTCGGCATCAAGCTCGCGGCGGCAGGTCACGACGTGACGCTCGTCTGTCTGCCCAACGAGGTCGAGCTGATCAACGCCAAAGGCGCCATCGTGCGCATGCCTGTTCGCGGCCGCGACGGCCTCGTCGAGATCAACAGCAACGATCTCGAGGGCCGCGTCAGGGGTGCGACGCCCGACGCCGTGACCGTAGCGGGCTTCGACTTCGTTGCACTCGCCATGCAGGAGCCCCAGTACCGCGCGCCTGCGATCAGATCCCTGATGGCGGATATCGGTCGGTCGGGGCTTCCGGTCATGTCGATCATGAACATGCCCCCGCTCACCTACCTCAAGCGCATCCCGGGCCTTGACGCCGAGCGTCTGCGGCACTGCTACGCCGACGCCTCCGTCTGGGACCTCCTCACGCCGAACCAGATCACGCTCTGCAGCCCCGACCCTCAGGCCTTCCGTCCGCCGGGCGAGCCCGTCAACGTGCTGCAAGTGAGGCTTGCGACCAACTTCAAGGCCGCCTGCTTCGCATGGCCGGCGGACAATGCGCTGCTCGACACACTGGCGCAGGACGTGGCTGCCTACCGCCACCCTCTCGGCGGGGAGGCGGTCGACCTGCCGGTGAAGCTCCGCGTGCACGACTCCCTGTTCGTACCGATGGCCAAGTGGAGCATGTTGCTCGCCGGCAACTACCGCTGCGTCGAGCCCGACCGCGTCGTCTCGATCCACGATGCAGTGCACACCGACATCGCCGCCTCGCGCGCGATCTATGCCGACGTCGAGCAGATCTGCATCGCTCTCGGCGCCGCGCCCGAGGACATGGTCCCGTTCGAGAAGTACGCCAACGCCGCGAAATCCCTGGCGAGCCCCTCGTCGGTCGCGCGGGCGCTGGCGGCCGGCGCCGCCGACGTCGAGCGTGTCGATCTCCTCGTCAAGGCAGCGGCCGACCAGGCCGGCAGGCCGTCCGCGACCATTAACCGTGTCGTTGACAATATCGACGGCTGGATCGCGCGCAACCGGGCCAAGGCAGCCTGATCCGCCGCGGCCCGTAGCTGGCCCCCGGCTGGCCCCCGGCTGGCCCGTGCCCGTCGCGATAACAGGTGGGCATCAAGTCCAAGCCAACGGGCATTTCCAGGGTTTGGCAGCGGCCGCTAGCATCCCTGCACCAGGAGTTGCACCGGCGCAGGGACGCGGTTTATGCCCATTGCCGACCAGACGGGGACGCACGCGGAACCGAGCACGGGAGAGCCGTCGCCGGCCGCTGCCGTGGGCCCGGCATCCGCCGCGCCCAGTTGCGGCGCAACGTCTTGCCCGAGCGGGGCCCACGCTGGCGTAGACGCGTCAAGCCGCACCGGTTCGTCCGACGTCCCGACGCCGTCCGACACCCCGTGCCCTTCGGAGGTCCCGTGGTCGTCGCAGGGCCCCCACCCTATTAGCGCCGAGCTTTCAGCCGTGCTCGATGCGGTCGAGCGGGGTGCGAAGATGGGTCTGGCCCATGCGCAGGGGCTTACCTCGCAGGCCTCTCAGTCCATCGTACAGGCTCTGGACGATCTCCTGACCGTATCGGTCGACCGCACGATGCTGTCGGACCTCGCGTCCAACGCCACGGCGCAGCCCGCAAGCCTCGACGAAGCACTCGCGGCAACCATTGGCGCATTGCCTTGGCTTGCCAGGCTCGTTACCGAACGAATGGGTGGTAGCGTCACGACTGCGGCATGTTTCGGCGGCGGCGGCGCCTTGCTACTGCTCGCTGACGTGCGCGCAACGGCTGGCACCACAACCCCACCCGGCATTTCAGAACCGCCGAACAACGGAGATGGATCGATGCAGCAGGATACCAAGCCGACCGCCGACGCTATGGATCGGCATTGGCCGCTCACGCGCGGCACTCTTGCCGGCAAGGTTGCCGTGGTCACAGGCTCGACCAGCGGCATCGGGCTCGGTATCGCGCGATCGCTGGCCGAGGCCGGGGCCAACGTGATGCTGAACGGATTCGGCGATCTCGACGAGATCGAGCAGATCCGCTCGCGGCTGGAGCGCAACTGCCCTGGCGTCGTCGCAACCGCGACGGGCATGGAGCGCGATTGCGGCGTCAAAGCCGCCTACTCGCGGGCCGACATGTCGAAGCCCGACGAGATCGCGGGCATGATCGCCGACACGGTCGGAACGTTCGGTCGGGTAGACATCCTCGTCAACAACGCCGGCATCCAGCACGTCGAGGCGATCGAAAGCTTTCCGATTGCGAAGTGGGACGCTATCCTGTCGATCAACCTTTCATCGGCGTTCCACTCGATCCGCGCAGCGGTGCCGCACATGAAGGCTCAGGGCTTCGGCCGCATCATCAATGTCGCATCCGCGCATGCGCTCGTCGCTTCGCCGTTCAAGTCGGCCTATGTCGCGGCCAAGCACGGCGTGCTCGGGCTGACCAAGGCGGTCGCTCTCGAGACGGCCGAGCATGGAATCACGGCGAACGCCATATGTCCGGGCTACGTTCTTACGCCGCTCGTGGAAAAGCAGATCCCCGAGACGGCAAAGGCACGCGGTCTGACCGCGGACCAGGTCGTGCGTGACGTTCTGCTCCACGCCCAGCCGACACGCCGGTTCGTGTCGATCGAGGAAATCGGCGCTCTCGCGGTCTTTCTCTGCACGCCCGGCGCGGCCTCCATCACGGGTGCGGCGCTGCCTATCGAGGGGGGCTGGACAGCCCAGTGACCCATTTTTCCAAGACCGACCGCCGCCCCGCCCCCGAAACCGCATGCACGCCCGAGCAGGTCAAAGCGCGCGGCGACCGCAAACCGGTCAACATCGCGCTCCAGGGGGGCGGTGCGCACGGCGCTTTTGCCTGGGGCGTGCTCGACAAGCTGCTGGAGGATGGTCGGCTCGCGGTCGACGCCGTCAGCGCCACCAGTGCCGGCGCCATGAACGCCGTGGTGATGGCCTTTGGCGTTTCGGTAGGCGGACGCGATGGCGCGCGCGAGGCGCTCGAGCGGTTCTGGAGGCGGATCAGCGACGCCGGCTCGCTCTACAGCCCGCTGCGGCCCCTGCCCTGGGAGAAATGGTTGACGCTGAACCACCAGAACCAGTTCCAGTCACCGGCCTTCTTCCTGTTCCAGATGATGACCCACGTCTGGTCGCCCTACCAGTTGAACCCGCTCGGCCTCAATCCGCTCCGCGACGTGCTGGTCGAATGCGTGGATTTCGAGCGCCTCAATCACTGCCCGATCGCGACGCGGCTCTTCATCAGCGCCACCAATGTCCGCACCGGCAAAATCAAGGTATTCGAGAACAACGCGCTGTCGGCCGACGTGATCCTGGCATCGGCCTGCCTTCCATACCTCTTTCACGCCGTCGAGATCGGCGGGGAGGCCTACTGGGACGGCGGCTTCATGGGCAATCCCGCGATCTTCCCGCTGATCAGTCGCGGCGCCTCGAACGATGTCATCATCGTGCATATCAACCCGCTTGTGCGCGACAAGGTGCCGACCACCGCGCCCGAGATCTTCGACCGCATGAACGAGATCAGCTTCAACTCGTCGCTGATGCGCGAGATGCGCGCGATCGCATTCGTGTCGCGGCTCATCGACGAGGGTGATATCGACGATGGCCGCTACCGCAACATGCTTATCCACTCGATCCGCGACGACGAGGAGATGAGCAACCACGGCGTCGCGACCAAGCTGACGGCGGACTGGGGGTTTCTCACCCATTTGCGCGACGTCGGTCGTGCGGCCGCCGAGCATTGGCTTTCCGAGCACTATGGCCATGTCGGCCACCGCTCAACGATCGACGTGGCCAGCACCTATCTTTAGATCATGCTGCGCCGCAATAGCGCATGGCGTCGAAACCGCGGCTCGACGCCATGCCGGCCGTGCATCAAGCAGCCGGATCGGTTTAGGATGACGCTCGCCGGGCGGGCATTCCGCCGCTACAGGAAAGACGGCAGCCATGTTCCGGATCGAGGCCGCCGGCAGCCGGCTCATTGCGACGTCGACGCTCACTCGCGACGACTTCGCCGTGATCGCCGAGCGTTTGGGCGCATCACCCTTCAGGGCCCGCAAGTCGGGCTTCATCGCGGCGAGCGCCGCGACGAGCGCGCGGAAGGTCGAGACGCGCTGGAATGGGCGCGAGACGGTCTCGGACGCCGCGCCGGGCGACATGATCGCGACCAACATGGGCGCCGACCGCAGTGTGCTGCGCGACGGAGACGGGAACGTCAATGTCTACGTGATCAAGGCATCGCGCTTCGCCGATCTCTACGAGCGCGACACCGGCACCATCGAGCACGGCGACATCTATCGTCCGCGCGGCGTGGTCTCGGCCCTCTACCTGCCGGCCGGCTTCGAGATCCTGGCGCCCTGGGGCGAGACCCAGCGTGCCGCAACGGGCTATCTGCTCGACAACGGCGCGGAGGTCTATGGCAACGCCAAGGAGACTTTCGAGGCGACCTACGTCAGGCTCTGATCCAGGCCCGACTGGCCGCAATGCGGCAGAAGCGCCACACATTGCCGGCAATGTCGCCGCCCGTTCCCGGCGCGCTTCCCGCTCCCGGTTGCTGCGACGTCTCCTTGTGACATGCTCCCTCCAAACAAGACCTCGTTTGGTTCAGACCGTTTGTGGGAGCGTCCAATGTTGTCGAAGCGTCTCGGTTCCGTTTTTGCCGCCTCGGTGTTTTGCGGCCTCGTTGCACTCACCCCCTCCAGCGTGTCGGCACAGCAGTTGAGCTTCACGGCGGGCGCACCTCCGACCGTGCAACTCGCTCCCAACGCCGCCTACGGCACCGTGCGCTTCCGGCTCGAGCTCCTGAAGAAGGACAAGCCGACGAAGGAAAGCGTCTTCGACGTTCTGCTGAAGAGCCTGCAAGGCATCATGAAGAACGAGGGGCAGTACACGCTGACCGTCGAGCTACTGAGCGGCGCCGGCGACGAGGTGCTGGCCCGGCGCGCGATCCTCTCGGCTCAGCGCACCAGTTCGGGCTGGTTCATCTTCAACCGCAAGACGTCGGAGACGCAGGCCATCGAGTGGTACGGCGACTTCCCGATCAGCGTGCTCGTGTCGAGCCAGACCAACAACATCCGTGTCCGCGTGCGCAGCTACTACAGCGAGCAGAGCAAATTCGACATGGAGACGTTCAACCTGCTGATGGGCTTCGTCGCCAACGCCAAGATCCTCGGCGCCGCCAACACCGCGCTCGACGCGACGTGGAAGCCCCTCGCCCAGAGCATCGAGGGGTTGCTCAGCTCCTATAAGCAGTCCGACATCAGCGACATCGCGACGCTCTCCTTCGCCCGCCTCGACGGCAATGCAAACCCGGCCTCGGGCACCTTCGTGCGCAACTACACGACGCAGCCCGACGGCGACGAGAAGCCGACCAAGTACACGGTGAAGCTGCTCGTGGAGACGCGCCAGGGTGTCGCCCGGGTGGCATCCGTGACCAACGGCAAGATCGACGGCGCCACCAGCTTTGCCGACGTGCTCGCGGCAGCGCGCATCGGCGACCAGCCCATCGACCTCGTGCTCTCGACCTCGAAGAACGATCCCGTGCAGAAGTTCATGGCCGACCTCAAGTCGACCGCCGGCTACAAGGGCGAGGACATCGGCGAGCGGTGCGACCAGACCTACGGCGAGCTCGCGCGCCACTTCACGGTTACCGACAAGGTCATCTCCTACTGGGCGCTGCTGCACCTCTACCGGCGCAAGCTCGCGGCGAACGCCAACGCCCGCGAATGCCTGTCGAGCGGCGTGCGCGAGCAGATGGAGGCGATTGGCCTCAAGCTCGCCGATCTGCCGTTCGCCAAGCCGGCGCCGGTCGCCGTCGCCGGCGGCGGACGTGGCGGGCAAGCGCTCGAGGCCACCCGCACAAGCGCACCAGCGGCAGCAGCCGCGCCGGCCATCGACAAGGTCGTGCCGACGAACGAGGTCGTCGAGAAGCTGCTCGGCGAGAAGGGCACGTCGCGCACCTTCCAGGTGTTTCCGATCGACACGGCGAAGGAGTAGCGGCGCCCTGACCGAGCGAAGGCTCCAGAGCCTGATCGTCTGAGATGGAAGCGGCTTCGCTTCCATCGAAGGCGTGAATCAGACTCTGAAACAGAGACTTGGAGCAGGCCACTGAGGTCGGAGGCTGTTCCATCAGGGTCGAACCTGCTCTAGAAGCCGCCCGCGCCGCCCGAGCCGACACCGGGCACGCCGAGAGGAGCGGGCAGCGGCTCGCCCTGTCGCGGCCGCGGCGGCGAGGCCGAGCGCGACCTCGCGGCCGGGGCAGGCTCGGCGGCAGGCTCAGAAGCCCGCGGCGGTTCCGGCGCTGCCGGTGATCGAGGTGCCGGCTCCCGCGCGGGCGGCGATGCTGTCACCGGTGCCACGCTTACGGCGCCCGGCCCGCAATTCTCGCGAGCCCCCCGAAACACAACCGAAATATCGACAATCGACAGCGGATTGACCGTCAGCGACGGCCGGGCGTCATCGGAGATGGCGAACGTAATGCCGAGTGCCCCCGGCTGTGGGGCGGTGCTCGCGCCGCCGGGCAATTGGGGCAGTCCGAACGCGGGGATCAGCACGCCCTTCAGCCGCGTGACCGACGATCCGCTGACGCAACCGAACACGAGGAGATCATTGATGCCGCTTTTTGCCGAAAGCGTGAACCAGCCCTGACCACTGTGGCCGACCTCGACGGTGGCCGCCTGCACCCGCCCCTCGGCACAGTCGCGCTGCAGGGTGATGTCGCTGCCGCGGCTGCAGATCGTCTGGCCCAGCAGCGACGCGACGCCGACATCGCTGACGCTGCTGGCGAAGCCGACGGCATCGGCGCCGAACGGCGCTCCCCGCGGGTCGGAGATGGCCACCCGCTCCAATGTCGGTGGCGCGCGGCCGACGAGGCGCTCGATCACCACGCGGGCCTCGCGACGCGCCAAGAACTCGCGCCACGCCGACAATGGGACGGCTGTGACACTCCGCAGTGCAGCGCTCGCCCACCCGACCGCCGCGCCGACCGGCGGCAGTACGACGCGCTCGAACGGCTCGGTCGGGTCGATGGCGCCGAGCGCAATCGCGGCATCGAGATCGGCCATGCGCACGCCACCCTGAATGTCCGCGGTCACCAGCCGCCGGCCGTCGGGCGTCACCGCGGCATGCGTGATCGCCGCCTCGTGACCGCGAATCGTCGCCAGGCGCCGGACCTCGCTGCTGCGGCGGTCTTCTGGCGCGGACGCGGGCGCATACGACCAGAGCTTCACCGTGCCGTCGTCGCCGCCCGTTACGAGTTGCATCACCGGAGCGCCTCCGGTCGCGTCGCGTCGTGGTGGACCGCGGAAACGCACCACATTCACCGCCGCACCGTGGTCGAGCACGGTAAAGCGCTGGCCCCCGGCCGTCGCCCAGTCGATGCGTGGCCTACCGCCAAGGCCGGCCGTCGCGAGCCAGGCGCCGTCTGAGGAGAACACCGCCGACGTGCAGGGACCGCCACAGACGTTGCCGCTTATCGGCACGACCTGGACGCTGCCGCTCGCGACGATGACGACGTTGCGGCCGTCGGGCGAGATCCGGATGTCCGAGAGCTCTCCAACTCTGGCCGGCAGCGTCGCCACTTCAGCGCCGCTGAACGTGTTCCACAGCAGCACGCGGCCGTCCCCGCCCGCGGAAACGGCATGACGTCCGTCCGGCAGCAGGCGCGCGGCTTTGACCGGCGTCGTACCGTGCAACCCGAAGGAGCGGCCGTCCAGCGAGCGGGTGACAGGAGATGCGCCGATACGCTGGACGGCCGTGACCGTCCCGTCCTGTCGTCCGAACACCGCCGTGAACGGCGCCACCATGTGCAGCACGGTCACGGGGCTCGTCGAGCCGCCGATCATGAGGTCAACAGTCTCGGCCTCGGTCGGCGAGCCGGCACTGCGCGTCGGCGCACTGGCACTTCCATTCTGTCGCGCGCCCGCCCCGGCCGCGGCGAGCCGTATCACATCGACCCGGCCGTTGGGCCGCGCGACAACGAGGCGGCCGTCAGGCGCGAAGGTCGCCGCCGTGGCGGCAATCTCATCCAACCGGCCGAGCGTCACGTCGCGGCCCGCGTTGCGCCTGACACGCCAGCTCGCGACGGTGAGATTGCCGAGCGCCAGCAGGCCCTGACCATCGGGCGTGAACTCTAGGCTCCGCACGCCCACCGGGGCCTCTACGCCCGCCGAGATGGGTTGCCTGGTCGCGACATCTATGAGTTGCACGATGCCGACCTCCGTCGCGGTCAGCGTAAAGCTGGCGATCGCCAGTATCTGGCCCTCCGGGCTCCAGGCGAGCGCCGCGACCTCGCGCCCAGCCTCGCCGCCGGGGGTGATCTCGGCGAGCTTCTGGCCGGTAACAGCGTTGACCACAGTGAGCGACCGGCCGCCGATGGCGAGCAGCGTCCCATCGGGGGAGAACGCCACCGGCGTGGCGCCAAGCCCGATGCCGATCCCGCGCACGGAGACGGTTCCGAGCCGCGTCTCGAGATCGAAAAGGCGGAGGCCGCCTTCGCTGTCGACGAATGCGAAGCGCCTGCCGTCCGGGCTCAGTGCCACACCGGCCAGCGTCAGACCTTCGGCGCTGAAGACGGTCCTGCGCGCGTCGTCGAGGGTCGGCTCGCCGCCGAGGCGCGTCGCCGTCCACGCCTCTCTCGGCGTCTCAGCCCCCGGGCGCGTGGCAAAATCGACGACCGCGCCCGGCGCGATCTGCCGCTGCCACAATACGACGCCACCGTCGGCGGCGCCCGTGGCGGCCCTCCGGCCGTCGGGCGCCATCGCCGCGGCCAGTACCGCGGCCGAATGCGGCTGGTCCGGTGGATCGAACGACCCCGATCCGCCCTGGTAGAAATCGACGGTACCCCGCGTGCCGCCGCGCACCGCGACGAACCGACCGTCCCCGCGATCCGTCGCGGCCTGCACGATCCCGGTGCCGAGCTTGCCGCCCTCGGGCGTCTCCGGCCGCGGCACGGTCAAGGTCAGATGTCCGGCCGGCCGCGCGCTGTCAAAGTTCAAGAGCGAGTAGGTCTCGGGCTCGGGCGCGAACTGCCTTTGCACCTTTCCGCTCTCGATCTCGATCCAGCTCGACAGCGTGTTCATGAGCCCTTGCGGCGTCGCCACCGCGACCGTCACCCGCCGTGGAAAACCAAGTCTTTCGGCGGCAAACGCCAGCGACGCGCCATGTTGCCCGGGCTCCAATGCCAACGGCTGCGCCCACCGCAGCTTGCCCGTCGCCGTCTCCCAGAGGCGAACGACATCGCTGGCGTCGAGCGTCGCGACGAGCGCGCCGTCGTCCGAGATCACGAGATCGGCGATCGCCGTTCCGCGCGCCGAGATCTCGGGTGCCAGGAACCGTGCGATCCGTCCTGCTTGGGGCGTCGCGGCACTGGACAGCGTGATGCTCGTGCCGCCGATCCAGCGCTCCAACGCGATGGCGCCGACGAGCGGCGCCAGGGCGAGCACCGCTGCAGCCGCGAAGCGACGCCGCCGCACGGCACGCGACAGCTCGTCGCGCGAGGCGGCGAGGAACGGCGTCACGACGTCCTCGATCCACGGCTCCACCGGCTCGGCGGCGAGCTGCATTTCGATCTCGGCCACCCGCCGCGCAGACGCAAGTCCCCGTCCGCCGCGTCCCCCCGCGTCCCAGACCGCCGCCGCGCGATGGAGGTCGAGAGCGCGGGCGATCGAGTCCCGGATGGAGCCGAGCGAGGTGGCGATGCTGGTCGAGCGGGTCGCGCGCGGGCGGTAGCCGTCGGCCGGGCGGCTGCGCACGAGGCCGATCAAGATCGGCTCGCTCTCCCTGAGAAACAGGTTCGCCCTGACAAGCAGGCTGCCGTCCGCGTAAGCCTCGGTGGCGCCGCCGAACTCGATGATCTCGGGGGCGAAGCGCGTGCGGCCGGCGACGGCGCCGAAGATCTGGGCCTCGGCATTGCCGGCCAACAGAGAGGCGGTCTCGCCCGGCCCCGTCCCGACGACCAGGACCTTTTCGCCCGCCGCGCCCGGCGCCGCGTAGTCGAACAGGAGCGTCGCCAGCGGTACAGGCACGATGCCTTCCGGCCACGCATCGAGCGCCAGAAGCACGGCATCGCAGAGATGAGCCGGCGAGCGCCAGATGATGCGGGAGATGCCGTATTGGCGGACCATTCCGTCGCCGGACGGGTCGAACACGGCGCGCACCATGCCGAGCGGGCCGGCCAGAACCGGGGCGACGGCGCTGAGCGAGACGAGCACGTAGCCTGCGCCATTGTCGAGATCGGGATGCAGGTCGCCGCCGCGGACGAGAACGCCCAACGCCGCGGTGGCGCCTGCAGAAGCATGGTCCAAACGGACCGTGCACAACGCCCTGCCGAGCGCGACGATGCGCTGGAGCTGCTCGAGTTTGACAAATTCGGCGGCGGGAGGCGCGGTGCTGCCGGCCTCGGCCGGCTGCGCCATCTGGCTCGGCGGCGGTTGCGGTGTTGGAGGCGTCGGTGCGTCGACGCCTGGAGTCGGCACGGCGGTCGCTGCCGCACGGCGCGTGCGGGACATCGTCTCGGCGAGCACCTTGGCGACGAAGGCGACGCGCTCGTCGATGTCGCTGCCGGGGCGCAAGTCGTGCAGCATCTGGCCGGAAAAGACGTGCGTCAGCTCCGATCGCAAGACCGCCCCGATCTCGGCACAGACGAGCTTGCCCTCGCGCTTGGCGCCCATCGCCTCGGCCGCAAACCAGCTGCTCTTGGCCGCCTCCGGCGACAACAGCGCCAGCACCGCCCCGCTGCCGCGAATGGCGTCGAAGACCTGCGCCTCGAAGCGCCCGCGCCGGAGCACATCGTCGTCGGCCCACCTCACGTCGAGCCCCATCCCCCGCAACAGTTCCATGAGCCGGCGCGCCGTATCGCGGTCCGCCTCCGTGCAGCTCACGAAGACGTAGCTGCCCGCCGGGGTGGGGCTATCCACGCGCGCGTCGGCCGATCTCCGTGGGCGGGTGTCGTCCGGGTGGTCCAGCGCCTCGACGATCGAGCGCAGGCCTTCGGCACGGTCATCGACGGGACGCAACGGAACATGGTGGAGCACGCGCAGCCCGTCGGGCATGGCCGCATCGCCAAGGTCCGCGATCAGCACCGGCACGATTCGCCGCGAGTGGCGGTAGGCCTCGCTCACCTCCCAGGCGCACACCTCGGATCCGACGAGCCGAGGCGACACGAGGAACAGCACCGCGTCGGCGTCGCGAATCAGCACCGACAGCCGGTCTTTCCAGCGTTCGCCCCCTCGAATGCCATCGACGTCGACCCACACCTCGAAGCCACGCCTGCGCAGATCGAGCTCGAGCGCCTGGGCCTGCTCGCGGTCGGCTCGCGAATAGGCGAGAAACAGCGTGCGCGTGCGACCCGTCGCAGAGGCCGGCAACGAGCCGGTCTCGTCGCGACCCGCTCGCCGCGAGAACTCGGTCTGCCCACCGGCGGCCAGAATGCGCGCTTGCTCGACCCAGTTCTCGCTCTCGATGCGACCCTTGAAATCCAACGCTGTGCTGATCCGCTGCACGTCCTCGTCGGTCCAGGCGGCGATATCTGCAAAGCGGCGCACGCCCAAATCGTTGAGCCGCTTCTCGATCAGAACGCCGACACCGCGTATGAGCTTGAGGTCGTCGGCGGCAATCGAGTTGTTGCTCTCGCGTGCCAACCTCTGCACCGCCTCGACCAGCTCGGGCCCGTCGCGCTCGGCGTCGAACGCCCCGCCGGAGCGCGGCAGCCACTGCCGTCTGAGGATCGGATCGGGCACCTGCCGGCGCTCGAAGGCTCCGACGATCACCGGTAGGATGGGCTTCTGAGCGGCCCCGGCGCGCCCGATATCGAACGTACTCGCCTCGCTCGCGACTGAGTTCTCCGAAAGCGCGAACACAACGACGTCTGCCTCGGCCATGGCGCGCGCAAGGACTGCGGCGAAATCCTGCCCGGCCGTGATGTCGGGGCGGTCCGCTGCCAAATCGAAGCCAGCCGACCGGAGCACGGCAGCCACGCGGTCGACCGCCTCGCGATCCCGTCGCGAGCTCGAAATGAACACCCGTATCGGCGTCGTGCCGGCCATGGCTCAGGCCTCCCCGTCGCGGGTGTCAGGCCGGCGCATGAGCCGCGCGGCGACCGGCAGCATCGCGATCCCGAGCGCCAGCAGCGCCACCGGCCACCAGCTCCCCGTCGCGGCCGCCGGACCCCACGGCCTCGGCGCGAGCCACAGCGCGGCACCGGCGTAGGCGACGAGCACGGCGGCAGCGAGCCGCTCCGACGCCTCGAAGCGCGCTCCGACGCCGGCCAGCCACCGGCGCCAGCTCCGCCGGCCTTCGAGGAGCCGTGTCGGCGCCGCATCGAGCAGCTCCAGAAGCTCGCTGTCGTTGGCGGCAAGATCGTCGTCGGGCGTTCTCCGCTCCGCCGCGCCTTCTCCTCCGGTCGTCGCGACTTCGCCCGCGGCCGTCCCCGCGACCGACACCGGCAGGCGGACGGACGGCTCACCGGCTACAGGAGGAACCGGCGTCACCAGCAGCTCGCCGATGGCACGGATAACCTCGTCGCGCACCGCCCCGCCGAGTCCCGCGATGAGCCGGCGCCGGACCCAGCGCGGCATGCTGCCGACGCGGAACCACGGCAGCCCACTGAGCCGTGTCGCGATCTCCTCGTCGTAGAGCGGCGTCAGCATGCCGGTGGCATCCGGCACCCTGAGTCGGAGCCCGAGGTAGCTCGTCAGGTCCCACCGCAGCACCGGATAAACCGCGAGCGTTCGGAGCCATATGAGGCCGCGGTCGTCGGGACGCTCTCCATCGCCCCGGCCGCGGGCGAGATAGCGCGCGAGCTCGGCCGAAAGATCCCGCCATTCCTCGTCCTCGTCGAACGGGACCTCGATCAGGAAGCGATGCGGGTCGATGCGCCACGGCCGCTCGCGACGCGCCAAATACTCGACGCCGCCCCGTCCGTCGTCGGCCCGGTCGCGCAGATAGGCCCCAAGCGCCTCGAGGCCACCCGCGGTGGTGCGGAACAAGGGGCCACCCATGAGCTCAGAGAGGCGCGCCTCGCGGATGCCCCAGTCGGCCGGCGGCAGCGGGGTTGCGAACGCGCGCACCGGCCACAGCCGCAACGCCTCGGCCCAGGGTTTCGGCTCGAATGTCACCGGATCGAGCAGCCCCTCGCCGGTACCGAGCACGATCAGCCTGTGGCCCGGCCGCGCGCCGGCCAGGGCCGCCAGCGACATCCGCTGCTCGTCACGGCCGGTGAACACGCGATCGGCGTCGTGCTCGAGATAGCGGCGCTCGATCCGGGCATCCCGGCGTGGCGCGAGGTCGCCCTCCTCGTCGCCGCCGAGCGCCTCTGCCACATACGACAGGCGATCCGCCTCCTGGTCGGCGGGGCCGTGGGTCAGGATGAGGGCCAGATGCTCGGGGCATTGCGCGCGCACCGCATAGCGCGGCGCGAAAATGCCGCCGCGATCCAGCGTCGCCGCGATCGTCGCCTCGACATCGAGCGAGGGCGTCGGCGCGTAGGCGCGGGCGTCGAGGTGGCGGGCGGCCGCGCGAAGCGTCTGGCGCTGGCGCAGCAGCGGAGCCGGGTCGAGCCCGTCCGACGAAACCCGCGGTGCGATCCGCCCGGTGCCCGCGGCAAGCACGTCCTCTACGTGCCGGCGCTTTCGCATGCTGCGCCCTCCGAGCCACGCCGCCCCCGCCAGAAGCGGTGCCGCCATAGTCGCGGCGAACAGCCACCACGGCATGCGATAGGCGCCGGATGCAGCCGGCGGAAAGCTCGGCGTGGCGTCCGCACCTCTTGGCGGACGAGACGACGCGAGACGGCCTGCGACCTCCGCGACGATCGCCGGATCCGCACGCCGGCCAGGTCTGTCGAGCGTCAGGGCGGCCCACAGCAAACGCTCGACGGTATCGGCGTTCCCGAGCTCCAGCGCCTCGGTAGTCGGGAGCCGCGAATGGAGCTGCAGGCGCTTGTAGGTCGCGGCGGCCGAACCGCCCACGTCGCCCTGCCGCGCCAGCCCGACTGCGATCTGCCAGAGCGTCGGCGCCGGATCGATCCGCGCGGCGCCGTCGACCGCGTCCGCCACCATCTCGATCTCCTCCCGCGTCAGCGGCGCATCGGCATCACCCGACACGGGGCCTGTTGCGGCGGCGCCGCGAGGGGCGCTCTCGGTCGGCACAGTTGTGCGCTGCTCCGCAGGCTGGAGTGGCCCCACGACGAGCACGCGCTCGACCCACAGCACGGTCACGGCCACGGCCACCACGGCTGCGGCCAGGAGCGCGGCCGCAACCAGCCACCAACCCCTCCGCCCTCGGCGCTCCACCGGACCACGATCCTGCCCCGGCTCGATCGCGGAGCCGGCCGGACTCACCGCGTCCGACGGCCCCATCTCCCAGCTAGAACCGAGCCCGCCGATGCCGAGAGCACGACGGCACGCCGCCTCGATCCCGTCGCGCTGCTGCTCCGACTTGCCGAGCACCGATGCCAACGTGCCCGCGAGACGGTCCAGCGTCTGTTGATCGGGCGCGCCACCCGCAGGCAACCGCAAGAGGCCGACGACCGCCAGCACGTCGAGCCTCTCGCGCGGACCGAGGCGAACGCCGTCGACACGGTCCAAGTGCGTCACCAGTTCGTCGACCACATCGCCCAGCCGTGCCACGCTCCACGCCTGCCGGAGCCCCGGCTGTAGATGGCCAAGCCCCGTCTGATCCTCGCGTGCGACGACCGCCTCGGCCATGAACCGCTCCTCTCGCCAGGGCGCCGCTAAGCCCGGACGCGCGTAGCGGCCGACGTGCCCGGCCGCTCGGCCAGCCACGACCGCGCCAGTTCCTGCGCGCGCTCGCGGTCTGGCTCGGTCTTGGCCAGCGCCGAGAGCGTCCGCTGCAGCAGCTCAGGCATCTGGCGGAGGTCGCTCCCCTGCTGTGGCGCGGCCTTCGCCAGCGCCTCGATCCAGTCGAGCAGCTCGGCCGTCGCCGGCATCTTCTGCAGATCGCCGAGGCCGCGCAGGCGCATGAAGAAGTCTACGGCGGAGTTGAAGAGCGCGCCGCCCGACACCGCGCCGAGCCGTTCGGCGACATGACGGTCCACGATGTCGTCTATGGTGTAGCCTGCGCCGGGTGGCGCGCCTTTCTCGCGCCTCGGCGGGAACGGGATCGGCACGAAAACGCAGCGTCTGAGGAACGCATCGGGCAGCTGGCGCTCCCGGTTCGACGTCACGACGATGATCGGCTTCAGTGCCGGCTCGCGGATCGGCGGCGTGGCGAGATCCGGATTGAGCTCGGGCACGCGGAACTGCAGGTTGTCGATCTCGTCGAGCAGATCGTTCGGGAAGTCGCGCGGCGCCTTGTCGATCTCGTCGATGACAACCACCGAGCGCTGCGGCGCGCCGGGATGATGGAACAGCGAGCCTGGGTCGAAGGCCGAGATCGGCAGAAAGCCTCGGACCTCGTCGCGCGGCAGCGCGCGCAGGATCGCCTTGCCGAGCGCTGCGTACTCGATGAAGTCCAGCGCCGAAAGCGGGCGGCGCGTCTCGGTCGGGCTCTGCATCGGTCCCGGCGCCGGCGCACCGGCCTTGCCCTCGGTCTGTGCGAGATAGAAGCGCGCCAGCGCGTCGTAGCCGTAGAAGAGGTCGCGGGCGGCGGAGGTCGACTTGGCGACGAACTTGAACGGACCTGCGAGCCCGAGCTGCCAGGCGATCGACGAGGCGAGGCGCGTCTTGCCGGTACCCGGCTCGCCGACGACGAGCAGCGGCTTGCCCAGCGCGCGCGCCACATTCACCGCGTCGACCACCTGCCGGTGCGGGATGTAGCGCTGTCCCTCCCGGATATCCTCGAACCTCATCCTGGCCGAGCGATCCGACGTCGCGTCGCGCGGCGGCCAGGCATAGGCATCGTACTCGCTGGACTGCATGAGGCTCACCCGTTTCTAGCTGCCGTCGGATTGGAGAAGGAACTTCGAGACCGCGCTCGCGAATTGCCCGAGCCTCGGAGACGTGCTCTTCCACGCTCCGTTCTCGAACTGGTCGTCGACGAAGCGGATCAGCGTGTCGAGACGGTCCGCCGGCACCACGGTGCGGATGCTCTTGTTGTGCCGGACATTCCACGTGTGCGTGTCGTCGACGCCGATCGGCTCGAGAGGTTGCAGCTCCACACCGCGTGTGCCGGGGCGCTCGAACCTCCGCACGGCCTCCAGCATCGGCTCGATGTGAGGGTTGGCGCGGCTCCACGGCCAACGCCACTCGGCGGCGGGCTCGACGATGACGAGGAACGGGATGGCGCCGTCCTCCGGACCGAGCGCCGCATGCCAGGCGTCGAGCCAATCCTCGACCAGCAGGGCATCCTCCCGGGCCGGGTCGCGCACGATGGTGCGATGGATCGAAATGCGCCGGCCGCGATGGCCGCGATCCTTAGCAAGCTTCAAGATCGTATCGCGCAGCTTTTTCGCCCGCCCTCGGCCGGCCGGCGGCCATTGAACCGGAACCAGCAGATCCTCCGGGTCGCCGACCAGCGCGCGCCGGAACGGCATCGCGGGCATGTCGTGCTGCACGAGGCGCACGACGAGCAACTCTGGGCTGTCCTCGTGCAGCGCGTGCAGCGCGAACAGCGGCCGCGTGCCCGTGGTGCCCGTCTCGATGCCGCAGAACTCCGCAATGCCGTTCCGCAGGCTCTTCACCTGGGGCCGGCAGTCGATGGTGTAGGGCACCATCGCCGGGCGCAGCTTCGGCTCGGGGACCTCGGCCCGCTCGCGCCAGATCTCCTCGAGCCGTTCGACGAGGAGCGCCGGCTCCCTCAGCACCGCCTCCAGGTCGAGACAGTTGAGCGGGCGGAACGTCGTGGGCAGCCTGGCATAGTCGAATCCGCCGAGCGACAACGTCGCGATCTTGCCCTCGACATCAGCGTAGCCGGCTTCCTTCTTAACCCACTCCGAGCCGACGCTGTTGTCCGACCACAGCACGACCACCGCGCGGCAGGCCTTCAGCGCCGGCGGGATCGCCCGGTCGACGTGCTCGCCAGGCCTGAGCCGCGTCTTGTCGCGCCAGACGCTGTAGCCGAACGGCGCCCCCTCGAGCATCGCCTGGAGCCGCTCTGCTCCGGACACGTCCGCGCGCGCGTAGCTGATGAAGATGTCGGTCGCCTCGGCCTCGTCGACCATGGCTCAGCGCGCCCCCGCCCGGACCGCCCAGCGCGCAGCGTTCCCTCCACCCTGCCGCCGGGCGGCAGGACGATCGCAATCAGGCATTGCGGCATCGACGACGCGCACCATGGACGCCCCACCCAGCGCCTTCTGCGCCTGTCCGAAGCCGACACGCGAAACCGCGCTGGTCGGTAGGGACTGCGCCCACAAATCAAGCAAGCAACCTGATGTCCGGCCGGACCTGTCGAGCCATCCGCCCGGCCGACCGCGGAAAGCGGCTCTGCCAACTGCAAATTTCTACCATGCGGGTGGAGCGGAACAAGCCACAGCACGCCCCGGTGTGTGGCGATGGGGACACGCGCAGCCGATCGCCCCGATCGCCGGCGGCACGACCCGGCTCCCTCAGTGCGCCGCCTCCCAGTTTTCGGCCGCCTTGGCATCGACGTGGATCGGCACGGCGAGGTGCACGGCGGGTGCAGCAGCCCCCTCCATTACGCTCCGTGTCACCTCGAGCGTCCGCGGAACCTCGCGCTCGCGCGCCTCGATCACGAGTTCGTCGTGCACCTGCAGCAGCATGCGCGCCGACGCGAGCCCGGCATCGGCGAGCGCCCCCGGCAGACGGATCATGGCACGGCGGATGATGTCGGCGGCCGACCCTTGGATCGGCGCGTTGATCGCCGCGCGCTCGAGGAAGCCGCGCATCGAGGGGTTCTTGGTGTTGATCTCGGGGTAGTGGATGCGACGGCCGAAGATGGTCTCGACGAAACCTGTCTCGTGCACCCGCCGCTTGGTCGCCTCCATAAAGTCTCGGATGCCGGGGAAACGCTTGAAGTATGTGGTGATGTAGCTGCCCGCCTCCTCGCGCGAGATGCCGAGTTGGTTGGCTAGGCCGAACGCAGAGATGCCGTAGATGATGCCGAAGTTGATCGCCTTGGCGCGCCGCCGCACCTCCGGCGGCATGCCTGCAATGGGCACGCCGAACATTTCCGATGCCGTCATGGCGTGAATGTCGAGGCCGTCGGCGAACGCCGCCTTCAGTTGCGGGATTTCGGCGATGTGGGCGAGCACGCGCAGCTCGATCTGCGAGTAGTCGGCGGAGACGAGATTCATGCCGGGCTCGGCGACGAAGGCCGTGCGGATCTCGCGCCCTTCCTTGGTGCGGATCGGAATGTTCTGCAGGTTGGGGTCGGATGAGGCCAGCCGGCCAGTCGTCGTTGCCGCGAGCGCATAGCTCGTATGGATGCGAGCCGTGTCCTTGTTGATGAAGCTCGGCAGTGCGTCGGTATAGGTCGACTTCAACTTCGAGAGCTGTCGCCACTCGAGCATCGTATTGATGAGACGGCGCGCGTCCTCCGGCAGGTCCTCGTTGGCCGCCAGATCGTCGAGCAGGCCGGCGCGCGTCTCCCACTGGCCCGACTTGGTCCGCTTGCCGCCGGGCAGCTTCAGGTGATCGAACAGCAACTCGCCGAGCTGCTTTGGCGAGCCGAGATTGAACGGCCTGCCGGCCAGCGCCTGCACCTCCTCCTCAAGCCGAGCAATGCCTTGCGCGAACGTGCCCGACAATCGCGAAAGGATCGACCGGTCGACCTTGATGCCAGCCTCCTCCATGGCGGCGATGACGGGCACCAGCGGGCGCTCCAGTGTCTCGTAGACGGTCGTCACGCGCTCGGCTGCGAGCCGCGGCTTCAACGCGAGCCACAGCCGCAGCGTCACGTCGGCGTCCTCGGCGGCGTAGTGCGTCGCCTTGTCGAGCGGAACGCCGGCGAACGTCCGCTCCGACTTCTTGGCGCCCGGCGCATGCTCGATGGCCTTCGAGAACGGAATGCAGGCGTGGCCGAGGTGGCGGATCGAGAGATCGTCCATGCCGTGACCGCCGCGCCCTGCATCGAGCGCGTAGGAGATCAGCATCGTGTCGTCGATGGGTGCAACGCGGATGCCGTGGCGCGCCATCACCAGCATGTCGAACTTCATGTTCTGGCCGATCTTGAGCACTGCCGGATCCTCGAGCAGCGGTTTCAACGCGTCGAGCGCATCGCGGAGAGCAATCTGGCCAGGCACAAGCCCGCCGCCGCCGAACAGGTCCGACGCGCCGTCGCGGTGCCCGAGCGGCACGTAGCACGCGCGGCCGGGAGACAGCGCCAGCGACACCCCGACGAGATCGGCCTGCATCGGGTCGAGGCCGGTGGTCTCGGTGTCGAACGCGACTCGGCCGGCCGTTCGCGCCTCCGCGATCCATGTAGCCAGGCGGTCGGCCGCGCCGACCGTCTCGTAGGTCGCATGATCGAACGGAACCGCCCGCGCGGCCGCAAGCCCCGCCGCCGCGGCGGCCATCGGCGTTCCGGCGCCGCCCGCGTCGTCTGCCGATGCCGGCACAGCCGCCATCGGCGACGCCCGCTCATTGGCAGCGTCCGATGTTGCGGGCTTCCGCAACGACTGCCCGACCGACGCCTGGAGCGGCGGCGGGACGTCGGCACCGAGCGTCTCGGCGATGCGCCGCGTCAGCGTGTTGAACTCCATCTCGCGCAGGAAGGACAGCAAGCGATCCGGCTCGGCATCGTGGATGCCGAGGCGGTCGACCGGCACCTCGAGCGGCACGTGATCCTCGAGGCGCACGAGATCACGGCTCAGCCGCGCCTGGTCAGCGAACGCGATCAGCTTCTCGCGCCGCTTCGGCTGCTTGATCGCGCCCGCGGAGGCGAGCAGCGTATCGAGGTCGCCGTACTCGGTGATGAGCTCGGCCGCCGTTTTGACACCGATGCCCGGCACGCCCGGCACATTGTCGACGCTGTCGCCCGCGAGCGACTGCACATCGACCACCTTCTCCGGCGGTACGCCGAACTTCTCGATCACCTCGTCGCGGCCGATCCGCTTCGCCTTCATGCCGTCGAGCATGACGACGCCGGGTCGCACGAGTTGCATGAGGTCCTTGTCGGACGAGACGATCGTGACGTCGCCGCCCGCCTCGACGACCTCGCGCGCATAGGTCGCAATGATGTCGTCGGCCTCGTAGCCGTCCTGCTCGATGCTCGCGACGCTGAACGCCTTCACTGCCTCGCGGATCAGCGGGAACTGCGGAACGAGCTCCTCGGGCGGCGGCGGGCGGTTGGCCTTGTATCGGTCGTAGATCTTGTTGCGGAACGTCTCGCGGCCCGCGTCGAACACCACCGCGATGTGGGTCGGCGCCTCGCTCGACCTGCTCTCGGCGATGAGCTTCCACAGCATTGCGCAGAAGCCATGCACTGCGCCCACCGGCGCCCCGTCCGACGGTCGCGTCAGCGGCGGGAGGGCGTGGAATGCGCGGAAGATGAAGCCCGACCCGTCGATCAGGTAGACGTGGCTACCTTTGACGACGGGCACGAGCTCGCCATCGGGTGCGTGCGATATGCGGGCGGGCTTCGGCGGCGTTGGGACGGGTGCATCGCTCATGGCGACGGACTATAGGCGCTGCATCCGGCGCGGTCATCCCGAAGCCGATACGGCGCGCGACTGCCCAAAGCCAAATGACGTTTCCGGCGTCGGCGGCCAACGGCCCGCGCCGGTTCCCGGCGGTCAGGTGTTGAAGCCGTGCACGACGCGGCCCTTGCCGCTGACCCAAGCCGACGCCACTTCCCGGTCGACCGGTCGCGGCGCGCGCTTGTCGTTCTCGTCCGCCTCGGCCGACACGAACTCGACGCCGACACGATATCCCTTGCTGTGGCGTGCCTCGCAGCAGATCTCCTCGCCGCCGTCGACGCTGAGCAGGAAGACCTTCGGCAGCGCCTCGATCGTCTCGAACTCGATCAGCGCGCCGAGTTCAGAGACGTTGACGATGCGGCAGGGAATGCGCGGCCGCCCACGCACCCGGACCCAGGCGATGATGCTGGACTGGCGGCGCCCAAACTGGCGGCGGTCGGAATGTGGAGCGGCCTTGAGCATCGCGAAGCGGGCCTCGGGGCGAAACCATGACGTCGGAACGTCGCCAACCTAGCAGCAGCCCATTAAGTGTGTTTGAAGCGACAGCGGAGCATTTGCAGCAATGTCATCGCGGCAATTGCGTAGAATTGTCGGACAATCCAAGGTTGTCCCAGACAACGTGTCGCGCGAGCGCTCTGGATTGTCGACGTCGCGCGAGCGCTCTAGATTGTCGGCGTCACGCAAGCGTCCGGTAGAGCGGGACGACGGTAGATCCCTCTTTTCGTGCCCCAGCGTCCGGCGCTCCGGGATCGCCGAGCCGGACCCGACATCAACCCGCGCCGGGCGTATTGCGGTCGAATCCGACGAACACCTCGAAATCGCCGGGCCGGCTACCCTCGGGGATCGCGAACGTGACCGTTCGCACGGCCGAGAAATATCCGATCGGCTTGTCGATGGACACCGCCGTGTCGACCTTGGCCATGTCGACCGCAATCTTGGCGCGTTTCGCGTCGGTGACCGTGACCGTGACCGGCAACGTCACGGCGCCGCCCTTGCCTTTCGGTCCCATCAGCACGCGGCCTGAGAAGCCGTACTTCACCGTCACCTTGCCCGGCTCGATCTGGCATTCCCGCGCCGTCTTCGTGATCTCGCCGCGGTGCATGACCGCCAGCGCATCGCCGACGCGTCCCTGCTCGTAGATCGTGACGTGGTTCTCGCGCGGCCAAGGCACGAATTTCGGGCATCCATGTGCCACCGCACCGACCGAGGTGCTCCCGGTCGCCGCCTCGTCGGCCTTCGCAGCCGAAAGAAGCTGCTCCTCGGTGATCGCATCCACCGAGGCGGCCTGCTTCGAGCTGCCGAACACCCCTCCGCCGAGGCCCGACGTGAGCGAAGACATCCCGCATCCACCGAGCCCGGCTGCGAGCCCCAGCATCACCAGCGCCGACCCGACGCAACGCGCTCCGCGAGAAACCCGCCCCAACGATTTTGTCATCGCGATCCCGACTGCTCCATGGACGGCGCGCAACCGACGCCCCGCCCGAAATCCCTAGTCCCCGCCGGGGGCATCTTGTAGTGTCCCGACTCGAACATTACACCCCGTCCGGCTCGTCACCAAGGACGAAGGTCCTTGATTAAACAAGAGAAGGAAGGATCTCTGCCGACATGACCGGCGCCCCTCCCCCGGCAAAGCCGCCCCTTCTCGTCCTGCTGGCGGCCCCGCGCGGCTTCTGTGCCGGCGTCGATCGCGCCATCCAGATCGTGGAGCTAGCCCTCAAGAAGCACGGCGCCCCCGTCTATGTCCGGCACGAGATTGTCCATAACCGGTTCGTCGTCGACGATCTCAGGTCCAAAGGCGCCGTTTTTGTGGACGAGCTCGATCAGATTCCCGACACCGCACAACCCGTGATCTTTTCGGCACACGGTGTGGCTCAGGCGGTCGTCGATGCCGCACGCCTGCGCAACCTCGTCATCCTCGACGCCACCTGCCCGCTGGTGGTCAAGGTTCACAACGAGGCCCGCCGCCACTTCGAGAACGGCCTCGAGACGCTGCTCATCGGCCACGCCGGCCACCCGGAGGTCGTTGGTACGATGGGCCAGCTGCCAGCCGGCGCGGTCACGCTGATCGAGACCGAGGCGGACGCCCGCGCCGTTGTGCCGCGCGATGCCGCCAAGCTCGCCTTTGCCACCCAGACGACGCTCTCCGTCGACGATACCGCGGCCGTGGTCGCCATACTCAAGGAGCGCTTCCCGGGCATCGAGGGGCCGGTCAAGGAGGATATCTGCTACGCCACCACCAACCGGCAGGCCGCTGTGAAGGCGATCGGCGGACGCATCGACGCGCTGCTGGTCGTCGGCGCGCCGAACAGCTCGAACTCGCTGCGCCTCGTCGAGGTCGCCGAGCGGCAAGGCGTCGCACGCGCGTTCCTCGTGCAGCGGGCGGGCGACATCCCGTGGGACGAGATCGGCGCCATCCGCACGCTCGGCATCACGGCCGGCGCCTCCGCGCCCGAGCTGCTCGTGAACGAGGTCGTCGACGCCTTCCGCGCCCGCTACGAGGTCAGCGTCGAGACGGTGACGAACGCGGACGAGCGCGTCGTCTTCAACCTGCCGCGTGAGCTGCGCGACGTCGCTCCGGCACCGGGCCAGGGGCGGCGTCCGAGGCCGACCGAGCGGCCCGAGGCATAGCCGGGTCGGCAGAGCGGCGAAGGATCGGGCACGGCGGGCGGGGCAGGCGGCATGGCGGTCTACACGGAGGTCGGCGACGAGGAGCTGGCGCGCTTCATAGCGGGCTACGGCGTCGGCGAGCTGTTGTCGTTCCGCGGCATTGCCGAGGGCGTCGAGAACACCAACTACATGGTGCATACGACCGAGGGACCCTTCATTCTGACGCTCTACGAGCGGCGCGTGGCGCGCGACGATCTGCCGTTCTTCCTCGGGCTCATGGAGCATCTGGCGGCGGCCGGTCTCACCTGCCCGCTGCCGGTGCGCGACAGCTCGGGCCAGATCCTGCGCGAGATCAACGGACGCGCCGCGGCGCTCATCACGTTTCTCGAGGGCTTCTGGGTCAGGAAGCCCTCTGCCGAGCACTGCGTCGAGGTGGGGCGCGCGCTCGCCCGCCTGCATCTCGCCGGCCAGAGCTTCGGCATGCGCCGCGCCAACGCGCTCGGCGTCTTGGGCTGGCGGCCGCTCTACGAAGGCTTCAAGTCGAGCGCGGCGGAGATCGCACCCGGCCTCGGCGCCGTCATCGAGAGCGAGCTCAGCGTCCTCGAGCCGGCCTGGCCGAAGGGCCTGCCCGATGGCGTCATCCACGCCGACCTCTTCCCCGACAACGTGTTCTTCCTCGGCTCGCGTCTGTCGGGACTCATCGATTTCTACTTCGCCTGCAATGACGCGCTGGCCTACGACCTCGCGATCTGCCTCAACGCGTGGTGTTTCGAGCCGGATTTCGCCTTCAACGTCACCAAGGGCCGTGCGCTGCTCAAGGGCTACGCCGAGATCCGCCCGCTCGAGCCCGCCGAGGTCGACGCCCTGCCGACACTGGCCCGCGGCGCTGCGTTGAGATTCCTGCTCACGCGCGCGCACGACTGGCTCAACACGCCCGAGAACGCGCTCGTCAAGCCGCACGACCCCATCGCCTACCTCCGCCGGCTGCGCTTCCACCAGTCGGTGCGCACGATCCGCGACTACGGCCACGAGGCAGCGGCGCCATGACGGTTGCGTCCCGCCCGCACGTCGTCATCTACACCGACGGGGCCTGCTCGGGGAATCCCGGACCCGGCGGCTGGGGCGCGATCCTGATGTCGGGCACCCACCGCAAGGAGCTCAACGGCGGTGAAGCCCAGACCACCAACAATCGAATGGAGCTGTTCGCCGCCATCGCGGCCCTCGAAGCCCTGAAGAAGCCGTCCGACGTGGACCTCACCACCGACAGCGCCTACGTCAAGAACGGCATCACTCAGTGGATCCACGGCTGGAAGCGCAACGGCTGGCGGACGGCCGACAAGAAGCCCGTCAAGAACGCCGAGTTGTGGCAGCGGCTCGAGGCGGCGACGGACCGGCACAAGGTGACGTGGCACTGGATCAAGGGACATGCCGGCCACGCCGAGAACGAGCGCGCAGACGAACTGGCGCGGCAGGGGATGGCGGACTTCAAGTAGCCCCGCCCCCGCGCATGACACCGAATCTCAGGCGCTACGACCGCCATTTCCAGCGTGGCCAGGACCAGCGCTGCGAAACGATGTGGCCTGACGAAGCTACTGAGATGCTAGCGCTTTTTCAACCGACAACCTAGAATCTTAAGCGATTTCTGTAGCTTTTATTTACCAACTAACACTACCATTCATTCTGCGGGGCGAATTGTCTGATTCGCCGGCATGACGCCACACAGCCGCGCCGCCACCACGGCCTTCCATACATCGCTGGCGCGCGGCACGCTCGACGACGGGCGCCCTGTCGCCGCATCGAGGACCGACGCCCGGCAATCGGCGTCGTCGCCCTGTAACTCGGGACCGAGACTCCTCATGTCCATTCGCTTCGAGAACTGGCGCATCGGCCAACGGCTTCTGGGCGCTTTCGGCCTGCTCGGCGTGATCTACGCGGGCACCGTGATCTACTCGAGCACCATCTCCCGCCACGTCAGCCACGAGGTCCAAGAGGTGCTCTCCGAGCACGTGCCCGCAGCCCTCGGCGCGGCCCAGCTCGTCGCCGACATCAAGGCGGTGGCATCCGAGACCCGCGGCTATCTGCTCACCGGCAACGCTCAGTCCAAACAGCTCTACGCCGCCGCCTGGGCCGGCGTGTACCAGCGTGTGGCGGCTCTCGAACGGTTGGCCAAGATGGAGAGCAACGCGGAGTTTGCCCCCGGCGTCGCCAAAGTCCGCCCCCTGGTCGACGCTCTGCGCAAGACCCAGGACCGCATGCTCACGATCGCTTTCACGCCGGAGGCGCTGCCGGCCTCCAACCTCTTGAACGTCGCCGTGCAGCCCAAAGCCGAACGGCTGTTCGCCGAGACGCAGCGCATGATCGACGCCGAATTTCTGCTCGAGGCCTCGATGGAGCGCAAGCATCTGCTCAAGAGCCTCTCCGACATGCAGGGGCAGTTCGCAAGTGCGCTGAGCCACCTCAGGGCCTTCCTCGACCGCGGCCGGACCGAGGACAAGAACGCCTACTGGCTCGCCATGATCGCGTTCCGCGACGGCTACGACATGGTGATGGGCCGCCAGCACCTGCTGACCGAGAACCAGGCCGCCGCATTCGAAGCCATCGGCAAGGAGATCGACGGGCTTCAGGACGATCTCGCCAAAGTTATCGCGGCGCGCGAGCGGCCCGATTGGAACCTTCCAGTCCATCTCATGCGTACCGAAGGCATGCCGCGGATCGACGCCCTGATGGACGTGCTCGACGGTGTGCTGGCGAACGGCGCCCGCCAGGGTGGCCTAGACGACCTGGCGTTGGCACGGGTCGAGGCGGACACGCAGTCGGCCATGGCTGACATGTCGACCATGATCCGCGTTCAGCTCGGCGTTCTTGCCGCAGTGCTTCTGCTGGGTGCGGCGATCGCCTTTCTCATCTCGCGCTCCATTTCATTGCCCGTCGGCGCGCTCACCGCCGCCATGGGCCGCCTCAAGGATGGCGATACGTCGCTCGACATTCCCGGCGCCCGGCGCGGCGACGAGATCGGCCAGATGGCGCGTGCCGTCGAGGTGTTCCGCGATGCGGCCATCGCCAAGACGAAGGTCGAGCAGCAGGCCGCCGAGGCCCGCCAGATCGCCGAGGCCGACCGCGCCCGCGCCGCCGAGGAGCAGGCGCGGCTAGAGCGCGCTGCCGCCGACGAGCGGGCACGCGTCGAGGAGATGCGCCGCAAGGCTGCCGAGGAGGAGGCCGTCACCAGCCGCGAGCGCCAGCACGCGATAGACCTCGTATCGACGGGGCTGGCGCGGATGGCGGCCCAGGACATGACGTTCCGCCTGGTCGAAGATATGCCTGCCGCCTACCGCAAGCTCCAGTCCGACTTCAACTCCGCCGCCGAGATGCTCGAAAGCGCGCTTCTGTCGGTCCGCGACGGCACCAGCGCGATCCGGGCCGGCAGCCAGGAGATCTCGAATGCCGCCGACGACCTCTCGCGGCGGACCGAGCAGCAGGCCGCGAGCCTCGAGGAGACGTCCGCCGCGCTGGCCGAGATCACCGGCACGGTCCGCAAAGCCGCCGAGGGTGCCAGCCACGCACGCGACGTCGTCGCCGCGGCCAAGAGCGACGCCGCCCAGAGCGGCGAGGTCGTGCGCCGCACGGTCAAGGCGATGTCGGGCATCGAGAAGTCGTCGAATGAGATCAGTCAGATCATCGGTGTCATCGACGAGATCGCGTTCCAGACCAACCTTCTGGCGCTCAATGCCGGCGTCGAGGCGGCACGCGCAGGTGAAGCCGGCCGCGGCTTCGCCGTCGTCGCCACAGAGGTCCGCGCCCTGGCCCAGCGCTCCGCCGAGGCCGCACGCCAGATCAAGTCGCTGATCTCGAGCTCCTCGACCGAGGTCGAGCAAGGCGTGAAACTTGTCTCGGAGACGGGCGTCGCGCTGGAGCGCATCATCTCCCGGGTTGCCGAGATCGACAGCGTCGTGGCTTCCATTGCCAATGGCGCCCAGGAGCAGGCCAACGGGCTTCAGCAGGTCAACATCGCCGTCGGCCAGATGGACCAGAACACGCAGCAGAACGCGGCGATGGTGGAGCAGTCCACGGCCGCCTGCCGCGCTCTTGGCGAGGAGGCGGCACGGCTCGACGAGCTCGTGACCGCGTTCCGCGTGTCGTCCTTCGCCGGACAGGTGCGCAGCGAGCTCGAGGCCGTCGCGCCGCATGTCTTCGCACGCAACGCGCCGGCACAAGGTGCTGCCCGCGACGCGGGAGGCCAGCGCAAGGCCGCGGCCGCCGAGCGGTCTGCCGCAACATCCCCACGCGCCGTCCGGCGCGAGGCCAAGGCGTCGGCAAAGCCAGCGCGGACCGCACCGACCGCCGTGGCCGCAAACGACGGCGGCTGGGAGGAGTTCTAGTCCCAGACGCGGCGCCCGGGGCAGCTGGCAGCCGTTGTCGGCGACGACGGGTCGGCATCCGCCCGCTGGTCGCGCCGCGCCGCTGGCACCCGGGGCGCGACCGGTGCCGGCGTTGACCCGTGCGCATCGACCAGCGCCGCCAGCGACAGCGCCTCCGGCCGCGGCCACACGAGGCGGCCGTCGTCGCGGCAAAACGTCAGTCCGTGGATCGAGAAGTAGCCGGTCACGGTTTCAGCGTCGTGCAGCACCAGCGCCAATCCATGGATGCGGGCGTAGGCCCGGGCCGCCTGGCGCCAGCTCTGCGGGCGTGCGCCCATCACCTCGGCATACCACCAGGTGAAGCCATGCCGGCTATTGAGATGTGTCCGCTCGGGGCCGTCGAGCATCTGCACCGTCCAGCCGCCCTCGAGCGGCACACCGGAGGCGAAGCTCACGACGATGACGCCCGGCGTTCCGTGCAACTGCGGCACGAGACGGGCGGGCGGCATGGCTGCGAGCTTGGAAACCATCCTGCGGGGCATCTGGGAACCGCTTGGCTTGCGCGTTCCCTCGATCAATTGCGCCAGAGGCTTGAGCGAGGCTCGACGGTGCCTGCGCGTGGCGCGATCGATCCGGGAACGTGACCCGTCGGCCACCATCCCGCACCCGTTAACGGGCGCCGGCGTCAGGCCGCTTTGGTGCGCGCCCGGGTTGGCTGGACGATGATCGAGCCCTTGTCGGCGCCGATGATCTCGTGATCGCCGACGCGAATGTTGTCCATGCGCACGGTGTGATAGCGGTCGAAGTACGCCCTCAGCGATTTCTCTATGCCGCGATCGTAGTCGGGCCGCGCGACGTGAGTGGCCCCCTGCACGACCTTCACGATCATGCCGTTCTTCACCACAAGCTCGCCGTTCTTGAACACCAGCTCGGGCTTGGCGAACATCGCCTCGCGGTCGCTCTCGTCGGGATAGACCGTGATGTCCGCGCACGCCCCTGGTGCCAAGTGGCCGCGATCCTTGAGACCAAGGCTCCGGGCCGGGCCGGCGCGCGTCATGATGGCGATCTCGTAGAGCGAGTACTCGCGCTTCAATGTCGCGAGAATGGTCGCGGCCTGGGCGCCGGGATGGATCTTCTGCAGCATGTCGTTACGGAAGCCGCGATCCATCAGTAGCCGGATGAGATGCGGATAGGTCGTGAACGGCCCGCCGTTCGGATGGTCCGTCGTCAGGAAGAGCCGCCAAGGATCGTCGACGAGCAGGAACAGCTCGAGCCCGATCGCCCACTGCAACGCATTGACGAAGCTCTTGTCCTTGTACTTCATCGGCACCACGCCGCAGCCGGCGTCGCACTCGATGTCCATCACCACCCACTTCTTCGGATGCGCGCTCTTGGTATTGCCGTACTGCCGCATGGCGTCACCCGAGGCGGTGCAGGTCTGGCCGAACATGATCTGCCCGACGTCCATCGATACGTTCGGATTCTTGTTCACGAGCTCGGCGACGCGCGGCGCGCCCGACGAGAACTTCATGTCGCCTTCCGTGCCGTAGCTGTGGAACTGCACGTGCGTCAGGTGCACGGGCAGGCCCTCCATGGCGCGAATGGTGGCGAGCGTGGTCTCGTCGTTGCCGGGCACCCCGAGGTTGCATCCGTGGACGTGCAGCGGATGCGTGACGCCAAGCTCCTTCAGACCGCGTGCCAGCGTCAGAAGGATGTCGCGGGGCGATAGCCCGTAGTGGACATGGTTCTCGTCGAGCTCGAGCTTGCGCTGGTTGAACTTGAACGCGCTGATTCCCCCCGGGTTGACCACCTTAACCGCCAGCGCCTGCGCGGCGTGCATGGTCCAGGCGATGTAATCCTTCACGAACTCGAAGTCGCGCTTTTCCGCCATCGCGCGCAGCAGGAAGTCGTCGCTGCCGAGCATCACGTAGGCGCCCTTGTCGACCATGGGCGTATCGCCCATCTCCATATGTGCCTGACGCGCATTGGCGGGCAGCATGGCGGGTTCGAAGCAGGCCGTGTAGCCCATCTCGGCATAGCGATAGCCGGCCGTCAGCGTCGACGGCACCGCGTGCCCGCAGCCCGCCCGCGTGAGCGGCCCGCGCGCAACCTCATGGCCGATGTGGTCCTCGGGCAGCATCATGCGGCCGATCGTGACCTTGCCGCCGCCGATATGCGTGTGCGGGTCGATCGCCCCGGCCATGATGACCCGCCCCTTGAGATTGTACTCCTGGCTGACCCGCTCGCTGCCCGTCGCGGCCACGATGCGGCCGTCGCGCACATAGATGTCGCGCACCTCGCCGTCGATGCCGTTGGCGGGATCGTAGATGGTGCCGCCGGTGAGCTTGATGAGCATGGGCGTCGGGACCTCAGAGCGCGTGTTCGATGGCAGTCACGACGTCGGCGACGGACGGCAGGCCGATCTGGCGAAGCTGGTGCAGCGGCAGCGAGACGACGCTGTCGCAGCGGATGAGGCGCCCCTCGACATCGAGCCCTGCGGTTCCGACCGGAATGAAGACCCGCGCCCGAGCCGCCGCCGGATGGCCCGGCACAGCGAGCAGCACGTCCGGAACGGCGCCGGCCGGTGGCAGCAGATCGGGAGAGAACGACGCGATCCATACCAGCACGTCGACCTCGCCGCTCGCGATCAGACGCTGGGCCGAATAGCGAAGCGGATCGTGGTGCGGCTTGCCGCCTGCGTAGGAGACGCGCAGCGGGAACCCCGATTGCCAGGCTGCAACGGATGCGGCCGACGTTGCCCCTTCGCTGCCGCCGAGCGAGAGCCCAGCGAAGCGGGTCGTCAGGTTGAGATCCTTGACGAGATCCGACACTGCCCGGACCGTCAGATCGCCGCCCGGGTAGAGCAGGCTCGGTGGCGCCCACACCATCACGCCGTAGGCCGCGGCGCGGCATCTTTGGGCCAGGTCGTCGATACGCTCGACCGGGATGCCGGCAACCGACGACGCAGCGAGCGGCGTGCCACGGAGGCGGGCGCGCAGCGCGCCGATCACCTCGGCGACCGCCGGCAACGGGCAGGCAAGCGTGATGACATCGCCGATCGAGCCCCCTTTGGCGCCCGTCGCGTCGAGCCCCTCGCCGATGAAGACGACCGTTCGCTTCTTGCCGGGCGGGAGGAACATCGGCTCTTCGACGGCCACGACACGCTCGAAAAAGCGCGGTTTCAGCTTCTGCACGTCGCTGCCGACGATCACGACGAGATCGGCGCGGTTGCGTACCTCGGTCAGCGTCGACATGAACCAGCCGGACGTCTGCAGCACCTCGACGTTGCGGAACTGACCCTCGCTCAGCGCGTGATCGATGGTGGCCCCGGCGCGATCCGCGAGCGCCATCACCGCGCGCATGCCATCGACATCGGTGCCCAGCCCGCCGAGCAGGGGGTTCTTTGCTTCACGGACGAGACGTGCGGCCTCTGCGATTGCCGCCGTGCGCGTCGCCGGCTTGCCGCCGATTGTCGGCTCGGCCGAGGGAACCGGACGCTCGAACCCCTTTACGGCCTTCACGCACCCGTTGCGGGTCACCGACAATGTCCCGCCGGCCCCGCGCGCCACTTCGAGGTCGTCGCAAACCAGTCCGCAGAACGGGCAGGCCACGTTCTCGCTGACCGCCTCCGCCGTTTTCGCTGCCGCATCCGCCGCGGCGCCGACGGTCGTTTTTGCTTGTGCCGTCATGCGGCCATTCCCTCCCGGACGAGCGCGTGGAACAAAGCACGCCGCTCGGCAACTGACAACACGTGCGGGCGGCAGCGGGCGATTTGCCCACCGCCCCTGAAAATCGAAGCGCCCCGGAGGCTTCAGGTCCTCCGTGGCGCGTCCGCATGTCGCAAGTCGTATCGCCCACTCAGCCGAGCGAACGATCGATCATCGAGCACAGTGTCGCGGCCGACGACTTGTCGTGCTGGGGCGGCGCATCCTCGACGTTGAGGACCTTGACGACGCCGTCCTCGACCAGCATCGCATAGCGCTTCGAGCGCACACCGAGCCCGCGCGTAGCAAGGTCGATCTGAAGGCCGAGCTTCGTCGCGAACTCCGCGCTGCCGTCGGCGAGCATCGTCACCTTGCCGTCGGCGCCGGTGTCCTTGGCCCAGTTGGCGAGGACGAATGCGTCGTTGACCGCGGTACAGGCAACGAGGTCGATGCCCTTCGCCTTGAGCTCGCCAACCCGCTCGACGAAGCCTGGCATGTGCGCCTTGTGACACGTCGGCGTGTAGGCACCCGGAACGGCGAACAGCGCCACCTTCTTGCCTGAGAAAACCTCGGAGGTCGTCACGGGCTTCGGGCCGTCGGGGCCCATGATCGTGAACGTGCTTTCGGGCAGGCGGCTGCCGACCTCGATCGTCATGGCTTCATCTCCTTGGCGCAGGGTGGAGTGGCGGGCGGTGTGGCGGGTGGTGTCCCACCCGAAGTGGCGCTGTGTCGCGTTTGGTCTTGTCGCTGGTCGTCTGGAGACCGCTATTTAGCGGCTGGGCGCCGCGAAACCAACCCCGAAGCGGTGCCGAGCGCGCGATCGGGCGTCCGGGCCGTGTCTGCTCAGTCCAGCCGCACCGCTGTCGTGGTCGCGCCAGTGGCGCCCGTGACCACGATCTCGATCGACTTTCCGGCCAGATCCTTGACGTCGATGTCCTTCGAGAGATCGACGACGAAGCGCATTGTTCCAGGAGTCGAGCTCGGCTCCCGCGTGGCCAGCGGCACGAACCCGCCGTCGTCGGCGACGGCGAACAGGTCGGCGGCGGCCGGATCCCCCGGCACCGACGCCTCGACGACCAGGCGTGGCGGCGAAGCGCGATGCGCGGCGGTGACCGACGCGATCCGCGGGTCGCCGTCGCGCTCGCGGCCGCGGGCGCTCGGCAGCCGGGCGAAGGCCTGCTCGACGGCTGCGGCGGGCGGGGTTGCGGCAACGTCGAGCGGCAGCTCGATCGCGGCGGCGGCGGGGACGCAGATGTCCTTGCAGACACCGAACTCGGCAGCGATGCGCAGTTGCACCGGTCGCGCCGGATCACGCGCCGCAACCGACACCGGAAACAACACCCGATCCGTGTAGCCGATCGTGGTGCCGCCCTTGTCGACGATCCGCGACGGCGCCGGGTAATGCACCACTACCGAGGCGACGTTCTCGGAGGCCGAGAAGTCGAACGTCGGCGGGATGCCGGCGTCTCCCGGGTTGCGCCAGTAGGTCTTCCAGCCCTTCGGCATCGCGATCTCGATGGCGGCCCGGAACTGCCCTGCCGCGGCGCCCGTGCCGCCGAGCAGGCGGATACGCGAGTTGTAGCCTTCGGACCATTTGGACGCTGCGCCGTCCCCGGCGGCCGAAACCGACCCCGGCAGCAGCACCGTCAGCACCAGCATCGCCGCAGCGAGGCCGCCTCCGCTGCAAGTGGCGATCCAGCCGCGGCCGTCCGCGCAGACCGACGGCCGCGCTTGCTCGTGCTGGCCTGCATCTCCCTTCGGCGCAGTCTCGGTCATGGCTCCGTCCTTCGCGATTCCGATCCGGCGGCCGAGCCGGCAGCGAGCAGGCAATCCTGACCAGCCTGTTACACGCCGCCGCCGCGCGCTGGCCAATCACGAGCGCATGATCGCATCGCCTGAGCCGATCCCTTTTCCAGCTTCACAATCGCCATATCGCGGCGTTAGTCTCGACCCATGAGGATAAGACGATGAGGTTCCCACGACGCGACGGCGGCGGGCCAAGCGACGGCTTCCTCGACGGCCAGCTCCTGATTGCCATGCCGCTGATGAGCGACCGCCGCTTCGCCCGCTCGGTCATCTACATGTGCGCGCACTCCGAGGAGGGCGCCATGGGTCTCATCATCAACCAGCGCGCCAACAACATCGCGTTCCCGGATCTGCTCGAGCGGCTCGGCATCAAGATCGAGACCGAGGACGGCGTGGCCGACGAGATCCTGTCGCGGTCGGTGCATATCGGGGGGCCGGTGGAGACCGGACGCGGTTTCGTGCTGCATACCGGCGACTACTTTGCCGAGGATTCGACGCTGGCCATCGACGGAAGCATCTGCCTCACCGCCACCGTGGACATCCTGCGCGCCATCGCCGGCGGACGCGGGCCCGGCCGGTCGCTCCTGGCTCTTGGCTATGCGGGCTGGTCGCCGGGCCAGCTCGAAAGCGAGATCCAGGCCAATGGCTGGCTGCACTGCAAAGCCGACGACGAGCTCATCTTCGACGGCGAGCTCGACACCAAATACCCGCGTGCCCTGGCCAAGATCGGCATCGACCCGCTGCACCTGGTTTCGAGCGCCGGACACGCCTGATCCCGGCCCGGACACGCCTGTTCCCGGACCGAACCGCCCTGAAATGGCGCGGAGCGGCACCGCGCCTGCGGTGATGGACAATTCCGTGTCGGCAGTGGGCGTTCGCCCACGCCCACCCGGCCGTCACCCGGCCCCGCCCGCCTTCCGGCGCGGCACAGGTGGCGGTGGCGGCGCATCGCCCCTGGGGGGGGCCGTGCGCCCGGCGATCCGGGCGAGACTGGCGGCAAGTCCGGGCGGCAGCTTGGACAGATCGACCGGCGCGCCAGGCTGAGGTAGCGAGATCTCGCGGCGGCGAGCGGCTGCGGCTTCCCGGGGCAGCTGGTCCGAGGCCATCCCGCCCGGCGGCGGCATGCCGGCGTGAGGCCCGAGGGGCGGCGGCACTCCGGGTGGCATGGCGCGAGGCGTGGACGGCGGCCCACCGGGTCCGGTGGCCTCCACGCCTTGGTCCCTCCGCACGCCATCTGTCGTCGGAGCATCGGTACGTAGCAAATCGAGCAGCGACGCGGATGCCGCTGTCGAGGGCATACCCGGCGGCATCCCGACCGGCATCGGCGGGGGCGCGACCATGGGCACGGCGCCGACGCCAGGCCCAGTGACGGGGCCTGTGACGGGCCCAGTGACGGGCCCAGTCAAGGGCCCAGTGACGGGTCCGGTAACAGGCGCCACGGTAGATCCGGGCGGCGCGCCGTTCGCCATCGGTGGCAGGCCGTTTGCCGTGCCGCCAGTCCCGTAAGCTGCGCCAGTGCTGCTGCTCGGGGGCGCGGACAGCGGCACCGTCGAGGGCATTGGGGGCGGCCCTCCGGCGCCGTTCGCCGTCGGATGCGGCGGCCTGGCTCGCGGGCGCATTGTCGATCGCGGAAGCCCGGCGACCGGCCGGCCGGCAACGGGTACGGGACGCGGCTGCGGACCGGGTGGCGACATGGCGCCCGGTGCGGGGGGCGGGGGCGGCGGACCGCTTCCGTTGGGCGCGCGCGCGACGGCAGCGCTCGGATCGAATGCACCGGGCGCACCAGGGCCGAAGCCACCTGCCGACGCCCCGTTGCTGGGCTCTGAGACGGCCATGGGCGGCTGCGGCGGTTGACTCTGAGGCTGACTCTGGGGCTGGCTCTGGGACCTGGACTGTGGCGGGGCCTCACCTTGGGTCTGACCCTGGCCCTTGCTTGATCTCTGGCCCTGGCTTTGGTCCTGGCCCTGTCCGGCGCTGGCGGTCGCCTCGTCCCCACCGCGCGGCTTGTCCTTGTCCTTGTCCTTGCGCTTCTTCATCGTCGTGCGGAAGAATCCGCGCGGCTGCATCTTGCGCTCGCTCGTGCGCACGAGCTTCAAGAGCGCCATCACCTCGCGCTCGGGCATCGGCTCGCCGTAGTAGAAGCCCTGCGCGTACTCGCAACCGATCGAGCGCAGAAAGCCGACGTCCTCGGCGGCCTCGACACCCTCTGCCACCACCTTCTTGCCGAGCTCGTGCGACAGCGCCACCATCGAGCGCACGATCGCCGCGCCGCCGCTGTCGCCTTGCCCGCTCGCCTGGATCAGGCTGCGGTCGATCTTGATCGTGTCGAACGGGAACTTCTGCAGGTAGGCGAGCGAAGAGTAGCCGGTGCCGAAATCGTCGAGCGCAAGCTCCGCACCGGCGCCCCGCAGGAGCTCGAGAATCTCGGTCGCCTCCTCCGGATTTTCCATCACGAGGCTTTCCGTCACCTCGAGCTTGAGCGACCCCTTCGGCACCATGTTGCGGCCGAGGATGTGGCGGATCTCCTGGATGAGATCCTGGCGGAACAACTGCCTGCTCGACACGTTGACCGACACGAACAGCTTCTGCCCGTCCGGCCGGGGCAGCTCCCGCTGCCACTTGGCGCAGTCCTGCGCCGCCTTCATCAGCACGAAAGAGCCGAGCTTGACGATGAGATCGCTCTCCTCGGCGATCGGCACGAACGAGGCCGGGTTCATCATGCCCTTCCTCGGGTGCTCCCAGCGCACAAGCGCCTCGAAGCCCGCCAGCTCCTCGGTCGGAAGGTAGATCAGGGGCTGATAGAGGACGCGCAGCTCCTTCTTCTCGATGGCGCGCCTCAGATCGCTCTCGATCGTGATGCGGTCGTCGCGCTCGCTGCGCATCTCAGGCTTGAATACCTCGATCTTGTCGGCTCCGCCCCTCTTGGCGCGGAACATCGCCATCTCCGCCTCTTTCAGCAGATCGTGGACGCCCTCCTCCTCGCCGTCGTAGACCGCAATGCCGAGCGCGCCGGTCAGAACGATTTCCTGGCCCGCGATCTTGATCGGCGAGCGCAGCGAGCGGCGCACCCGCTCGGCCAGCGATGCCAGCTCGCGCGGCTCCTGCTCCTCGATCATAAGGATCGCGAACTGGTCGCCGCCGACGCGGGCCAGTGTGTCGGCAGGACCGAGGTGGCGCTGCAGGCGACGGGCGACGGTCAGCAGCAGGCTGTCGCCGACCACGAGGCCCAGCGACTGGTTGATGGAGCGGAACTTGTCGATATCGACCAGGATCACCGTCGGGCGCACCGCCTGCTCGGCCTTGGCGCGTGTCATCGCCACGCCGAGGCGGTCGAGCAGGATCTCGCGGTTCGGCAGCCCGGTCAGCGTGCAGTGGACCGCATCGTGCATCAACCGCTCGTAGGCGCGCTTGCTCTCGGTCACGTCGCGAATGAGGCCGACGCACCGCACCTGCCGACGGTCGGCCCCTTGTGCGGTCGCCGCATCGAGCTCGAACCAGCGGTAGGTGTTGTCGGCATGGCGAAGGCGGAAATCCGTTCGAATCTTGCCGCCTGAGCGCTCCTGGATCGACCACAACATCAGCTTGAACCGCTCGCGGTCGGCCAGGTGCAGGTGCTTCGCGAACTCCTCCACCTTGACGTTGAGCTCTCCCGGCTGCAATCCGAGCGACACCTCGACGTCGGGGCTCACTTTGACCTCGTCGCGCCGCGCGTTCCATTCCCAGATCGCCGCGCCCGCTCCGTCGAGCGCCATCGAGCGAAGCTGCATCGTGCTCGGCGCCGAGCCGTAGATGGGCTCGATCGAACGAAACGCGAATTGGGTGACCGTGAAACCGATCAGCACCACGATGAGCACCAGGCCGGCGACGAGGCTGGCGACCACGATGTCGCCGGACAGCCGGCCGGTCAGCGTCACGCCGGCGGCGAAGATCCAGACCAGGAACAGCAGCCAAGTCGGCACCAGCGACAGCGCGCGGTCCTGGTTGCGAAGCGCGAGGTAGAGCGTGAACAGGCCACCCAGCGCGCCAATCGCGGCGAACGAGGCGCGTGCGAAGGTGGCCGCGAGCCGGGGGTCGACGACCGAGACCGCAACCAAGGCGAGTTGCGCCACGATCCACACCGTGGCCAGCATGCGCAGCAGTCCGTGGCTCGATGTCAGGCGGAGAAAGACGTACAGGAAAATGACCAGGCTCGCTGCCATCGCCGCCTCGGCAGCGGCCCGGTAAACCGCATTGTCGTCGGGCCGCAGCTGGAACAGCTTATGGAAAAAGCCGAAGTCCACGCAGAGATAGACGAGCACCGACCACGAGACCAGCGCGGCGGCCGGAAAGATCGCCTTGTGGTTGGCGGCGAAGACCGCGGTCAGGAAGATCGCGAGCAGCCCCGTCAGGCCCAGCATGATGCCGTTGAAGAGCTGGCGGTCGCGCACCTTCAATTCGTAGTCGAGCGGTTTCCAGAGATGGATGCGCGCGAACCGTTCCGAGGACAGCTCGGCCACATACGTGATGGTCTGGCCCGGCTCGAGCGTGATGCGGAAGATGTCGGCGCGATCGCTCTTGATGCGCTCGGGCACAAACCCGATCGACGGCGTCACGGCCTCTATGCGCCGCGCATCGAGGTCGGGCCAGATGATGCCCGAGCCGACCACCGTGTACCGTTCGGCGGTGAGCCATCGCTCGATCTGCTTGTCGGTCGGATTCGTCAGCGCAAACGTCAGCCAGCTCGGGTTGGTGCCGGGCGTCACAGCGCGCACCGACATGCGTCCGGCTGCACCCGTCACGCCCGCCACCGCCTCGATGTGCAGCGTGTCGCCGCGGCTCTCGTGCAGAACGCCGAGCGCGGTGATCTCGATCCGCTCCTGGTCGGGCGTGACGGCGATCGGTTGCAGCGCCTCGGCACGACCGGCCGCCGCAACGACGAGCAGCGGCAGCACCAGCCAGGCGAGCAGCCCGATCGCGCGGGCGACGGGCGATAGACGCCTTCGGCACGGCACTGGCGGCCTGCGGCGCGGCTCTGACAGCTGCCTGAGGCGCTGGCCGATCAGCCCGGGAACGGCGGGGAAGCCTATTGCAACGCTCACGCTCCGTCCCCCCTCGTCGCGGCCGCGGGATCGACGGCAGCGAACAGGATGTGGTCCGCCCAGCGACCGTTGATCATGATGTACTGCCGCGCGTAGCCCTCCCGCACGAAGCCCGAGCGCTCGAGCACGCGGATCGAGGCCGCGTTCTCCGGCATGGTCGCCGCCTCGACACGGTGCAGCCGGAGGCGCTCGAAGGCGACGGGCAGCAGCGCGCGCACCGCATCCGACATCCGGCCCTGCCCGAAGTAGGGGACGCCGAGCCAGTAGCCGAGTTCGGCCGACTGCGTGACGCCGCGACGCACGTTCGACAGCGAGATGCCGCCCACGACCCGCTCGTCGACGGCATCGAGGATCAGGAACGCATAGCCGGTGTCCTCGCGCGCTTCGCGCGCATAGTGGCGCAGACGCCGGCGGAAGGCGCTGCGGGTGAGGTCGTCGCGCGGCCAGGCGGGCTCCCACGGCTCGAGCGCAGCGCGCGAGCGGGCCCTGAGCTCCGCCCAGTCGGGATAGTCGGACGCGTAGGGCGCACGCAGCAGCACGCTGCGCCCCCGCACGGTCGGGGTCGGATCGTAGCCGAGCGAGGATCGAGAGAAGACCATCCGCCCCCCTTCGCCGCTCAGGCCGCGGCCAGCGTCAACGCATGACGCGCAATCTCGTCGGAGCGGCGGCCCGCACCCACCACCGCCACGGCCGCCGGCCCCGAGGCCAGTTGCCCGGCGAAGTCACGGACAGCGTCCGCGGTGACCGCCTCGACCCGGTCGACGAGCTCCTGCGACGCGACGATCCGGTCGTGGATCAAGAGTTGCCGTGCCATCTGCTCGGCGCGCGACGAGGAGCTTTCGAGTGCCATCATGAGCCCGGCCTTGAGCTGCGCTTTCGCCCGCGCCATCTCGCCCGCCTCGGGACCGCTCGTCGCAAGCGCGCGCAATTCCTGGCCGACGACGTCGATCAGCTCGCGCATCGAGCCCGTGCCGGTCGCCGCGTGCACGCCGACGAGGCCGGAATCCTCGAGCCCCCAGGCTGACGAGTAGATCGAGTAGCAGAGGCCACGACGCTCGCGAACCTCCTGGAACAGCCTCGACGACATGCCACCCCCGTAGAGACCGGAGAATACCTGCGCCGTGTAGATGCCGGCGTCGCGATAGGATGGTCCCTCGAACGCCCACAGAAGGTGGCTCTGCTCGAAGGGCTTGGCGGCCGTCCTGAAGCCGCCGCGAAAGCGTGCCGGAACCCCGTCCGGAGCTTCGATCGAACTGAGCCCCCCGAATAGGGCCTCAGCATGGCGGACAAGCGCGTCGTGCTCGACCGCTCCGGCCGCCGCGACCACCATCCGTCCGGGCACGTAGCGCGTGGCGAGGAACCGGCGGATGTCGGCGGCCTCGATGGCGCGCACGCTGTCTGGCGTCCCGATGATCGGGCGCCCTGCCGGCTGGTCGGGGTAGGCCGCCTCGTGCATCAGGTCGTAGGCAATCTCCTCAGGGCTGTCCTGGATCATGGCGATCTCCTGCAGGATCACCTCGCGCTCGCGCTCGAGCTCGTCCTCCGCAAAAGCCGAATTGAGCAGAATGTCTGCCAGGATCTCGAGGGCCGCGCCTTCATCGCCCTTCAGGACCCGGGCATAGTACGCCGTGTGCTCGAGCCCGGTTGCCGCGTTGAGCTCCCCGCCCACCGCCTCGATCTCCTCGGCAATGGAGCGCGCCGTCCGCCGCGCGGTGCCCTTGAACGCCATATGCTCGAGCAGGTGCGAAATGCCGTGCTCGGCCATCGTCTCGTGCCGGGCCCCGGCTGCAACCCACACGCCGAGCGACGTCGTCTCGAGGTGGCCCATGCGGTCCGTCACGACGCGCAGCCCGTTTGCAAGCTTGGTGATCTCGACGCTCATGCCGCCCCCCCTGCAACGACCCGCGACCGGCTCTCGACGAAGTGCTCGACGGCGGCGAGATCGTTGGCCAGCCGCACGAACCGCTCCGGATCGGTCATCAGCGATCCGAGGCGCGGCGGCAGCGCAGGCCGCTCGCCGGTGATCGCCTCCATCGCGTCGGGAAACTTCGCCGGGTGGGCGGTCGCAAGTATCACGTCGGGCGCCGCGCAGCGGTGCTTTGCCTTCCCGAGCGCGACGAATGCGCACGCGGTGTGCGGGTCCATCAGGTACCCCGCCTCCCGGCGGACGCGGCGGATCGCCTCCGCCACCTCCGTCTCGCTGCCAGCCGCCGCCTCGAACTCCTGCCGGAGCGAGCCGAGCGCCGGACCGATCTCGAACCGCCCGCTCTGCGCGAGCGACTGCATCTGGCTGCGCACCAGAGCCGCGTCACGGCCCGACGCCTCGAACAGATAGCGCTCGAAGTTCGACGAGATCTGGATGTCCATCGACGGCGAGGAGGTCGCGACCACGCCCCGCATCTCGTAGACGCCCGAGGCCAGCGTGCGCGGCAGGATGTCGTTGGTGTTCGAGGCGATCCCGAGGCGGTCGACGGTGAGGCCCATGCGCTTGGCCACGTATCCCGCGAGCACGTCGCCGAAGTTCCCGGTGGGCACGGTGAAAGAAACCGACCTGTGAGGCGCTCCGAGCGCGGTGGCGGCCGCAAAATAGTATGTCACCTGCGCAACGATGCGCGCCCAGTTGATCGAATTGACGCCCGACAGCGCGACGCGATCGCGGAACGCGTGGTGGTTGAACATTCCCTTCACCAGGGCCTGGCAGTCGTCGAACGTGCCGTCGATGGCGACCGCGTACACGTTCGTCTCGGTGGGCGTCGTCATCATGCGCCGCTGCACGTCGGAGACGCGGCCATGAGGATAGAGGATCACGACGTCGACGCGCTTCGAGCCGCGGAACGCCTCGATCGCCGCCCCTCCGGTATCGCCCGAGGTGGCGCCGACGATGGTCGCCCGGCGTCCGCGCTTTTCCAGAACGTGATCCATCAGCCGCGCGATGAGCTGCATCGCGACGTCCTTGAACGCCAGTGTCGGACCGTGGAACAGCTCGAGCACGAACGCGTCGGGCCCGATCTGCACCAGCGGCGTCACGGCCGGATGGCCAAAGGCGCCGTAGGCCTCCTCGGCCATGCGAGCCAACTCGGCGCGGGCCAAACCGCCGGTGAAGGGATGCACGACCGTCGTGGCCACCTCGGCAAATGGCCGCCCGGCGAGCGCGGCGATGGCCTCGGGGGCGATCGTCGGCCAGGTCTCCGGCAGGTAGAGACCGCCGTCGCGGGCAAGCCCGGCGAGCAGCACCTCCTCGAAGTCGAGCTTGGGGGCCTCGCCCCGGGTGGACACGTAGTGCAAGTGCGGGCGCCTCGGGTCTGGTCTTGCAGGTCTGGTCTTGCGGGTCTGGTCTGGCAGGTCTGGTCTGGCAGGGCGGGCCGCAAGCGAGCTGCGGCCCGAGAGCCTGCCATCGGGCGCCCCAGCGGGTCCCCCAATCGGGCCCCCAATCGGGCCCCACGCATGGTCTAGTGCGCAGCGGGCCCGGGAACAAGGCGCGAGACGCCACGGCCGCGCGCTCTGCACAGGCTGCAACCCTCGCCGATCGCACCTGTCCGAACCGGACCGCCCCTCAGGGTCTCAAAGGCGGCGGGCGTGCCGATCGATCGCCTCGATCATGGCCTGACGCACGCCGGTCTCCGTCATCGCATGGCCGGCCGCCTCGATCATCTGCAGCGTGGCGCCGGGCCAGGCCCGGGCGAGGCGGAAGGCGGCGTCGGGCGGACACAGCATGTCGTAGCGGCTCTGGATCAGCGTCCCGCGCAGACCGGCGAGCGCGCCGGCGTTGGCGATCAGTTCGTCGGGGGCGAGGAAGCAGTCGTGTGCGAGGTAATGCGCTTCCAGCACCGCCGTCGGCGGCGGCCTGCCCGTGGTCTTCGGCGGCGACGGTATCACGGGCTCGTGCGGCGACAGCTCGGACAGCGCCCGCTCGTACGCATGCCAGGTCCACGCCGTGGGCACCTGCACCGCCGGATAGGGATCGACTAGCCGCCGGTAATAGGCCTCGAGCAGGTCGGCCCGCTCACCCTCGGGCAGGTAGCGCACGAAAGCCTCGTAGAGTTCCGGCCGGAACCGCCGCGGACCCTCGATGAACGCCCAATCGACCTCCGCCCGCGTGCCGAGGAAGATCGCCCGCAATACGATCGCCGAGACACGCTGCGGGTGCCGCTCCGCATAGGCCAGAGCCAGGGTCGAGCCCCACGAGCCGCCGACCAGCATCATGCGCTCGAAGCCCATGAGGGTGCGGATCCGCTCGATGTCGTCGATGAGATGCTGTGTCGTGTTGGCCTCGAGCGACAGCCAGGGCGTCGACCGGCCGGCGCCGCGCTGGTCGAACAACACCGCCGAGAACCGCTCCGGATCGAACAGCGAGCGGTGTGCCGGCTGACAACCGCTGCCAGGCCCCCCGTGCAGGAAGAGCGCCGGAATGCCATCCCGACGCCCGACGCGCTCCACGTAGATCGTGTGCCCGTCACCGACGTCCAGCATTCGCGTCTCGAACGGCTCGACGGCGGGCATCCGTGGAACGGCGGTCGCGCTGTCGGTGGGGGGGGGCACGGCGTATCTCCGGGTTCGCGTCTCCGTCGTTACGCGATCCGCGCCCCCTCCGCCAGTCGAACCATGGACCTGGATCAGCCTGCCGAGAGCCGACCCGTTCCACCGACCGTCATTGGGTCTTGGGTCCGAGGTGGCTCAGACGGTCCTTGCCCCACAACGCATCGAGCCGCGCGTCACGCCCGCAGGCGGCCCGATAGCCGAAATAGCGCACAGGGCTCTTTCTGTAGAAGTCCTGATGGTACTCCTCCGCGCGCGTGAAGGTGCTGGCCGCCGCGATCTCGACGGCCACCGGCTTGCCGAGCTTGCCGCTCTGGTCGATCGCCGCCTTGCCCTCGCTCGCCAGGCGCTTCTGTTCTGCGTCGTGGGTGAAGATCACCGGCCTGTACTGGTTGCCCCGGTCGCAGAACTGGCCGCCGCCATCGACGACGTCGGTCGTGCGCCAGTAATGGTGCAGAAGCTCGCCGTAGTTCACCTTCGTGGTGTCGTAGGTCACCTGCAGAACCTCGACGTGTCCGGTCTGGCCGCCGCTCACCTCGTGGTAAGTGGGGTTCTTGGTCCGCCCACCCATGTAGCCGGAAATCGTCGAAAGCACGCCCGGGACCTTGTCGAAATCGGTTTCCGTGCACCAGAAGCAGCCCGAGCCGAATGTGGCAACGCCGACGTTCGGCTGCGGAGCGGGCGTGTCGTCCGCCCGCGCCGAAACGGCACCGAGCGCCAGGGAAGCAGCGGCAAATACGGCTGCGAAGGTCAGTCTGGCCATCGTGGCGCTCCTCATGCTCAGCTGGCGGCCTTAGGAATGAACTTCATGGCGACGCCGTTCATGCAATAGCGCAGCCCCGTCGGCTTCGGCCCGTCCTCGAACACGTGGCCGAGATGCCCGCCACAGCGACGGCAGTGCACCTCGGTCCGCGTCATGAAGAAGCTCTTGTCGATCGTGGTGCCGATGGCGTTCTCGAGCGGCAGATAAAAGCTCGGCCAGCCCGTGCCGCTGTTGAACTTGGTCTCGGAGGCGAACAGCGGCAGGTCGCACCCTGCGCAGTGGTATGCGCCGGGCTCGTAGATCTTGTCGAGCGGGCTCGTGCCGGCGCGCTCAGTGCCATGCTCGCGCAGAACGTAATACTGCTCCTTGGTCAGGATCTTCTTCCACTCGTCGTTGCTCTTCATGATCTCGAACTTTCCCTTGGGGCTCTCGGTTGCATCGGCGCTGCTCGCTCCGGCAAGCAGCAGCGCTGAGCCGACGGCGGCGCGGTTGAAGATGCGGCGGTTGAACATGAGGCTTGGCTCCTCTTCATTATAATTTCAGGCGTCTGGAGGGTGATACGCGTGGTCGACCTCCGCCGTTTCCAGTCACATCGTCCGCCGTCATCACACTCGCGTGTGAACACCCCGGCCGCGGCTCCTTCCCGCAGGCCGGGTGGCGCCAGCTCAGGGCGCGGGGCTCGACCGGCACATTGACATTGCTCGCATTTGCTGCGGTAAGCGGCATCTGGGATACGCCGTACGGCGGATCGGGGCACGGATATCAGCTCGGACGGCCGCCGCGGCGGATGGTGAGCGGGTGGGACAGGTCGGCATGGCGATCGGCGGCGAGGAAGAACCCGACAGTTCGGCAGCAGGTGCGGCGCCAGCGTTCGGCGTGCTCCCGGCCCCGGCCTGGCTGGAGACGGTTATCGGGATTACGCGCCGTCTGCCGCGCAACACCCTTGGCCGCAGGATCGGCTCGCTGGCCCGCTCTCTGGGCTCGAGGTTGCACGGCGGCGCGGTCGACGTCGAGCGGCTCGGCGCGCGGATGCGGTTGCATACGCGCGGCAACGCTTGCGAGAAGCGGTTGCTGTTCACGCCCCATTTCTTCGACCCCGAGGATCTGGCGTTCCTGGCGCCGATCATCGCGCCCGGGTTCGTGTTCATCGACGTCGGCGCCAACGTCGGCGCCTATGCCCTGTTCGTCGCAGCGCGCGGCGGACCGTCGGCGACCGTCATCGCCGTCGAGCCCCATCCCGTCGCCCGCCAGCGTCTCGCCTTCAACGTCGCCGCCAGCGGCCACGCGGCGACACGCATCGTCCCCAGTGCGCTCTCCGACACGGCCGGCAGTGTCCGGCTTCGCATTCTTGCCGGCAATATCGGCAATACCACGATCTCCGACGACGCGCGTGCGCGCTACGAGGACGGCGGCATCGCGGTCGAGACCGAGACGCTGCTCGCGCTCGCCCTCCGGCATGGCCTCGATCGAATCGACGCCATCAAGATGGACATCGAGGGTCACGAGGACCGTGTGCTCGCAGCCTTCTTCGACGCCGCTCCCGCCTCGCTCTGGCCGCGGCTCCTGATCTTCGAGAACAACCGCTCGTTGTGGTCGCGCGATCTCGTCGCCGAGATCGCCGCCCGCGGCTACGATGTGCTCAAGACCGGTCCCGGCAATGCCGTCCTGCGGCGGCGCTGAACAGGCCACGGCCCATATACGGCCAGGGCTGCATCCGGCACTCATCCCCTAATCTGGATCTGCCCGTCGACGGCGATCTCCTCCGGCGTCAGGCGGCAGCGCAAGGCCAAGGCCTCTACGCCCCGTGCCGTTGCCCGGTCGAAAGCGGTCCCGTAGGCCGCGTCGATATCGCGGGCCAGCGCCAGCCGCTTCGCGTCGCCCCGCTGTACCAGAAACACCATCACCGCCCGGTGCCCCGCCTCGGCCATGTCGCCGAGCTCCTCCAAGTGCTTTACACCCCGCTCGGTGCGGCTGTCGGGGAACTCGGCCAGACCCGGCCGGCGCATCAGGTGGACGTTCTTGACCTCGACGTACGCGAGCCCCTTCGCCGGATCCTCGAGCAGCAGGTCGATGCGGCTGTTGCGCCCGTATTTCACCTCACGCCTCAGGCTCGCGTAGCCGCCGAGCGTCGCCACGCGCCCAGCCTCGACCGCCTCCGCGACCAACCGGTTCGGGTGCGCCGTATTGATCCCGACCAGCGCCGGTCCCTTGCCGAGATCGGCCTCGATCATCTCCCAGGTGTGGCGGTACTTGCGCGTCGGGCTGTCGCTCTCGGACACCCACACGCGGGCACCCGGCGCCGTCAAACCCATCATCGAGCCTGTGTTGGGGCAGGTGGCAGTGATCTTCGTGCCGTCGTCGAGCACGATATCGGCGAGAAAGCGCTTGTAGCGCTGAACCAGGCGGCCGCACGTCAGGGGGCCGGGGAAACGCATCGGTCGGACCTCGCGGCAGAGTGGCGGTCAGCGCGTGGCGGCGGGCAGGCTGCCGAGGTCGGCAATGTACCATTGGTCGGCGGGCACGACAGCCGGGTTCTCCCCGTTGGCATAGATCCAACTGTCGACGGCGAAGCGCTTGCCGGTTCCGTTCTCGGTCAATACCGCCGTCCAGTGCGTCCAGCCGGCCACGCCCCGCAGATAGTTCTCCTTGGCGAACGGCGTCGCCACTGCGTGATGGCGGATCAGGCCCGCGGTCCGCATCATCGTGAGGTAGCTCGTCGTGTTCGTGGCCTCGTCGACGCAATCCTGCTGCGTCGGGTCGCCGGACGCCGAGAAGTCCATGCCCGGCCGGTCGCTCGCGGTGCCGATCCGCTCGCCGACCCGGGCCTCGATCCAGCCGATGGCATAGGCGACGCCGCGGCGCTCCTCCTCGGGCGTGTCGGCCTTGGTGCGCCACTTCTTGAAGATCGCGCCGAGTTCGGCGATCTCCGCCTCCGAGAAACGGTACTTGGTCTGCTTCCGGCAGCCGTACGCATGGCACACGTGGACCGTGGCGCCGGTGGGCTGCGGCACCGAGAACGTCGAGAAATGGTTCTCGGCCGAGCCGAAGCCCTCGTGCGTGCACCCGGCCGCGACCAGCGCCAACGCCACCGCGAGGCCGCGCACGGCCGTCCCCGCCATTCCCGCCATCAAGTCCCCCTGCGCCGTCTCCGGGACCGGGCTATCACCCAAACGATTCGCCGCCAAACGCCGTCGGCGCGACGCCTGTTGAGAGCAGAGGTCTTTTCGACTAGCGTCCGCCGCCATGACCGACATTCGACCCATTCACGTCGTCGGCGGCGGGCTGGCCGGCTCGGAGGCCGCCTGGCAGATCGCGCGCGCGGGCGTGCCGGTCGTGCTGCACGAGATGCGTCCCCTGCGCACGACCGAGGCCCACAGGACCGCGGGCCTTGCCGAGCTCGTCTGCTCGAACTCGTTCCGCTCCGACGAGTGGGAGACCAACGCCGTCGGGCTGCTGCATGAGGAGATGCGCCGCTCGGGCTCCCTGATCCTCGCCGCCGGCGACAAGACCAAGCTGCCGGCCGGTGGCGCGCTGGCCGTCGACCGCGACGGCTTCTCGCTCGAGGTCTCCCGCGCGCTCGAGGCTCTGCCGCTCGTCACGATCGCGCGCGGCGAGATCGCCGGCCTGCCGCCGCCCGACTGGGACAGCGTGATCGTGGCGACCGGCCCGCTGACCTCCCCCGCCCTCGGCGCCGCCATAGCCGAGCTCACGGGCGAGGGCGAGCTGGCCTTCTTCGACGCCATCGCCCCTGTCGTCCACCGCGACAGCGTCGACATGAGCCTCGCCTGGTTCCAGTCGCGATACGGCAAGGCGGGCCCGGCCGGCACCGGCGCCGACTACTTGAACTGCCCGATGACGCGCGACGAGTACGAGGCATTCGTCGATGCGCTGCTTGCGGGCGAAAAGACCAGCTTCAAGGAGTGGGAGGCGACGACGCCCTACTTCGACGGCTGCCTGCCGATCGAGGTGATGGCCGAGCGCGGCCGCGAGACACTGCGCTTCGGTCCGATGAAACCCGTCGGCCTCGACGATCCGCGCACCGGCCGGTGGCCCTACGCCGTCGTCCAGCTCCGCCAGGACAACGCTCTCGGCACGCTCTGGAATATGGTCGGCTTCCAGACCAAGCTCAAGCACGCCGAGCAGGTGCGCATCTTCCGCATGATCCCGGGTCTCCAGGCGGCGGAGTTCGCGCGCCTCGGCGGGCTCCACCGCAACACCTACCTCAACTCGCCGCGGGTGCTCGACCGCGGCCTCCGTCTTAAGGCCATGCCGCGGCTGCGCTTTGCCGGCCAGATCACGGGCGTCGAGGGCTATGTCGAGAGTGCTGCCATCGGGCTCCTCGCAGGCCGTTTTGCCGCCGCCGAGCGGCTTGGTCGCGCCGCGCCGCCGCCGCCGCCGACCACCGCACTCGGTGCGTTGCTCGACCACATCACCGGCGGTCACATTCTCGCCGACGAGGATCCGAGCGCGGGCCGTCGCGGCTCGTTCCAGCCGATGAACATCAACTACGGGCTTTTGCCGCCCTTGGCCGCGGAGCCCGACCGCGACGGCAGCGGCAAGCGGCTCAAGGGCAAGGAGCGGGGCTTCGCCAAGAAGCGGCTGATGTCGCAGCGCGCCCTCGCCGATCTCGGCGACTGGCTCGGCGACGAGAGAGCCCGCACGGCCGCCGCCGAATAGCCCGCGGGGCCCGCGCGACTACTCGTTCACTTGAGAACAACACATTTCACCTGCCGGTCGGTGATGTGCGCGCCGCTCTGGCCTAGGCTCCTCGGCGCCGGACAGTTGTCCACACGCAGAAAAGCAATCACCGGCCCGCCCCCGGGCGGACCGTGTAGTAGGGGGGAAAGACGACATGGTGCGCGCCACCGCCGAGGACTTCAGCAACGACCACCTCAGGGCGCGCAGCCAGCTCACCAAGTCTGTACGCGACCTGCCTCCGATCAAGGACATCCTCATCATCGACGACGAGCCGGCCGACGCGCGCTGGCTGATCTCGGCACTGAGGCTCGTATGCGGGCAGGAGACCACCATCCGCCATGCCGGGACGCTCGGCAGCGCCCTCGACGAGCTCAAGGCCGCGCCCCCGCGCGTCGTGTTCCTCGACGATCACCTCTCTCCGGTCGACAGCGCGCAGTCGACGCTGCCGTTCCTGCGCCGCGCGGGCTACGAGGGCCCCGTCGTCATGGTATCGGGCGCCCTGACGCGGACCCGCATCGCCGAGCTCGTCCGGCTCGGCGCCGTCGCGACGCTGCACAAGGACGACGTCGACAGCCGCCTCGTCGCTGAGCTTCTGCTGCGCATCTTCGCGCCCGGCGCGCCGCCCGAGCCGCGCGACTGACGGCCGGGGATGCCGCACGCCGACCTCAACGCTGCAGCGCGGCCTCTCGCGGACCCTGGCCGTAGCGGTCGAGGACGCTGCGCGCCTTCTCGACCACCGCGTCGGCCATCGCCGCGTGCCCCTCCGCGGTCGGGTGGAAGGCGCCCGAGTACGTCGCGGCCAGCACCAGCTGAAACCACGAGAAGGTCTCGAGCTTCAGCGCCTTTTGCAGCACCGAACCGGCGACGTGGAAGTTCCCGGTGAGGAACGCGTCGTTCGGCGTGCGGAACCAGCGCTGGCGCGAGGCATAGGGCGGGTAGTCGGCAGGATTGTAGGGATACCAGCCGTCGTCGGTCCGGCGCGGCAGGCGAAGGTCGTCGGCAATCGACAGTGCATTGTCGGTGAAGCCCGCGCAGATGCCACGCCCCAGGAACGCCCGGCGGTAGGCGTTGACGAAGCTCCAGCCATGCGCCTTGGCGCTTCTGGCCATCAGCGCGTCCAGCTTGTCGGCCACCGTCGATCCTTCGCGCGCTTTCTGCGACGAGAGCTTCAAGGCCGGCGCCACCTCCATGCCGGCCCATCCGTCCGGGCAGACCGCGCGCCCGTCGTCGAGCAGCGCGAGTCCCGGATACGCGGTCAGCACTACCCGGTCGCTTTCGCTCCACGGCACGTGCAGGATGTTGTGCACCGCCCGCTTCAATGCCTTGTAGCGCGCATCGAGGCCCGCGAGTGCGCGGCTGGCCTCGGCCTGGCCGTGCACCTGGCCGAACCAGCCGCCGAGGCTCTTCAGGATCGACTTGTCCTCGAGCACCGCATTGGCCACGAGCCGCGCGAACCCGATGTCGTTGCCGCCGATCGAGACCAGCAGAAGGTCGATCTTGCGCGCCGCTTCGGCGGCGCATTTGCGCAGCACCAGTCCGCCCGTCAGATCGGGGATGCGCCCGCCGATGTGGTAGGCCTCGGGCAGATCCTGCATCGCCGCCTCGCGTGGGCCGCACTGGGCCGCCGCGACCGCCGAGATCTGCGACAGCTCGGGCGGATTCGGCACCCACTCGTTGCCCTTGTAGCGCAGGAAGAGCCCGGCGGTGACCTCGGCGCCCGAGCAGGCCACGCCGACATAGGTCACGGCCCGGTGCGGATCCTCGAGCGCGAGCTGGAGCGCGGCACGGTGCTGATAGGAATAGAGCGAGCGATGGCATGCTTGATCGAGCCAGCGGGCGTTTTCCGCGATGAAGTCCTTGTCGCCGACCTGCTTCCACGCGCCCGTGCGGGCCGGATAGCCGGTGAGGTCCGCATTGCCGTAGTCGGCGGCGCGCTCGCGCGAGAAGCGCACCGGCACGTCCGGATTGCCCTCGCCCGAGCCGAAGCTGTCGCCCATGCCGACGACGAGGATGTCGCGCACCCGCACCGTCTCGGCCGCGACCTCCCGTCCTCCGACCTCGACGGTCAGCTCGACACTGCCGGGATAGGGCACGTTGACCCGAAGCGGCTCCGCGCATGGCTGCGATACGGCCTTGCCGCGCGGCTCGCTGCCGCCTTTCGGCGCCGTGAGCCAGGTGCACGTCACGGAGGCATCGCCGATACCCTGCACTTCGGCCACGACGGCATGGCTCTCGGGATACCCGTAGTCGCCGCCCTCGAGGCAGCCGTGTCGGTTCTGGCTCACGCTCCAGCAGGTCTTGTCGACCATCGTCGCGGCCCAGCCTTCGGGATGCCGCTCGGACAGAGCGCGCTCGGCCGCAAGCACCGGGTGGCGGCGCTCGTCGGGCGACAGCGCCAGATAGGTCTGGCGGTGGATCTCGGTGTCTTTCGGATCGCCGAAGAAGCGGAACGGGTTCTCGACCCGCCACACGATCCGCGGCCGACCTTGCGGAACCGCGTCCTGAGCCGGACCGGCCTCGGCCGGTGCAGCCGACGATGGCCGACCCGCCGCCGCGTCGATGCGCTCGCCACCCTCCTCGGCCTTTGCTCCAACCGGCGCCGCGAAGAGCAGCCCTGCGAGCGCAACCGCAAACCGTCGGCGCCAAGCAGCCTGTGTCGTCACCTCGTGAGCCTCCGCATATGTCGTGCCCGCGCGTTCCATCCGGCACCCCCGCATCAAATGGCCCGGCGCCGATGGGCCCTCCACAGTCCCCACACGCGCCCGATTGGCGAGATATCGACGACCGACGTCGCAGCATCCCGACCCGACCTTTCAAGAGCGCCCAAATAGGGCTCGACAAGGGCGCACGGCAGCACAGCGGCAATGAGCCCCGGCGACCCGCCATTGCACATCTCTCGGGCATTCGTCAGCCGGCTTCGCGCCTCGGCCAACCCGCGCGCCAGCGGCGCCTCGATCGCAGAAGCGCTCTGGCTCGCTACACCGTCCTCGCCTTCGGCCGCGGGCGGGGGCACCTCGGGCCACGACAGCGGCAGCGGCCAGTGTCCACGAGCCCTATGCAGCGGCAGGTGCAGCAGCGCGCGCGCGATGCCGAACGCTTCGCCTGCGGCCGACACCGCCGCTTGCATCGCTGGCGTCTCGGGCACACCGAGAATGCGCGCGGCGAGGCGGAAGCCCGCGACCTCGGTGCCTTCGAGGTACCGTCTCAAGGCGGCTTCGTCGGTCAATGGGTCGGCATAGAGCTCGAACAGCCGCGCCTCGACGGCATCGCGCAGCAGCGCGAGCGGCAGCGCATGGCGGCGCACCGACACGGCCAGAGCATCGGCGACCGGATTGCCGCTCTCGGCTCCGGCCGCGAGGCTCTCCAACGTGTCGTGCCACCATTGCAGCCGGATCTCGCCGATCGTCGGCTCGGTGACGATGCGCGGGATGCGGGCCAATTCGCCCATGAAGGCCGCCACCGCCAGGAGATCGGGCCGGGTGGCGCGCGGCGCAAGCAGCGCCGCCAGGTAGCGGTCGAGATCGTGTGCGCGAGCGGCCTCGGAGACGGCATCCACAATTGCGACCCTCCCCGGCGCCTCGGCTACGGGACGGCGATCAGCGCCGCCGCCACCGGCCGGCCCTCGGCCAGCATGACGTTGTACGTGCGGCAGGCGGCGCCGGTGCTCATCGGCTCGAGGCCGATGCCGGCCTCGGCGAACGCACGGCGGAGGTCGGGGACGGGAAACACCTGCCCCACACCCGTACCGAGCAGCAGGAACCCGATCGCCTGCGGCATCGCGAGCACCGCTTCGAGCGACGCCACCGACAGCGCCGCCGGGTCGGCCGCATCCCACGCCTCCATCCGGTCGGGCAGGCACAGCAGCGAGCCCTTGTGGCTCATGCCGGCGAAGCGAAAGCCGCCGTTGCCGTAGGCCTCGATGGGCGCGCGGCCGGGATAGCGCCCCTCGAAACGGGACGCCGCACTCATTGGGCCGGCTTCGCCTTCGACCCAGCCGCGGCATCCTCGGCCTTGGCCGGCGATCCGCCGTCGCGCGCCACGCCGAAGTAGCTGATGATCGGCGCCGCGATGAAGATCGACGAGTAGGTGCCGACCACGACGCCGAACAGCATCGCCAGATTGAAATTCCGGATCACGTCGCCGCCGAAAATATAGAGTGCAAGCAGCACCGACAGCGCCGTGCAGCCCGTGAGGATCGTGCGCGACAGCGTCTCGTTGATCGACAGGTTGAGCAAATCGTCGATCGGCATCTTCTTGAACTTGCGCAGGTTCTCGCGGATGCGGTCCGACACGACGACGGTATCGTTGACCGAGTAGCCGAGGATCGTCAGCAGCGCGGCGATGATCGACAAGTCGAACTCGAACTGGAACAGCGCGAACAGTCCGACGGTCAAAAGCACGTCGTGGGCGAGCGCCACGATGGCCCCGACGGCGAACTGCCACTCGAACCGGAACCACACATAGGCGACGATGGCCACGAGGCCGGCCAGCACGGCGATGAGGCCCGTCGTGCGCAGCTCGCTCGACACCACGGGGCCGACGACCTCGACGCGGCGCTGGACATAGCCCTTCCCCAGCGCGTCGACCACTTTCCTGAGCGCGCCCTGCTGCGCCTCGTCGCCGCCCGGCTGCTGCTCGATGCGGATCAGCACGTCGGTCGGCGCACCGAACTGCTGGATCTGCACCCCGCCGAGACCGAGCCCGTTGAGCTTTTCGCGGAGCGCCCCGACGTCCGCGGGGCCCGACGACGACTGGACCTCGATCAGCGAGCCGCCCTTGAAGTCGACGCCGTAGTTGAGGCCCAAAATCATGTAGAGCCCGAGCGAGAGTGCCATCGCCACGATCGACATGCCGACGCAGAAATTGCGCCACTGCATCAGCGGCAGCCGGAGATCGTGCGGGAAGAAGTCGAAGCCCTTGAAATCCGGGATCAGGCGCATGGTTCGAGGCCTTTGGTTCGGTCGCGACCAGGGTCCGGGTTCCGGGGCCCTGGTGCTCGGCTGCTTTGGCCCGCGTCGCCGGGCCCGGTAGGTTTGGGCTCAGGGGCCCGGGTTCAATGCGTCGGGGCCGGGCAGGCCGCCGTCAGATCGGTACGGTGATATTGCGCGACTTGCCCTTCGACTGCAGCCAGAAGTGGATCAGCAGCCGCACCACTGTCACCGAGGCGAAGATCGAGGTCAGGATGCCGAACGTGAGCGTGACCGCGAAGCCCCGGATCGGACCCGAGCCGAGCCAGAACATCACGAAGGCGCACGCCAGCGTCGTCAACTGGCTATCGGCGATGGTGATGAAGGCGCGCGTGAAGCCGGCGTCGATCGCCGAAATCGGCGTCCGCCCCGCACGCAGCTCCTCGCGGATGCGCTCGTAGATCAGTACGTTCGCGTCGACCGCCATCGCCACGCCGAGAACGAGGCCGGCGATGCCGGGCAGCGACAGCGTGTTGCCGAACACCGCCATCAGCGCCAGCGTCGCCACGAGATGCACCGTTAGGCCGACGCACGCGAAGATGCCGAACGTGCCGTAGTAGAGCACCGTCAGCGCGATGGTTGCGAGCCCGCCGATGATGCCGGCACGAAGCCCGGCGTCGATGCTGTCCGCGCCGAGCGAGGGGCCGACCGTGCGCTCCTCGACGATTGTAAGCTTGGCCGGCAGCGCGCCCGAGCGGAGCTGGATCGCCAGATTGTTCGCGCTCTCGACGGTGAAGCGTCCCGAGATCTGGCCGGAGCCGCCGAGGATGGGCTCGCGGATCACCGGCGCCGACAGCACGTGGTCGTCAAGCACGATCGCGAACGGCTGGCCGACATTCTCGGCCGTGAACTTGCCGAACTTGCGTGCGCCGGACTGGTTGAAGCGGAACGAGATGATCGCTTCCTGCGTGCGCTGGTCGAAACCCTGTTGCGCATCGACCAGATCCTCGCCCGACACAACCGGGCTTTCCTGGAGCAGATACGCCCCTTCCTCGCCGCGCTTGTCGCCCTGGAAGATCTTGTAGCCGTTCGGAACGCGCGTCAGCCGCGCCTCCTCCGCCGACGTCGAGGGATGCACGGAGTGGAACGTAAGCTTCGCCGTCTGGCCGATGAGGTCCTTGAGCGGCTTGGTATCCTGCAGGCCGGGGTACTGGATCAGGATGCGGTTGCGGCCCTGGCGCACGACCGTGGCCTCGGCCGTGCCAAGGTTGTTGATGCGCCGGTTGATGGTCTCGATCGACGAGCCGATTGCGAGATTGATGCGGTTCAGGATCCCGGGCTCGCTCGGCTTCAACGTGATGAGCCCCGGCTCGCTGCCCGCTGCCACATCTATGTCGTTGGTGCCGCCTGCGAACACCGCGCCGCCGATCGGCTGCACGAGCTTGCGCAGCTCCCGTAGCACCGTGTCCGTGTCCTCGGGCTTCGTCAGTTTGACCTGCACTGCCCCCCCAGACACGACGGCTGGGTTGAAGCCGATCTTCTGCTCCCGGCTCTTGTTGAGGTCGAGCAGTGTGCGCCGCGTGTCCTCGCGCAGCGTTTTGAGCCAGTCGGCCTTGATCTCCTCGGCATCCATGCCGAGCAGGAGGTGTGCGCCGCCGCGCAGGTCGAGACCAAGCGCCAGCTGCCGCGTCGGCATGAACGAAGGCCAGCCTGCCACAGTCTCTTTCGAGAAGAAGCTCGGCAGCGCGAACAAAAGCGCCGCGAGGCACGTGGCCAGGATCGCAAACACCTTCCAACGGGCGAAATGCAGCATCTTGGACCCGCTCGCTCCCACTCTTTATTCTGTTTCGGGCTCGGCCGCGCAGACTATGCCGCGTCCTTCACCGGTTCGCCCTTCGAGCGCACGTCCATCAGCGTACTTTTCAGTACGCGAACCTTCATCTGGTCGGATAGCTCGACCTCGATCTCGTCCGAGTTCTCCGGCACGCGCAGCACACGGCCCAGGAAACCGCCCGAGGTCACCACGGTATCGCCGCGGCGCACCTTGTCGATCATCTCGCGGTGCTTCTTGGCGCGCTCGGACTGGGGACGAATGACGAGAAAGTAGAAGATGGCCATCATCAGCACCATCGGGATCAGCAGACCTGTCAACGGATCGCTGGCGGCTGTGCTGCCCTGTGCGTAGGCTGTGTCGATCAGAAACATGGCGTCAGAAGTCCTCGCCTCGGTGCGGGCTCGGCACGGCCCGGCCTCAGAAATGGGGTCGCCGAGGCGCGGCGGCAATCCGGACCCGTCCGGCCCGGCCCCCACCGGCCCCGAATTCGGCCGGACTATAGAGACCGGTGCTCCATTTGCAACACCGGCGTCGTCGCGCTATTGGCTGCCGGGCGCCGCCCGTCAGGGCCCGCTCAATCCCCTCAGTGACAACAGAAATTCGCCCATGACCTCCGACGATCCGATGCTCGACCGCCTGGAGCGCCTCGCCGCCGCGCTGGAGCGGCTCGCCCCGCCGCCGGCCGCGAAGCCCGATCTCGACGCTGCCGACGCGTTCGTCTGGCTCACCGAGCCCGACGGCTTCCAGCCCGTGCCTGAGGTCAACCGGGTGCCGCTGGCGCTGTTGAAGGGCATCGGCCGTGCTGCCGAGCAGCTGCTCGCCAACACCGAGCGGTTCGCCGCCGGCCTGCCAGCCAACAACGCGCTGCTTTGGGGCGCGCGCGGCATGGGGAAGTCGTCGCTGGTCAAGGCCGTGCACGCCCACGTCGGCGAAAGCGGGAGAGCGCGCCAAACCACCCCGGGCAAGGCCGCGCTCAAGCTCGTCGAGATCCACCGCGAGGACATCGGCGCGCTGCCCCGCTGCCTTGCCCATCTCCGCACGAGCCCCCACCGCTTCATCGTCTTCTGCGACGACCTCTCCTTCGACCGCGACGACACCAGCTACAAATCTCTCAAGGCAGTGCTCGAGGGCGGCATCGAGGGACGGCCGCGCAACGTCATCTTCTACGCCACCTCGAACCGCCGTCACCTGATGCCGCGCGACATGGTCGACAACGAGCGCTCGACGGCCATCAATCCGGCAGAGGCCGTGGAGGAGAAGGTCTCGCTCTCGGACCGCTTCGGGCTATGGCTCGGGTTCCACAACGGCTCGCAGGACGACTACCTCGACATGGTGCGCGGCTACGTCGCCTACTATCGCCTCTCGGTAGACCCGGGCGAGCTCGAGCGCGACGCGCTCGAATGGTCGATCACCCGCGGCGGCCGGTCGGGTCGCGTTGCCGCCCAGTACATCCAGGATCTCGCCGGCCGTCTCGGCACGCCGCTCGACCCGCGCTGACCCGAGCCAAGGGGGCAACGCTCGTCGCACACCGGAAGAGGCCCTACTTGACGTAGGCCATGAGCCGGCCCGCGCTCACCACCGCCAGCCACAGCGCGATCGACAGCGCCGCGGCAAGCCGTGCCGCGGGCGGAGCCGTCGCGCGCCGATCCCACGCTGCCATCCCGGGAGCGATCCGCCACTGGAACCACAACGCATTGAGCCCCGCCAGCACGATCAGCACGAGCTTCCAGCGGAACGCGGTATTGGCCGCGAACTCGGCCGCGTCCGAGACGAACAGCAGCGCGCCGCTGAGCACGTTGGCGGCAAAGCCCGTCCACACCCAGGGCAGCAAATGGCGACCGAGCGCGGAAATCGGCAGCTCCGCGTTGAGCCCCAACAGTCTCAGATCGTAGGCCAGGATCGAGCCGACGACGAGCGCCAGACCCAGGATGTGGACCGTCTCGAGCAGCGGATACGCCCAGGCGCTCTCCCGCACCGCTCCGGCCACGGGGCTCGCATTGAGCCAGTCGAGCACCTCGCGCATCAGCGCGCCGTCCGCCGCATGGTGATCGTCGGCCCGCCTGAGAACGAGATCGTGTTGAGCCCCATCTCGGCCGCCTTCTCGCGCGACGGCCAGCCGCTGACCGTAACTTTAGCCCCTTCTTTCAGCACGCTCTCGCTAAGGCCGTTGGCGCGTGCCACCGTGATGCTCTCGGTCTCCACGGTCCAGGTGGTGCCGCCGACGTCGACCGCAAAGAAGATGTGGGGGTTGGTGAAGCTCACCGAGGTGACGACACCCGAAAGCTTGATCACCTTAGCGCTGTCGTACTTCGAGACATACGAATGATGCGCGCGCGAGCCGTCCGAGCCCGCGACGAGCCCCGCCGCAAGTGTGACAATGGCCAGCGCGGCACAGACCTCCGCCACCGACTGCGTCTTCACTAACGATCGCGCCACGACGCCCCCCCGGATGTCCTAACCGGGTGAGAGGCTTAGCAAGCATCCGCGACGCTTGCCAGCGACCCTGCCCACGCCGACCGCCGCAGGCCGGCGCGCGACACCTGGCGGCAACAGTCCCGTCGCCGGGCCCGGGCGCTACATCCGCTCCATGAACGGCGTCGGATCCACCGGCTTGGCACCCTGGCGCAACTCGAAGTGCACCTGCGGCTGGTCGACCTGACCGGTCTTGCCGGCCTTGGCAACCACTTGGCCCCGCTTGATGCGGTCGCCGCGCTTCACCAGCAGTTCCTCGTTGTGGGCGTAGGCCGTCACCCAGCCGTTGTCGTGGCGGATCAGCACCAGGTTGCCGTAGCCCTTGAGCTCCGAGCCCGCATAGGCGACGGTCCCGGCCTCGGCGGCATGAACCTCGGTGCCCATCGGCACCGCCACGTTGACGCCGTCGTTGTGCGTGCCGTCGGTCCGCGGACCGAACGACGCGATGATCTTGCCCTTGGCCGGCCAGCGCAGCTTGCCGCCCGCGAGTGCTGCCCCACCGGCGGCGGCGGTCTGCTCGCCTTTCGATGGCGCAGGCGCCGCCTCGGCCGGAGGCGCGGTCGGCGCCGCGGCCGACGCAGGTGGCCCCACATCGGTCTGCTTGTCGGTGAGTGCCGCCACCTTCCGCTCGCCGTTGATGATGGTCGGCTGCGTCGTCGACTGGATCACGCGCGGCGCCTCGTCGGCTGCCGGACGCGGCGCCGTGGCCTCGGCTACGGCTGCGGGCGGCACCGGAGCCGCGGGCGCGGGCGACGTCACCGGACCGGGCCTGACGGGCGCAGAGGCCACCGCAGCGCCCGCTGCACCACCCGCCGCAGGCACCTTCAGGATCGTGCCCGGACGCACCTTCAGCGGATCGGCGATGCCGTTGACCTGTTGCAGCTCGTTCTGCGCGACGCGATGCTGGCGCGCGATGGCATAGAGGGAATCGCCAGGCTTCACCGTGTACGCGCCATCCCAGTTGGCGGCTCTCGGCACCGCCTTCGAGGCCGGAACGATACCGGTGCGCACGGCCACCTCGTCGGTGCCGGGGATGCGCGTGCCGGGCTTCATCGGCCCGCGACCTCCCGACGGCAGCACGAGTTTCTGGCCGGGCTTCAGCGCCGGGCCCTTCAAACCGTTGGCCGACATCAGCTCCGACACCGAGACCTTGTGCTTCTTGGAGAGGCCGTAGAGCGTGTCGCCCGATTGCACCTCGATGGTCTGCCCTTGAGCCGCGGCTGTCGCCTCGGCCCCGTTGCTGCTCCCGGAAACGAAAGCAGGCGGCGCACGGCGCGGCTCGGGCTGGAGCGGGGAGCTAGAGGCCGGGGCATTCTGGGCCGGGGAACTCTGGGCCGGGGAACTCTGGAGCGGCGGGGAAGCGGGCAGGGGTTCGGGCAGCGCGGCGACCTTGACGCCGCTGTCGCGCGGCGGGGGCGGCACATACGCACCCGGCGTCGCGTCGGCGGCGCCAGCGGGTCCCTGGTCGATGAGGCTCTTGCTGCCGCTGCGCATCGGCGCGTTTGGACGCGGCGGGGTCGCCACGTCGCCGCCGTTGATGCCGAGGCCGGGAAAATCGAAACGAGCGACGTCGGCGCTGCAGCCGCCGGCCAGCGCGGCAATCAAGGACGTCGCGATCAACGCAGACCCGCGACGAGACCCACGGCCCATTAGCCGCCGGAACTCCGCGAAACGCACCATACAAGTCATTGTACGCACCTCTTTACCCAACGTTCACTTAACCATCGACTGGTTAAGGCCGCCTTAACGGCGGATGGGTCCCAGCTTGCCGATGCGCCCGCGAACCGCCGACGGTTCGCCGCTCGAGCGGACGGCCGCCTCCGCCTTTGCGTTGCAGGCGAGGCGGAGGCCATGGCCGGGCCGCGTCTCGGCGAACGTCGGGTGGAGGCAACGGAACCCCGCGTCCCGTGTCCCTCGAAACTCCTCTGTACGCCTCGATTGTGCTGCCATGTCGGCCGGGTTGCGGCGGCGCGGTGGCGGCAGCAGCAGACCGCCGCGCGACACCTCTCGGTCCGGGACTTGCGATCAGGCGTCCGATGCCTCTCCGAATCGGGCGGCGAGGCGGGCCAGCGAGGCGCGGTGAGTGAGGTTCACCGACAACGGCGTCACCGAGATCAGTCCCTTGTAGATCGCCCACAGGTCGGTGCCCTCGGCCGGCGTCGACAGGCGGCGCTCGAAGCCGAGCCAGTAGTAGGGCGTGCCCCAGGTATCGGCGCGCTCGTCGATGTGGAGCAGCCCCGGATCGCGCTTGCCCTGCGTCGTCACTGCGATACCGCCCACCTTGTCGGCCGCGAGGTCGGGAAAATTGACGTTGACGAGGATGTCCGGCCCGAACGCCTCGGCCATGAGCCCCCGCACGATGCCCGGCCCGTGCTGGATCGCCGTCTCCCAATGCAGGCGCCCGTCCGGGTCGAAGCCCGTCGTCAGGCTCATCGCCACCGAACGGATGCCGAGCAGCGTCCCCTCCATGGCGCCGGCGATGGTGCCCGAGTAGGTCACGTCCTCGGCGATGTTGGCGCCGCGGTTGACGCCCGAGAGCACCAGGGCGGGCGGGGCATCCTTCAGGATGTGCCGCACGCCCATGATGACGCAGTCGGTCGGCGTGCCCTTGACCGCGAACACCCGTTCCGCGACGTCGCGGCACCGCAGCGGCTCGTGCAGCGTCAGCGAGTGCGAGGCGCCCGACTGGTTGGTCTCGGGCGCCACCACCCACACGTCGTCCGACAGCGCGGCCGCGATCTCGCGCAGCGCATGCAATCCCGGCGCGTTGATGCCGTCGTCGTTGGTGACCAGAATTCTCATGTTGCGGAACCGGAATGATGCGCGCGCGGCACGCGATAAGTCAGCGGCCCCGCTCGATGACGGCCAACCCGCCCATGTACGGTCGTAGCGCTTCGGGGATCACGATGCTGCCGTCCGCTTGCTGGTAGTTCTCCATGACGGCGATCAGCGTGCGCCCGACCGCGAGGCCCGAGCCGTTCAAGGTGTGCACGTAGCGCACCTCCTTGGTCGCCTTGTCGCGGAAGCGCGCCGACATCCGCCGCGCCTGGAAGTCGCCGCACACCGAGCACGAGGAGATCTCGCGATAGGCGTTCTGGCCGGGCAGCCAGACCTCGATGTCGTGCGTCTTCTGGCTGGCAAAGCCCATGTCGCCGGTACAGAGCAGCATGGTGCGGAACGGCAGCCCGAGCGCCTTCAGCACCCCCTCGGCGCAGGCCGTCATGCGCTCGTGCTCGGCCACTGCCGTCTCGGGCGTGGTGATCGACACGAGCTCAACCTTCGAGAACTGGTGCTGGCGGATCATGCCGCGCGTGTCGCGTCCTGCGGCACCCGCTTCGGAGCGGAAGCACGGCGTCCACGCCGTCATGCGCATCGGCAGCTTGTCCTCGTCGAGGATCTGCTCGCGCACGAGGTTCGTGAGCGACACCTCGGCGGTGGGGATGAGCCAGAAGCCGTTCGTCGTCTGGAACAGATCCTCCGCGAACTTCGGCAGGTTGCCGGTGCCGTAGGCGGCAGGGTCCTTCACAAGAAGCGGCACCTGATACTCGGTATAGCCCCCGCGTCCGTCGCTCTCCGGCGCCGTGTGCATGTCGATCATCAGTTGCGCGATCGCCCGCTCGAGCCTGGACAGCGCCCCCTTCAGCACCACGAACCGCGCGCCCGAGATCTTTTGCGCGCCCTCGAAGTCCATCAAGCCCAGCGCCTCGCCGAGCTCGAAGTGCTGCTTCGGCTCCGCGACCGGCCGCTTGGGCTCGCCCCAGCGGCGCACCTCGGTATTACCGTGCTCGTCGCGACCGTCCGGCACCTCGGCGCGCGGAAGGTTGGGGATCACCGCCAGCGCGGCCTCGAGCGCGGCGTCGTCCGCCCTCTCCTTCTCCTCGCCGGCGACGAGCGCGTCCTTCAGCGCTGCGACCTCGGCCATCAGCGTCTCGGCCAGCGCCGTGTCCTTCTGTGCCTTGGCCTTGCCGATCTCCTTCGAGGCCGCATTGCGCCGGCTCTGGATGTCCTGCAGCGTCTTGAGATTTGCGCGGCGCGTCTCGTCGAGCGCGAGCAGCTTCGCCGACAGCGGATCGAGGCCGCGGCGGGCAAGTGCTGCGTCGAAGTCGGCGGCGTTGTCACGGATCCACTTGATGTCGAACACGGTCGGGCCTCGGCTTGGCGTCGGGATGAGACCCGTGTTTAGAGCCTGATCGCCTGAGATGGAAGCAACGTCGCTTCCATCGAGGACGTGAATCAGACTCTGAAACAGAGGCTTGGAGCGGGCCACCGAGGCCAGAGGCGATCCCGTCGAAGTTGGGCCCGCTCTAGGACGCCTCGGTGCGCTGGTTCCGCGCTGGCGAGGCGCCCCCCGCCCGTCGCGTCCCGGCCCGTCTCGCAACGGCCGTATCGCAACGGCCCGTCAGCCTCCGGCAGCCTTCTTCGCGGTCTCCGTCCGCTCGACCCAGCCGACGGAGAGGATCGACAGCTCGTAGAGCAGCCACGTCGGCATCGCCATGATGATCATGGAGATGGCGTCGGGCGGGGTCAGCACCGCGGAGACGGCGAATATGCCGACGATGGCATAGCGCCGGGTGTCTTTCAGCATCTGCGCCGTGACGACACCCGCCCGCGCCAGCAGCGTCAGCACCACCGGCAGCTGGAACACGATGCCGAAGCCGAAGATGAGCGTCATGATGAGCGACAGGTACTCCGAGACCTTTGGCAGCAGCTCGATCGCCGCCTGTCCCTCGCCGCCCGCCTGCGTCAGCCCGATCGAGAACTTGATCAGGATCGGCATCGCCACGAAGTACACCACCGCCGCGCCGAGCACGAAGAACAGCGGCGTGGCCACGAGATAGGGCAGGAAAGCCTGCTTCTCGTGCTTGTAGAGCCCGGGCGCGACGAACTTGTAGACCTGCGTCGCGACCACAGGAAACGACAGGAAGCCTGCGCCGAACATGGCGAGCTTCACGTGCGTGAAGAGCTGCTCCAGAAAGTGGGTCGCGATGAGCCTGACCTGGTCGTTGCCCGATGCCCAGATGTAGGGCCAAACCAGCACGTTGTAGATGTGCTTGGCGATGGCGAAGCAGACGAAGAACATCACGAAGAACGCGACGAGCGCGTAGATCAGCCGCTGGCGCAGCTCGATCAGGTGGTCCATCAGCGGCATCTTCGATGCCTCGATGTCGTCCGGGCTCGGCCCGGCGCCCGCGGGCGGGATGCGCTCCTGCATCGGCTCAGCTCCCCGGCCTGGCTGGCACCGCTGCCTCCGCCGCGGCCACGGCTCCCGTCTCGACCGGAGCGGAGGCCGCTGACGTCGCGGCCGGCGGCGCGTGTGGTGTGCTCGCAGGCGGATCGGTGACAAGAGCCGCCGCCTCGTCCAAGGACCGGCCCGCCGACGCGCTCCCTGGCTCCCCGGACATCCCTCGATCCCCGGATGGGTCCGCCGTCTGCGCGACCGCGTCAACCGACTGGCGCGCCGCATCGAGCTCGCCCTGCACGGTCCTCTCGGCGTCGCGCACCGACGTCTCGACGTCCGTCTTCATGCTCATGACGTCGCGGCGGATCTGCTCGAACTCCGCCTCGCGCATCGCCTCGTCGAACTGGGCGCGAAACTCGCCGGCGTGCTTCTTCGCCGTGGCGACATAGCGGCCGATCGTGCGCAGGAACACGGGCAGCTCTTTCGGCCCCACGAACACCAGGGTCACGATGCCGAGGATCAGGAGCTCGCTCCAGCTTATATCGAACATTTGTAGTCCGCCGAGGGCCCCGCGAGCCCGCCACCGCCGGCCGCAGCCGATCGTAGAGCCGCCCGCCGCGCCGCTTTTCAAAACCGGGTGGCCGCTGCCGGCTCGCCCTCGATAACCTCGTTCGCCGCGCGCGCCGCCATTCACGCACGCCGCGAAACACGAAGGCGCCGCTCGGGCAGACGCTTGGCCGCCCCCGGCGCCCCGATCCCTGTGCCGGGCCGTCAGCCCGCTTTCGAGCGCTCCGCCGAGGACGTCTCGCCCGGACGGGGCTGATGATCGATCGTCTTACCCGGCTCGGGCGCCTTTGCGGGCGCGTCGTCGTCGGCCATGCCCTTCTTGAAGCTCTTGATGCCCTTGGCAACGTCTCCCATCACCTCGGAGATCTTGCCGCGGCCGAACAGCAGGACGACGATCAACAGCAGGATGATCCAGTGCCAGATGCTGCTTGCACCCATGTTCGTAAATGCTCCCTGGGTCCACCGCGGCGACAGTCGCGCGATGAGCGTGGCGCACTATCGCAGAAACGCACCACCGCAGCAAGCACGGCCACCCTGCGGCGGATGAGTGCTAAGTCATTCATAAAACCCGATTTATACCGGGCTTTCGGCTCCTGACGCCGGGAACACGAGCGCGCGCGCCGCGTCGATCGCCACCCGCACCTCCGCGCCCCGCCGCCAGCCCTCCAGCTCGCGCACCCGCGCCCTGAGCGGGTGGTCGAAACCGGCCACAGCCACCTCGACAAGCGCCACGTCGCCCAGGAACTTGACGTGCAGCACCCGCCCGGCGAGCCCGTTCCCGGTCCCCGAGGCCTGCCCTGCCGCCGGCCCCCTGCCGCCGACGTACTGCGGCGCCGACAGCACCAGCCCGCGCTCGCGGATGCACAGCACCGCCTCTGCTCCGTCCGCCACGCCGGGCGCCGCGAGCGTGCCGATCGGCGTCTCGATGGCGCCCTTCGAGACGCGGTATGGAACCTCGTTGATCTCGGAGAACAGGCGGGCCACGAAGAGCTCTCCCGGCTGGCGGTAGAGCTCCTCCGCGGTGCCGACCTTCACCAGCCGGCCCGCCTGCATCACCGCGATGCGGTCGCCCATGCGCATCGCCTCCTCGGGGTGGTGGGTGACGATGAGCGAGGTGGCCCGCGTCTCGCGGATCAGCGCCAGCGTCTCCTCCTGCATGCTGTCGCGCAGCTGTACGTCGAGGCCGGAGAACGGCTCGTCCATCAGCATCACTGCCGGTCGCGGCACGATGGCACGCGCCAGCGCCACCCGTTGCTGCTGGCCGCCCGAGAGCACCCGCGGATAGGCGCTCGCGTAGCTTTCGAGCCCGACGCGCGCCAGAACGGCCATGGCCTCCCGCGTCGCGGTCTCACGCGGCAGGCCCTTGAGCCCGAACGCCACGTTCTCGATGATGGTGAGATGTGGAAACAGGGCGAAGTCCTGGAACATCAGCCCGACGCCGCGCTCCTCGGGCGGCACGAAGCGGTTCGGCCCCGCCACCTCGCGATCGTTGATGAGCACCCGCCCGGCGGACGGCTTCTCGATGCCTGATGCGATCCTGAGCAACGTCGTCTTGCCACATCCGGAGGGGCCGAGCAGACACAGCACCTCGCCGGGCGCGATGGCGAGCGACACCCCTTTCAGCGCCAGTCCGTCGCCATAGCGACGCTCGACCGCCTCGAAGGAAAGGCTCGCCGCGAATGTGGCTGCAGCCCGCCGTCCCGTGCCGCCGGAAGCTGGGGGAGCGGCGGGCTCGGCAGGCTCGGACCTCGACGGCAGCCAGAACTTCAACGCGACACGATCCTTCCAATGAGCCCGGCATGCGGGCCCGCGCGGCGATCAGACCGCGCCATGGCCTTCCTCACTATCGGTCTCGTCGGCGGCGGGCAAGTCGAGCGCCATCTCGGCCTGCTCCTCCTCCCCGTCGCCCGCGTCGAGCGGCAGCTCGTCCGGCATAAGCTTGGCGACGTCGGTCGGCTCGGGCACCGAGAAACCGGGCGGCAGGTTGCCGTCGAGAAGTCCGGCCCCCTTGAGCTCGGCAAGCCCCGGCAGATCGCGGATCTGGTCGAGCCCGAAATGGTCGAGGAACCCCTCCGTCGTGCCGTAGGTGACGGGGCGTCCAGGCGCCCGCCGCCGGCCGCGGGGACGGATCCAGCCCGTCTCGAGCAGCACGTCGATGGTTCCCTTCGACGTCGACACGCCGCGGATCTCCTCGATCTCGGCGCGCGTCACGGGCTGGTGGTAGGCGACGATCGCAAGCGTCTCGAGCGCGGCGCGCGACAGTTTGCGCTCCTCGGTCGCGTGGCGCTCGAGCAGATAGGCGAGATCGTCGGCCGTGCGGAACGCCCATTTGCCGGCGACCCTGACCAGCGTCACGCCACGGCCGGCGTAGAATCCCTTGAGCTCCTCGAGCAGCGCGCCGACCGGCTCGCCCGGCTTCAGGTATCCCGCCAGCCGCGTCTCGTCGAGCGGCTCGGAGGCGGCAAACAGCAAGGCCTCGAGGATGCGCAGCGTCTCGCGGCGGTCCGCGGACGGCAGCGAAGCGATGTTCGACGGGCGCGGCGTGGCGGCTATCGCAGCAGGTCCCGCAGGCGCGGAGTCGGCCGCAACCGCGCCGCGGTCTTTCCCGTCCGCCGCCGTATCCGGCGCGCTGGCGTCGTTGTCGTTGTCGAGCCCTGTCGGCACGAAGGAGAGTTTTGGCGGCCCCATGCGCTTGTCCCGTCTTTTCTTGTCTTTCATCGGACACCCACGCAACCGTCAGACGCAACAGGCCCACAGAACCGGCCCTCGCAACGACGCCGCCAAAGCGGTCAAGCCGCCCCTAGCCCACGCGCTCCCACTCCGCGCCTGCCTCGCGGCGGCGCATGTAGATCGGCGCAAACGGCGCCTCCTGACGCAACTCCACCAGGCCCTCGCGCGCCATCTCGAGCGTTGCGCCGAACGAGCTGGCGACCGCCGTGCGCCCCTCGGGGCCGACCGGCAGATAGGTCTCGATGAAGAGGTCGAGCTGACGCCAGCCCGCCACGCTCTCGCCGAGCAGATGCTCGAGGCGCACCCGCGCCTCCTTGATCGACCACACCTTGCGCGCCTTGACGACGTGGCCGACTTTGATCGTGCGGCGGCGCTGCTCGGCATAAGCCTTCAGCAGATCGAAAATCTGCGCCGTATACTGTGTCTCGCGGATCGTGCGCGTACCCTCGGGCATCCCGCGCGGGAAGACGTCGCGCCCTAAGCGGTGGCGCGTCATGAGCTGGGCGGCGGCGTTGCGCATCGCCTCGAGCCGCATCAGCCGGAAAGCGAGGCGCTGCGCCAGCTCCTCGGCGGTCGAGGTATCCGCCTCCTTGGCCTCTTTCGGCAGCAGCAGTCGCGACTTGAGGAAGGCCAGCCACGCCGCCATCACCAGATAGTCGGCAGCGAGCTCTAGTCGAAGCTTCTGCGCCTCGGTGATGAACGCCAGATACTGCTCGACGAGCGCCAGCACAGACAGCCGCGCGAGATCGACTTTCTGTGTCCGGGCCAGAGCGAGCAAAAGGTCGAGCGGGCCCTCGTAGCCTTCGATGTCGACCACCAGCGCCGGACCGCCGGCCGGGTCGTCGACGAGCGCGCCCGTCGCCCAATGATCGACCTCGACGCCATCGGGATCGAGGTGACCGGAACCGCCTGCGCCGTCGCGCCCATCGCAGCGTGCATCGTCGGCCGCGACGACGAACGCGGCATCCTGCGCCGCGCCGCTACCCGCCTCTGCACCGATATCTGCGCCTGTTGTCATATGCCTGTCGTTCGCCACTGTGCGGGCCCCTGACTGCCGGCGGCCGCGCCGCCTGCAAGGTCCCGCGCATCCACCGGTTATCCAGAGGTTTTCCACCCGGATGTGGATAAGACTACACTGATTCAGCACCGGCGGCGTAGTTTGCAAGCACCCGCGACAGGTTGGCCTCCGCGACCGCCCAATCGAAAGCGTCCCGGCGCGCCCGCAGCGCGCCCGCGGCCTCAAACCGCGCCAGAGCCTTGCCCGCGAGCCGCGGCACGTGGGCGGCAGCCTCGGCCATCTCCGCGAGCTCACCGTTGCAATGGAGAGCCACGTCGCTGCCGGCGGCGATCACGGCCGCAGCGCGCGCCCCGATGCCGCCCGACAGCGCCCTCATCGACAGGTCGTCGCTCATCACGAGCCCGTCGAAGCCGATCTCGCCGCGGATCACCTCGCCCATCACGCGGGCCGAGGTGCTGGCCGGCGCCGCAGCGTCGATCGCCGAAAAGACGACGTGCGCCGTCATCGCGAGCGGCATGTCGCTGAGCGCCCGGAACGGGGCGAAATCGGTCGCGGAAAGCTCGCCCCACGGCGTGTCGACGACCGGCAGCTCGATGTGGCTATCCGCGCGTGCGCGTCCGTGACCCGGTATGTGCTTGACCACCGGGAGCACGCCGCCCGCGAGCAAGCCCTCGGCGACGGCCCGGCCCAGCGCCGCGACTTGCGCGGGCGTTTCCCCATAGGCGCGGTCGCCGATGATGCCGTGTGCACCCGCCACCGGCACGTCGAGTACAGGCGCGCAATCGGTGTCGATGCCGAGCGCGCGGAGATCCGCGGCGACGAGGCGGGACTGGGACGCCGCGAGCCGGCATGCCTCTGCCGCGTCGCCGCCGAACAGCTCGGCGTAGGCGCGGGCCGGCGGCAGCGCGCGGCCGAGCGGCGGGCGCAACCGCTGCACGCGGCCGCCCTCCTGATCGATGAGCACCAGCGGCTCGTCCCCGGCGCCGATTGCGCCGCGGGCAGCGGCGACCAGGGCACGGATCTGCCCGTGGGATGCGAGGTTGCGAGCGAAAAGAATGATGCCGCAAGGCCTCTCGGCGGCGAGGAAGCGGACCTCGTCGCGGGACAGCTCGAGACCCGCGAGCCCGACGATCAGCGCCTTCATGATGCGGCGCTGGCGCCCGCCCGCCCTGGATGCGCGACGCGCCCTGCACGCGTGCGGGGCCCAGCGTGCGCAACGCGCATTTGGCGCCGTTCAACCGACATGGCCGCCATCAGTACGCCGTCACCCAGCAGCTGCCATAGCCGGCCGCCTTGAGCTCGCTGCAAAGCTGCCCGGCCTGCTCGCGAGAGCCCGGCGGTCCGACGAGAAGCCGGTGATAGGTGCCTTTGTCGCCGAGGTTCGCCTCGCGCACCTCGGGCGTCTTGTTGGCGAGCGCCGTGCCGTATTTCTGCTGCATGTCGGCGAACTGCTTCAGCGCGTCCATGTTGCTCTTCGACGACGCGGGAACGGACGCCAGCACGGCCACGTAGCCGTTGCCGCCCGTTGCGACAGCGCCTCCCGCTGCGGCCGGCGCGGCAGCCGTTGCAGCCTTCTTGGGAACCGGAGCCTTCTTCTGCGGAACAACGGCGGGCGCCACGTCGGTCACCGTCGTCGCGGGCGTCGACTTGGCCACCACGACCGGGCGTGCCGGCGCTGCGGCGACGGGTGGAGCGGCCGGAACTGGAGCGGCTTGAAACGGAGCGGCCGGGGGCGGCGCGGCTGCGGGCGGATTGACGACGATCGGCCGCGGGGGAGCGGCGGCCGTCACGGGCGGCGCGGCACCAGCGGCAGCCGCGATCGAGGCCGCAGGCGGGCGCCCACCGAAGCCATCGACGATGGTCATGCCGGGCACGGCGATCGGCGGGCGCGGCTGAGCGGCTCCAGGTTGCGCCAGTGACGCGGCAACGGTCGGCGCGGCCTCGGCGGCAGGCGCGGCCGGGGTGATCGAGCCGTCGCGGCCGATGACCATGGTCTGCACCTTCCGAGTACCGGAGGCGTCCGCCTCGCCTGCGGCCACGGCGCTCGAGGCGGCCGCCGGAGCCGCGGGTCCGCCCTCGCCGAGGCGGCCCATGATCTTGCTGTCGCTGTGAGCGAATTGCTTGCCGCCCGGCTCCGCGGGCTTCACTTTGGCGGGACCGGCGTTGTTCTTGACCACTGGCGCGACCTGCTTCGGGGGCGCTGCGATGTAGGTCTTGTACCCGTAGGTGGCTCCTCCGCCGACCGCAATCGCACCGACCAGCGCCGCCGCCATCAGGCCCCAGCGTCGGGGCTTCGGCTCCTCGACCTCGAACTCGGCGGCATCGTCGTGCTGGTCGTGCGCATAGGCCGGCTCGATCTGGCGACCGGTGCGCGGATCGACCTGCTGGTTCGCGTCGTTGCGAGGATCCATGCCGACCTGCATCGTGGGCATCGCGTAGGGATCGAAGGTCTGGGCCTGAGGCGCCGCATGGTGGGATTGCAGCGACTGGCCATAGGGATCGAACGCGGGCTCAGGCGGCGCCGCGTAGCGCGGCGGCGCCGTGCGCGGGTCACCCGTTCGTGGGTCACCCGTTCGTGGGTCGATCTGAGACTGCCAGTCCGGGAAGACCGGCTCGTGGCGCGCATCGACCCGGCCGCTGAACGCCGAATCGTAGGCCGAGCGCGGTGCCGGCTCAGCGGGCGGCGGCGCCCACTGGTCGAATTGCGGGCCGCGCAGGTCCGGTGCGGCATAGGGGTCGTGCGAATGGGCTTGCGGCGTGCGCTGCAGGCTCGACAGCTCGCCGCCGTACGCGCCCTGTGGCGAGGCCGGCGGATGCGTATAGGCCGGCTGCTGCGGGGCCGGATAGTCCGCGTAGCCCGGTCCCGTGGGCTGCGGTTGCCCCGCATAGGCGGACGGCGCGGCGTAGGGATCGTACGGCGAGGGATCGTAGGCGCCGGGCTGCGCGTAGGGATCGGCATGCGGGGCCTGGTGGTGCGCACCCTGGTGAGACGCCGGCGGCCCGCGGCGCTGTCCGGGCTGAGTCTGGGGGTAGGACGGATCGGGCTGATACGGGGCCGCGTAACCGGGCGTTGCCTGCGGTGCTACGGACGGCGCGCCGTAGCCCGGCGGCGGCTCGCTCCAGTACCCTTGTCCCTGTGGCGCGCCATAGGCACCGGCTGGAGGTGCGGACTGTTGGCCGGGGTACGGTGCCGCCTGTCCTGTCCAGCCAGCGGCCTCTCCCGGCGCACCTGCTCCCTGCGCACCAGACGGCCTCTGCGGCGGCCAGTGAGCCGGTTGAGTTGCAGGACCGTTGGACCGTGACATCGCCTGTAATCCCCTCGACCAAGAGCAGTGTGCGACAACCCCTGTAGAATCGGCAGTCTAGCGCATCGTATGTGGCGCCTCGACGCCAAGCACGGCCAACCCTGAGGATAAGACTTGGCGCGTGGCCCCGATGAGTGCCAGTCGCGCAGCGGTCGCCGACCTGCTCTCCGGCTGGATAAATCTCAAATGTGGCGAATCATTGCCACGGGTCCACTGGCCGTGGAAAAGCGACGCCAAATCATAGAGGTAGAAAGCGACCCGGTGCGGCTCGCGGGCCGCGGCCGCACCGGCCGCCAATTTCGGGAACAGCGCCAGCTGTTTGATGAGTTGCAGCTCGCCCGGATCTGAAAGCAGCGACAGGTCCGCCTCGGCAATCTCGTCACCGCCCGCCGCGAGGCCGGGAAACACATCGGCGGCGTTGCGCAGCACGCTCGATGCGCGGGCGTGCGCATACTGCACGTAAAACACCGGGTTGTCCTTCGACTGCTCCACCACCTTGGCGAGATCGAAGTCGAGGGGCGCATCGTTCTTGCGGTAGAGCATCATGAACCGCACCGGGTCGCGGCCGACCTCGTCGACCACATCGCGCAGCGCCACGAAGCTTCCCGCCCGCTTCGACATGCGCACGATCTCGCCCGCCCGCATCACCTTGACCAGCTGGCAGACGAGGATGTGCAGGTCCGCCTTGCCGCCCGCCGTGCCCCGCTCCTTCAGGTCGACCGTGCCGCCCGCGAGCGCGGCGAACGCGGCGAGGATGCGCGGGATGTAACCGATATGATCGGCGCCGAACACGTTGATATAGTGGTTGAAACCCCTCTGGATCTTGTCGAAGTGATAGGCCACGTCGCCGGCAAAATAGGTGTAGCCGCCGTCCGACTTCATCAACGCCCGGTCGCTGTCGTCGCCGAACCCGGTCGAGCGGAACAGCGTCTGCTCGCGGTCCTCCCACTCCCCGTCGTCGTGGTCCTTGGGCCGCTCGAGCCGCCCCTCGAAGATGAGGCCGCGGGCGTCGAGATCGGCGATCGCCGCCTTCACCTGATCGCGGTCGCCCGTGGTCAGGCTACGCTCGGAGAAGAACACGTCGTGGCGGATGTTCAGCGCCGCGAGATCGCCGCGGATCTCGTCGAGCAATGCCGCAATGGCCGCGTCGCGCCCGATCTGCATCTGCTCGTCGTCGGGTTTCTGCAGCAGCGCCCGACCGTGCGACTGTGCAAGCGCCGCCCCGACGGGCTTCAGATACTCTCCCGGATAGAGCCCGGGCGGGATCTCGCCGATCGCCTCGCCCAATGCCTCCCGGTAGCGCAGGATCGCCGAGCGGCCGAGCTTGTCGACCTGTGCGCCCGCGTCGTTGATGTAGTACTCGCGCGTCACTTTATAGCCGACGAAGTCGAGAAGGTTCGCCAGCGCATCGCCGAACACCGCCCCACGGCAGTGGCCGACGTGCATGGGGCCGGTCGGATTGGCCGAGACGTACTCGATGTTGACCGTCTCGCCAGCGCCGACGCCGCCACGGCCGTAGCCGTCTCCCTGCCGCCCGATCTCTGCGACGAGGCCCTGCCAGACCGCAGGCGCGAGCGTCAGATTGATGAAGCCCGGCCCCGCCACATCGGTCGCAATCACCTCCGGCTCGGTGGCCAGCCGCGGCCTCAGCAGCTCGGCGATGTCGCGCGGCTTCATGCGCGCGGGCTTGGCCAGCATCATCGCCACGTTGGTCGCGAGGTCGCCGTGCGTCGGGTCGCGAGGCGCCTCGACCTCCACCGCCGGCAGCGCCACGTCGGCAGGCAGCGCGCCCTCGGCCTTCAAGGCGGCCAGGTGCATGGCGATGCGGCTCGCGACGTGCTGGTACACGTTCATTGCAGATCCTTCCGCGCGGTCGGTGATGAGGAGCACGGCCCCGCTATCGCAAATCCGGGGTGGCGTCAAACAGGCGCCGGTGCTCGCCGATCGCGAAGCGGTCTGTCTGGCCGGCGACGAAATCTGCGACGAGCCGGGCCCGGCCGCGCTCGTCGAGGCCCGCGATGCGGCCGCGCCAGGTGTCGGGCAGCGAGGCCGGCTCGCGCATGTAGCGGCCGAACAGGTCGGCGACGATCGCCTCGGCGCCGGCCATGACGCGGTTGACGCGCGGGTGCCGGTAGACGCGCTCGAACAGGAACGTTTTCAGCGCCACGAGATCGGCGGCGGTCGCCGGCCGAAAGGCGACGACCGCAGACGGCGAGCGGCGGATGTCGTCGGGTGTCGCCGGTGCCAGCGCCTCGAGACGCGCCCGGCTCTCGGCGACGCAGCCCGCGATCAGCACCGTAATCATGCGGCGCGTGATCTCGTACACGCGGCGGCCGTCGTCCGGACCTGGGTCCTTGGCCCGCGCCGCCGCGACCGCAGGCCCGGCCAACGGCACGTCCGCGAGGTCGGACAACGCGATGAGCCCGGCGCGCAGCCCGTCGTCGATATCGTGCGTCGCGTAGGCGATGTCGTCGGCCAGCGCTGCGACCTGCGCCTCGCCCGACGCCCAGCGGTCGAGGTCGAGCGGGCGCCAGGGCTCGAACCGGCGCGCCACTTTGGCCACCGCATGATCCCGCGCCACGTCGAGCGGACCGTTGTGCTTGGCGAGCCCTTCGAGGGTCTCCCACGTCAGGTTGAGACCGTCGAACCCGTAGTACTTCCGCTCGAGCCGCATCACCACGCGCAGCGACTGGGCATTGTGGTCGAACCCTCCGTGCCCGGCGAGCGCGCGATCGAGCGCCCGCTCGCCGGCGTGCCCGAACGGCGAGTGCCCGAGATCGTGGGCCAGCGCCAGCGCCTCCGCGAGGTCCTCGTCGAGCCGGAGCTGCCGGGCGATCGTGCGCGCGATCTGCGCCACCTCGAGGCTGTGCGTCAGCCGCGTGCGGTAGTGGTCGCCCTCGTGGAACAGGAATACCTGGGTCTTGTGCATCAGCCGGCGGAACGCGGTCGAATGCAGGACGCGATCGCGGTCGCGTTGGAAGGGGCTGCGCGTCGGGCATTCGGGCTCGGCGTAGCGGCGGCCGCGGGACGCCACGGCACTGGCCGCGTAGGCCGCAGGCGCCCGGGCACCCGGCGCCAGCGCCTCGCCGTACCCGTCAGCGGACCCGGCGCTCTCCATGTCGCCGCCAATCGCTTTCAGGTGGATCGCCATCGCCCGAATTCCGATTTGAGCCCGTGGGTTTGACTTCGACCACGCGAGCCCTATCTTTGTGCTCGGACCGCGTGCAGCTGCCGACCCGGTGTACAAGAGTCCTGTGGCGGGCGCGACAGCCTGCTAGCGGCGCCGCGACCGAGGCATCGTGCACCGCGCGATCGCCGTTCCGGCAGACCGATCAGACGACCACGAGGACCGAGACGCCCATGACCACCGCCGACACCCTCGCGACGCCGTTCGCCGTCACCCACCGCGCCGCGCACCGCATCGCCGAGATCGTCGCCAAGGAGCCGGCGGCCAAGCTGTTCCGCGTCTCGGTCGAGGGCGGCGGCTGCTCGGGCTTCCAATACAAATTCGATCTCGTCTCCGCCGCGGAGCCCGACGACCTCCGCATCGAGCGCGACGGCGCCACCGTGCTCGTCGACCCGGTCTCCCTGCAGTACCTCGCCGGCTCCGAGATCGACTTCGTCGACGACCTGATCGGCGCCGCCTTCAAGATCAAGAACCCGAACGCCACCGCCTCGTGCGGCTGCGGCACCAGCTTTACAATCTGACTGGAGTTGGACCACTCGTCGGGTTAAGCTTCTGCCGCTGAATTGTCCTGTCGGATGTAGCGTGGGGGGGGCGGGCGCGTGATCTTAGATAACACGGTCAAGGCCGGTACAATCTTGATCTGCAAGAAGTCACGCTTCGGCGGACATCCAGAGAATGAGGGCGACGCGACACTCGCGGTAGTATTGACCCCGGCGAGCCGTCAAATGAACCGAATAGTCGACGCCGTGCCACTGTCCGATACATTGCCTCAAAATCGAGACGTTCTGAACGTTCGTATCAAAAACGACGGGCTGCGCGCATTGAGCCGGACAGGCGAGTGGTTTGCAATCTGCGACCGACTCACTCGAGTGGACCTGGACAGCGACGATGTTAAATATTTGCGGAGGGATCGTGGAGCAGCTGTCAACTTCGAGCCGCGCTACAACATTGCCGGCGAAGATCTTAAATCCATTCGGCTTTCCATGGTGATCCAGTTGTTTCCAGACTCGGACATCAGAACTTACTTTCGACGCAGCCTACTTTCTTTCCGCAAGATGGCGTCGAAATTGACGCTCTCCAAGAAGGCCGGGCGAACCAGCCATTGAGACTTACCACCTGGAACATCAACGGCGTCAAGGCGCGCCTCGATACGGCGCTCGCCTACCTGCGCGAGCAGTCGCCCGACATCGTCTGCCTGCAGGAGATCAAGAGCGTCGACGAAGGCTTTCCCTCCGACGCGTTCGGCGAGCTCGGCTACAACGTCGCAACGCACGGCCAGAAAGGCTTCAATGGCGTCGCAATTCTGTCGAAGCTACCCTTCGACGAGGTCACGCGGGGTCTGCCCGGCGACGAAGGCGACCTCCAGGCCCGCTACATCGAGGCGATCGTCTCGCCGCCCAGGGGCAGCATCCGCATCGGCTGCCTCTATCTGCCGAACGGTAACCCCATCGGCACCGACAAGTTCGCCTACAAGCTCGCCTGGATGGCCCGCCTCGAGGCGCACGCGCGCTGCCTGCTCGCCGACGAGACCCCGTTCGTGCTGGCCGGCGACTACAACGTCATTCCCGAGCCCGCCGACGCCAAACGCCCCGAGGCCTGGACCGGCGACGCGCTGTTCCAGCCCGAGAGCCGGCAGGCGTGGCGCCGGCTGCTGGCGCTCGGGCTGACCGAGGCCGTGCGCGCGTGCCACCCCGGGCCGGGCATCTACACGTTCTGGGACTATCAGGCCGGCGCCTTCCAGAGGGACGACGGCATCCGCATCGACCACCTGCTGCTGTCGCCGCAGGCCGCCGACCGCATGGTCGCGGCGGGCGTCGACCGCTTCCCGCGCGGCTGGGAGAAGCCGTCCGACCACGTCCCCGTCTGGGTGGATCTCGCCGCCTAGCAGCCGGCGACGCCACGCCGCGCCTTCGCGCCGGCCCTCGACGTCCAAGTCAGCGGAGCTGCCGCACCGCCCACACGCCGCACGCCGCCGCCGCTGCAAGCGCGGCCGCGACCTGCCAGACCGGCAGCGCGTCGGCGGCAACGAGGCGCCCGCTCGCCTTCGCCCAGAAGACGAGCGCGGTCGCCCCGACGAAGATCACGAAGGCGTTCGTGGTGCCGCGCCGGCCACTCGCCTCGGGTGCATCGACCCGGTCGAAGTAAAGCGGCGCGAGCGCATAGAGGTAAATCGCCTGCCCTGCCGCGGAGAGCAGGAACAGCCACGGCGCCCCCTCCCACACGAGCATCAGCGAGAGCCCGCCGAGGAAGATCACCGCCGAGCCGAGGCCGAGCCACAGCGCCTTCATCGTCTCGGCGCGCTGCGGCGGCTCGAGCGTGATCCGTGCGAGCCCGCGGTCGATCACGACCGACAGCAGCGTCGCGCGGAGCGCCACAAAGCCGGCAAATACATAGAACGCGCCGACGAGCCGCAGCAGCGCATCCCACACCGCAGCCGAGGTCATGATGCGCCCGCCGCCGTCATCTCAGTTCCGCAACCCGGCGAAGATGCCCGCCATACCGGAAAGTCAACGCTCCTGAGGCGAGCTGACCGGCGCCTCGCGCGGCGCCGCTCCCGTCGCCAGACCGTCCGGACCCGGCATCGCCAGTCCGCGCAGGGTCCCGGCGGCACCACCCTGCAGGAAGCCCGGCGCCGCACCAAGCCCTTGCGGCACCGGCGCCAGCGAGGGCGCCGCGATCTCCTTGCCGTGCGGCGCCTCGAACACCGCTACGGGCTCGCCGTTTCGGCACAAGCGGACCGGATCGGCCGCAAGCTGCCCGAGCCCTGAGCGGTCGCGCGTATCGGGCTTTCGGCCGTAGCGGTCGCGCCAGTCGGCGACCATCCCCGTCACCTGCTTGCGCGTACTGGCGCCCGAGCCGCAGAAGATGTCCTGATAGATGTCGCCGATCCACAACCGGTCGGCGGGCGGCGCGTTCTCGATCGCGATGGCGATCAGCGCCAGCGCGCGCACCGGATCGCGCTGCACGAGCTTGCCGCGCCACAGCTCGAGCGCCAGGAACGCCTGGCCGCCGGCATGCCCCTTCTGCGACAGCGTCGATAGCCAATGCATGCCGCCCGAGACGTCGGTCTCGCCGGTTTCGCCGTAGAGCAGCACCTTGGCCAGCTCGAACTGCGCCTCCTCGTCGTTGAAGAACGTGGCCGAGAAGCGCAGGTACTCCGCGGCGCGCTCGGGATTGGGCGCCAAGCCGATCTCTGGCAGCCCCTGGCGCACGTAGCGCGCGAGCGCCGTCAGCGAGCGGGCGACGTAGGGTGCGCGGCTGTCGTCGTCGGGATCGGCGTCGGTATGCTCGTTCGAGATCTGCTGGAACAGCACGTACGCCTTGGCGTGATCGGTGTGGGCGCCGGAGTTGTCGGCGTAAAGGCGCGCAAGGTAGTACTGGCCGAGGAACAGATTGCTCGCCGCAGCCGCCTCGAGCGCAGGCAGCGCAATCTCGTAGTAGCCGCCATGGAATGCGCCGATGCCTTGGCGCAGCGCATCCTCGGGCGACTTGAACTTCGGGTCGGCGGCATCTGCTCCGGCCGCCGCGACGAGCGCGGCGACCGACACGATGACGGCGGCGATCCTAGATGTCCGCGTAGCAAGCAACCTCGGCCTTTCCGCCAGCGTGGGTTACGGCGCCATGGCGCGCCGGCCCGACCTGGTCAGCAAACTTCCTGATCGCGCCCGATTGGTACGCATTCGCGGGCGCCGTCCAATTCTTCAAACGCTCAGCAAGTTCCGCGGCGGGAACCTCGAGGTCGAGTGTCCCCTTGTCCGCGTCGATCGCGATGATGTCGCCGTTCCGGATCAGCGCGATGGGTCCGCCGACCGCCGCCTCGGGTCCGACATGTCCAATGCAGAAGCCGCGCGTGGCGCCGGAGAAGCGGCCGTCCGTGATGAGCGCGACCTTGTCGCCGGCGCCTTGGCCGTAGAGAGCCGCGGTGGTGGACAGCATCTCGCGCATGCCCGGGCCGCCCTTGGGGCCCTCGTAGCGGATGACGATCACCTCGCCGTCCTTGTACTCGCGCCTCTCGACGGCGGCGAAGGCGTCCTCTTCGCAGTCGAACACGCGCGCTGGCCCGCGGAAGTCGAGCTTCTTCATGCCTGCGACCTTCACGATCGCACCATCCGGTGCGAGCGTGCCTTTGAGGCCCACCACCCCGCCTGTAGGCGATATGGGGTTTGAAACCGGGTAGACAACCTTCTGATTGGAATTGAACTTCACGTTCTCGAGATTCTGCGCCATCGTCTTGCCGGTAACCGTCAGGCAGTCGCCGTGCAGATAGCCGCCCTCGAGCAGCGCCTTGAGGATCTGCGGGATGCCGCCGATGTCGTGCACGTCCTTGGCCACGTACTGGCCGCCCGGCTTCAGATCGGCGATGTAGGGCGTGCGCTTGAACACCTCCGCGACGTCGAACAGGTCGAAGTCGAAGCCGATCTCGTTGGCCATGGCCGGCAGGTGCAGCGCGGCATTGGTAGAGCCGCCCGTCGCCGCGACCACCACCGCCGCGTTCTCGAACGCCTTGCGGGTCGCGATGTCGCGCGGACGGATGCCGTCGGCGACGAGCCGCATCACCGCCTTGCCGCTTTCGACGGCCCAGTGATCACGCGCGAGGTCGGGGGCGGGTGCGCCGGCCGAGCCGGGCAGCGCGAGCCCGATCGCCTCCGATACCATCGCCATCGTGTTGGCGGTGAACTGGCCACCGCACGAGCCCGCCGACGGGCATGCGACGCACTCGAGCTCGTGCAGGTCCGCTGCCGACATGCGGCCCGCGGAATGCATGCCGACGCCCTCGAACACGTCGACCACGGTGACGTCGCGGCCCTTGAAGCGGCCGGGCAGGATCGAGCCGCCATACATGAATACGGAGGGCACGTTGAGCCGCAGCATTGCCATCATGATGCCGGGCAGGCTCTTGTCGCAGCCGGCGAGGCCGACCATCGCGTCGTAGCAATGGCCGCGCATGGTGAGTTCGATCGAATCGGCAATCACCTCGCGGCTCACCAGCGACGACTTCATGCCCTGGTGGCCCATCGCGATGCCGTCGGTGACGGTGATGGTGCAGAACTCGCGCGGCGTGCCGCCCGCCTC